>CAZJHX010000032.1:71343-75020 GCA_964545715.1 uncultured Myxococcales bacterium
ACTCGCCGGTCGGCGTGATGCAGTCCATCTTCTTGACCTCGCCCTTCTTGCACGGCGGGCAGTCCTTCTCCTCCGTGTCGTTTACCGTAAAGCTGCAACCGTCCGGGTTGCATTCGGTGACCTCCTGGAACGTCTGCTCACAGGTGCCCACGCCGCACGAGAACTCCTTGACCGTTTGAATGCCCGGGATGCAGGCCGTCGGTTTGGGGAAGCACTGCGGTCCGATCAGATCCGCGGGCTCCCAGTCCGGCATGGTGCAGGTGTCACCGTCGCAGGACACGGTGAAGATCCCGCACTCGCCAAACTCGGTGCTGCACTCCAGCTCCAACATGTCGCCCGGCTCGCACTCGGGACACGCCGAGTCGTCCACCACCTTCTGCTCGACCTCGGCCGGCGGAACATCCGGGTTTTCGGGGTCACCGATACCGGGGGCACAGCTGACCGTCGTCGTGATGACTGCGCCGCAGCCGCACGGCGTCGAGGACTGGCTGGGGATGCACACGCCGCCGCCACCGGCGCCGCCCACACACGGGCTGCCGGGCGGTGACGGCTTGCACTCGTCATCGCACTCGGCCTCCATCGTGCCCGGACTGCCATCCGCCATGGTGCAGGGGATCGGCTCGCCGGGCAGACATTCCAGGGAGCACGACTCGACGATCTGAACGTCAAACGACCCCTCAAAGACTTGCACTGCGCCGTCACACAGAGGGATCGGCGGCCCCTTCTTGCACGTATTCTGAATGACCTCTTCGCCGCAGCTCTTGCCGGTGACGCACTCGGTCTCCTCGATGTTGATCTCGCCGATCAGGCATCCTGTACATCCCGGATTGTCCGGCCACTTGCACTGCGGATCGCACACCAGGTTGGCCACCATGCCGCCGGCGCAGCCGGACGACACACACGGGGCAGGTCGGCTCTCACCGGGGATGCAGGGGCCCTGGTCCATGCACGGTCCGTAGGTCCAGAAGCAGCCGTCGCACTCCAGGCGTCGCTCGCCGCAGTTGCCGCACTCTTCGATTTGGAACATGTCCTGGTCGCACTGCTTCTCGTAGACCTCGCAGGCGGTGATCTGCTCCCAGTTGCAGTCTTCGGTGCACTCCCAGACGGAGCCGAGGCAGTTGCCGCCGCAGTCTTTGCCCGGCGGGCAGGTGTCGCAGCGGTGAACCTTCTGCTCGCCGACCGTGCAGAGGTCGCAGGGTTCAGCCGGCAGCTCGCAGCCGTCACACGCGCCCATAGGCAGCCACAAGCCGAGATCCGAGCACAGCTGCACCGTGCTCATGTCGCAGCCACATGCCTCTTTGCGGGTCTCGCCGGGGGCGCACTCGGTACATTTGAGGTCGCCGCCCAGACACATGAACGCGCCGGTGTCGCCCTTGGGCAACGTGCAGGAGCCGCCGCCGGTGCCCTCGTCGATCTCGCCGTTGCCGTCGTTGTCAAAGCCGTCGCATATCTCAACCGGAGGCGCCTCGGTGGGCACGAGCGAGTTGCCGCCACCCTCGACGGGACCACCTTCACCGGGCAGGCCGGGCTGAGCGCCAACACCCCAGGCGTCCGTCCGCCTGGACTCCTGACTGTCATCCGTGCCGATGGCGCACGCGGCGACAAACGCACCCACGAGCAATGCGAGTAGAGTTCGCTTCATAGATCTCCCCCTATACCACCAGGGGTGTTAAGCAACACCCGGGCCAGATCCACCACGCAGTAACCAGCTGAAATAATTAGCGCCAACCAGATTGCGACCCTTGGTTGAACCGTTCAACCGCCATCGGATACTGTGCATGCTGCCATGAGGGGACACCACATGCGAATGACGCTGATCTTGCTCGCCGGACTGCTCACATGCTCCTGCGGTGAGGAAACCGAAGAAGAGATCGCCCCAATCGTCCGGGTGGAGTGGTCCGACATGTCCGCGACCGACAGGGCCACCGTGTACCGCGCGTTCGGCCCGTTTTTGCCGGCCGCAGTCACCGATCCCGGTGTGCTTCAGGTGGTGGACATCATCGCGGACGCGGCGGCGGCGGGCTTTGCGGCAGGGTATGCCGGCGGGCCGATCGTGGTGACCAACGCGGCGATCGAGCTGACCTCGCCGCAGGTGCTGCCGGAGCTCGATATCGACGGCGCGCTGGACCCGCGTGGCGGCTACATCCCGTTCACCGAGACGATTCAAGGCGACTTTGGCGTCAGCTCCAGCGACGTCGTTCACAAGCGCTACCGGCACTTCACCGCGGGCGCGGTGACCGGCCTCACCTACGAAAACACCATCGACAGCCCGTCGGACGGTCTGGTCTCCACCGGGCACCAGAAGACGTTCGATGTCTCCGCGGATACCGAATACATCGAGACCGCCTGGCACCAGTCGCGGTCGTTTGTGGTCACTGACGGTGAGACCCACGACGAGGCGTACGACTACCAATCCCACCCGGTCTGGACGTTTACGGTGACGAAGGACTCGACCGCCACGACGACCGGACACGGCACCGATCAGGTCTTGGCATCGGGCGGCTGGGACACGAGCGAGGCCGCGGCGCTGGAGGGGGACCTGTCCGGCACGCTGACGCGCTACTGCCCCAAGATCACAAACGTGGAGCCCAATACCAAGGCCGCACACGCGCCGGAGGTCTCAAAGATCGAGGACGGTGGCCTGAAGGTGGTGCGCACAACCGAGACGACGGTGCTGCTGGAGGGGGGTGTCTCGACGACGACAACGCAGGGAGTGGAGACGCGCACCGATGTCGCAACCGGCCGCATCACGCAACGAACCGCGTTTGTGCACAGCACGATCGACTACGGGGAGACCCTGGAGACGACGCGCGACGTGACTCAGAGCCTGTACACCTATCCGGATGACGGCGACCCGCTCCCCGATCCGCCCGAGGACGACCCGCCGGCGGAAGACCCACCGCCAGAGGACCCACCCGCAGAGGACCCACCGGCAGACGACCCGCCTGTTGGAGAGCCGGAGGGCTCGTATGAGCGCACCGACACGGTGTTCTCGTACCGCTACACCGACGATCCTCGGACCCGCAACGACGTCGTACGATGGATGAGCACCAAGACCACGACGACGACCACGGTGGACGCGGACAAGGGCAGCAAGTCGGTCGCGACCAGCGGCACGATCTGGCTCACCGATCAGTTGAAGGCCGACCCGCAGTTTGACGCGGCGCCCTTCTCATTCGTCGGGCGCCTGTCCAACAGCGGCTCGACGCACGCCCGATATCTGGATCCGCTGGGGGGCATCGACTCGTGGGCGACCGCCACGTTCGACGTCGACGCGGAGGTCACCTTTGGCGAGGACCAGGCCGGCGCCACGGGCAGCTATACCAATCGCGCCACGTACATCAGCGCGGCGGATGGCAACGCGCACAGCGTCATCGGAGACGGGGACGGCTCGATCACCGTGACCGTCGGCGGCGCAGACTTCCTCGTGGCCGCGGAGGAGTGGTTACGCACGTTGCAGAGCGAAGCGCCGTTGGCGGACTGGCTTGCCGCGCCTTAGCCCCCAGTGACGGACGGCGAGTTGAATATGCTTCCACTCCGGATTGGGCGGCCCATCGGTGTGAGAGCCCTCGAACAAGAGGAGGAACGCGGGTAGAAGCATGGTTCCAGTACCCCATTGGGAGTACTCGTCCGAGACTCCCCGTTGTGCACGTCTTCTGGACGCGCGATATCGTCGG
>CAZJHX010000033.1:0-17625 GCA_964545715.1 uncultured Myxococcales bacterium
AGCCCGACGGATCCCGCCGTGCGCACGCCAGTGCCGCGTCGATGTCCGCCGCGTCCGCCTGACGATAGCGACCGACCACCACGCCCGGTCTGGACGGGTCCAGGCTCTTGCGCGTCACGCGCTCCCCGCGCAGCTCCTCGCCCGCCACCAAGATCGGGATATCCGCCGCCGCGTCGCCGCAGCGCACCTGCCAATCCGCGATGATCGCCTCCGCCCAGGCGAAGTTGCACGCCAGCGAGAAGTCGGTGTCCGCCTCGTTGTCAAAGGTCGCCGTCGTGCACGGCGCGCCCGGCGCCGCGACCGCCTCAGAGCGATTCTGGGTGCGCCGAGCGCCGTCCAGCAGACCATCCATGCGCCCAAAGCTGTCGATGAAGCCCTGCTCGAGCTCGCGCCACTGCGCGGAGTCGACCTCCAGCTTGAAGGCGTGCCGCAGAAAGTTCTGGGGACCCGTGTTCTCGTCCAGGCGCCGGATCAGATACCCGATCGCGTTCACAAAGTCCGTCTTGCGTGTCGCCGGCGCGTACAGAAGCAGATTGGGCCCAAGCTCCGACAGCGCTCGCCGCTGATGGTTGGCCATGCCCTCCAGCATCTCGAACTGGACCTGATGCATCAGCCCGCGCTCAGCCGCCAGCACCAGCGCGTAGCTCAAGTCGAAGAGGTTGTGCGACGCGATGCCCGGCCGCACGGCCACGGCGTTCTCGGGCTCCAGCGCCAGCTGCACCATGCGCTTGTAATTGGCGTCGGTCTCGACCTTCTCGGCAAACGGCGCCTGCTCCCAGCCCTCGATGCAGGCCTCGACCCGCTCCATCTCCATGTTGGCGCCCTTGACGATACGAATCGTCACCGGCGCGCCCCCCGCCGCCACCCGCTTGCGCGCCCACGCCGTAATCTCCCGCTGCGCCCCCAGCGAGTCCGGCAGGTAGGCCTGCAACGCGATCCCGGCCTCCACGTGCTCCAATCCGGGGCGCTCCAGCGTCCGCATGAACGTCTCGACCGTGATCGACAGGTCCCGGTACTCCTCCATATCCAGGTACACGAACTTGTGGACCACCGCCCCGTCCGCGCGGGTGAACTCCGCGCGCGCCGCGGCCCGATACAGCAGCTCCATGCGGTCGCAGAGCACCTTGATCGCGCGCCGTCTCGAAATCGACGCGATCTGCGAGTAGATCGTCGAGATTTTGACCGAGATCACCTCCAGCTCGGGCAGCTGCAGCGCGGCCAGATAAGACGCCAGCCGCCGCTGTGCATCGTCCTCGCCCAGCAGCGCCTCGCCCAGGTAGTTCACGTTCATGCGCACGCCGTGATTGCGCCGCTCGGACAGATGCTCCCGCAGCAGCTCCGCCTCGGCCGGTAAGACGACGTTGGCTGTCTCCGCACGCATCTTGTCTTTGACCAGCGGCACCGATACGCCCGGCAGATACCCGCCAAACGACTGAAATCCCTTCAGCATGGCGCGATCGATCGCGCTGAAGAACCGCGGCACGCCCTGCACATCCAGGATGTGCGTCAGCTGCTCAGCGGCCCGGCCGGCACGCGCCGACCGAAACGCCTGATCGGTCATCTGGATCAGCGTCGACTTGTCGGTCGCGCTGTTCATCATGCGCTCCAGCTCGCTCTGCTGGCGGCGCTCCTGCGGCGTCTGCAGCGACACCCCACGCGTCTGCAGCAGCCGCGCCAGCCGTATGGCCTTCTGCACCGACGGGTCCACGGGGGAGCCGCCGTCCACCGACAAAGTCGCGACTACCGCCGCCAGGTCGCCCAAAGCTGTCTGTACATCATCCGACATCGCCGACACTCCAAGTCCAGCAAGCGGGCCGGAGTGTACCCCAACACGCTCAGCGGACGAACACCGCGTGAGCCTGCCAGCTTGCCGTGTGCGTGTTGCCCGCGCCCCACCAATGCGCGTTGATCGCGTAGCTGTCATCGCCGCCCAGGTTGTCGTAGCCACCGCCGACGGCGAAGTCGGTGATGCAGTTGGTGGTCTTGCCGTTGTCGGGGCCGTAGTTGTGACTCATGGCGCCCGTCGGATCCATGATCGACGCGCCCAGCACGCCGCCCGCGTGCCCGTGAACCAGGCTGTGCCCCGCGATGCCCGTGTACGCCTGCGTGTGGTCCGCGGTGAAGAAGCCAAACTTCAAGATCGAGCTGTCGTTGTGATACGTCGCATTGCCGTTGAAGTGCAGGTTGGAGACCGCACCGAACAGCTTGACGCCGTCCGTCACGCGCTTGCCCGCGTCCACCACCGCCCACATGCTGGCGTGCTGGTTGGGGTGACGCCACGCCAGGTTCTTGCCGGCGTTGGACACCGAGCGGATCAGCACGTCCGTGAAGGGCACGGTGTCGTAGGACGCCCCCAGCGCGTTCTCCGCGGACATGTCCATGATGGAGCCCAGGGCGATCCGGTCGCGCCACTGGCTCTTGTTGGCGCGATTCATCGTGGCGTTGTTGCCCGCCAGCTTCACGACGAGAGTCCAGCCGCCCTTGTCGGTGGTCATATCGCAATACACCTGGAACGGGGATTTGGGATCATCCCCATCCGGGTCGATCCAATACGTCCCGCTCTCCACGACGCCCGCATCCAGCAGCGCCTTGCAGGTGGTCTTGGCCGTCTTGGGGTCCTTGCCCACCTCGGCGCAGCCGTTGGCCACGCACTCCTGGCTGGCGGGACAGCCCGACCCGACGTACCCACAGCCGTTGCCGCAGGGATCGGTGACCAACACACCACACGGCGACGCATCGGCGGCCGCGCACTGGGCCAGGTCCAGGTTGCTGCCCACGATCGGACACACGTTGTCGCAGTCGTCTTTGATCTCGGCATTGCACACCGCCGATGCGGCCTTCAGCGCGCAAACCGCGGTGTTCAGCCCGGTCCCAATCGCTTTGCAGTCGTCCCCGCAGTCGTCGACGATCGCCTGGCCGCACGCGACCTCCGCCGCATCCGCGCAGTCCTGCAGACAAAACTTCACGGCCCGGTAGGCGACGCCGTCACACATCATCAGCTTCTTGACGGACGTATCGTAGAAGAGCTTGCCCAGCGTCCCAGCCGCACACGCAGGCAGCGCCGCGCCGCTGGGCACCACCGGCTCCACGTCCAGGACCGCCAGCTTGGCGTCCACCTCGGCCTTGGTATAGACGTCAAACGACAGCGCCCCGGGCGTGACGCAGCCCGAGCACGCCAGATTGGAAGCGGTGGCGGCGATGCCCGCTGACATGGCGAACGGGGTCGACCACACCCGCCGGCGCGGCAGGGGTTCATCCACCTCGACCTGCAGCTCGACCCATAGCTGATCAGCGCCGATCAGCGCGCCAACCGGCAGCGGCGTGATGCTGCCCGCGATAAGAGAAAAGCGCCCGTTGGTCACGGTCACCGAGTTGGCCGCGCCGAAGCTCTCCTCATGCAGCTTCTCGCCGCCGGTCTGAGCGTCGAACAAGCGCAGCGTGATCCCGTACAGACCGTCGGGAGCCGGCACACCCGCGCCGCTTGTCAGCAGCCCCTGCAAGTTGATCTTCTCCGGCGGAGCCGCCCAGGCGAGCGACAGCGCCATCGAAAACACGCAGCCCATGGTCAGCAGTGATCGAAGTGCCCGCATCCCATCCTCTCGGTGTTGTTTTTTTGGATGGTAGCACGGCGTATAGTCGGGGCTCGACTGGAGGAACTCACACAGTGGACGGCAGCAGAATCTGCCCAAAGTGTTATTCGGTGAGCACCGCGGGCGTGTGCGCCACGGACGGAACTTCAACCGTGATCGCAGGCACTTACGAAGGTCCCGGCGGCGACCCGCTGGTCGGCCAGACATTGGACGGCCGCTTCAAGCTCAAGAACCTGCTGGGGCTGGGCGGCATGGGTCGCGTCTACCAGGCTGAGCAGATCTCGGTCGGTCGCCCCGTGGCGCTCAAGGTCTTACGCACGCGCTTTGCTCGCGATCCGCAGCGGCTCAAGCGCTTCACGCGCGAGGCCCGCGCCACCTGCCGCCTCAAACACCCCAATACGATCCGCATCTTCGACTTCGGCATGACCGCCGATGAGTTTCCATACATCGTCTCGGAGCACCTTGACGGGCACCCGCTCGACGACGTGATCTGGAACGACGCCCCGATGGGCGCTGTCCGCTGCGTTGAGATCGTCGATCAGGTGCTGCGCAGCCTCGGCGAGGCCCACGAGGCCGGCATCGTCCACCGCGACATGAAGCCCAGCAACGTCTTTATCTGCGAGGTCTACGGCGAGACCGACTTCGTCAAGGTCATGGACTTCGGCATCGCCAAGCTCAACGACACCTTCCGCCTCACGCGCACCGGCGCCGTGATCGGTACGCCCGCCTATATGTCGCCCGAGCAGGCGTGCGGCGAGGAGCTCGACGGGCGCAGCGACCTCTACTCTGTCGGCGTCATGATGTACGAGATGCTGACCGGCGCCCTGCCCTTCACCGCCAACAGCGCCGTGCTGATGCAGATGGCCCACGTCGAGGCCAAAGTGCCGCCGCTGATGGCCGGTGGCACCCCGGTCCCTGCGCCGCTGGCCGACGCCGTATTGTGGTGCCTCAGCAAAGAGCCCCATAACCGCCCACAAAGCGCCGCCGCCCTGCGCGAACGCTTGCACACCGCGGTCGCCCAATTGGGCATGGCTCCTCCCCCACGCTGGGAGGCCAAAACCATGGCGCTGCCCACGCTGAAACCAGCCGACTTGGCCACGATCGCGGTCGCGCCGGCTGAGCCGACCGAAGAGGTCGGCGCCCCGCCAAGGCAGTCTCGCGGGTGGATGTGGATCGCCGCCGCGGTCGTCGCGCTTGCCGCCGCAGTCGCCTTATTGCTCACGCGAAGCTGAGCCGCGTACAAACTCGATCACAAATTCGGGTATTGTCTGGTTCATGAACAAGATGCTGTTGGTGCTTTTGGTGGTACCGCTGTCGGCAGGCGCCCAGGTGCCGTCGACCATGGTGGTGCAGGGGCGGATCAGTACGGCGGGCGGCACCCCATACGACGGGTCCATCGCGCTCAAGACGTCGCTGTGGGCAGAGCCTGCGGGCGGTCTCGACCCGCTGTGGTCCGAGGCGCACGGCACGGTCGGCATCGACAAGGGCCTCTTCCAGCTCACCCTGGGGCTGACCAAGCCGCTGCCGCCGTCGGTTTTCGCCTCCGCCCCGATCTACCTGGAGATCGAGGTCGCGGGCGAGCCCCTGCCCCGCAAGGCGCTGCACAGCGTCCCCTTTGCAAAGCGCTCGATGGCCGCCGCGACCGCGGATACGGCGTCTGATCTGCTCTGCACGGGCTGCGTCGTGCCCGAGAGCGTCGGCTTCAGCTGGGCGGCGGGTGCGGAGGCGGGTGGCGCCGCGCTCAGCGCACTGTCGCTCGCGTGTGACGGGTGCGTCAACGAGGCCGCGCTGGCCTTTGATCCGGCGACCCAGGCGGAGCTGGACACGCACGTCAAGACCGGCAAGCACGATGTCGTCATGCTGTCTCCGGGCGCCGCCGCCCCCAAGTGTGACGCGGCCCATGCCGGCGCGCTGCACTTCGACCCCGTCAAGAAGCGCGTCTTCTTGTGCGACGGGCAAAACACGCTGCAGCTGTTGGCGTGCGATCCGGCCTGTCCCGCGGCGTCGGCAGTGGCCTGCGGCGAGTCGATCAAGTCGGCCTGCGCGGAGGACTGCGGCGGCACCGGCACGGCGATCAATACGGTGCAGTGCCTCACCAAAGTCGCGACGACCCCGTGCAACACGCCGGTGGCCGACGGCTGCAGCAACGACTGCGGGCTGGAGGGTAAGGGTCTAAACGTGGCGGCCTGCCCGGCGCCTGCGGACGTGGTGTGCAGTACCCCGGTGGCTGATCCGTGCGGCAACCCGTGCGGCGGAACGGGCGCCAAGTGCCCGGCCGGCGAGGTCTGCGGGGCCGGCGGGTGTGCGGCCTACGGCAAGTCCCCGGCCAACCCGGGCCAGTCTTGCAAGGACATCCTCGCCCAGGGCGGCAACCCGACCGACGGCCTGTTCTGGGTGGACCCGACCGGCTCCGATACGTTCCAGGTGTGGTGCCGGATGGGAGGGGACTACCCCGGCGCGACACTCGCCATCCGGCGACCCGGCAGCGTGACGGGCCAGGAGAAGGTCGGCGGCGATTTGGCCCTGCCCTGCAAACCCGACAGCAGCTACTGCAAGCTGAGCGACGGTCGGATCAACGCCTTACGCGACACATCGACCGACACCGATCCGTTCATCGTGCTGTCCTACAAGAACAACGGCACCAGCCCGTTCTGCCGCAGCTTTGGACGCAGCTCCTGCCAGTGGATCAGCAACGGGCCCGCGGGCGCCGCCTGCAACAACTCGGTGTCCCGCAACTCAGGCCAATACTGCTCCCGCGACCAGACGACCGACTCCTATCGCGGTCTGGACGGCCACAAATGCGGCAACCTGAACTACCCGGGGGTCAACAGCCCCAACAACCCGTTCATGATCTTCGAGCACGCGGGCGGCGACCACTATTGCGGCGGGTGGGACACCAGCTGGAACCGCATCGAGCTGCTCATCCAGTAGCCCCCGCGGCTACTTCAGCTCTTCCACCATCAAGAGGCGCTGGCCCCGCTCGGCGCCCAGCGTGACCGACCCGCAGCCGGAGGCGCCCCACTTGACGGTAAACGTGTGGAGCTCCGGTGTGGGGGCCGGCACTGTGCAGGTCAGGTTCAGCGGGAACCGGTGGTCGTGCGTGCCGGTTGACGTGACGAAGCCCATGCGGGCGAGGCAGGGGTGCTTCAGTGGCTCGCCATCCATGTAGATGCTGGCAAAGCCGATGCCGCCATTGCATCCCGTGGAGGACTCGAACGTGTCCGAGTACGTCAGCTTGAGGCCGGTCGCTGACGGCGAGACGGTATGCTCGACGCTGCGCCCCGCCGCCGTGACAAGGCAGCCCCCCTCGCAAGGCCCCAGCGGCCCGACAGCGCTCGGCGCCAGCGTGTAGCTGATCTCCGACTTGGGCACCTCCTCGACCAGCAGCAGCGGGTGGCGACCCCATCCCAGGCCCAGCCCGCACCCCGTGTTTTTGCGCCAGACCGAATAGGTGTGCTCGTCGGTGTCGCTCAAGGGCACCACACAGGTCATGACCACGGGATCCTGCGTGTTGGTACCGCCGGTACCCGCCACCCCTGAGCGCTTTGTGGTGTAGCAATCGGCCACGAGCGGGTTGCCGTCCATCCGAACCTGCACGAACGCGGTGCCGTCGTTGCATTTATAGGACGCCACGACGGTGTCCGCATACGTGAGCTTGACCACACTGTCCGCCGCGCTCTTTTGAAACGTCACCTCGCGACCGTCGGCCTTAGCCCAGGCCGGCTCGTTGTCGATATGGGTGTAGGTGCCTTCTGTGGAGTGGGCATAGCTCGCCGGCTCGATCTCCTCCACCAGCAGTGTGGTCTGCGCGTACTGAGCCGTCGTGTTCGACAGCCCCATCTGCGAATAGCCGTCGGTGCAGTCCCCGGCCCCGACCCAGACCTCCAGCTCGTGCAGGCCTCGATCGATCCCTTCCAGGATGCAGACGTTGGCGTACGGCACCGAAAACAAGACGTACGCACCATCATCGACCCAGTTATGCGTGGTCGCCCCGCAGTCCGGCGTCGTCTCGTGACCGTCGATGCGCACGGACACCCGCGTGGTACCGCTCTGGCAGCCGATCGCCTGCTCCAGGTCGTCCGACAGCGTGACCTTGAGCGCCGACGTGGCGGACCGCTTCAACAGCCGCGTGCGCCGGGCGATCGGGCGCCACACCGAGGCGGGCCGAAGCGGACCCGTGAATCCTCCTGGAGCCGAGGTGCTCCACCCGGTGGGGAACAGCGCCAGCAGTCCCGACAGCTCCCCAGTCTGGAGGGTGTCCAGCGCCTGGGCCGCGGTCTCTCCAAGGCCGAACCCGGCGGCCTCGAATGCCAGCTTGTCCAGCGCGAACACGTCGGGCTCCAGCTTGTCGTTCGTGACGGACTTGTCGCCCAACGCCTCGGTCCCGACCGCGCCGGCGGCCAGCGTCTTGGGGCCCACCGCACCTTGAGTCAGCGCCAGCGTCACCCAGGTGCCCTTCACCGCCCCCCCGAACTGGCTGGCAAACGTGAGATCGTTGCCGGCCATCTGGTCGTAGCCCGCCAGCACCGTTCCGGTATCCTGCAGCGTCAACGGCCCGCAGAACCACCCGTCCCCGGCGGCGCGGACGATCGAGCCCCCAGCACATCCCAGCGGTGCCAGGTGGGCCAGGGTCACGGCGCCGTCCTCGATGTGCAGGCTCGTCACGGCCGCGTCTTCGATGGCATCCGCTGTGACGGCGCCGGTGGCGACGGCCTCGACTGCCACCGCGCCCTCCGCCAGCGCGGCCGATCCCACGGCGCCCTCCGCCAGCTGGACCGCCGTCACGCAGCCGGAGCAGTCCAACCCGCCCGCAGTCGCGGCGGTCGCGGCCTCGTGAACGCTCAAGACCGCGCTCAGCGGCACGTCGGGCAGCGGGGGGTCCGCTTCCACCTGAACGCTCAGCGACAGCTCGGCGTGTGTAGCAAAGACATCCACGGGCAGCGCCGACTGTCCGCCCAGCGTAATCGTGTAGAGCCCGCCTTTGACGTTGACCTCGTGCGCCTCCTGCCAGATCTGGTCGTCCTCGCTGTCGATGAGAGACACCGTGATCTCGAACGTGCCGTTGGCGGGGTCGCCCGCGGGCGACAGCAGCACGCCGCGGTACGCCACGCCGGGCGGCACGGCGGACAGAGCCGCGGCGGTCCACAGGGCCAGCAGGGTCGCGCTCACAGCGGCTCCACCATCAGCAGATGCTGCCCCCGGCCCCAGCCCAGCTCCATCCACCCACAGGTCTGCTGGTGCACGTGCACGGAGAACTTGCGGAGACCCGGTGGCGGCGCGTCGACAAGACAGACCAGCTGCACAGGAAGCTGTTGAAAGTAGCTGACCGGATTAAACGCCTGGTACCGGACGCCGGTCCAGCATTGGTGTGGCGACAGCGCCTTCTTGTCCATGCGGATCGCCACCTGGCCCTGGCCGCCCGCGCAGTTGCTGCCGGCCTGCAGCGTGTCCGAAAAGGTGACCTTCAGCGTCTTCGTGCCCACTGGCACGTCGTACTCGACCTCCCGATCCGTTTCGGTGAAATCCGAGCCCACCTGGTAGAGGTTCACGCCCCCGTCAATCGAAAATGCGAACGCGGACGGCGCCAGCTCCTCCACCATCAACAGCGGGGCGCCGCGGTCCTCGCCCAGGTCGGCGATCCCACAGCCTTTTTCCGACTTCACCCGCACCGAAAACTCGTGCTCCCCGGCAGCGATCCCCGTATGCACGCACGTCAGGACAAACGGATCGTGGAATCGCGCAAGCGGTGCGTCCTTGACCCACGACGAGCGGGCCATCAAGCACGGCTCGGCCAGGGGCTTGCCGCCCATCAGCACCTCGACGTGTCCGCCCCCCTTCTCGCCGCACGTGTCCGCGCGAATCGTGTCGGCGTACGTGACGCGGACGACCGTGTCCCCACTGGCCTTGGTGAAGGTCAGCTTACGCCCGTCCGCCGGCTCCCACTCGCCCGTCGCGTAGTCCTTTATCGCTCCACCCTCGGTCGAGAACTGCGGCGTCTCGACCTCCTCCACCAGCACCAGCGGCCGCTTGCCGACGGACGACAGGTTGCCTGCCCCACAGTTGGACTGCTGTGCCCACAGCTCGACGTCGTGCAGCCCCTTGGGGACATCGGTGATCACGCAGACCAGCGGGGTGTTCATGTGCGACGACTTGTCCGCCTGACCGTCGACCTGGAAGTACGACGACGCGAGACAGCGGGGCATGGTCATCCCGCCGTCGAGCCGAAGCTCCAGCCGGCCCCAGCTTGGTGACGCGCAGCCAAAGCCCTGGCGAAAATCGTCCGACAGCGTCAGCTTCAGCGCCGTTGAGTCGGACTCTTTGATGAAAGTCGCACGGCGGCCGGTGCGCAGCCATGGACCTGTCGGACCCGGCGTCGCAGCCTGGTCGGTGTTTCGGGACGCGGCCCAGCCGGACGGAAAGTACGCCACCAGCGCTTTCAGCTCCGCGGCCGCCGCTTCGACCAGCGCCTGCTGCAGCGAGAACCCGCTCTCAGTCTTGATGTGCTTGGCGGCCACCACGCCCGGCGCCAGCTTGGCGGACGTCACCACACCGTCCTGCAGCGCCGCGGTCTGGACGGCCCCCTTGGCGATGGCGGCGCTCGTCACCGAGCCGTCTGCCAGCTCGAGCTGATTGCCGGCGCCCTTGAGCGCGCCCCCCATCACAGTTGTCTGCGTCATGTCGTCCAGCGGGTCCGAATCCCAGTTGGCGACCGCGTCCGCCAGCTGGCTCAAAGTCACCGGCCCACAGCTCCAGCCCTCGTCATCCTTGGCGATGATGTCGCCTTCTGCACATATCCCCGTCGACAGGTGGCTCAGCGTCACCGTTCCCAGCGCGATGGCCGCGGAGTTCACCGCGTCGAACGCTATGGCGGATCCCGTAACAGCCCCCTGCCCCAGCGCGTCCGCACCGACGGCGCCGCCGGCCAGCTGCTCAGCCGTCACCGCATCCGGCGCCAACCCGCCCGCGCCGATGCAGCCCGAGCAGTTGAGCGCCGAGGCCACGCCCGCATACGACGCGTGATGGGCCCACAGCAGGCGATGAACGGCCCGGCGCGGCTCAGCCGGGACGCCCGCGAGCGCGATTGCCAACCACAGCTGATCCGAGCCCAGGTCAACGTCGTCCAGCTCCAACGAGGTCGTCCACGATCCCGCCTCGACCGTCACGTCCACAAGCTGGTCCCAGACCACGTCACCCGCGTCGTTCTCCAAGGCAAAATGCAGCTCAAACGGCCCGCCGGCGGGCTGCCCGTTCGGGTCATGCAGAACGCCCTGCACGGTCACAGGTGGGGCCGCGTGCGCGTGGGCCGCCACGATCACTATCAAGACCAGCGCGGGGCGACTCATAGCGGCTTCACCATCAGCATAGGCTGACTGCGGTGGTGGCCCATCACCGCGCTGCCACACCCCTCCACGCGCCAGAGCACATCAAATGCGACGTTCCCTACCGGCGGGGCGCGCACGACGCAGCTCAGATGGAACGGCAGGTGGTTGTCGTGGTTCTTCGTGGTGTGGTTGGTCTGGATGTGCTGGGCCAGCCCACAGCCCCCCGGCAGCGGCTGGCCCTCCATGTGGACCTCCACAACGGCCTCCCCGCCGTCGCAGTTGAGGGAGGATCTCAGGGTATCGGAGTACGTCAGCAGCAGCGTCTCGCCCGGCTCGTTCACCGCGTGCTTCACTGTTCTGCCCAGCACGGGCGACAAGACCGTGCCAGTGAACTCTGATGTCACAGTGCCGGTATTGGCGTATGTGATGACGCCCGGCGCACGCTCTTGCACGGTCAGCACAGGATGGCCGCGCAGCTCGCCGAAGCTCATGCCCCCGCAGTTCGTTTGGGTGGCCTGCACCGTGAAAATGTGCTGTTCGGCGGAGACCCCGGCCTGCACACAGCTCATCGCCAAAGGCAGCGCCAGCTTCTGCGTCGTGATGCCGAACCCCTGGGTGAAGTGCGCCACCCTGCAGGGCGGGCTCATGGACTCGCCGTCCATCAAGACCTCGATGTCGGTGCCTCCGTGATCACAGCCCAACCCAGCAGACACGGAGTCGGCGTAAGTGATCTCCAGCAGGGTCTCCTCCGACGCCTTGTCCAAAGTGACCGTTCGTCCGTCCAACTTGATGGGCAAAATGCCGCTGTGGTTGACCAACGGCGCGCCGTCCACGCTGTACTCCAGCGAGGTGGGCTCCAGCTCCTCCACCAGCAACAGACTTTGCGGGTGGTTCCAAGCCATCGACGCCGTCCCGCAGCCGATCTGCCAGGCCCACACCTCAAACGTGTGCAGCCCCTTCTCGACACCGTCCGCAAGACAGACCATCTGAAACGGCAGCTGCAGGGATTTTGTGCCGGACACGGGAACGTACTCGTACTCAGAGCTGGCCCAGCAGCTGCCGGACGCCCCGTCGATGCGCACCTCCACGCGCGCCTGGCTGGCGTCTCCGCAGCCCCAGCCCTGGCGCAGGTTGTCGGACAGGGTAAACCGCAGCAGGGTGTCGTCAGACTTCTTGAGCAGCTGGACACGTCGCCCGACGCGCATCCACCCCAGCTGAGTCGGCAATTCACCGCTTCGCCGCTCCGGCCCGGAGGCGGACCAGCCGGTCGGGAACAGCGACAGGACGCCCGACTCCCCGGTGCCCAGCGCATCGAGCGCGGCCTCGGTTTGTGGGGATGCCGCGAGCGCGTCCTCGGCGAGCTTGGCCACCGTCACCGCGTCATCCGCCAGAGCGTCGGTACCGACCGCCAGGTCCGCCAACGCAAACGCCTTCACCGCACCATCGACGATGGTCGTCTTGTTGTGCAGACCCGTCAGGTCACCGCCCGCCGGGGTGTCCAGCGTCACGTCGTCACCCTCGTTCCAGTCAAACATCGCAAACGAGGGCTCTGTCGCGGACACCGTCAGCGCGGCACACGCCCAGAATCCACCGCTTGTCCACGTCAGGGCGTGCCCGCCCTTGCAGATCGGCGGCTCGAGATCGGACAGCGCAACGGCTCCGGGGCCCAACGCGGCGCCTGTCACCGCACCCTCCGCAAACGCCGATGAGGTGATCGCGCCGTCGGCCAGCTGAAGCACGCCTACCGAGTCGGGCGCCAGGCCGGCCGCGTCCACGGCACCGTCGGCCAGCTGGTCGGACCCAACACACTCGGTACAGGCGAGGTCGGACGCGACATCAACCGCTTGCGCATGCCACGCCCAGGGGGCAGGCAGCAGAGGATGCGGGAGGGCCGTCGGACCGCCCGCAACCTGGACCGTCACCGAGAGGCCGGTGGCCTCGGTCAGGGCGGCGAAATCCAACGCGATGCCCACGCCCAACCGCACGGTGTAGGCGCCATCGATGACGACCACGCCGTCGAACGTCTCCTCGTGAACTGAGATGTCGCTGCCGTCGGTCAGCGTCACGGTCAGGTCGAACTCACCGTCCACCACCACACCCTCACCGTCCAGCACCAGGCCGCGGTGCACCAGCAGACCCGCACCTGTTGCGGCGGTCGTGTCCAGCTCCGATCCACCGCTCAAGGAGACCACCGCCCCAAAGCCGGTCGTCGCCGCTACCAGGTATCCCGAGCTGGTCTCACCCGCGCCCGCGGCGCTCACAAAGAACGGCAGCACGCGGGTGGACGGCGCCGCCACATCCGGCTGAGCCACATCGGGAGCATCCGGAACATCCGGGGCGTCGGGCGTGTCCGGCGCGTCCACGTCGGGTACAGCCACCTCCTCGGCGTCCGCAGGCTGCCCCGTGTCCGGCGGATCGGGCGGCACATCGACCGGGACGTCCGCGATGTCTGAGACATCCTCTGCGTCGATTGCGGACACGTCCGGCTGGCCGGAGTCGAAGTGCTCGGGTCCCAGCACCGGCGCCAGATCCGAGCACCCCACCACACACAGAACCAGCATCGCCGAGGAGACGCGGCGCATCAGAAGCCGATCACCGCCGACAGACCACCGCCGGCTCGCGTGGCCATGGGGACGATGGTGGCGGACGGGGGGCTTGTGGCGTCCATGGCAAACAGCACGACCGACGTCGCGGCGAGCACTCCGCCCGCAATCGACAGCGCCATCCCCGCCGCCCGCGCCGTCTCAAAGTTCGACTCGATGTCGGCACGAGCGGCGTTGTAGGCGCTCAACTCGGTCGCCTCATGGTTCAGCGTCTCGGAGTCAGCCGCCAGGCTCTCTGACCAGCCGTACATGCCCGCGGCAGCGCCCCCAGCCGCCAATGCGACGCCGGCGGTGACCCACGCCCAGGTGCGCAGGCTGCTGTCATGTGCCGCGGCATCGGCGTTGATCGTCGTCGAGCGCTTGGGCAGCACCCGCACCTCGGTCTCGACCGGTGAGCCCGAGGCGCGGGTCAGCACCAAGTGGTGGCGGCCCGCGTCCAGCTCCAGCTCGCGAACGGCGCCGGCATCCACGATCAGGTCGCGCTTGTTCAGCTGTATCCCCGTCAGCCCCAGCGCGGCCGGCAGCCGGATCGTTCCGCGTGCACCGTCCATCTGCGCCGGTGGCCACGGCGTGCGTCGCCCGACCTCCAGCTCCCGCTGCCAGCAACGCGCTGACGACGACGCCTTGGCGAACACGCAGATCAGGTGCTTGCCGCGCGCGACCGCGTAGTCGGCCCGACGCTGGCTCACCAGCCCGTCGTCGACCTGGACCAGGCTCCCCGCCGCCACGTCAAAGCGCAGCACACACCGCTCAGCCACGCTCTTGAGCGCCGTGCCGCGCGCCTGGGCCAGCGCCTTCAGCTCGTCAGGCACGCCCTCGTACGCCACCACTGTCAGATACGTCTGATACGCCTCGCCAAGCCGGTCCAGCGCCTCCAGCGTGCGGCCGATGTTGTACAGATAGGTGGGCTGAGGCGACGTCCGGTGGGCCACGCGCAGCCACTTCAGGGCGGTGCGGTGATCACCGGCAGTCCGCGCCTTGCCCGCGCGCACGTAAGCCTCCTGGGCATCGATCGGGGGCGGCTCAGCGGCGGCAGGCAGCGACATACACAGCGCTGCGGCCGCGACGACCACATGACGAACCAACCTCAAAAACACGATGTCGCATGCTACCGCGTTTGGAGGCCGCGCATCCACCCGGGGCTGAGCAGTGATCGTCGCGCTCGGCCAGCGGCGGATCGAGCAGTGCAAGCGTAGCGCCGCGGTCTAGATGTCCTCGGCGGAAATGGTGACACATTGGCGCGGACGGATCGTCGCCTCGCAAGGCGGGCGAACGGCGTCGCCGCGCGGGTAGGAACGAATTTCCGACATCGACCCCTAGTCGACCGGCACGGACTCCGCCCAGTGGGCCTGAACCTGTGCGGGCGTCAGGGCCACATCAAAGAACATGACGTCGTCCAGGGTGTGGGCGTGCGCAAACTTGGATTCGGGGAAGTGGCCCAGGGCGAACGTGCCGCTGGTGGTATTTGGCGCGACGTAGGGCGCTGCGCCGCCGACCTGGCCGTTGTGGTACGCCGTGATCGTTGCGTCCTTCACCACCAGGGTGAAGTGGGTCCACACACCGGCGGTGGCGATGGGGCCCAGCTCGTGGTTGGTGTCGGCGCCGCCGGTGACCTCGGTCTGCAGGCGCAGAGCACCGCCGTTGACGCGCAGGGCCCACAAGTTGGTGCTCAGCGACTCGCCTTTGCCGCCCAGGTACATGAAGGGGCCATAGCCCCCGACGGCGTCACGGCGCAGCCAGAAGGACACCGACATGGCGTCCGCCTGGACCAGCTGTTTGAGCTTGGACGCAAAGGCGGAGAGGGCGACCGTGCCCTGGTAGTCGGAGAACTGCGCCGCCTGGCCGTGCACGCCTGAGGGCCACGCCACGTTGGTCGCGACGCCGTCGAACCCGCCCGCCGAGTCCGTGGCGTTGCCGTCCAGCGGCCAATGCGCAACCGGGGCGGGCACCGACGGGCAGCCGTCCTCGCTGGTGGTGCACGTCGGACCGGGCGCCGGCAGCGGCTTGGGCGGCGGTGACCAGCCCTGGACGATGTGCTCCATCTGGGCGGTCGTCAGCGGCACGTCGTAGAAGCGCAGATCGTCGATCACGCCGTGCATGGGCCACAGCCCCGGCCCGAATGCCCCGATCCGGAACGTGCCGGACTGCGACTGCAGGGCGGGCGCAGCGACGGTTGTAAACGCCTTGTCGTCCAACCAGATCTTCAGATCGCCGTCCGCCACGGTAAGCACCAGCGTGTGGTGCAGGTCATCGTCCGGCATCGCCACCAGGGCCTGCAGCGTGTCCTCCCCGTCCCCGGTCTCGGCCAGCACCTTCAGGGTGCCGTTGTTGACCTCCAGCCACCAGCTGTTGGCGGCTTGTGTCTCCGCATTGTCGCCCAGCGCGAACAGCACGCGCCGCTCCGCGACGGAGTCCAGGCGAAAGCGCATGACGGCCGTGAACGCCTCCTTGAGCGCAAGAAACGTGGCAGCAAACGCGTCCGCCTTCACGCCGGGCGCGACCTGAAGCCCCTGCGTCCACGGTGTCTCCTCGAAGACCGCGACGTGACCCGGGTATGTCTGCGCCGAGCCACCGCCCGCATGGTTCGCCAGGTCTCCGTCAAAGCGCCAATGGGCGACCGGCGCGGGTGGGCAGTCGGCGGGCACCGCCGCATCGCAGGGGTACTCCTCTGGCAGCTCGTCCGGACCGGCGGGGTTCAGCGAGTCGTCCAGCACCGCCACGATCTGCTCGGCCGTGAGCGCTTTGTCGTAGACCCGGACATCGTCCAGCGCATGGTGAAGCGCGGCCGGCGTCTGCGAAAACTGGCCCAGCAGCACCTGCTGCGAGGTGGTCTGGGCTGTCTTGTACGCCTGCGTCTTCGACGGGAGGCCGCCGCGGTAGGTCGAGACCTGCCCGTCCTTGATAACGATGGCCACGTGGCCCCACGATCCCACGGCCAGCGCCGGTGTCAGGCCCAGGGTCGGGTTCTTCTGCCCCTCACCGTATTCGGAGCGCTGGTTTATCGAGTCTCCAACCAGCTCCAGACCCCACATGTTGGAGGCCAGATCAGCGCCCTCCGTGCCAAGCGAGAGAAAGAAGCCGCCCGACAGCGCGTCGCGGCGAAACCACAAGGCGATGGTGACCTCGGCCTCGGGATCGGTGACCAATGCCTGCATCTTGTCCGCGAAGCTGGAGATGTCGACGCGGCCGGGGTAGGCGGCAAACTGCGCGGCTTTCCCGCTGGGGCCGTCGATCCAGGTCACGTTGGCACTGGGCACGCCCGGATAGTTGCCGCTCGCGTCGGCGCCGTCGCCGTCCAGCCGCCAATGCGCGACAGGGGCGGGCAGCGCCGCACACCCGCCTGGCGTATCCGAGCAGGTGGGCAGACCCGGCGGTGGCTGTGCTGTCGGCGGGGCGTCGCCCTCGACGATCTTCGCAAGCTGGCCTGCCGTCAGCGCCTGGTCATAGAAGCGCACGTCGTCGAGCACCCCGTCCAGCTGGCTCGCGCCGGTCGAGAAGGAGCCAAGCGTAAGCGCGGTCGACGTGGACTCGAAAGCGGGCAGCGGCTGTGGCGCCCCCGCCTGGCCGTCCACCCAGGACCAGATCTGACCACCGCTGACCACGACCGCCACGCGATGCTGCGCGCCGCCGGCACCCAGCGCTGCCAGAGTTACCTGGTCGTTTGCGCCCGCGCCGTGCTCCGTCGCCAGGACGAGCGGCTTGCCGCTGCCTTGCGTCTTGAGCGAGTAGGCGTTTGTGGCCAGCGACTCGCCGCTGGAGCCCAGGCCGAAGATGGTGCCCTCGTCGGCGCCGACATCCACCGAGAGCCGTATAAACGCCGTGTAGTGAGACAGATTTGCTGAAAAGACGCCGGCAAACGCAGAGATCGGCACACCGGGGCCGACGCGGATGCCCTGGCCCCAGCCCGTGTCCACGAAGCCGGGGGTCAGCCCTTTGAAGACACCGGCGTCGGCGCCACCCGCGTGGTCCACCAGATCGCCGTCGAAGCGCCAGTGCGCGACAGGGGGCGGCGGGCAATCATCCCCGGCGCACGGGTATGGACCCGGGACAGCGGGTACGTCCTGCTCGGAGACGTCCGGCACATCCGGCTCGGGCACATCCGGCACGTCC
>CAZJHX010000033.1:17725-72485 GCA_964545715.1 uncultured Myxococcales bacterium
ACGTCCTGCTCGGAGACGTCCGGCACATCCGGCTCGGGCACATCCGGCACGTCCGGCTCGGGCACATCCTCGCCGCCATCCGGGGGACCGGCGCTGTCCGCACCGGCGTCGTCGGCAGCCTCCACATCCTCAGGGCGCGCGGCGTCGAGCTCGGCGGAGGCGTCGGCAACGGCGGCATCCCACCCCGCAGTATCCGGGAGCGGCGGGGGCGTCCCCAGGTCCAGTGTGCACGCCACGGCGAGGAGGCACGTGACCATTCCAATCCAAACAATACGCATTTCGGCCGATCATACTGCCACAGTCGGATACACACCATCGTCGCCCCGCATGACGCAGGCCGATCGGCTATCGAGCCGGCGGTTCAGGTGCTCGCGCCGGGAGCTCGGATTGACGGTCCCGGGCGCCACGTGGCCAGACTCAGCTGGGCGCGAAGCAGGTCGAGGAAGGACGTCAGCTTGGGGGACAGGTGCCTTGTGCTTGGATAAACAGCCTGCATTGGAACATCGGGGGGCCGCCAGTCGGGTAGCAGGTGCACAAGCCGGCCGGCCTCGATGTGCTCGAGGCAGAGTTGCAGCGGGAGCAGGGCGATGCCGAGGCTGGTCAGCGCGGCTTGTTGGAGAATGCCGAAGTCGTTGACGACGATTCGCGCGGAGACCGTCACGTTGGAGGTGGTCTGCCCCGAGCGGAGCTGCCATTGGGTCCGCGTCTGCCCGGCAGCAAAGACCAGGCAGTCGTGGGTCTTCAGGTCGTTTGGAGTCTCCGGCGCGCCGTGGCGGTCCACATAGTCCGGGCTGGCGACTACCAGCATGCTGCCCTTTCCCAGGGCCCGGCAGATGAGCGTGGAATCTGCGAGGCGCCCTACCCGAATCGCGACGTCGATGCCCTCGGCGACCAGGTCGACCACGCGATCCGTGGAGACCATCTCGATTCGGGTCTCCGGGTAGCGGCGAAGGAACTCGGTGATGGTGGGACCGAGGAACCCGGGATTGAGCGGCGCCGAGACACGCAGTACACCTCGCGGCGCCGCCTGCAGCTTGGTGACGGCGAGCTCGGCCTCCTCGATCTCTGCCACGATGCGCGTGCAGTGGTGCAAGTACACGTCTCCGAGCTCCGTCAGGCTGAGCTTTCGCGTCGTCCGCTGCAGCAATCGTGCGCCCAGGCGCTCCTCCAGCGCCGCGACCCGGCGGCTGACGGTGGACTTGGGCATCTGGAGCTCTCGCGCGGCGGCGCGGAAGCTCCCAGCCTGCACGACCTTGGCGAACACGACCATCTCGTTGAGGTTCATGGGACCATTGTCCCATTGGATGGACAGTCATTCCAGATAAGAGGGTCTAGTGCGGATTACGGGCCACTGGCAAAGTGAAGGGCGTCGGAACTAAACCCGTCCAATACTCACGTGGAGGTGAAACATGTCGGTGCTCGTAGCAATGTCCATGGACGTCAAACCCGAATCCCGGGACCAGCTAGAGGGTTGGTTGAAAGCGGAGACCCGACACACACGGGCCTTCGAGGGGTGTATCTCGGTGAGCATCCACGTCGATCAGCAGAATCCCCACCATCTCTTCGTCCTCGGCCATTGGGAGTCGCCTGAGCACCACGAGCAGTACATGGCCTGGCGAGCCGAGAAGGGCGACGTCGAAGAGCTGATGGCGTGGATGGCCACCCCGCCGACCGCCCATCGCTACGATGAGTTTCTGGTATAGCGCACGGGCGCCTGGTGCTGACCGCGGTCAGTGGGGCCCGCGCTGTCGTTCGTCACAATAACGGGGTGCCGCTGACACGCCGAGTGTTGTTCGGCGCGGTCGCGATCTGCGCATGCGCTGAACAACGGCCCGCGCCACCGATGTATGTGCCGGACCCAGGCTCCGTGTTCGCGGCCCCGGACATGGCGCGCGGGCAGCCGGACTCCGAGGCGATATCAGATGATGTACCGCCCACGGACGTCGTCGATGGCGCCACCGATGCGGCTGCGACACCTGTGGTCGCGGTAATCTCGGTCGACGCGCAGGCGGGATACGTGCCGTTTCAGGTCCACTTCGACGGGTCCGCCTCGTCTGGCGGCCAGTATGCGTGGGACGTGGACGGCGACGGAGAGCCGGACGCATCGACGCCGGCGACCACGGCGACATTTACCGTGCCGGGCGCTCATACGGTCACCCTGACAGTCACGAACCCGGACGCGATCGGGCAGTCTGCCACCGCGAGCACGGTGATTCATGCGTTGGAGCTGACCCCGACGACGTTGTTTGAAGAGCCGTTCGATACCGACCCGTTCGGCAGCGGGCGCTGGAAGGTGATGAAAGGCGACTGCCAGACCGCCAAGCCGGGGACCGTTCAGTATGCAAGCGACGAGGACGGCTGCGCGGGACCAGGCGGGTACGTGCGCAGGGAGAACGCCGGCGCACGCTGCTTGCAGTGGTCTGGACCTGTGTTCGACACGGCCGGCTTCTCGGACCTCGTGCTGGAGTATGCGCATCGCCTGGACGGTGGATCCGCCGGCGTCCAGCTGCTGACGAGCGCCGGTTGGAAGCCCGTGTCGACCGTGTCGTCCGGGGATCCGTCGGCCTGGGTCGTCGAGCAGGTGCCGGTCTCGGGGACCATCTCGGGTGTCCGCCTGATCCTGGATGGGTCCGATGGACAGACGCGACGACTGGACTGCGTTCGGCTGCACGGCACCGAGAGCTGCAAGCCACCGGTGGGCTTTGTCGTGCAGCCTCAGTCCGCCCACACCTGTCCGGGCGGCGCGGTGACGATCGAGGCGGTGGCGACCGGCGACGACCTCCAATACCAGTGGCTGGCGAACGGCAAGCCCGTGACCGACGGGCCCCACGTCAGCGGCGCGACCACCCCGCTGTTGAAGCTGTCGGCGCTGACCGAGGCAGACAGCGCGGAGTACACATGTCGCGTGACGGGAACCTGCGGTGAGGCGATTTCGACGTCCGCTCTTGTCACGGCTGCGACCGGCCCGGTGTTCGCACAGCAGCCGCAGTCGGCACAGGTTTGTGAACACTCGACGGTCACACTGACCTCGAAAGCGCAGGGAGAGGGCGCCGTAACGTACCAATGGGAGAAGGACGGGGTCCCGCTGGCGGACGCGCCGCAGAAGGTCACCGGCTCCCAACAGCCGGCGCTGACGATCTCGGAGGTGGGCGCCGGGGATCTGGGCGACTACCGTCTCCGCGCCACCGACGGCTGCGGCACCACCTTGTCAGACATCGCGGTGCTGACGCTGCGAGACTGGGATGCCGTCGTCCCGCTGCCCGCGGCCGGCGATCTGGACAAACAGGTGCCGGTCGCCCTGCCCTACGACGAAGATTGGGTGCTCCAGGCCTCGCTGAAGGGCTGCAGCGCGGGGCACTTCAAGCGCTACCTGAAGGGTCACGAGACCGAGTTCTTGGACCTGTTCGTCCACGCCGGTCACAAGAAGCTGGGCCTGCGGCTGGCCAACACGAAGATCTGGTTCTTGTCGGCGCTGGTCGGCGAGGGCCATTTCTACCCCGAGTGGACCAAAGACCACTACGCCTACACGACACACGACCTGCCGGTCAGCGCGGGCGACCACACGGTGCGTATCGAATACCGTGTGGGACCCGGGGACGACGACGGCAACGCACGCATGTACTGGGATGGCGTGCTGGTCGGCCACTGGACCTTCTGGCGCGAGAAGCTGCCGCCTGCAATGACGTTTCTGCGCGTCGGCCACATCCAGGGCGGCTCGTTGAAGTACCTCGTCGGCTGCGTCGACCTCGGGGCCGAATAGCGTCGCCCGACGCCGGTCCGCTGGTCATCATCGGCAAGCGCTGGCACCAGCCGAACGCCGGCAAGGTCACGCCCGTCTTCCCGCATGCGCTCACCTACACCGCGCCACCCGCTCCTGAGTAGCGAAGCGTTGCGTCACCAACGCGAAATCGGTTCGTCCTGGTCTATCCGCGATCTTTTTTATGCAGGATAAATCTCATGTGCCGATAGGGCAGAGGACGGTCAATTTCACCATGACTGGATAGGAGGCTGAATCGTGTCACTTACAACCCAACTCAGGCGTGAGCACGGCCAGATCGTGCAGGTGTTGGAGAAGATCAAGACGGCCGGCGTGGGCTCGCCGGTGGGGCAGCGACTGCTGCTGTCGGCCAAGCAGGGCCTGTTGGCTCATCTCGCCAAAGAAGACGAGAAGCTGTATCCGGCCCTGAACCGCGCCGCACAAGACGATCCGAGTCTGCGCAACACGCTGGAGATCTTTGCCAAGGACATGGATACGGTGTCGCAGGCGGCGCTGGATTTCTTCGGCAAGTACGAGGGCGGCGGATCGGGCTTGGAGTTCGCCCGTGACTTCGGCCAGCTCTTCGCCGCGCTGGGGGCCCGCATCGGGCGCGAGGAGAACATCCTCTACAAGCGTTACGACGCCCTCCAATAAGCCTCTCGGGCCGCTAGCCGGCCTCCCACTCACATCGCTGATAGAAGATGCTCTGGCCCACTTGATGGCGCCGACACTTCAGGTCCTGCGCTCGAATCGACTCGGCGCCCCCCAGCAACAGGTACCCGGCCGGCTGGAGCTTTTGCAGCGCCCGCCGAAGAAGGCCGAGGCGGGTCTCAGAGTCGAAGTAGATGAGCACGTTGCGCATCAAGACCAGGTCGCAGGTCGGCAGGAGCGGCCAGCTGTGCAACAGGTTCATTCGGCGGAACTCCACGGCGCACTTGACCTCGTCGCACAGCGCCCACATGTCCTGCTCAGGCGTGAAGTGGCGAAGAAGCAGATGCGAAGGGAGCCCGCGACTGACAGCCAATGAGGAGTAGCGACCGCGTCTCGCCTCTACGAGCACGCTCTCGTTGATGTCGGTCCCGATAATGCGCACAGACCAGTCGGCGAGCTGTGGAAAGTGCTCCTGGAGCATCATTGCCAGGCTGTAGGCCTCCTGACCCGTCGAGCAGCCTGCCGACCAGACAACCAGTTGCCGATGCCCGCGGTTCGCGTGGAGCAGCCGCGGGATCACGTCGCCCCAAAGCGCCTCGAACGGCTGGAGGTCACGAAAAAAGGTGGTCTCATTGGTGGTCATCGACTCGATGATCCGGTCTATGAGCATGGGCTTGCTGCCCGCCCGGGCCGCGTCGACAAGCAGGTCTACGGACGGAAAGCCCTCAGCTCGAGCAAGCGGGCGAAGTCGTGTGTTGGCCAGGTAACTCTTCTCGTCGCCAAGGACGATCCCCGTCTGCGCTCGAAGTGTCTGCGCCACGAACGAGTAGCTGGCCCAGCTGATACTCATGACGCGACCCCAACGCTCCGGCCAGACCGCCCAAACGCGGCCGTCAGCCGCACGATGGCGTCGCCGACCTCGCTCAGCGGCAGCACCTCGTCTGCGAGCGAGCTCTCCACGACACATCGCGGCATTCCCCACACCACCGAGGTCGCCTGATCCTGCGCGATGACGTGCCCGCCCGCGGCCTTGATGGCCTCGCAGCCCCGTAGTCCATCCGCGCCCATGCCCGTAAGCACCACGGCCAGAACCCGGTCGCCAAACTCACGAGCAGCCGAGCGAAACAGCACGTCCGCCGAGGGCCTGCACGCGTTCTCCGGAGGCGAATTGTTCAAACTCAGCTGGTGTCGTCCGCCGACCGTGTGAACCTCCAGGTGCTGTCCAGCGCGCGCGATCCACACATCGGCTCGCGAAAGCGCGGTATGGTCCGACGCCTCCCGGACGGCCACCGGGCACGTTCTGTTCAGCCGCTCCGCCAGCAGCTCCGTAAAGCCCTCGGGCATGTGCTGCGCAACCAAGATGGGCACGCGCAGGTCGGCCGGCAGCGCGCCCAACACGACGTGAAGTGCCGCGGGCCCTCCGGTTGAGCTCGCGATGACGACCGCCTCGATGTTCCGGTTCTTTCGAGTGGCACGTCGACGGCGGTCTGATGTCGCCAGCGGCTCCCCGCGACGGGTGCGGCGGGCAACACCACGGTCCCCGCAAAGAGCCCGCAGTGGCGGCAGCAGCAGCTCTCGAACGACCTCGACGACGCCGGCATCCAAGCTCTGCGCCGCTCTGGGCTTGAGCACACAGGCGCCGGCGCCGGCCAGCAGCGCCTCGACCGTGGCGACGGCGCCTTTTCCAGCCGATGCACTAAACACCACCACCGGCAGGCTGGGACGCAGCTGCTTGAGCGACCGCAGCACTTCGAGCCCACTCATATCAGGGAGTCCAAGATCCAACAGAACGGCGTCCGGGTTGAGCTCGGCCACCCGCTGAACCGCAAGCCGCCCATTGCGGGCGACGCCGCAGACTTGCACGTCCGGTACCGGCTCCATCGCGCGAGCGACGAGACGCCGCACGACGACGGAGTCTTCGACCACCAAGAGTCGGATCTTACGCATCGCCCTCCCCTTTGGCCGCTAGTACGTGAACTGCCCGACGAGCTGCTGCAGGTCGATCGCGAGCTTTGACAGGTCCTCACACGAGGTCAGCGACTCACCGACTCTGCGGGTCGTGTCCTGTGCCGCTCGGGCGACACCCTCGATGTTTGTAGCGATATCGGCGCTCCCTCGGGCGGCCTCGGTCGCGTTGCGACCAATCTCGTTGGTCGTCACGGACTGCTCTTCGACCGCGCTGGAGATCGTCACCTGTATGTCGCTGATCTGGTCGATGATCGTGGAGATCTTGCCGATGGCGTCCACCGCATCGCGCGTGTCCAGCTGAATCGCCTCGATCTTCCGGCTGATGTCCTCGGTCGCTCTGGCAGTCTCCTTGGCCAGCTCTTTGACCTCGTTGGCGACCACCGCGAAGCCTCTCCCGGCCTCACCGGCTCGAGCGGCCTCGATCGTCGCGTTCAGCGCCAGCAGGTTGGTCTGCTGGGCCACCGCCGTGATCACGCGCACGACATTGCCGATCTCCTTGCTGCTCTCTCCGAGCTTGGTGACGGTCGTGTTGGTCTCGTTGGCCATCTGCACCGCAGTAGTCGCCACGTCGGCCGCCTCGGCGGCGTTGCGCGCGATCTCCTTTACGCTGGCCGTCATCTGCTCAGCAGCGCTGGCCACGCCCTGGACGTTGGCGTTGACCTGGGTGGCCGCGGCGGCCGCCACATTGGCCTGCGTGGACGTCTCTTCGGCGTTGCCTCCGAGCTGCATGGCCATAGTGGTCATCTGCGCGGACGATGCTGCCAGCGTCTGCGCGGAGCTGCCGATAGTTCGGATGTTGGTGCGCAGGAACGTCAGAAACTCCCGCAGCCCCTCGCTCATCAGCCCGATCGCATCGTCACCCGCGACGGCCACCGACTTCGTGAGGTCACCCGCGGCGGCTGCGGTGACCGACGTGAGCATCTGCTCCACCTTCTCTCGCAACAGGGCCGTCGCCCGCTGATCACGCTCGAGCGCCTCAGCCTCTCGGGTTCGGGCAGCCCTCAAGTTGGCGAAGCACCGGGCCAGCCCCTCGCCCAGCTGGCCGATCTCGTCGGCTCCCGAGACCTGGATCTCCTGGCTGAGGTCCCCGCCGGCGACGGCGTTGACGACCGCCAGCATACTGTCGACCTTAGCGCGCAGCGCCATGTCCGCGAGCTTCTGCTCGGTGATGTCTGTAGCGTATGTAACAACCTTGAACGGGCTGCCGGCCAAGTCCAGAATCGGGTTGTACGCCGCCTGAATCCAGACCTCTGCACCGCCTTTCCCAAGGAGCTTGTACTCCCTGGCCGCGTGCTCGCCCCGGTTTAGCCCAGCCCAGAAATCAGCGAACTCGTCGCTGTTGGCGGACACCGTGTCCACGAACATGCGATGGTGGCGACCCTCGACCTCGTCCAAGCGGTAGCCGACGAGGGCAAGGAAGTTCTTGTTGGCCGCGATGATCGTGCCGTCCATCTCGAACTCGATCACGCACTGCGCCATATCGATGGCGTCGAGCTTGCCCTGCGCTTCGTGGTCCACGCTGACGCGGCCGCTCTTCGCCGTCCCTTTTCGCCCGGTCTTCATTTTGGTCTTCTGGTTCATCGTAACCCCCTGAAATTGTTTCTCATCAACAGAGATTGACTGTCTTTTCGATGTCGAGGCGTAGGAGCAGGCGACCTTCCAGCATGTAGACGCCGTCGACCAGGTCGCGCATGGCGCCTTCAATCGTCTCCGGTCGTGGCGCCAGGTCTCGATCCTCCACG
Organism: uncultured Myxococcales bacterium; assembly: GCA_964545715.1. Lineage (GTDB taxonomy): Bacteria > Myxococcota_A > UBA9042 > CAZJHX01. The sequence goes on from CAZJHX010000033.1 coordinate 25,844, forward strand.
AGCAGGACATCGTCGATACTGTCCACCAACAGGCTCACTGCGCCGCCCTCATCGGTCAGCACGACGTTCATGGGCTCAACATCGGGCGCGCGGTCCGCAAAACCGAGTCGACGTCGCAGGTCCAACGCGACCACAACCTGCCCACGCAAGTTGATGAGCCCCCGAACAACCGGTGGGGCTTTGGGGACCCGCGTCATCGTCTGGTAGGTCACAACCTCCTGGACGCGCTGCACGTCTACGCCGAAGAACAGGCCGTTCACAAAGAAGGTGCATAGCTGCGTGGTCGCCATGGTTACGCTCCCGCCATCACGGAGTCAGGGTCGGACGGTGTGCCGAGCGCGGACGCCCCGTAGAAGCGGCTCACCGCCACGTCGACGAAAGCGTCCAGGTCGATCAGCTCGGTCACCCGACCCTGCACGACGAGCACCCCGCGTGCCCCGCGCCGGGTACTGGCCTGCAGGTTCTCAACGGAGGACTCCACGATATCCACTATTTGCTCCGCCACTACTCCGACGGCATGGCCGCGGTGATTGCACACGAGGACGTTCAGTGACTCATCGCTCGCACTGGCCCGGGTGCCGGGTCCGCTCCGTGGCGCACGGCGGCGCTCGTCGAGCACGTCTTCGACGGAGACCAGCGGCAGGACGGCACCACGGTATTGGACGACCCGCTGCCCGCCGACGTACTCGACGGCGCTTCGCGGGACCTCCTCCAGTCGGGACAGCGCGCTGAGATCGATCGCCATGCGACCGTCATCCGGTGTTGTGACCAGCAGCAGTGAGCGGGTGACGCCTTCGGTCGCCGTCTCCTCAGCGTCTCTCACTTCCTGCAGCCCCTGGTGCCGTGCGTCGGTGACAATGCTGGCGCGCTGAGCCAGGCCCAGGACGTCCAGGATGAGGGCCACGCGGCCGTCTCCCATGATGGTGGCGCCCGCGTATCGGCGCAGACCCTGAAGCTGTTTTGCCAGCGGCTTGACCACGATCTCTTCGGTGTCACGCACGTGGTCGACCACCAGGCCAAACTCGCGGTCGTCCGCACGCAGCACAACGATGGTGGACGCGTCGGCCGAGTCATCCTCCTCCAGACCGAGCTCTCGGTTGAGATACACCAGCGGCAGCAACCGCCCGCGCAGGCGGTAGACGTGGGCGCCGGCGATACGCTCGATGCGCTCGACGGCTTCGTCGGCCTCCAGTCGCACCAACTCGAGCAGGCTGACCTGTGGAATCGCAAACTCCTCGTGACCACTGCGGATGAGCAGAGCCGGGATGATCGCCAGCGTCAGCGGAATCTTGATGCGGATGGTGGTCCCGACGCCCGGCTTGCTGGCCAGATCGATCGACCCGCCGATCTTCTCGATGTTCGTCCGCACGACGTCCATACCGACACCCCGACCTGACACGTTCGTGACCTCTCGCGCGGTGGTGAGGCCGGGCTCAAAGACGAGATCGAGCGCCTCGCGCGCGCTGAGACGTGCCGCCTGCAGCGGCGTCAACAGCCGCGACGTCACGGCCTTGTCGCGAAGGAGATCAACGTCGATTCCGGCACCATCATCGGTGAGCTCAATGTTGACCTGACCACCCTCGTGGTAGGCGCGCAGGTGCAGAAGCCCCTCTTCGGCCTTGCCCTCAGCGCGGCGCTTTGACGAGCTCTCTATGCCGTGATCCGCCGCATTGCGCAGCATGTGAGTCAACGGATCCCGAATCGCCTCGATGAGGGTTCGATCCAGCTCCGTCTCGTCCCCCTCCATCAGAAGGCGGATTCGTTTGTCACAGGTGTGGGCCAGGTCGCGGACGATACGCGGAAACTTCTTCCAGATGTTTCCGATCGGCTGCATGCGCGTCTTCATGACGCTCTCTTGCAGCTCGCTGGTGATGAGATTCAGTCGCTGCGTCATCTTGGTCAGCGTCATGTCTTCCTGGCCGGCCGCGCACTGCAGGAGCTGGTTGCGCGCGAGCACCAACTCCCCGACGAGATCCACGAGGCTGTCCAACAGCGACACGTTGACTCGGATACTGTCGGAACCCACCGGGGACACGCTGCCCGGCCCGTCCGGCATCGCAAGGTCAGCGCCCGCCGGAACAGCGCTGGTGACCGCCGCCGGCTCATCGTCGAAACCGTCACCAGGCTCCGCGGCCGCAAAGGCCACAAGCCGGGACGCCAACGCGCTGTGATCCGAGTCACCTTCCGCATGCGTGCGCTCGATGGTGCCCAGCAGCGCCCGCACGGCATCAACCATAGCCAGAAGCGCAGTGGTGAGCCGTGGCTCCAGAGCGATCTCGCCGTCACGAAGGCGGACCAGCAACGTCTCTCCGGCATGCGTCAGCGCCTCGAGCTTCGGGAGCCCCAGAAAGCCGCACGTCCCTTTGATGGTGTGGATGGTGCGAAACACATTGTTGAGCCGGTCGTAGTTCTGCGGGTCGCTCTCCAACGACACGAAGTCGTTGTCGAGTCGATCGAGCCCCTCATAACTCTCGGCAAGGAACTCCTGAAGGAGCTCAAGGCCCACCTCGTCCATCGGTACCCCCTGACCGCCAACCTGCCTTACCCGGTTGCCGGCTCACATCAGAGCGTATCGTTCAAGGCGTTTCGTAACCTAACTACGAAATTATCAAGTACGCCGTATAGGTTGATACAGGCCCTCGTCGCCCCCCAAAAACACGGCCCCTGCCAAAGCCTCTAAGGTTGTGAGGCTCTTGTCCCGTAGGCCTGGTAACGATGTAATCTTAACAGAGGTGTGAGATGAGAATCCTGATCGTCGATGACAGCCGCGTGATGCGAATGATCGTCCGCCGAACGTTGAAGGACGCAGGCTTCGGTGACGCCGCGGTCGAGGAAGCCGAGGACGGGGTGGCGGCCCTGCGAGCCGTCACGGATGCCGACTTCGATCTGGTGTTGGCCGACTTGAACATGCCAAATATGAGCGGAATCGAGTTGCTCACTGAGATGCGCAGCCGAGGCATGGACACAAAGCTCGGCCTGGTCACCACCGAGGGCACACCTGCGATACGCGCACAGGCGGACGCCGCAGGTGTAACGTTCCTGATCAGCAAGCCGTTTACGCCCGCCATCTTCCAGACGGTGCTGAACCCCATCTTCAACTGAATCGGCCACAAAGGACGAGGTGCCACGTGAGTGCAACGACCACCAGGACGGCTGGACGAAAGAGAGACCTGCTCGGCCTTTGGAGCCACGCGCTGGACTCGTCGGCGACCGCCGTCGTGGACATGATGGGCTTTGAGCTGGAAGCAGGGCTGATAGAGCCGCCCACCGACGCGGAACCCAACGCCCCCATCGGCAGCTTCCTGCCGTTCGAGACCAAGACCGAGTGCTACGGCATCACGCTGTTGCTGGATCGCTCAGCCGCACGAAACGTCACAGCGGCGATGACCGGGCTCGAGTTGGGGCCTGAGATTGACGAGCTGGTCCAAGACGCAGTGGGCGAGCTGTTGAATGTGATCGCGGGCCAGGCGCGTCGCGCAATGGACGCCGCACTTCCGCCCGTGACCGTCGGTTTGCCGATGGCGCTCAGCGCGCCGCCGGGCGGTGGCGAGCAGGTGCCGGTTGCGGTGAGTCTGGGCGGCTGTGAAGCGACGCTGATCGTCCAGCGCCGTGCCCTTCCCAGCGAGGTGATCGCGCGCAAGGAGGCCGAAACGCAACTGGCAGCGCGCGAGTCTCGCCTGGCCGCCACCCTGGACGCCGCGGCCGAGGCCATTGTAACGCTGAGTGCCTCCGGCGAGCTGCGGGGCTGGAACAGAGCGGCAGAGCAGATGTTCCAGCACACGAAAGACGCGGCTCTCGCCCTGCACATCAGCGACATCGTAAGCGGCTGGACCACCGAGGACGCCCTGGCCGGACGGCGCACCGTCCGTCTCGAGGCCGAAGGGAAACGTGCGGATGGAGCCGGGTTCCCCATTGAGCTGTCCGCGTCCAGCTTCCGGGACGGTACCGAGGTAGGCATCGTCTGTGTTGTGCGCGACATCACCGAGCGCAACAACTCCAGAAACAAGCTTCAGGTGGCCCACAAGGACATGATCGATCTATCCCGCAGAGCCGGCATGGCCGAGATGGCTGCCGGTGTTCTGCACAACGTGGGAAACACGCTGAACAGCGTTGTGGTCAGCACCTCGCTCATGGAGCGGTCCGTACGAAAGTCCCGGGTAGACGGCGTCGAGCGGGTCGCGTCGCTGATCGAACTTCATCGTGACGATCTCGCGCAATATCTCACCGAAGATCCGACCGGCGCGCGCCTGCCGGCCTATCTGCGTGCCGTGGCTGACAAGCTGATCGCAGACCGCGCGGCCACCCTCCAAGAGCTGGAGACGCTGAGCGGACACGTCGCACACCTGAAGAAGGTGATCGCCTCGCAGCAGGGGCTGGCAAAGACCTCGCAGCTGGTCGAGCCGGTCTGTCTCGCCGAGCTCGCGGACGAGGCGCTGACGCTCGCCGACCTCGGGGACGAGGTCGCAGTGGTCCGCGACTTTGGCCAGACGGCGCCACTGACCACGGTTCGGCACCGAGTGGTGGAGATCCTCGTGAACCTCCTCACGAACGCTCGCGACGCGGTATGCGCGTCGAGTTCGGCCAGCTCCACCATCACGATACGCTTGCGCGATCTGCCGGACGCAGCGGTGATCGAAGTAGAGGATACCGGGGTCGGCATGGACGCAGCCACCGCGGACCGCATCTTCCAGCACGGCTTCACCACCAAGGCCAACGGCCATGGCTTCGGCCTCCATCGGTCGGCGAATCAGGCCGCCACCCTGAACGCCACGCTGTCCGCGTCGAGCGACGGTACCGGCAAGGGCGCCGCGTTCCGCCTGACGTTTCCGCGCAAAGCCGCCGAGGACTCAGGAACAACCCCCTGACAGGGAACCGCACCACGGTTGCACACAGCAGGCGGCGCCTTTCCCTCATGCAGTCGCGAGCGTCAACCCCGGTGGTGTTACCCATTTGTTGATATGCGACGGTGTCCAGACCGCCACGGGCGAGCTACCCTCGGCGCGCGAGGAATGTGTGACCAGACGAGAAGTTGAGGAGCTGCAGTCGGAGCGGGCGTGGGTGCGCGCCGTGATCGAGCAGGCGCCCGCCATCATCTCGGTGTTTCGCGGCCCGGACCTGATCGTGGAGTTCGTGAGCGACCTCTGGCGGCAGGCTGTCGGCCCGCGCGAGATGCTGGGCAAGCCGTACCGAGAGGCCTTTCCCGAGTTCGCCGAGCAGGGCTTTGCGGACACGTTCGAGCGGATCTTCTGCACCGGCGAGCCCGAGACCGGCCACGAGGTGCGCGCCGACATCGACAACGCCGACGGTGTCCGCGAGGAGCGCTACTTCAACTATGTGTGGCAGCCGATGCGGGGCGCTGATGGCGAGATCACCGGCGTGATCACCCACTCGGTCGACGTCACCGAGCGGGTCTCGCCCGTGCCCGACGGGTTCTGGACCGACTCGGTGCTCATCGAGGAAGCGCCGGCAGAAGCGCCTGCGGCTGAGGAAGAGATTCCCGAAGACCTCGACTCGTTTTTCCCCGAGCCGACGCAGCCGGGCGTGCCCCCGCCGCAAGGCTCCGAGGACTCACAGACCCGAGTCCCCACAAACCTACGCCCACCGTCAGCGCTCGCCCAGGGAAGCTCGGTGCAGTCGATTCCGCCGCTCATTGTCAAGGCTGCCGAACCGGAGCCCGAGCTGGAAGAGGACGACCTCTCTCGGACGCCGTTACCAGCCGCGTTTCTGCCGAAGCCTGTCAGCCGGAAGGAGGGCCGCAAACCGGCTAGCGCAGAGAGCTTCGACACGCGCCGATGGGGACTGGTCTTTTTGCTGATGGTCGTGACGGGCCTGTCGTTCCTCGTCACATCCATCAACACGGGCCCATCCGCGGACAGCCCGTCACGCAAGTGCCAGTTCGCCTGCCAGGAGCAGTTCGACGTGGCGGAGCAGCTGGGAAAGCTGGGTGGCCGCACGCACATGGACTACATGAGCGAATGCGCCCAGACGTGCCTGCGGCCCACAGACGGCCAGGTCGCCGCGCAGTAGCGCCAGGGACAGGGACAGGAACAGGGAGCACCCGCACGGTCAGGGTTTAGAGGCCGCGCATCCACTCGGGTTTGAGCAGCGATTCGTCGCGCTCGGCCAGCACCGGATCCAGCAGCGCGAGCATGGCGTCGCGATCTCTCGGCAGCACGCCACGCAGCGGCACATAGTTGCTGGCGTGATTGGACGAGAACCGGCAATCCGTCAGCCTGCTGTCAGCGATCAGCGTCCGCAGCTCGGCCAGCATGGTCCACACGTCCGGCAGTGTGAAGTCGCCGGCGTTCTGGGCCTCGGCCAGCGGCGTACCGGGCACCACCGTTGTGGTCAGGGCGCCCACAAAAGCCGGGTCCATCTCGGTCAACAGCCGCGCCGTCTCCGTTGCGTGACGCTCACTCGAGTCGGGTCCGCCGATGCCCAGCAGTACGATGACCGAGTGCACGATGCCTGCGTCTCTCAGCTTGTGCGCTGTGTCGACGCACTCCTGGCGGGTCGCGCCCTTGTCGATGCGCTGCATGACCTCTTCGTCGCCGGTCTCCAGACCGTGATAGACGATGCCCAGTCCGGCCTCCCGCAGCGCCTTCAGGTCGGCTGCGGACTTGCGCCCCACGCTGCGGGTGTCGCCGTAGGTCCCGACACGGCGAACCCAGGGCAGGCGCTCACGCACCGCTTCCAAAATGCGCAGCAGCTTGGGCATCGACAAGATCAGCGCGTCGCCGTCGCACAAGAAGACTTTGTCGAAGACCGGACCGTGCGCAGCCGCCTCTTCGATGTCGGCCGAGATCTGCTCCCAGGCCTTGGGCTTGAAGGACTTGTCCCGGTACATATCGCAGTAAGTGCACCGATTGTGGCTGCAGCCGACGGTGACCTGCAGCAGCAGGCTGCGCGCCTCGCTGGGCGGGCGAAAGATGCGTCCGACGTAGTTCATGGGCCACAACACTTTTTGAACTTCTTGCCGCTGCCGCAAGGGCATGGCGCGTTGCGGCCGACCTTGGGGGTCGTCCTCACGGCGGTCTCCGTGTGCGGCGTGGTGCCGTCGATGTACACCCAGTGCCCGTCCGATCGCCGAAATCGCGACCGCTCGCGCAGCGTATGCGTCGTGCCGTCTTCAACGTACGTGGCGACAAACTCCACGATGCCCGTCTTGTCTTCCGGACCACCGGCCTCGGTGCGCACGACCTCCAGACCGCTGAACCTCGCCGACTCGGCCCACTTCGCCGCGCTCTCACGCAGCGTGGGACTGCGCTTTTTGGGGTCGTGCGTGGCGACGACGTAGTCCACATCCCCACGGGCGTAAGCGGTGTATCGGGAGCGCATGAGCGCCTCGGCCGTCGGCGCACGGTCCTCGCGATCCAGATACGGCCGGCAGCACGCCGCAAATTGAGCGCCTGACTCACACGGGCACGCGGTGTCTACGGCCATAACCGGGCCACCCCAAACCGCTCCACGCCGCTGACGCTCGCGGCACCGGTCACCACCAGCCGTCCGTTGGGCTGCACCACGACGTCAAAGCCGAAGTCATTGCCGCCGCCAAAGTCGATCAGGCGCTTGCCGCTCACCCCGAAATCGAGGTCCAGCTGTCCGTCTTTTGTGAAGCGCGCCACGGCTACGTCCTTGGTCCCTTTCTCGGTGTAGCCGATGACCACGATCTTGTCGTCCGCCTGCACCGCCATGCCAAAGGCGTAGTCCAGATAGGCGCCAAAATCCAGCACCGTGACGCCGTTGGAGCCAAACGTGGCGTCCTTGACGCCGGCGGCGGTGATTCGAGTCACGACCCAGTCCACGCCCGAGCCGGTGCTGCGATAGCCGGCCGCCACGATGAGACCGCTGGACTGCACCGCGATCGCCTTTGCCGCGTCGCCCTTGCTGTAGGTCGACAGCGCCAGGGTGCCATCCCCCGCAAACGTGGCGTCCAGGGCGCCATCGGGCTTGAACAGGGCAAAGCCCATGTCGGAGTACCGTGCAGAAGTTGCCGTCGTCGCACGGCAGGCCCGGGATTGGCGCGGGGACGTCGGGGACGTCGGGTGTATCTTCAGGCGGCGGTCCGAGATCGTCCTGCACATCCGGCTCGTCGACATCGGGCACATCGACGACTTTGACGGCATCGGGCGCCGGATCGGGGTCTGTGGTGCCGCACGCGGGCAACGCACACGCCAGCAGCACCGCAATGACCGCCCGGACCGGTCATCTGGGCCTTATCGCGCGCGTAGCGATGAACACCGGCAGATGCTTCGCCAGCGTGTCGGGCGGGTCGGAGGTGTCCTCAAAGAACCCCGTCAGCACGAGCCCCGCCGCCAGCTGCCCACCGATCTGATCCTCCAGGCTGTGCCCGAACTCCAGCGGCTCACCGGCGTCCGTCCAGCGGCGCCGCTCCTCGTCGGTCAGGCTGGTCACGTCCGAGTACGGGACGCTGTGCCTCAGCGTAGCGATGCCCTTGTCCTCGAGCAGCTCGTAGTCGCACAGAAACATCATGGGGTTGCAGATGCCCGCCAGCAGCACGCCACCGGGTCGCAGCACGCGGTAGACCTCGCGCCAAACGGGCAGCACATCCTCGACAAAGCAGTTGGAGACGGGGTGAAAAACCAGGTCAAAGCTCTGGTCCGCAAAGCGGCTGAGGTCCTGCATCTCCCCAAGCTCGGTGCGCAGCTCCAGGCCCTCGCGCTCGGCCACGGCGCGGTCCTGTCCCAGCTGACCAGCAGAGGCGTCGATCACCGTCACGCGGGCGCCCGCCGCGGCAAAAAGCGGACACTGTTGGCCACCCGCAGAGGCCAGCCCCAGCACGTCCTTACCGCGCAGATCGCCAAGCCAATCGGCGGGCACGGGCCGCTTCGGCGTCAACACCACATCGACCTCGCCCCGGCGCGCCGCGACGATCTTCTCGGGGCTGACGGGCACCGTCCACTTGTCGCTCTTGGCCACGGCCCGATCCCAGGCCTCGCTGTTGTACTTGGTGATGTCCATCAGGGCGCACACTAGCATCCGCAACAGTTTGCTTGCCACCAGCACCGCCGCGGTGCGAGGATCGGTGGCGACTACGCTGCTGTTGATTGCTGAAGCTGTTCGAAGTTGTTGTGGAGGTTGGAGATGCGTAAGTCGATAGGCGTACTTTTGTGCGTGCTCACCGCGGGTTGCTCCGCGCAGGGAGATCCCCTGCCGAGCCCGAGTGCATATACAGTGAAAGGAGAGGCTGCGGCGCCGCACGCGTTTGCGGACGATCCGTGGCAGCCGGCGCCGGACGTGGCGAAGGAGGGGTCGCACGCGCAGCTGAAGAGCATGCCGCGACACACCAGCGACCCCTGCACGTCGGACGACCAGTGCGCCGGGGGCAAGTGCCTGGACGTCACGGGTCAAAACCAGAACTACTGCACCCAGTCGTGCGAGAGCCAGGCGTGTCCATCCGACAGCTCCTGCTACAACTTCTCGGTCGGCAGGTACTGCCTCAAGAGCTGCACACAGAGCGCGCAGTGCCATCCGTGGCTGATCTGCGATCAAGACGCCACCTGCTGGCCGGGCGACAACCCAATCGACACCGAGCCCAGGCCCAAAGCGGCGCTGGCTGAGCCGTGCACGGCCCATGATCAGTGCGAGGGCGGCCTGTGCCTGCGCGAGGTCGCGGGCACCGGTTATTGCAGCCAGGTCTGCAACGCCGGCGGCTGCCCGGACGGGGCCATGTGCTACCCGTTCTCCAGCGGCGGGCGCTGTCTCAAGCAGTGCACTGCAAGCTCGCAGTGTGCCTCCTGGCTGATCTGCGACCAGGACTACACGTGCTGGCCGGGCGACAACCCCATCGACGATGATGAGCCGCCGCCCGAGGATCCAGTGGAGCCCCCACCTGAGCCGGTAGGGTCCGCGGTGGGCGGCGCGTGTGACACCGCCGACGACTGCCAGGAGGGCGGCTACTGCTACCCGTACACGGTGCAGGGCGACCCGACCGGCTTCATCGACGGTTATTGCCTGGTCAACCAGTGCACTCCGGGATCCTGCCCGGACGGGTCCAAGTGCAAAGCCATCTACGTGGGCGGCGGCACCGCCTGTGTAAAGACGTGCGGCTCGCACAGCGACTGCCGCTCGGACGAGGGCTACGGCTGCGTGGCCTGGAGCGGCGACGAGATCTGCTGGCCGCGGTGCACGGCGACCGGCTGCCCCAGTGACTACGTCTGTGACTCCCAGCGGTCGATCTGCGTGCCCAAACCCGACGAGCCCGACACGCCGCCGCCCGGACCCACCGTCGGCCCCGGCGCCGGACCCGGACCCGCCTGCAACGACCTGCCGCCCAAGCACTGCAACGGCTCGGGCTCGTACTGCGGCCAGCTGCTGCCGTTCGACCCGGACGACGGCCCCGGCTACGTCGACTATCCATTGAATGGCGAGAGCTGGAGCAACCAGTACCGCAGCTACGCGCGCCGCGACCTGATCATGCTGATCAAATGGGCCACCGCGTACGTGGCCTGCAAGTCGGTCGGCTGGTCCGGCGGCAACGGACACCCGCTGGGTCTGGGTGACATGAGCGAGGGCAACGGCGCCATCCCTGGCACGTCCGACGGCGATCCAGGCCACCCACCCGGCACGCACGTCAACGGCCGCGACATGGACATCGCTTACTACCAGCAGACCGGGCCCAACAACTATCTGCGTCCGGTGTGCCCGCACGGCGGCGCGTATCACTGCACGGCGCCGCCAAACAACCTGGATAAGTGGCGCACCGCGCTGTTCATCGGCGCCCTGCTCACCAGCGAGCGCACGCGCGTCATCGGCGTGGACGGCCAGATCGGCCCCATCGTAGAGGACGAGATCGATGTGCTAGACGACCAGGGCTGGCTGCCCAACCACGACTCGGGCGCCGAAGGCAACCTGGCCTACGAGGTCTTCAACAACGGCAACGGCTGGTACAACTTCCACCACCACCACCTGCACGTGAGCTTGTGGGGCTGGAGCGGCAAGCCGGGCGCCATGTCCGGACCGCGCTGCCTGGCCGAGGGCTGCGCCTGGGATCCCGGCGCCAACAAGCTGTCGATGGGCTGCCGGGTGGACGAGCCCGAGGTCATCCCGCACGCCATCCACCACCCACGCATGCAGTAAATAACCTGCACCTGCAGCAATTCGACTGCAGGTGCAGGACCCCACTCCCAAGCTACACCGCTGTTATCATTAGGACTCTCATGCGGCACGGCGCTTGCTGAACCCCGGCTCGACCTGACGAGCAAGGAGACGAGCATGAGCGCAAACGCGGTTGCCCTGTACGAGCGGCGGATTCACAAGCTGAGCGAGGCATCGGTCCGAAAGCACTTCGACGCGTACGCCGACATCGCCTGGGACGCGCCCGAAAACCGGATCGACCGTCGCGACCCGCGCTGGCACCTGGACCCGGACGACCCGCTGGGCGCCACGCAGTGGTATCAGCAGCGCCACCCGGACCAGAAGGCGCTGATCGGGCTGGACGTCATCGCGACCAAAATGAAGGTGGGCGCCCAGTTCGAGCACATCCTCTGCGGCGGCCTGCTGCAGCTGGCGTCGACCATGGGCGACGACAACCCCGAGCATCGCTACGCCATGCACGAGCTGATCGAGGAGGCGCAGCACATCCTGATGTTTCGGGAGTTCATCCGCCGGACCGGGCTGCGCGTCCAGGGGCTGCGACCCTGGGAGCTGCTGGCGTCGCGCCGCGTGCCGCGCATCGGTCGCGTGCGTCCTGAGCAGTTCTTTTTGCACGTGCTGGCCGGTGAGCTGCCAATCGACTATGTGCAGCGCCAAACCCTGGCGCGCGGACCCCAGCTGCATCCGCTTCTGTCGCGCGTGCTGCGCATCCACGTGACCGAGGAGGCCCGCCACGTGTCGTTTGCAACCAGCTTTCTACGAGAGCGCGTGCCGCGATTGGGCCGGGCCGCGCGTCTGGGGCTGGCGGTCAAGACGCCGTTCATTCTGCGGACGACGGCGGAGAGCATCCTGCGACCGACCGAGCGGCTGATCCGTGAGCAGTGCATCCCGCGCGCCGTCGTATGTGAGGCCTATGGGCAGGGCGCGCTGCATCTGCGCAACCGCACCGAGGGGCTGCGCACCATCCGTGAGCTGTGCGCGGAGCTGGGGCTGATCCCGCGCCCGATGGTGCCGGTGTGGCGGGCGCTTGGCATCTGGGCGTAAACTCGTCGGCGATGACACGAGCACGGCCGCTGACCCCGGACCGGTTCGCGCGCCGCAAGGTCGCCTGGATCGGTCACGCCATCATTTATGTGATGGGGTGCCTGACGGTCTTCATCGCGTCCAGCAGCGTCTTTGTCCTGGGGCTGGTGGCCGCGGGGTGGGGGCTCGGACTGGCGTGCCACGGCTACTTCGCGCTGGCCGCGCCGATACTGCGGGTCCGCTTTGCCGAGGGAGCCGCCGGCGATCGGGCGCTGACCGCCAGCTCGGGACAGGACCACGCACGCTTTGTTCAAGAGCTGGCCGCGTCGATCGCCCATGAGATCCGCAACCCGATCACCGCCGCGCGCAGCCTGGTGCAGCAGATCGGCGAGGATCCGGCCGGCTCCGACAACGCCGAGTACGCGCGGGTGGCGGCCGCGGAGCTGGATCGCGTGGAGCGGTCGATCTCGCACCTGCTCAAGTACTCTCGGGAGCCCGCCATCTCCCCGGCGCGAATCGGTATCGGCGACGTCGTCGCGTCCGCGCTGGAGACGCTGCGAGACCGCATCGGCAGCCTGGGTGTGGACGTGGACACCGACATCGCCGCGGACGCCCACGCGTGGGCCGACGGTGAGAAGATTCGGCAGGTCATTGTAAACCTGTGCGCCAACGCGCTGGATGCGCTGGAGCACAGCCCGGTTCCTGCGCCGCGCGTGCACGTCAGCGCAGGGCGGGACCTGGCCGGCGCCACGGCGTGGGTGCGGGTAAAGGACAACGGCGCGGGCATCCCCACCGACATCCTGCCGCGGGTGTTTCAGCCGTTCTACACCTCGCGCGATACGGGCACCGGGCTGGGGCTGGCGATCTCCCGCCGACTGGCTCAGGCGCACGGCGGCGATCTGGAGGTCACGAGCCAGCCCGGGGCGGGCGCGGAGTTTGTGCTGACCCTGCCGGCCGAGCGAGGCGCACCTTGAGCGAGCGCGTGTTGATCGTGGAGGACGAGGCCGCCATCCGACTGGCCTTGAAGGGCGTGCTGAAAAAGGCCGGCTATGACGTCACGCTGGCGCCGACGGGTGAAGCGGCGATCGCTGCGTTTGAGCAGGCGCCCTTTGACCTGGTGCTGACCGATCTCTCGCTGGGCGCGGGCATGAGCGGCATGGACGTTCTGGAGGCCTGTCGCGCGGCGCGGCCCAGCACGCCGGTCGTCCTGATCACGGCGCACGGCAGCGAGCGGACCGCGGTGCAGGCAATGCAATCAGGAGCCGCGGACTATGTGCCCAAGCCGTTCGACAACGACGAGATTCGGCTGGTGGTCCGCCGGGCGCTGGAGCGCACGCGGCTGGAGCGGGAGCATCGGCTGCTGCTCGAGCGCATTCAGCGGGAGTACGGCTTTGGCGCGCTGATCGGCTCGGGCCCCAAGATGCAGCAGGTCTTCGAGACCATCCAGAAGGTGGCGCAGACCCATCTGACGGTGCTGATTCGCGGGGAGAGCGGCACCGGCAAGGAGTTGGTGGCGCAGGCGCTGCACGAGCGCAGTGGGCGCCGAGACCGGCCGTTTGTGGCGGTCAACTGCGCGTCGATCAGCACCGAGCTGGTCGAGAGCGAGCTGTTCGGCCACGAGCGCGGCGCCTTCACGGGAGCCAACGCCCGACGGATCGGGCGCTTCGAGGCGGCCGACGGCGGGACGATCTTTCTGGACGAGATCGGGGACATGGCGCCGGCCACTCAGGCCAAGGTGCTGCGCGTGCTGCAAGAGCGGTGCTTCGAGCGGGTGGGCGGCGACCGGCGCATCGATGTGGATGTGCGCGTGCTGGCGGCGACCCATCGCGATCTGGAGGCGGACGTGCGCGACGGCCGGTTTCGGCAGGACCTGTATTACCGACTGAAGGTCGTGGAGGTGATGCTGCCGCCGATGCGCGACCGGGTCGAGGACGTACCGGCGCTGGTCGGCCGGTTTGTCTCGCTGCTGGCCGAGCGCTTGAAGCGGTCGCCGGTCGAGGTGTCAGACGCGGCGATGGCTGCGCTGGCCCGGCATGACTGGCCGGGCAACGTCCGTGAGCTGCGCAATGTGGTGGAGCAGGCCGCGGTGCTGGCATCGGACAATCGAATCCAGCCGGCCGATCTCTCGCTGCGCCCGGGGGTCGCGGGATCTGAGCCCGTGCCGTTGGACCTGGACATGCCGTTTCGTGACGCCAAGCGGCGGGCCGTGCAGGACTTCGAGCGCCGGTGGCTCTCTGCGGCGCTGGACCGACACGACGGCAACATCAGCCGGACGGCGGCCGCGATCGGGATGGTGCGGCAGAGCCTGCAGCAAAAGCTGACCGAGCTCGGGCTCAGAGGGAATGACCGCTGATCTTTGTCGCTTGTCTCAGGCCGGTTGCCGGGCTTATGTTCGGCGCCACAAACCAACAGATGGAGCCGAGTGATATGCGAGCGATTCTCACACTGATTGTGGCAGCAGCTTTTCTGATGACCGCACTGCCGGGGTGCAAGGGCACGAGCAAGCCCGCGGACAAAGAGAAGTCCAGCGAGGGCAAGGCCAAATCGGACGAGAAGCCGGCGGCCGAGGCGCCCAGGGCGGACGAGAAGCCGGCTGAAGAGAAGGCTGAGGAGAAGCCGGCTGAGGAGAAGCCGGCTGAGGAGAAGCCGGCTGAAGAGAAGGCTGAGGAGAAGCCGGCTGAGGAGAAGCCGGCTGAGGAGAAGCCGGCCGAGGAGAAGGCGGACGGCGGTCTGCTCGACCTCCCCAAGCTCGGCCTGAAGGGCAAGGCCCCCGCGGGCTCCAAAGCCGGTGACAACATCGTGGGCGAGGGCCACATGGTGCAGGGTCCCGGGCTTGTAGCGACGGTCTCGCCGGCCGGCGACTCCACTCCCAAGGACGCGGCCGCCGCCAAAGAGGACGCGGACATGTACAGCCCGCTGAACTGGAAGGAGGAGAAGCTGGAGGATGGCTACGTCGTCTCGTTCGAGAACAAGGGCGGCATGGGGACCAACTACTGGGTGACCGCGCGGCGCGAGATCGGCGGCAAGGCCTACAAGTGCTCGACCACGGCGAGCCAGCCCCAGCAGCAGAAGAACGCGCTCGAGTTCTGCAAGAGCCTCACCGCTAAATAGCGTCCAGCTGCTTGATCAGCTTCTTGGGCGCAAAGGCCCGGTAGCTCTCCTCAATCCACATCCGCATCAACTCCACCGGCACATCGTCGCCCGCGGCGAAACCGGCGCTGACCCAGCCACTTTTGCCCAGGCCGTAGCCGGTGGGCGTCGCAAACGGCAGATTCAGCGCCACCGTGCAGGAGTCCGGCAGCTTGGCTGAGACCTTCAGCTTGTGCTCTTCCGCGTACAAAAACACGAACGTCTTTTTGCGGATCTTGATCGCAGAGTGTCCCCAGGGCATTTCTTCAAAGGCCTCGGGAAGCGACAACGCAAACTCTCGCAGCGCGTCCAGCTGCTGCTGGCGCTCAGGCGTGGGTGGTGTTGCGGGTTCCATGGCGGGAGTATGACACATGGCCGGGTTTGAGAGCGTCCGCGAAGAGCAGCGCAGAAAGCGTGAGGCGAAGCGGCGCAAGAAACAGCAGAAGCGCGAGGAGCGCGAGCGGCGGAAGCGGGTTCGGTACACGAAAGAGGCCCCGCTCACGTGCGCCGGCTGGATTCAGACCCGCACCGAGAAGCCGTCGGCATTGAGGTTTCTGCAGCGCCCGATGGCCGCCCTGGGCGAGCTGATCGGCGGTCTGCCCACCGCGCCGGTCTCAAGCCAGGGGCGCAAGCGCGTGCGCGAGGGGCGCGTGGCGGTCATGGTGGTGGGGCTGGCTATCGCCGTCTGGGGCGGGACGGCTCCGACCGCGGTACTGGGCTGCGTGATCGCAATGCTGGCCAATGCGCTGCCGATGCAGCACGCCACGCAAATGCGCTGGAAGAGCCGCCTGGGGCGAGTCGGCGCCGGCCGCACTCGGACGTCACGCACCCCCGTGGAGATCGTCTTCGACGGACGCGGCGTGTCGGTGATCGCGGCCGGTGAGACGCTGCGCCGGGTGCTGACCCACGAGGGGCAGTATTCGATGAAGGTCAGACGGGTTGAGGATCGACTGGCGCTCGGCGTGCTGCCTCCGAGCGGCGGCAAGGCGACTCAGCTGTGGTTTCTCACCGAGATCGCGCCCGAAGTGCCGGTGAACCCGGACGCAGTGACCCGGCTGGAGGCCAAGAAGGTCGATACGCCCGTCGGGGTGGACAGCCAGACGTTTCTGGCGCTGCACGAGGGCATTCGCCCGGACTCGGTGGACCGCTTGGAGACCACCGATCAGCCGGCTTGATCATCCAGGTCAAGCTGCGCTTTGGCCAGACGGCCCAACCAGACGACGATCACGGCCGTGACCACCAGCCCCAGAACCAGCAGACCTGTACGCAGCGGGGAGTCGGGAACAAACCCGGAGGCCGCCGCTTCGCCCGCGAGCGTGCCCAGATAGACCCAGACGACGGTGATTGGAATGAGGCCGACAAACGTGCCCAACGCGATGGCCCAGATCGGTGCGGACGTGGCGCCCAGCCCGTAGTTGCTGGCGGCGAATGGGAGCACCGGCGACAGCCGCAGCAGTGTGACAAATCGAAGCGCGTTGCGACCAAACGCCTTGTCCAGCGCAGAGAGGATGGGGTACCGCGCCAGCACGCGCTCGGTGAAGCCGCGCAGCATCGTGCGGCCCAGAACCGCTGAGATGGTGGTGGCCAGCGTGGCCGCGGGCACGATGATCAGGACCCCAAAGCCCAGACCCCAGGTCGCGCCGGCCAGCATCGTGAGCACGGAGCCCGGGACGAACAGCGACGCGAGTACGGCGTAGGCCAGCACATAAAGCAGCCCGCCCCAGATCCCCTGGGCGCGCATGACGTCCAGCGACGCTGCGACCCAGTCCAACACAGGGAACGTCCGGCCCAGCACCAGCACGACGGCCAGGCCGGCCACCAGAATCGCCGCTCGGGTCATTGGAGGCTCACCGCGTCACATTCGGCCCGACGGCGACCCACGTGTCAAACACTGCGGTTCTCGGCGCGTGTTACCCTTAGAGACATCGTGACAGACGGTAAGACCAGTCCGGGATTGGACGCACAGCTGCATGCGCTGGAGGAGCTCATCTACCTGGTGGCCGAAGGCGGACCGGCCGCGGCGGCGGAGCTTGAGACGGGGCATGAGACCATCGACGCGATCGGGGCCGGTATCCGCATGCTCGCCGACGACCTGGCCTACCGCAACCGGCAGATCGCGGAACAGGCGGAGAGGCTGAAGGCACACGCCGTCGAGACCGATCGGCTAAACGAGGCGCTGGCGCGCTCAAACAAGGAGCTGGCGGCCTTTGCCCACACCGCCTCGCACGACCTCCGGGAGCCGCTGCGCAAGGTAACGGCTTTCGGCGATCTCCTGGTCGAGGACTACGCAGCTGAGCTGCCTGCTGAGGCCGCCGACTTCGTGCGCCGGATGCAGAGCGCCAGCAGACGAATGTCGCGGCTGATCACCGCCCTCATGGCCTACTCGCAGGTCGGTCGAGCCCAGCCCGGATGGGAGATGGTGGACCTGGGCGTCATCGCCGGCGAGGTCGTGAACGATCTGTCGGTAGTGATCAGCGAGCGCAACGCGACCGTGGAGGTCGGCGTGCTCCCGGTCGTCGAGGGCAACTCAGACCTGCTGCGCCAGCTGCTGCAGAATCTGGTCTCCAACGGCTTGAAGTTTCATCGGCCGTCCGTCCCGCCCGTGGTGCGGGTAACAGCCGGAGCGCCGCGGGACGCAAAAAATGTGCGGCCCCTTTCGGGCGCACCCACGGTCGAGCTGGTCGTCGCCGACGAAGGCCTCGGTCTGGACCCGCGGCACTTTGAGAGGGCCTTCCAACCCTTCCAGCGGCTGCATCCGCGAAACCCTTACGGCGGCTCAGGCATCGGATTGGCCACTTGCAGAAAAATAGTCGACTACCACCGTGGTACGCTCACCGTCCACAGTCAGTTGGAGCGCGGTACACAGTTCGTGGCATCGCTGCCTGTGCGGCAACCACCGCCCCGGGGAGGCGACCTGAATGAAGCAGGGGGCTCAGCCTAACACTCTGATTCTCATGGCGGATGACGACGAAGAGGACCGGTACCTGGCGACCCGCGCTTTTCGCGACTACACCGACCGGATCACCCTCGACACCGTGGAAAACGGCCAGGAGCTTCTAGAGTACCTGCGGCGTGAAGGTCAGTACGCCGAGAAGCGCCGCCCCGATGTCGTGCTGTTGGATCTCCACATGCCGAATGTGGACGGGTTTGAGGCGATGTCTCTAATCCAGGCGGACAAGAGCCTGCGCTCCATCCCCCTGGTTGTGCTGGCGTCGTCCGAGACCGACCGCAACCTCGCGCGCTGCTATGACCTCGGCGCCAACCTGTACATCGTCAAGCCCGTGACGTATGAAAGACTCTCCAGGGTGGTGGACGCACTGGACCGAGAGAATACGGGGATCTAGACACCATGTCGGTTGTGCGCACGGCCAAAAGCCGTTTGTGCGAGTTCGAGCTACACGACGATGGCGTGGTCCATCAGAATTACGTGACTGTGAACACCGTCGTCGAGCTGGCGGACTCCATTGAGACATTCGAGACGTTCCGTAAGCTGACGGACGGCGCTCCCGCGCTGCTCCTTGCCGACATCACCAACGTCAAATCCGCGACGGCTGAGGCCCGCGCCTACGCGGAGACCGAGGAGTTCGCCGCCGCCGTCCAGGCCCTGGCTATGGTCACGGGCAGCATGTTCGGGCGGGTGGTCGGCAACTTCTTCATGCGCGTGAACAAGCCCAAGTTCCCGACGCGGCTGTTCAACGAGCGCGCCAAGGCGCTGGAGTGGCTGCATACACACCGCGAGAGCGCGGCCGCCTGACACCACTCACTGTGCGGCCTCCGCGGCGCGGGCAGCCTCACCGGGCTCCGCCTCACGCAGCCGCCTATCGAACACAAACGGACCGAAGGGCAGGACGGAGGACACGATTCCGCCCAGCAGGCGCATGACCGGCCAGCTGTGAGCCAGGTACATGACCATCAGCGCGCCGATATACAAAATCCACAACAAGCCGTGCGTCAGGCCCACCCACAGCACAGCGGACGGCATGTCCATCATGTACTTGAGCGGCATCGCCACACCCAACAACAGCAAAAACGACGTCCCCTCGGCATAGCCGATGAAGCGCAGACGACTGTACCCGCTACCGATAATTAGCCTCCCGTGAGTAATGCACCCGTAATGCCGAGCGTGCCCTCAACCGGCGGGCGGAGCAAGACCGCCGCCCCGGTTTTGACAGGCAGACGCGCCGACCGCATGCTCGCGAGGTGACCAGCAACGGTAGGAAGCGGCTCGTAGGCGAGAGCGCTATCGCAGACGCCCGCCAGCGCCACGAGGTGTGGATCGCCCGCATCATTCTGGCATTCTGCGCCTTCGGATTGGTGGTCATCTGGCAGACGCACGAGCAGGTCGGCCACACGACGACGGCGTCCATTACGGCGCTGGTGGTCGGCATGATGACCTACTACAGCTGGCTGATGTGGCGCCTCACGACAGGCACCATGCCGCCTCAGTTGCGGTGGTTCAATGTGGTCCTGGAGCTCTTTGGCGTACTGGCAGCGATTTTGATCGACGCCCAGGTCACACCAGCCTTCGGGTTGGGCGGAGTCCCAAGCTACACGCTGTTTCTGACGGTCGCCGTGAACTCGGTGCGGCTGGACGCCCGCCTGTGCCTTTTCGCAGGCGCCGTCGCCGCGCTGGGGTACGGCCTGGTGGCGACCATTGTCTACGAACCGGGAGCCATGCCGCTGTATCAGCGCCCGCCGTTTCTAGCAGGGCGCGCGGTGCTTCTACTGCTGACCGGCGTCCTCTGCGCGCTGGCCGCAAGGGCGCTTCGACAGGTGCTGGTCCGCGCGGTGGAGCAGGCCGAAGAGCGACTGCGCGTGCGCACGGCCTTTGGCGCATACGTAGCCGAGCAGGTCGTCGATCGGGTGCTGGCGGGCGACCTCAGACCGCGCACCGAGCGCCGCCGGATCTCCGTGGTCTTTCTGGACATCCGCGGCTTCACGCGACTGTCCGAGCGCATGGATCCGGAGCAGCTGCTGTCGCGCCTGAACATCGCGTTGGAGGCCTTCTCCGGCGCCGTAGACGCCGAGGGCGGCATCGTGAACAAGTATCTGGGTGACGGGCTGATGGCGATCTTCGGCGCACCTGAGGATCACACCGACCACGCCGCGCGCGCATGCCGGGCCGCGTCAGCCTGCGTCGCGGCGGCCACCGACCTGGCGACCTCCGGCCGCTTCCCGGACCTGGCCATCGGCGTCGGGGTGCACACCGGCGAGGTCGTCGTCGGCGACATCGGCGGCACCGGCCATCGCGAGTACACGGCCATCGGCGACGTGGTGAACGTGGCGTCGCGCGTGGAGAGCGCCAACAAAGAGCTGGGTACGACCGCCCTGATCACCCGCGAGGTCTACGGCGAGACCGGGGACCTTGTTAAAGTCCGAGAGTTGTCGCCGATCGCGGTGCGAAACCGGGCCGAGCCGGTGCATGTCTTCGAATTGCTCGGCGCCTGAACAGTCGCCCTCAGGTAGCGGGCTCCAGGACAACCGCGGTGCCGTAGGCCAACAGCTCGGCGGCGCCGCCCAGGACCATAGACGTGGTGAAGCGCACGCCGACCACGGCGTTGGCCCCCCTCCCGACGGCTTGCTCTACCATGCGATCGACGGCCTGCTCCCGCGACTCCGCTAGCAGCTTGGTGTACTCGGCGATCTCACCACCGACGATGCTGCGAAAGACCGCCATGATGTCTTTGCCCAGATGGCGCGCGCGGATCGTGTTTCCGCGCACCAGCCCCAGCGACCTGACGACTGCGCGCCCGGAGACGACGTCCGCCGTGCACAGCAGCACGTCGTGGCGAAAGCCGGTGACGGCCCCCCCGGCGCTGCGAATAAGTGCCTGCTCGGTCATCGGTCCACCTCCTTGTAGGCGTCCTTTCCGGCGTCGCGGATCCGCCCGAACACCAGCATGCTCATCAGCACGGCCAGCCCGCCACCGACCAGGGTGGAGCCCAGCTTCACGATGGTCGGGATGGTCATGTCGATCCAATACATCCGGATGCCAAAGCCCATGAGCATCAGCGCGCCCACCAATATGGCCAGCAGCGCCACCGTGGTGATCGTGCGCTCCGCCTGCCGCGGCCTGGGCGGCGCGATCCGGGCGGTGCTGCGCAGCCGAGCCGCCAGCGCGTCCGTCGCAACCTTGATCAGGCCGAAGTCCCGCAGCTCCGCGGCGCAGTCCGCACAACCCAACACGTGGGCGTCCAGCTCCTGCTGCTCGGGCCCGTCGATCATCTTGTCCGTCGCTTTCATCACCAGCACCTCAAAGCGCTCGTGTAGTGCGTCCGCGGTCATGCCGCACCTCCTCGCCAGGCGTCGCCATGGCGCTCGACCAGAATCTCTCGCAGCCGCTTTCGCGCGCGGTAAAGCCGGCTCATGATCGTCCCCAACGGGCGCTGCACGGCATACGCCATCTCCTCGTAGCTCAGGTCCTGAAAGTGGCGCAGCTCGATCATCTCGCGCAGGTCGTCAGGCAGCTCGTCGATCGCTTGCAAGATGGCCCGCGCCCGCTCCGCCGCCAGGGCGTCGTCCTCGGCCGTCGCGCGCCGCGCGGTGTCGTTGCCGAGCAGCGCGGCCGCATCAGCGCGACGCTTTCGTCCCGCCAGCCGGTCCAGGCAGTGGTTCTTCAGGATGCGATAAAACCAGGGATAGAACGGCCGCCGCCGGTCGTAGCGATGCGCCTTGTCCAGCGCACGGCGCGCCGCCTCCTGACACGCGTCGTGCGACTCGTCGGCGTCGCCGAGCCACCGAAACGCCGCCACATAAGCGCGCCGCAGGGCCTCCTGATCGAGCTGGGGTAGTGTTTTTCTCATACCGTCTACAAAGCTCTACCCGGCAGCGGGCTTTTTATTCTCATGCCGAGTCGACTCATCGCCGTTTGGCGCCGCCTCCGCGGAATCTAAACACGCCGCCACGTGTATGGTCTTTAATATGCGCACTATTAAGACCCTGCTCGTTGCCGTGACGCTGCTGACCGCGTCCACGGCGTTCTCCTTGACTCCGCCCCCCGCCCGCGACGTCGATTTCGACAAGCTTGATGAGGTCACTGTCGAGCGTTTAGAACCCGACGCCATCACGCTGCGCTGGCTGCAGGAGCGGGCGGCCGAGAGCCTCATCCGTATTCGCGTGGGCTACGTGCCCGAGATCGTGCGGTCCGCCGCGGACATCTGAGCCGAGAAAACGCCTACAGCTGCGTGATAAGCTCCTGCCCACCTGGACATGGAGGGCCGGATGGCAGGTCGCAGAGGACTCATTGCGCTTTTGGTTTTTGCGAAGGTCGGGATGATCGGCTGTGGAGACTCCAGCGACGACCCGCCGCCCGCCGGCGACGACGTCACCGATAGCGGCAGCAGCGATGACGACACCACAGACGGCACCACGGCTGACACCGGCGATGATACGGGCGACGCGACGTCGGACACCACCGGCGACGACACCGGCGACACCGGCACCGACACCGACGACACCGACGGCACCGACGGCACCGATACCACCGAGGATACCGGGGAGACCACCGGGCCGGTCGAGCCGCCCGAGACCTGCGACTCCGACATCGACTGCGCCGCCGCCGCCATGGTGTGCGACCCGCTGACCGAGACCTGCGTGCAGTGCTTGTTCGAAAGTGACTGCGACGACTTCGAGCATTGCGTGGACCGCGCGTGCCTACCATTTACCCAGTGCCAGAACTCGCTGGATTGCGTCGACCTCACGGACCAGCCGATCTGCGACAAGGTCCTGGGTGAGTGCGTGCAGTGCCTGGGTGAGGAGGACTGTGAGGACTCGCAGCATTGCGTGGACCAGGGCTGCGTGGACTACACCAACTGCGTGAGCTCCAAAGACTGCGAGGACGCGGTCTGCGACAAGGCGCTGGGCGAGTGCGTGGACTGTCTGGAGGACACGGACTGCGCTGACGACCAGGTGTGCATCCAGGCCGTATGTGAGACCTCCCTGGCGTGCGACAGCGACCTGGACTGCCTGGATCTGAACATGCTGTGCGACAAGGTCGCGGGCACCTGCGCGG
The DNA here is from genome assembly GCA_964545715.1 of uncultured Myxococcales bacterium. Lineage (GTDB taxonomy): Bacteria > Myxococcota_A > UBA9042 > CAZJHX01. The sequence goes on from CAZJHX010000033.1 coordinate 49,122, forward strand.
CGTGCTTGGTGAACGCGGACTGCCCGTCGGTCTACTTCTGCCAGGGCGGCCAATGCCTGCTGGATGTGTGCGTGACCGGCCAGTCGGCGTGCCAGGACAACGCGGTGGTCGCGTGCAACGAGCAGGGCAGCGGCTTCGACGCCCCGGCCCCGTGCGCCGTCCAGCAGACCTGCGCTGTCGATGGCGCCGTGGCCGCGTGCCAGGACTGGGCCTGCCAGCCTGGTCCCGAGTACTGCCAGGACAACGCCGTGCTGGCGTGCGCGGAGGACGGCTTATCGGTGGTGGCGCTGACCCAGTGCGGTGAGGCGGCGCTGTGCCTGGCCGGCGGCTGTGTGGACATTATCTGCGAGCCGACCGCCGTGTTCTGCGCCGAGGATCAAAGCTGGATGGGCACATGCTCGGCGGACGGCACGTCGTTTGAGACCGCGGACTGCCAGCAGGGCACCTGGTGCAGCGAGGAGGCCGAGGCCGAGTGCGTGGCCTGGGTGTGCCAGCCCGACAAGCCGGTGTGCGACGGCAACACGGCTACGGCCTGCAACGCGGCGGGGTCCGGGTTCGCGGATCCGGCCACCGAGTGCGGCGAGCAGGTGTGCGAGGCCGGCCTGTGCCAGGACAAGGTGTGCGAGCCGGACACGATCTTCTGCGGAGACGGACAGGTGCTGAAGTGCTCGGCCGGCGGCGCGAGCTCGACCCTGGTCGTCCCGTGTGGCGCGTCGGAGTATTGCGACGCGGACGCCACGCCTGCGGGCGCCGCCTGTGCGCCTCAGGTGTGCCAGCCGGGTGCGGCGCTGTGCGTCGAAAACGTGGCGTCCATGTGCGACGACCTGGGCTCCGGACCGCTGGGGGACGGACAGGACTGCGGGGACGACCTGTGCGTCGGAGGCGAGTGCAAGAGCGTGGTTTGTGTGCCGGGCAGCGCTTACTGCGTGGGTGACCTGGCCCTGCAATGCGACGCGACGGGCACCCTGCCCAAGATGCAAAAGACGTGTCCGCCCGGCGAGTGCGCGGACGGTGACTGCCTGAACGGTCTACTGGCCTGGTGGCCGCTGGACGAGGCCGCGGGGGACGTGGCCAACGACATGGTCGGCGGCTTTGACGGGGCGGTTGCCGAGGGCACGTGGGGCGAGGGGCGGGTCGGCGGCGCGCTGCACCAGAACACGGTTGAGGCGCACGTGGACGCGGGCGATGTGCTCAACGACCTGGCGCTGCCGATCACGATCAGCGCCTGGGTGCGGCTCAAGGCCGGCGGCGCAGGCGGCGGGCATGTCCTATCGACGGACACGGCAAGCGACCACTACGCGGGCGCGTGGCTGAGCGTGCGCGAGACCAAGATCGTGATCTCATACGGCGACGGCGGAGCGCCCGGGCTGAGCTCGATTCGCGCCAAAGCGTCGGCCGGCGTCCCCGCAGACGTCTGGATGCACCTGGCGGCCGTCATCGAGGGCCCGACACAGATGACGATCTACATCGACGGCGAGGACCAGGGCGGAGTCTACAGCGGCTCCGGGGACCAGATGGTTCACACCGAGGCGCCGCTGTGGTTGGGCAAATGGTTCAAGCCGAGCTTTATCGCGCTCCAGGGCGCCTTGGACGACGTGCGACTGTACGACACGGCGCTGAGCAAAACCCAGATACAAGCGATGATCGGCGGGTCGTGTCCGGCCGAGGCTACCAGCGCATGCAGCGACGGACAGGCGTGCACCTTTGGCGACACGTGCGTCGGCGGGGAGTGCGCCGCCGGCACCCTGGACCGCCTACCCAAGACCGCGTGGGCCCAAGCCGGCAACGCCGCTGACAGCTGCAACGTGAACGGCGCGCTGGCGCCCGACGGCGACTCCGCGGGGCTGGACTACACACTGGGCGGCTTTACGACCATCGGCGGGGTGCAGGTCGCCGGTTGCGTCGGGCTGGACTTCGGCGCCTCGCGTCCACTGAAATCCGTGCTGCTCAAGGCCGGGCGTGTGTCGTCGGCGTGCGGCGGGGCGTGCGTGCCGGATATTGAGAAGGGCTGCGGCACGGACCCGAAAACCGAAGTCTTCTACGGCGTCGCAGTGGAGGAGTTCACGCACGCGGCCACGCTGTTCATCGAGGCGGGGGCACCCAGCATCTATCCCGTGGCGATCGAGGCGGACGCGCGCTACGTCGTGGTATGCCGCGGCAACGGTGGGCCGGGACGCGACGACATCACGGTGGACAGCGTGGAGGCGGTTTACGCCGACTGCGACGTGTGTGTCCCAAATCAGCCGGTGTGCCAGGAGAACGCCGTCCAGGTGTGTGACGCCACGGGCCAACAGTGGCTCGGCGATCCCGTCGAGTGCACGGACCAGGTGTGCGCGGGCGGCGCGTGTCTGGACCAGATTTGCGAGCCGGGTTCACAGTTTTGCGACGGCGACCCGATGCTGTGCGGGGACGACGGGTTGAGTGCATCGGTGCTCGCGGTGTGTACAGAAGACCAGTTCTGCGTCGTAGGCGACACGGGGAGCGCCGCCTGCGTGCCGGTGGTGTGCGCCAAGGGCGCCAGTTGGTGCGAGGGTGATGTACTGAAGACCTGCGACGACATCGGCAGCGCCGTCGTGGAGGAGACGCCGTGCGGCGAGGCGGCCGCGTGCGTGGAGGATCAGTGTCTCCCGCTGGTGTGCACCCCCAAAGCGAGCGAGTGCGCCGGCGCGACAAGCTACACGGTGTGCAATGCCACCGGCACGGCCTGGTCTGCTGAGTTGGTGTGCCCGGGGGGCTCTGATTGCACGGACAACGTCTGCGAGAACAACTGCGCGGCGCAGTGCGAGGGCAAGGTCTGCGGCGCCGACGGCTGCGGTGGGGTATGCGGAGTCTGCTCCGGCACCCAGGACTGCACGGACGCGGGCGAGTGCGTGGACAACTGCAAACCTGTGTGCACCGGCAAGAAGTGCGGCCCCAACGGCTGCGGCGGAGTCTGTGGAGGGTGCAGCGCCAACCAGGCCTGCGAGGACGGCCAGTGCGTGGACTGCATCCCGGACTGCGACGGTGAGACCTGTGGTGACGACGGCTGTGGCGGGTCCTGCCCCAGCTGTGCGGGCGGGCTCATGTGCACCGAGACCGGCTCTTGCGGTGGCCTTTGCGGCACCTGCTCGCTGCATCCGCAGTGCAGCGACATCGACTTCGCTGAAGGCAACCTCTCCAATTGGACCGTGGACGGGCCGGCGGTGGTCGTACCCAGCCTGGGCGGGACCGAAGCGCCGACCGGCGGGGCCATGCTGTTCATGCCGACGGGCTTCGCCGGCGTGCAAGGCACACAGGCGACCTTCCAGGGCTGTCTGGAGCCCGGTACGTACACGATCGGAATCGACTGGCGCTTCTACTCCGAGGAGTTCAAGGAGTGGTGCGGCTCCCAGTACCAGGACGGCTTCCAGGCCAAGCTCTATGTGGGAGGCGGCGTCGTCACGCTGATGGAGTTCACCATCGACAAGCTCTGCCCGACCGCCGACTGCAACAAGTGCGGCGCCCAGTACGTGGGGCTGGTTCCTTCCGACGTCAAATTCGACAAGGGCGGCGTGTACAACACCCCGTGGACGCACACCGACTTCGAGATCGACCTCACGAGCCCCGACGGCGCCCCGATCACGTTCGATCTCGTGCTGAACGTCGAGGACGCCGGCGACTCGATCTACGACAGCGTCATGCTGATCGACCGCGTGACCTTCACCCCGCAGACGCTCTAGCCGAACGGCTGTATCATCAGCACATGAGAACAGCCTGGGTACTGGTTTGTGGGGTCGTCCTGCTGGTGGGCGCTGCGGGTGAAGCGGCGCCAATCGTCACGCAGGGGCGCCTCTTGAGCGCCGGCACAGTCGCCCCGGACGGCACATATTCGGCGTCGATCCGGATCTTTGACGCCCCGGTCGAGGGCGACCAGCTTTGGGTGGAAGAGCAAGAGCTTGCGGTCGATGGCGGCGTCTTTTCGGCAGCGCTCGGTGAGGACGGCGGGCTTGCGGACAGCCTTCTGGGCATCGAACAGGCGTGGGTCGAGGTGCAGATCGGCGAGGAGGCGCCCCTTCCGCGACGGCGCCTGGCTGCGGCGCCCCTCTCGCTGCTCAGCCAGGGGCTCGACTGCACGGGATGCGTCGGTCTGGATCAGCTGCAGCCCGCCTGCGCCAAGGGGCAGGTGGTGCGCCAGGACGGCGACGGCTGGAGCTGCGGCGACGTCGACTTCGCCGGCGCACGGGACGTCCGCGACTTCGGGGCGATCGCAAGCGACGGACTCGATGACCGCGCCGCCATTCAGGCCGCGATCGACTCCATTCCGCTGGACGAGCAGGCGCGCGTCATCCTGCCGCCGGGCACGCTGCAGATCTCAGGCCCCATCCTGTTCGGACAGCGCGGCGTGCACCTGATCGGCGCGGGCATCGGGGCATGGAACGGCGACGCGGCCTACGGCACCGCGATAAAGAACATGGCCGACGACGACGCCATCGTGGTGCAGTCGATGGCCCACAACATCCTGCAGGGGTTCAAAGTCACCGACGGCCTGGGCGGCGGTCGAACCCAGGGGGCCGGCGTCCGCGCCGAGCGCTTCGACAACAAGGGCAACGTGATGCTCGTGGCGCGCGACATGAGCGTGTGGGGGCACTACGACGGCTTTGAGATCGTGCGTGGCCTGTTTTGCGAGTTTCGCAGTGTCCGCGCGGCTAACAACATCCGACACGGCTTTGTGCTGGGTGGGGACTTCCAAACCACCGGCACGTCGATCAACTTTGTGGGCACGTTTGCCTCCGACAACGGCATGGACGGCTACTCGATCGGCGGATACGGCTACAGCGCGCTGATCGCCACCGCGTCGGACGGCAACGGGCGTCACGGCTATCGCATCCACCAGACGGCGGCCAACCTGAACGCGCGCGGCCACGGCCTGTTCTCGGTCGGGGCGGAGGGCAATCAAGAAAGCTCGATCTCGATCGAGGACAGCACCGCGATCAGCATCATCGGAGGCAGCCTTGTGAACTCGGGCGGCAACGCCGTGACGCTGAAAGACTCGGGCGGCGTCGTGATCGCGGGCCTCCACATGAGCGGCAGCGGCGGCTACGGCATCAGCGCCTCGGGCGGCGGGGCCGTGCTGCTCACCTCCACGTTCACGGCCAACGCGGCGGGCAAGATCGAGGACCCGGGCGGGGTGGTGGCGCGCATCGATCCCACGTCCTGGCGCTTCGGCACCACCGGGCTGATGGGGGCCGCGCCCGGCTCCAGCTACATCCAATTCACAAAGGGCAGCCTTATCTTCAACACAGCCAGCGGCGTCGCCGGACAGTTCGCCGGCAAGAAGCTGGTCTTGGAGAAGCGCGGCATTACCAAAATCGGAGGGCTGTCGGCCACGACGACCGAGGCCAGAAACCTCAGCGGCGACGAGACGGTGGAGGGCGACGCTACGACGGTGACGATCAAGTTCAACACGCCCGAGCTCGACAAGAAATACTATCTGACGGTCACGCCAACGACGCTCACAGGCACGCCGACGCCGGGCTCGACCCGCGTACGCTCGGTCGTCAAGGACCTGAACACGGCGACGATCACGCTGGAATCCGCACCGGGCGCCGGCGCGTCAGTCACCTTTGACTGGCACCTGATCCGATGAGAGCTGCGCTGGTCGCGGTCTTGCTGCTGGGCGCCTGCGCGACCGACCCTCCGGAAGGAGCTGTGGTGGACGCCGCCCAGCCGGCCGCAGACAGCTCACTGGAGCCCGCGGAGGCTGTGCCGGTGACGCCGCCGGTGGCCACGCTCTCGTACGTGTGGCCCGCGCTGATCACAGCCTTGGCCACAACCGAGGACACGCTCTATGTTGCTGGCGACTTTCGGGACGCCTTTGAGCTCGGGGACAGCGCGCTGGAGGCGGGGGGTGTCGAGGAGGACGTCTTTTTGGCATCGCTGACTCTGAACGGCGACGTGCGGTGGGCAGCGCGTTATGGCAGCGAGCGGGACGACCAGATCGCTGATGTGGCGGCGAGTGAGACGGGTGTGGTCGTCGCAGGGTCCGTGAAGAGCCCGATCGACTTCGGTGGCGGCCTGATCGGCAGTGGCAACAAGGAGGCGGCATTTGTAGCCGCCTTCGACGCCGACGGCGCGTATCGATGGGCGCACGTGTGGGGCAACGGCGCCTGGAACGAGGCCACCTGCCTGGCGGTCGACGGGCAAGGCAACGCGGTTGTGGGCGGCATCGTGCGCGACACCATGAGCTTTGGCGGCGACGCGCTGACGAGCGAGGGCGGGGGCGACGTGTTCGTGGCCTCCTTCGACGCCTCGGGCGCTCATCGCTGGTCGCGCGCGTTTGGCGGCGAGGCCGATGACCGGGCCGTCACGGTCAACGTGGATGGGCCCGGCAACGTCTATCTGACAGGGCTGTTTCAAGCCACGACCAACTATCCGGACGCGGTCCTGACGGAGGACCGGCCCGGCTGGTCGGACCTGTTCATCCTGGGCCTGGCGCCGGACGGCACGCATCGCTGGGCGAACACGTTCGGCGATGTCGGTCCGATCGATCTGGAGTCTGCGGTGATAGGCCCGGACGGGCTCGTGTTCGCCGGCAGCGTGCTGGGCAACGTCGACCTGGGCGGCGCGCTGCTGGACTCCGATGACAGCACCGCGGGCAAGTCGCATCACACCCGTGACGTGGTGACCGCCCGCTTTGGCCTGGACGGCGCGCATCAGGCGTCCGCGTCGTTTTCGGGGCTGGGGCAGGAGTGGGGCAAGGAGGCGGGGGTCGACGCGGCGGGCAACACCTACACGGCGGGCTGGTACTCGGAGAGCTACACGTTGGCCGGCGTCGAACACCCCAACGCCGGGGCTCTGGACACGTTCGTACTGAGCCGCACTCCGGCGGGGGTGCGGCGCTGGTCGATCGCGATCAGCGGGTCCGGCGAAGATCGCGTCTCCGCCATGGCCGTGACGGGCGGCGGCGACATCTACCTGGCCGGGCGGTTCGAGGACACGGTGGACGTGGCGGGCGCGGCCCTGGTCGCCGGCGAGACCTGGTCCGGCTTCCTGGTGCGACTGCAATAACGACATCTTGTCCGCGTTTGTCCGGTGTTTGTCCGCGGACGGACAACCGGCGGACGTATCAGACCGTATTCGAGCCACTGCGGGGCTGTTCATGGTCAGGCTCAGGTGGCGCGGCGCTTGCTCTGAATAGCGGCGCGGATCGAACCCTGATTCCTGAGGAGGACCCGATGAGAAAGATGATTCTGGCTTTGAGCGTGGCGCTGCTGGCAGCGGCTTGCGGTGGTGATGGCGGTCGTGAGAGCGGCAGCTCAATCAAATCAGGGAGCTCGTTTACGGGCGTCCGCGGCGTGGTCACGGATATCGATGGCGCGCTCGTGGAGGGCGCCTTCGTCAACCTCGTCGGCGACGACGGAAATTATATGACGACCGGGCCGGACGGCCGCTTTGAGCTCGAATCGGGCGCGATCGACGAGATAACCCTGGCCGTCACCGCCCCCGACGGGCTCGTGAACCTGCGGCGGGAAATCCGCATCGTGGCGGGAGGCGCGACTCACATCGACATCCAGCTGTTGAAGAAGGCGTCGCCGGTGCTCTTGAACGCGCTGACCGGAGGCTCGGCAATCGGGCTGCGCGGCGCGGCGCTCATCGCGGAGGCCGGCGCCTTTGTCACGGACGACGGCACCCCGTACGAGGGCAACGTGGACGTGTACTTGACGCCCATCGACCCCTCGATCGCCGCCGAGCGCAACGCCAGCCCGGCAGCGCTGGACGCGGCGCGTGACGGCGGCGAGACCGTCGCGCTGGAGTCTTTCGGGATGGTCGACGTCGAGATCAAGGTCGAGGGCCAGGATGAGGAGCTGAAGATCGCCGATGGCCGCACCGTGACCCTGCGCGTGCCGGCCCCGTCGGGCACCACCGAGCGGCCTGAGACGGTTCCACTGTGGAACACCAACTGGACGACCTGGCGCCGTGAGGGCGAGGCCACGTACAAGCCGGAGCTGGACGCCTACGAGGGCGAGGTCAGCCACTTCTCGACCTGGAACTGCGACAAGGTGCTGACCGCGACCTGCGTAAAGGGCCACGCCCTGACGTCCAAAGGCGAGCCGGTTCCCGGCGCGTTCGTCATGGCCGAGGGCGAGGACTACAACGGCGCGAGCTCAGCGACGGCCGACGAAGAGGGCGAGTTCTGCGTCGTCGTGCGCCAGAACTCCACCGTCAAGATCACGGTCTACGGCTACGATGGCGAGGGCACGTCGCGCATCGTCGAGAGCTGGGGCAAGACGAGCCCCGTTCCGCCCGTCTGCACGCACCCCTCCTGTGAGGAGCACGGCGACTGGATCGTGACCGGGCCGACCGGCGGCGGCGGCGGCGGCGGCGGCGGCGGCGGCATCGGCAACGGCAGCGTGGCCTGCCAGGTCGCCGGCGTGGACAGCTGCGTGTACGACCTGCTGGACGTCTTCGAGTGCTTCGCGCCCTCGGGTCAGTGCACCATCGACGGCGGCGGCATCGAGTGGGCCAACGGCGCCAGCTTCACCGGCAACGGCTTCTTCGGGCCGGGCGGCAAGCTCTGCGGCACCTTCACCTACGACTGGGAGAAGAACGAGACCATCTTGGAGAGCGCCAACAAGCAGCAGTGGATCTGGAAGAGCAACCCCGACGGCGTCGACACGGTCACGTGCCCCAACGGCAAAGAGGTCACGATCACGCCGACTCAGCAGGAGGCGATGAAGCAATGCGACCCGACGCAGAACGACTTCGACCAGCAGGCCTGCATCAACAACACCAGCTTCGGCGGCGGCGCCTGCACCAGCGACAGCCAGTGCGGCAATGGCCAGACCTGCTGCGATTACGGCTCAGGCATGCAGTTCTGCATCATGGACGCCGCCTGCCCTCAGTAGAAACGCCCCCTTTCCACTCCTTCTATCGAACTTGGCGCGTATCATTCATTTTGTGAATGACTCCGACCCTGTCGACCTCACCCTTCTCTACACCTTTCACACCGTGCTCAAGGAGGGGTCGCTGACCGCAGCGGCCCGCACCCTTGGGCGCTCCCAGCCCGCAATCTGGCACCGCATCGACGCGCTGGAACAGGACCTGGGCGTGCCGCTCTTCGAGAAGGTCGGCCGCCGGCTGGTCCCCACGGCACACGCGCGCGAGCTGGAGCCTCACTGCCTGCGCCTGCTCACCCTATCGCGCAGCGTTCGCGAGCTGGTTCGCACCACGGACGGCGACATCCGCGGCGCCGTGCGACTCGGCACCCTGCCCACCATGGCGGCGCACCACCTCGTGCCGGTCATCGCATCGCTGACGCGCGCCCACCCCGCCCTGCAGCTGCAGCTTCGGCTGGACTACATCGACCCGCTCTGCCAGGCCCTGCGAGAGGGTCAGGTGGACCTGGCGCTTATCGTCGGCGACGTCCGCCCCACTGACCTGACCGCCACGACCGTCGGCGAGACCCGCGTCGTCGCCGTCATGGCACCGGACATGGTCGACAAGCTCACCGATCCGGTCCCGCTCGAGTCCCTGCGACCGCACCGCTACCTGGCCTGGCAGGGCCCACCGGATCCGACCTTTGACGCCGTCAGACGCTTTGCCGACGCACAGGGGCTGACCGGACCCAGCACGCCCGGCATCCCTCATACAGAGACTCTGCGAGAGCTGGCCGCCGCCGGGCTGGGCTACTCGATCTTGCCCGAGTACACCGCCCGCAACGACGTGCTGGCCGGCCGCTTGGCCTGCGCGCGACCGGCAGGGATGGCGCTGGATCAGCCGCTTGTGCTGCTGCAGCGCCGGGACGCGGTGACAACGCCGGCCATCGACACCGTGCGTGCTGCGCTCACGCCGTAGAGACGTAGGCCGAGATCACGTCAAAAGCGGCGCGCGCCTCCGGAAACAGCGAGGCAAAGGCCGGCCACACGTGAATCATGCCGTCGCCCACGTGCACCTGGACGTCGACGCCGGCCTCCCGGGCGCGGTCCACAAGCGCAAGCGCCTCGCTGTGAAACGACTCGGCGGACCCGGTCAACAGCAGCAGCGGCGGCAGACCGGCCAGAGGCGCGTGCAGTGGCGAGGCCAGCGGATCGGTGCCCGGTGTGTCCCCCAGGTAGGCGGCCGCGTAAAACTCGAGCGGCTCGCGCGCTAGAAAGTCCAAGCCGCGGTTGGCGTCGATGCTGGCGCCTGTGCAGGTCAGATCCACCCATGGCGACAGCAGCACCGCCCGCGACGGCAGCGGCATCCCGGCGTCACGCAGGCGGAGCATCATCGCCAGGGTGAGACCGCCGCCCGCCGAGTCGCCGCCCACGATCAGGCGCTCGGGTCGCACGCCCTCGGCCAGCAGCGCGCAATAGGCCGCGACCGCGTCATCCACAGCCGCCGGAAACGGGTGCTCGGGCGCCAGCCGGTACACCGGAGCCACGCAGCGAGCGCCTGTCGCCAGCGCGACACGGGCGATGAGGTCGCGGTGCGTGCGAGGGCCGCAGACGACATAGCCGCCGCCGTGCAGGTACAGCATCGTGGTCCGTTCGTCCGACCAGCTCCGCGGCGCGATGACCTCCGCCGCTGCGCCGCCGAGGGGCCGCTTGCGGTGGATCACCTTTCGTAGGACCAGCGGATGGATGGGCGAGCTCGGGATGATCGCGCGCAGCCGCGCCATTGGACGGCCCACGGAGGCGCTGATCTCTCGGCGCAGCAGCTCGGCGCTGATCTCCACGCGCCAGCGCCAGCTCGGGTGTCGCGGCCCTTTGACCAGCCGGCGCACCGTCACCAGAACGACCAGCCAGCTGACCAGAACGATCAGACGCACCCAGCCGATCAGTCGCATTGCCAGTCGTCGCACGGCCGCACTATACGCGATTTGTGGAGGAGGTCTGCGCCGCTACATCGTTGTGGGGCGCGGCAGGTTGACCGTAAAGGCAGCGCCGACCTCGGGAGGCTCGACGTCCAGCGCGACGGTTCCGCCATGGGCTGCGACCAGGTTGCGCACGATGGCCAGGCCCAGGCCCGTACCCTTCTCTTTGCCCGCGGTCACGAACGGCGTGAACAGCTCGCCCGCCACGTCTTGGGGCACGCCCGGCCCGTCGTCTGCCACCCGGATCTGAACGCCCAGCTCGCTGCCGGCAACCCGGATCCAGATGTTGCGTTCAGAGCCCTGTGGCCCGTCGACGCCCGTGATGGCCTCGCGCGCGTTGTTGACCAGGTTCTCCACCACGCGCTGAATCCGGCCGCGGTCGACAGGCAGCTCCAAGTAGCCTCCGTGCTGCTCCACGGTCAGCGCGATGCCGACCTGCTCCAGTGAGCCGGACATATCGGACGACACGGTGTCGACAAGGTCTCCCAGGTGCGTGCTCTCCCGTTGGATGGGGATGCTGCCCTCGCGCACGTAGTCGACCACCTCTTGAATCATGTGGACGGCCCGCTTGGCGGCGCGCTCGACCGCGTCGACGTCCTCCATCAGCTCCGGCATGTCCTGCCCCTCGGCGTCCATACGGATCAGCTCGGTGTGACCCACGATGGCGGTGAGCGGCCCGCGTAGATCGTGCGCGATCTGGCTGGTCATCTGGCCCACGGCAGCCAGGCGGCTGTCCCGCTCGTCGAGCTCTTTGCGGGTCTCGTAGGCGCGCAGCTGCGCGGCGATACGAGCGCGCAATTGGGTGGGGTCAAAGGGCTTGGTGATGTAGTCGATGGCGCCGCGCTCCAGCCCGTCGACGATGTCGCTGTCGCCGGCCTTGGCCGTGAGCAGAATCACGGGCACGCCGCTGGTCACCGGGTCTTTGGCCAGGGCCTGGACCATCTCGGTGCCCGTCATGCGGGGCATCATCACGTCGGACACGATCAAGTCCGGCAGACGCTCCCGGGCGGCCTCCAGGCCGGCCTCGCCGTCGGCGGCGCACTGCACGCGATACTCGGCGCTGAGGATACGCACCAGGTAGGCTCGCAGCTCGGGGTTGTCCTCCACGACCAGGATGCGCGGGGCCGACTCATCCAGGTCGACCACGTCCTCCGGCCCCAAAACATGTTCGTCGCCGGCGGTCAGGTCGGCCAGAAGCGCGCGCCCGTGTGGTCGGGCCTGGGAGCTCGTGGCCAGCGCACCCTCGCGCTGTGCCTGCGCCATCTGGTCCTCGCGACGACGCCCGTGCGTGCGGCGCTCCTGATGCTCGGGCGGCGCAAGCGGCAGCTCCACCCGGAAGCAGGCGCCCTCGCCGGGGGTGCTCGTGACGGTCAGCAGCCCACCGTGCAGCTTGGCCAGCTCTCGGCACAGCGCCAGACCAAGGCCGGTGCCCTTGCCTTTGCCGTTGTCACCGCCGTCGACCTGAAAGAAGCGGTCGAAGATCTGGTCCTGCTGGTCCTCGGGGATGCCGACGCCGCTGTCCTGCACCTCAAACCCAAGCTGAGTGTCGTCGAAGAAGCCGCGCACGACGATCGACCCACCCGACGGCGTGAACTTGATCGCGTTGGACAGCAGGTTGGCGGCCAGGGTCTCGATGTGCTCGCGGTCGAACATGCTGTCTGGGATGTCGGCCACGCCCTCCATCGTCAACGCGATCCCGCGTGTCGCCGCATACGGCTGGGCCGCCAGGACCAACGAGCTGACCGCCTCGCCGACGTTGTCTGGGGCCAGCTTGGCGTGCATGCGCCCGGCCTCGATACGTGCCACGTCCAAGATCATGTTCACGTGCCGGGTCAGCCGATCCGTGTTGGCCGACATCGACTCCAGCAAGCCGCGGCGATGGTCGCTCTTCTCGTCGTTGAGCAGCTCGCCCAGCGGCCCGCTTATCAGCATCAGCGGGGTGCGCAATTCATGGCTGACGTTGGCGAAGAAGCGCATCTTCGCTTCGTCCAGCTCGTGCAGGTCGTCGTTAGCCTTCTCCAGCTTCAGGCGCATCTCGAGGTCGCGTCGCCGCGAGTGATGTCCGGCGATCGTCGCCAGGCATGTGAAGGCGCTGGTGCCGATCAAAAAGAACAAGGGCGAGAGCAGGTACGCCGAGGCCCCGTAAAGCCACCCGTTCAGGGCGAAATAGGGCCCGGAGAGCAAGACGCAGAACAGGATGGTCGACTGCAGCGGCCACGGCATGAACAGGCCCACAAAAAACAGGACCAGCATGTTGCCGATGTAATAGTCGCTGGAGAACCCGCCGAGCACGGCGGTCATCACGGTGATCGCCAGCGATGCCAGCACCAGGATCCCGATGGACAGCGGCAGAATCCAGCGCTGACCCCAGGCGGTGTAGGTGACGCCGACCGTGATCGCCGAGAGCGCCACGACCGCGCCGCGGAAGATCATGAAGAGACCGGCCAGCTCCGGGTGCATGGTGCTGTCCAGCAGGTAGAACCCCGCATAGAGCACCAGGCCCACGCTGAGCGCCACACGCAGCCGTGCGATCAGCAGCGCACGGGTCTCTTCTGCATAGGTGGCCTCGAAGCTGGGAGTCGATCCCATGCTAGTCGTCGGACTTCGGCCCGAAGCGGCTGTCGTCGACTTCCGTGAAGCCCTCACCCGGCTTGGCGTAGTGATAGCCCTGGTGGAGGTTGATGCCGATATCGGCGATGCGATCGCGCTCGGCCGGGGTCTCGATCCCCTCGGCGACAAGGTGAATGCTCATGTCCCGGCACAGCTCCGCGACCGAGCGCACGATGCGCTCCTTGGTCGGGTCCTGGTGGACGTCGCGAACCAGCGCCATGTCCAGCTTGACGATCTCCGGATGCAGCGACACAAAGCTCTGAAGCCCGGCGTAGCCCGCGCCGAGATCGTCGACCGCCACCTGGAAGCCCAGCTTGCGCAGCCGGCCGATCCGCTCTTCCAGCGCGCTGACGTCGGCCACGTCCTTGCGCTCGGTGATCTCCAACACGACGCGATGCGCATAGCGCGACAGGGGCGCCGTCGGTGAAAACAGCTGCTCGTCTTCAAGCTCCGACGGGTGCAGGTTTACAAAGACCATCCGGTCCTTGGGCAGCTTCGGGATCTGCACCGCGATGGCGCCGCGAATGACCCGGCCCAGCTGATGAACGCGGTCCAGGCGCTCGGCGGCATGCAGCAGGTCCGCGGGCGACGGCAACACGTCGTCGTGAGAGCGCATGAGCGCCTCGTAGGCCTTGAGGCTGCGCGAGGAGTAGTGAACGATGGGCTGGTAGGCCACCCACAGCTTGTCCAGCGCGCGGCTGAAGTCCTCTTCGAGCTGCGCGGTCTCAGCGATGAGGGCGTTGCCCGAGGTGGCCATGGCCTTCTGCTCTTTGATCAGCGCGTGCGCGCGACTGGCGTCGCGGATGCAGTCCCGCAGCGTGGAGACCTGAACGGGCTTCATCAGATAGCGCTCGGCGCCCAGCTCCACGGCTTTGGCCGCGGTATCCACGCTGGGATCGCCGGTGATCAGAATCACCGGGATATCCACGTCCACGTCGCGAACGGCGCGCAGCAGCTGGATGCCGCCCTTGCCCGGCATCGTGATGTCGCTGACGACGATGTCGAAGTTGTGGCCGGCGTCCAACATCCGGCACGCCTCCTCACCGTTTCTGGCCGCCTCCACCTCGAAGCCCTCCAGGCGCAACAGCCTGCTGAAGAAGCGTCTGGCGCTCGGATCATCCTCGGCCACAAGTGCGCGTGTAACTGGCACCATCAATCCACCCCGGTCCTGTTTTGTAGAGGTCTTGTCGGTCATTTCGGGTCCACCCTGAACTGCCTTAACGGGCCGATCTGTGCTGTGGATAAGTGGTCGTTTTCTTGCTTTGCCCCCGGCCTCAATCATCATCGACGACGGACTCTTGCGAGGAGATCGACATGAGCAACGCACTTGCGCCGACCGGCGCGCTGCACGCGGACTTGATGGGCGGGATGGCCCAGTACCGCTTCAGACTGCAACGATTCGCGGTCGACGAACTCCAGTGCGCCCTGGCGTGCACGTTCGAGTACGAGGGCAAAGTGGTCGCGCCGCTGTCGGTGCTGGACGTCTCGCCGACGGGCCTGGGGCTCAGTCCTCAAGATGAGCTGACCCTGGTCCCGGGCACCACCTTGCAAAACCTGGAGATGCGCTACGGCGACGAGGTCGTCTATAGCGGCACCGGCACCGTGGTCTACCAGATCGATCGACCGCACCGGCGCCTCGGCCTGCGCTTTACGACCGAGCTCTTCGACCTGCAGGGGTTGTGGCTCAACGACCGCTTTGTCCAGCTGCGGCTGGAGCGCGACATCGTCCAGATGGATCGCTATCAAGAGCACCTGCCCGAGGCGTGGCGCTCCGCGGTGGGCGACCTGCGTCAGTGCCTGCAGAAGGTCAAAGACCTGCTCGAGGACGCCGAACGCAGTGTGCGCGAGGGCGAGTGGTGGCGGCGTGCTCGAGACGAGCGACCGCTCATCAAGCGTGTGTACGAGCGCTGGGGCCCGCGCTATCACGAGCAGATCCGCACCCTGGATCACCTGTCCGCGGAGCTGCTGCCCGACACGGTGGAGCTGGCCCGCGGATACGCGACGCGCATGCTGATGCCGCTGCTGTCGCCCGGCCCGATGCACCATCGCTGCTATCACAAGCCGCAGGGGTACGCGGGCGATTACCGCCTGATGACCATGTACTTTGCGCAAGAGCTGCAGGGCGGCTCCTGGTGGGCGCGCTTTCTGCACTACACGGCGCAGAACTACTCCCTGGGGCACACCGTCGTCGCACGCGCGCAAAACATGCACGACACGGTTGCAGCCACGATCAAGAGCGGCGGCTCGCGGATCTGCTCGCTGGCGTGTGGTCCCGCCATCGAGATCGAGCGCTACCTGGACGACATCAAGAAGCTCAAGGCCCCGGTCGAGTTCACGCTGATCGACCAGGACAAAGAGGCGCTGGAGTACTGCCACACGCGCCTGAACGAGGCGCTGCTGCGCCGGTCGGACGATGCCCTGCCGGTCAAGCTTCAGCCGCTGCACGTGTCGGTGCGTCAGCTGCTGAAGCCGCAGGACGACGCGGAGAAGGCGCTGCTGGCCGACGTGCTGGCGGGTCAGGACCTGATCTACTCGGCGGGCCTGCTGGACTACCTGCCCGACAAGGTGGCGCGCGGCCTCTTCCACCGGCTGTACACGCTGCTGGCTCCCGGTGGGCGGATGTTCATCGGCAACCTGCGCCGGGTCCCGGACACCGCGTGGATGATGGAGAACGTGCTGGCCTGGCACCTGGAGTACCGCACCGAGGCGACGATGATGGCGCTGGTCGACGCGCTGAAGCCGGAGCCGGCCGAGGTGCGCATCGAGACGGATGCCACCGGACACTGCATCTTCCTGGACGTCCGCCGCCCCGGCTGACATGCCTGACCCCCGGCGCCCCGACCTCCGAGCCTGCCTGATCGAGGCGCTCACGCTGAAAGAGCTGCCGCGCGCCGGCTGGGTGCGCGTGGGAATCGACGCCCCGGAGTCGGTCGCCGCGCACTCGTGGGGCGTAGCCTGGCTCGTGCTGGCGCTGTGCCCATCGTCTCTGGACCGCGGCCGCGCGCTGGCCATCGCCGTCATGCACGACCTGGCCGAGGTCCGCACGGGCGACATCATGCCCACCGACCCGATCACGCGGGAGGAGAAGCGGACGCTGGAGACACGGGCGCTGGACGATCTGGTGGCGCCGGTCGCGCGCGCCGACGAGCTTCGCGATATGCTGCAGGACTATATGGATGGCATCACGCCCGAGGGGCGCTTCGTAAAAGCGTGCGACAAGCTGGATATGGCGCTGCAGGCACACCGCTATCTCGCCCGAGACGGCGTGGACACCAGCGAGTTTGTGGCGTCCGCGCTCGAGTCACTGCAGGACCCTGAGCTGCGGGCGCTGGCGGGCGGCTGATGCAGAGGCGTCGCCCGGCCGTCGATCGGGACGTCCTGCGCAGCTGCAAGCAGGTGTCGGCTTGGAAATCCGCGGCGCTGTGCGTCGGTATCTACGCCGCCGTCGTGGGCTTGATCTGGGGTCACCGCGCCGGGGGCCACGCGCTGACAGCGGTGCCGGTGATCCTGCTGGTCGCCGCGCTGCAAAACCATTTGATGATCCTGCTGCACGAAGGCGCCCACCGTCTGCTGCACCCCAACCGGCGCGTCAACGACCTGCTCGCGGACCTGTTTTGCGCCATCCCGTTCGGCACGTTCGCCACCAACTACCGCACGTTTCATCTGACGCACCACAAGCACGCCGGCTCCCCGCAACAGGACCCCGAGGTCCATCTGTACGCGTAACAGGGCTACCATTATCGCCGCCGACCGCTGGGCGCCGCGATCAAGATGCTGGCGCTGGACGTGGTGGGCGTGCACCTGGTGCGCTTTCAAACGGACATGGCTCAGTGGCTGAGCGCGCAGCGCAAGAGCGGCGCTGCGCGTGGGATCAGACCGGACGAGATCGCTTTGTCCGCCGTGTTCTGGATCGCGCTGGTCTGGGCCGCGATCGCCTTTGACTTCTGGGCCGACGTGCTCACGTTCTGGGTCGTGCCGCTGGTCTTCGTGCTCTATCCTCTGATCAAGCTGCACGGCTATGGAGAGCACACCGGCGCGACGGGGCCGACGGAGTATGAGCGCACGTGGGTGCACGATTTCAGCGGGATCACGAACTTCTTCATCTATCCGATCAAGTCCGGCTATCACCTGGAGCATCACCTGTTCCCGATGGTGCCCTGGTACAACATGGACCGCTTTCGCCGCGCCCTTTTGGCCGTCGACGAGTTCAGGCAGGGGGCCGAGCTTGTGACCGCTGACGGCTACTTTTTTGGGCGCAGAACGATCTTCGGCACCATGATCTGCGGCGACGGCGAGTACAGGACGACCGAGCTGGACGGAGTGACCGCCGAACAGGATGAGATCGTCGCGGGCGACCTGGCCACCGAGCTGGACGAGCAGATCCGGTGACGCTGCTCACGTCGCTGCTGCTGCTGATGGTCCCGTTCATCGTCGCCAGCACGCTCAACATGATCTTTGTCAAAAGCGGCGTGCTGAGCAGCCTGCACACGCCGATGGACGGCGGCCGCACCCTGGCGGACGGGCGGCGCATCTTCGGTGACAACAAGACCTGGAAGGGCTTTTGGGGCATGACCGCGTTCACCGCGCTGACGTTTGCCGCCTACGCAGCGGCCGCGCAGCCCGGCATGATCGCGCTACCGGCGGACGGCGCGGCCGGACTGCTGATCGGCGCATTGTTCGGCTTTCTGTACGTGCTCTTCGAACTGCCGAACAGCTACTGCAAGCGGCGCCTGGACATCGCGCCGGGTGGCTCGGCTGTCGGTCCCCTGCGCCCGGTATTTGCGTTTGTCGACCAGGCCGATTCCGCCGTCGGCGTGGCGCTGGTGCTGCCCCTGGTGACCGAGCTGGGCCCAATCGAGGCCGGGCTGTTCGTGCTGGTCGGCGCCGCAGTCCACTACCTGGTCGCGATCGCCCTCTACATGGTGGGACTCAAAAACCAAATATGAGAAGCTGCGGCCGACCGAACAAACAGGACAATCGAGGTAGAGACGTGGGCGAAGGCGATCAAGAGCAGTTTGATTCTCAGCTTGAAGCCGGCATGAAGCGGACCCTGGTGCTGATGATGATGGCCGACGGAGAGATCGACGAGAACGAAGTCAGCGCCATTCAGCGCGTTTATCGGCACTGGATGGACGTGGACCTGTCAGAGGACGACATCCGCACCGAAGCGGTTGCGGCGCTCTCCGACACGCGCGGCATCGCGGAGCACCTCAACGCGCTGGTCGGGCGCATCAACTCCGACGGCAAGGAGGCCATCGTCAGCGCGGCCTTCATGATCGCGGCCATGGACGGCCACGTGGCCGAGTCCGAGCTGGACTTCCTGGCGCAGGTCGGCGCCGCGCTGGAGATGGAAGCGGGCGAAGTTCAGGGGATCATCGAAGGCCTGCTGGCCGAATAGGGCGCCTTAGTCGCCCTGCCCCGGATCCTCCCATTGGATCACGGTGGCCGTCCGCTCCGAGCTGGCGGCGCGCACTGCCGCGACGTCGATGCCCGCGGCTTCTATCCAGCGATACGCCGTTGTGCGCGCCACGCCCAGAGACTTGGACACCTTGCGCATATTGCCGCCGCACTGGGTGACCAGATCGCGCAGCTCATCGTCCGGTGGCGCCTGTGGACGCTTCAGCGGCTTGATGCTCGGACGCGCCACTGCCGGCCTGGCGGCCGCCTCATCCAACGACAGCGAGGCTGCCAGCGAGGGCGTCAAGCGCAGCCGATCGGTGCCCTGCGCCTCGATAATGGCGCGCTTCACGATGGTCTCCAGCTCACGCACGTTGCGCGGCCACGTGTAGGCCATGAGCCGGGCGCTCAGCTTGCGAGCCATGCGCGACGGACCGCTGTGGCGGGTCGCGAAATGCTGCACTAGCGGGACGATGTCCTCGCAGCGCTCACGGAGCGGCGGCACCTCGATAATCCAGCCGGACAGGCGCGCGTACAGGTCCTCGCGGAAGGTCCCGTCGGCCACCATGTTGCGCAGATCGCGGTGGGTGGCTGCCACGACGCGGGTGTCCACGCGCCGCACCTGATTGCTGCCCAGCCGGCGCACCTCGCCCTCTTGCAAAAAGCGCAGCAGGCTGGTCTGCAGCTTGGCCGACGCGTCACCGATCTCGTCCAGGAAGATGGTGCCGTTGTGGGCGTCCTCGATGAGGCCGGGGCGCGGCTTCTCAGCGCCGCTGAAGGCCCCGCGCGCGTGCCCGAACAGCTCGCTTTGCAGTAGCGTGTCCGCCATGCCGCCGCAGTTCACCAGCATCAGCTTTCCGCGGCGGCCGCTGGACGCGTGAATGGCCCGCGCCACCAACTCCTTGCCCGTTCCGGACTCGCCCATGACCAGCACGGTGGCAGCGTGCGGCGCGACCAGCTCCACTGAGGTCAGCACGCGATCCATGGCCACGCTGACCCCCACCATGCCGGAGTCGCCGGTCTGGCAGGCCCGCGCAGGCGCCCGAAAATAGAGAAAAAGCAGGGGCCCGACCGCGATGAGATCGCCCGGCTGCAGGGCCGACTCGTCGACGCTCTCGTCGTTGAGCTTGGTACCGTTGAGACTCCCCAGATCGCGCACGATGGCCTGATCGCCGCGCAGAGAGAACGCGGTGTGACGACGCGAGATGCGCGAGTCGTCCAGCCCGCCCGGTCCCAGGTCGTAGCCGCCGCGCCCGACGGTGATCGTCTCGTTTGGCTCCAGCACCAGGCGCTTGCCCACGAAGAACGGCTGCGGGTGGTAGACAACCTGCAGCGCGTGCAGCTTCTCCAGCCGGGGCAGCGCGTCCTCCGACAGCGTGGCCATGCTGCCAACCGCTATCGGTTGCGTGGTATCGGGATCAGTCACCGGGGGTCCTTTCCTCCTTACAGACCTCGTATCATCGAGAACGCGCCCATGGGCTCTGCGCTGGTCGCAGCCAGCACGCCCCCCATCATAGCGCCGATCACCCCTACTGACGCTACTTCACTACCCGAGAAGAAGAGGTTCTTGATCGGAGAGCGCGGGCGAAGCCACGGATTGCGGAACCGATCCGGGGTCGGCTCGATGCCGTAGATCGAGCCGCTGATCGGCCGACAGAAGTTGTCGGTGGACAGCGGCGTGGACAGCTCGACGTAATCGACCATTTCACGCAGCCCCGGCAGTCGCTTCAACAGCTGCTCCAGCAGAGTGTCCGCCAGGCGCTTCTTCAGCTCGTCGTACTCGACACCGCGCTTTTTCCAGCGCGTCCCCTCCCACTTCCCGAAGACCTCCCACGGGACAAAGGTGACAACCTCGCCGGTGTGGCGCTGGTCGTCGCCCGGCTCGTGACGCGGATCTTTGAGGCTGGGAAAGCTGCAATAGAGGCACGGGGCCTCACCGATCGCGTCGGGATCGCCTATCTGCCACTCGTCCGCCTCGTTGTCCCACGTGTTGTAGAACCACTTGTTGGCGGCGGTGCAGCCCGCTTCGCGAATGTCTCCCTTGAAGCCGATGTACAGGCACACGTGGGCCGGGGCAGGCGGCAGCTGCCGAATCGACTGGGCCCACGCCTGCTCACGCTGTTCCTCGGGCAGGAGCCGCCGGATGGCTGACTGAATGCCGGTCGCGGCGATAATCCGCGGCGCCATGATCTCTTCGCCCGTGGTCAGGCGCACCCCGACCGCCTTGTTGGCGCGCACCAGAATCTGGTCCACGTCCGCTCGAATGCGCGTCCAGCCGCCGGCCTCCTCGACCGTGGCCAGCAGTGTGCGCGCGATCTCCCCAGCGCCGCCTACCGGATAATAGCCGCCGTGCAGAAAGTGCTTCACCACAAGCGCCTGCATCGCAAAAGACGAGCGCGACGGCGGCGACCCGTAGTAGCCCCACTGCGCACAAAACAGCGATCGCAGCTGCTCGTTGTCGGTCAGCCCGTCCACAACGGCCTTTGTGGACTGCTCCAAATAGGCCTGCGCCTTGCGCCCAAGGAGACGATCGAACACCGGCGCAAGGCCCCGCGGCGTCACGCGGGCCATGTAGTAGCCCTTCATCCCGCGAGCGACGTCGCGCACATAGTTCAAGTAGTCGTCGATAGCCGCGACATCGTTGGGAAACGCGCTGCACAGGTTGTCGCGAAACTGGTGGGGATTGTCGGGAAAGTCGATCCGAAAGCCGTCCGGATAATGAAACTGGTCATACACCGGCCCCAGCGACGCCCACTTCAGCTTGTCGCCGCTCAGCTGACTGAGCAGGCGCCCGGTCATCGAGTGCTCGGTGACCTCACCGACCGCATGGACCCCCACATCCCAGGTGTAGTTCTTGCGGTTGAACATATGCGTGAAGCCGCCCGGAACGTAGTGCTGCTCGAGCACCAACACGCGCTTGCCCAGCTTCGCCAGCATGGCGGCGGTCGTCATGCCCCCCATGCCGGACCCGATGACGATCGTGTCCCACGGGCCGGGTTTGCTCTTCTTGCTCCAGGGCTTGTGCGCTTTCATCGAGGTGCTCATGGCGTCCAATCCATCTCCATCACGAGTCCAACCGGGCGAAAGAAGGCACGCACGCGCGTGAATCCCACCCACATCTTATCGTCGATCGCGTCGGCGGCGTCCGACTTCAGACCCACCCAACGCTTCAGCGCGAGCAGCCTTCCCTTGTCCGAGACAAACACCACCGCCGCATTGTCCGCGCGTGGAGCGGCGCGCACGGCGGTGCCTGCAATGGCGTCCATATCGGGTCCAAAGGTCACCGCCAGGGTATCGCCGACTCGAGAGATCCGGGGCCGGCTGATCCGCCCCTGAAATCCACCCAGCGGTACCGTGAACGCCTCGGGAGGCGCCCCATCGGCCAGCTCGGGCAGGCGCACGCCAACCATGGCGCCAAAGGTGCGCACGGTCTTGATCAGGCCGACGAGATCCGCGTGCTTGAGCAGCGCGTGGAGGCGCACCTGGTCATCCGCCAGCCCGTGGACCACCACCTGGGCGCCGCCGATGGCCCGAACCAGCGCGCTCATCGTCTTGTTGGCGTAGCCCGCGCTCTTGAACCCCTCGGCCGGAGCCCGCAGCGGCTCGCACGCCGTGTCCGCCCAGCTCTTGCCCAGCGCGCCCATCGCGTCCATCACCGACGCCACCTTCAGGTTCAAGCTCAGCCCCATGGCCGGGCGACCGGGAAAGTCGGGCCCCAGCCCGGCCATGGGCGACACCAGCTTCTGCAGGCTCTGCGCGACGGCCTGCGACGTCTCCCAAACCGCCTTGGATCGGTACCTTCCGTCGGTATACGAAAAGTCGTAGGCCAGGCGCGGCAGATGACCGGCCAGCGCGCGCCCTGCCCGAGCGCACTGCGCAGTCAACGAGGTCAGGTCCACGTCCATCAATGCCAGCTGTGCGCGCAGCCGGTCGGGGTTGTCGCCGGTGACCATGGCCGCCAGCCGCTTGAAGTCGAACACGCCCAGCCAGGGCGTCGCCAGGCCATGCCGCTGCGTTATCTCATCCAGCTCGGCGGTGTCCGCCAGACTTGGCCGGGGCTTTCGGGCACCCAGGATCAGCGGCAGATCGATCGCCTGGCGAGACGCCGGGTACATCGCCAGCACCGCGTCACGACCGTCGATACCGAAGACGATGCGCAGCTCGCCAACGCTCCAGGTGCGGTACCGCCGCCCGTCGAGCTCGCGATCGGGTTTGGCCGACAAGCCCCCCTGGGAGACGAGCGACTGCACCGTGCGCTCGAACGCGGCCACCGAAGACAGGCGGACGCGCACAACCGGGAAGACACCGAGGGTGAAGATAAGAAACGGCCCGCGGGACTCTATGCCCAGGTCCGCCATCCCCTCCAGCGTCAACTTGCCGCGCAGCATCTCGCCGCCCACCGGCAGCATCGGCTTCAGCTCATCCACCGCGTCCAGCAGCAGGTCGCCAAAGCCGGTATATGCGTCCCAGAAGGAGTCCTCGACCGGCGCAAACGTCCCCGAGATGAACATGGTGTCGGCCGGCACGTTGCTGAGCAGCTCTGC
>CAZJHX010000034.1:0-72385 GCA_964545715.1 uncultured Myxococcales bacterium
ATGACGGCGGATGCAGCGGCCGACAGCCGCATGAAAGTTCTCCGCGTAAAGTTAATCATGATTCACCTCCCTTAGGTCCCCGGCGCCTCGTGGTGCTCCGGGTGCTTCAGCTGCGCGCGCAGCTTCGGATCGTCGCCCTTCGTCCACGCGGTCGGGTTGAGCCCGATGTAGTAGACGTGAGGTTTGGTTCCGGCATCCGGCAGCAACACGTCGGTGTCGTTGGCCGCGATTTTTTTGGAAATAGCGCTGTCGGGGTCGTTCAAGTTGCCGATCATCCGTGCGTCGCCCGGACACGTGTTGACACACGCCGGCACGACACCCTGCGACACCCGCTGGATGCACAGGTTGCACTTGTCGACCACCTTCTTGGACGCATCCCCGCCGGCCGCCTCGACCGGGTCGAGATACCGCGCCCCGTACGGGCAGTCCTCAACGCAGAAGCCACAGCCCACGCAGCGCTCTTTGTCGACGAGCACCAGGCCGTCGGGCCGCTGGTAGGTCGCCCACTGCTTGTAGGCCACCTTCTCGCCGCTCGGCATCTCCAGCTCGGCGTCGATCGACGGCACCGGGCATCGGTCGATGCAGGGTGGGTTTTCGCAGTGGTTGCACATCCACGGAACCATGTCCCGCTTCGTGTTGGGGAACTCCCCGTTCTCGTACTTGCGAACCGCCGATCGGAACACCTGCAAGCGGACGTCATTGGCCGTCTTGCAAGCCACGGTGCAGGCTTCGCAGCCAGAGCACGTGCGCAGGTCGATCAAGAAGCCCCAGCGGACCTCCTGAGCCGACTGGTCCGGGAAGGGGACCGGCTGGTCGTCACCCCCTGTGCCTGTACCAGTACCAGTGTTGGTGCCAGTGCCCGTGCCCGCCGTGTCCTCCGGGAGCTCCGGGTCGTCATCTCCACAGCCGCTGATCACAGCGGCGCCAATCGCTACCCCAACACCGCGGAACAGCGCGCGCCGATCGAGATCGATCGCGTCCGCCTCCTCGTTGGGCGACATCACTTCGTCATGGTCTGACATTGGAAAGTTCCTCCGTATGCGGACTTAGAACAGCAAAGTCAGTGCCAACTGACCTCGACCCGCATCAGCGAACGGCACGATCGCTAATCACTTGAAATCACAGAAAAAACGGACAAACCCACCAATTTGGGGGCCGGATCCTGCCAGATCCCTGCCAGCTTTTCGGCACCGGCCGCCGAGGAGTCGGCACGTCTATGGGTCCGAGGTCGTCACCCGCACCGAGACTCCGGGGTGGACCGAATCGGGCCTGCAATCCATCGGTCAGATCGTACCCGCAGCGCCAAATGCGGCATCGCACGCCTCGCTCACGTCGGGGCGCTCCTGCGCTGCGGTGCGGACGCGCTGCACGAGGAGCTCGTCGTGGCCGAAGGGTTGCAGCGCAGCCACCGCAAGAAGCGCACGCTCAACGGGCGCCGCGCGGATGACGTCCAGCAGGGCGTCAACAGCCCGCGGCAACCGAAGGGAGGCCAGCGCGGCATAAGCGACCTGCACGCGCCTGCCGGGGAGGCTTCGGGCCCAACGCACCAGCACATCACAAGCGGGCTCGAGCCTGGACTCTCCGAGCGCAAGCGCCGCCGTGTCGCCCAGAACGACATCGGGTGAGTTGAGAAAGCCGGCCACGAAGTCGAGTGACTCCTCGGGCTCGAGCAGCAGCAGCGACGAGAAGACCTCGTGGGTGACCAGGCCGTCCTCATCGCCACAGTGGGCCTTGTGACGCAGCAGCGGCACCGCGGTCAGCGGTGAGCTGTTGGCCAGAGCACGCGCGGCCCCGGCCCGGGCGCCGGATGCGGAGTCGGCCAGCAGCCGAGCGGCCACGTTCATGGCCTCCCCGTCTCGCAACCGCATCAGCGCAAAGAGCGCGCGTGATCGCACACCCGCCGCCGTGTCCTGCGGTCCCCCCCACGCCTTCTCCAGCTGGACGCACTGCGCCGCGCTGAGAAAGAGGTCGCTCTGGCGAGAGTCCAGGTCGTCGCAGGCGGCGACGAGGGCCTGCTTCGCCAAGCAGCGCCGGTCCTTCTCCGCCGGGAGGGCCAAATAGCGCTCCAGCGCCCCTTCCAACTGCGGCAACACCGCCACCAGCCCCATCGAAGCCGCAACCTCGGCTGCGCGCGCCACGACCAGCGGCGTGCGGGTGCCCAGGGCCGCGCCGAGAGCGTCCCGAGCCTGGTCGCCACCGCCATCCCGCAACGCGCTCAGCGCCGCCAACCGTGCCTCGAGCGATCGCCCACCCTTCATGTCACCTGCCGTGCCGAGTTTCTGTTTTTATGTTCCTCAACGGCGCCGCGCGCAACTACCGATGCTGACGAACGTTGAAACGCACGGTTGGGAAGGCGGCGCCGGTCATAGGCTGTGCGGCGCTGTCGGAGCCGGCCCAGACGCCGGGGCCGCGGCCCTCTAGACCGGCTCGCCTTCGACGACGATTCGGCGCCAGATTTCGAACGTGAGAAGCATCCACAACCGCAGGCCGTAGCGGCCCTGGCCTTCGGCGATGTCGTAATCCAACAACTGCTGGACGCGGTCCTCCTTGAAGATGCCGACGCGGCGCAGGTCGGTCGGGTTCAAGATGGACTTTGCATAGTCCCGCAGCTCGTCTTTGAACCAGAAGTGGACCGGGACGCGCATACCGGACTTCGGGCGCTGGATGACCGAGGGGGGCAGCGCGTCCGCGTAGGCGCGCTTCAGCGCGATCTTCTCGACACCGCCGTGCACCTTGAGGCGACCCGGCATGGCGAAGCTGGCCTCGATGATGCGCTCATCGAACAGCGGGGACAGCGGAGTGACACCGAACGCGCCGAGCATACGCTCGACCTTTGGCAGGATGAGGTGCGCGCCCTTCAAGCGGATGTTGATCGCCATGAGCTTGTTCAAAAAGCTGCGTGGTCGCTCGGCCTCGAAGAACGGGGTCAGCACGGCCTCCAGGTCCGCCTGCTCGTCAAACTGGTCGCGCACGTCGTCGGTCAGCAGGTGGGCGAGCTCGGCGTAGGCGCGGCGGTAGGAGGAGAGGTAGCGGCGCTCTCGAAAGCGAGGCTCGCGAGCCACGCCGCCGTACCAGTGGTGCAGCATCATCGTCAGGTTCTTGGGACCGCCGAAGCAAGGGTCGCCACCCTCGCCGTTGAAGACCCAGCGCGCGTGCTTCGAGACGTGGCGGGCCAGCTCAAAGTTCGGGACAGTAATCGGATCGCCGATCGGGTCATCGAGATGCCAGATGACCTTTCGCAGGCGCTCAACGAAGCCGTCGGGCGAGACCAGCACCTCTTCGTGGTCCGCGCCGCAGCGGTCGGCGACGGCGCGCGCGAACTCGAGCTCATTGGCGTATTGCGGGCCAAAGTGAATCGCGAACGTGGGCAGCGGTTTGACGCCCTGGGCCGCCAGCTCGGCGACGACGATGCTGGAGTCGATGCCGCCGGACAGAAAGACGGCGACGGGATCGTTGGCGGGCATGCGCTGCCGAATCGCATCGGCGTGAAGGGCGTGGAAGCGCTCGACCCACTGGCCGTCGGTGACGTCTCCGTCTTCCTCCGACTCTTCGAAACGAAACCAGCGATGCAGCACGGGCTCAGCGGCGCCGGCCACGGTCAAGCGATGGCCCGCCGGCAGTTCGAACAAGCCTTCGAGCATGGTGCCTGCGCCCGGGACGAAGCTGAAAGACAGATACTGAGCCACCGCAGCGGGTCGAATGCGGCGTGGCAGACCGCCGGCCAGGACCGCTTTGGGCTCAATGCCGAAGAAGAGCCGCCCGTCGTGTCGTCCGTAATACACGGTTCGCGCGCCGGCCCCGTCGCGGACGAGATGCAGCGTGTCGCGATCCCAGACGGCAACGATGAACCCGCCGCGGACGGACTCCAGGCCGTCGGTTCCGCGCCCCAGATAGGCCTCCAGCAGGACGTCGGCGATGGGGCGGCCTTCAGCGGGCGGCGACAACACCAGACCAGCGACGACGAGTCGGACCTGTCCGTCTGCCGATATGGCGACTCCGCCCTGATCCGCGCCCTGAAAGACCGCCGTGCCGTCCGGGCCGACAGTCGGGTGGCGGCCGGCGCCGCGATGGGTCAGCGTGGCCCCCATACGCTCTACAAGAGCGGGATCGGGCGCCCCTGAGAAGCCGAAGAGCGCGCTCATTCAGCCGAAGTCGGACTCGAGGTTCAAGATCATGATGTCCGTGTCGGCCCCGTCATAGCTGTCGCCGGCCACCTGCCGGGCGCCGAGCGGGACCGCCAGCGGGACGCCGTTCTTGATCGCGGCCGTCAACCCCATGAGCAGCGCTTTGGGGTGCAGCAGATCGATCGGAACGGCGCCTCGCCAGTGCTTCATCTGCAGGCGCTTGAGACGATTGATGTCCTCGACCTCGTGGCTGAGCCAACCCAGGTCGTAGACGGGGTGGGAGACGACACCGAAGCCCAGGTCGGGCAGACGGGACGCCAGGGACAGACCGTCCAGGCTGGTGTCGTGCAGCACGTAGACGGGCAGATCGGGCGTCTCGTCGAGCACTTTGCGGACGATCGGCCGGATATAGGTCGGGTAGCCGGTCTCGGCGATAACGACGGTGCGCTGCTCGGCGTGAAAGTCGTTGAGCACGAGGAAGTCGACGAGGCGCTCATCATCGACGATCAGGACGCGCTCCACTCCGTAGTCGTAGATGTCCGTCTCTGACCACTGGGGCGGCGGCTCGTCCAATCGACGACGATCGATCAGCAGCTCGATCGTGTTGCCCTGCCGCCACCGGTTCAGGGTCAGGTTGAAGTCTTCCCGGCTCGGTGCGGTCTGGCCCAGGCGGCCGAGCGCCATCCCGCAAAGAACGACGCCGAAAAGACACAGCGCATAGCCGAGGCGCAGCGGAAAGGCGCCGAACAGAAGCACAACAACGCCGGCGGTCAGCCAGACCAGGCCCCAGAGCGCAGCGCTGCTCGCGGGCGCGACGCGGATGCTGCGACACCACGCGGCATACAGCTGGTTGGGCGTGAAGTGATACGTGTCATTGCCGCTGGTTTTGCGCATCAGAGCGGCCCACTTGGCGTCGGTGATGCCATCCGTCGCCGGATTGAACGCGAAGACGTAGCCGCAGCTGGTGCACACCGTGCCGTCGCGCTTCTTATGGTTGTACGAGCATTTGGGGCAAATCATGGCGCGGAGTGCAGCTCGGGCAACAAGGAGGCCGGCACGCCGTTGACGAACGTCCGGTTCATCATCGGATGGTCCACGTGGGTCGGGCCGCAGTCCGAGTCCGGGTGGTACGCGATGACGACGAGCGCGGCCTCGTCGGTGTGGAAACAATGTTCGGTCTCGGCATCCAGCACAAACACCGTCCCCGACGTGAGCGGGATGACGCCGCCCGGGGTCACGCAGCGCCCGTGGCCCGCCATGATGACGCCGACGCGCAGCGACGGGTGCGTGTGCGACGACTGGCGCGTGCCCGGCGGAATGTGGAGATAGTTCAGGCACGGATCGCCATGGATGACCGGCGGAATTAGAAGTGAGTCCGTGCAGCCGTCCACGTAGCGCAGGCGCCCTTGTCCCTCGATCGGGCCGCCCAGCAGAAAGACGCCGTGCCACCCCGGCCGCTCGATAGCCACGCCGCAGCCACCTCGAACGGTGGCCGGCCCGGGCGCGGAGAAGTACATGCCGGCGCGCAGGTCGAACACGCCCGACGCGCAGTCGAGCGTGGCCACACCCTCGGCCACAAACCCCATGTGCGTGCCGCCGTCCGGCAGCGCGACCGGCGCAGCCTTCCAGGCGCGCACGACGGTGTTGAACGGATCCTGCTCGGGGTGCACGACCGGAGCGGCGCCCAGGGCGTATGGACGAAATGGGCTCATTCGAATTTCAGGTCGTCCACGTAGACGATGCCTGCCTCCGTAATGTCATTGATGCCGTTGCCGACCTTCAGCTGGATCATCTTCACCGTGGAGAGCTCCGTCCTGGCCGCGTCCTTCCAGGGCGCGCCCTTGCTCGCTCGGACCTGGTAGTCGAACTTGTCGAAGCCGAAGACGTGCTCGGTCCACTGGTCCGTCAGCTTCATCCCGGGCGAGCGCCAGCGGCTGGTCTTGTTGTGGCGCAGGTAGACGCGCACTTTGGACAGCCCGGTCCCGCGCACTCGGATGCGCATCGTGTCGTAGCCACGCAGCGTCTGCGGAACGTCCTTGGTCCGCACATTGACATAGAACGAGCCCTCGCCGTCGGGTGCGAACCGGGTGACGGCCAGCGCCACCGCGCGCCCTTGCCCGTCAACCTCGGGAAACTCGAGCGTCGCCGCGTTGCGTGGGCTCATCTTCAAGGTCCACCGACTCGAGGGCGATTTATCGAAGTCCTCGGACCAGGAGAAGACGGCCGACGGGAAGATCAGGCGCCAGACCAGCAACGCGCCGACGACGAGCAGCGCGAGGCCGCCAATCATCTTGATGCGCCCGAGCGTCGCAAGCCGACGGGCAACCCGCTCTTGATGTAGCTCGGTCTGAGCCCGCTTCAGGGCCTGCGGCGACACCCCCACTGCCTGGGCCTCGCGCACGAACGCCTCGGCTTCCCGCTCGGCCTGCTCAGCCTTCTCGTCACTCTCCTGGTTGGCCAACGCCCGCTCGAGAGCGTCACCCATGTCGGGCTTGTCAGAGTCTGTCATAGGCACCTGGTACGCTCGCATACTGTCGGAGGAGTGACAAACGGCTGGTGGGATCTCCCGATCGCGCGCGATGCGGCGTATCAGCTCGTTAGTCGCTCGGTTCGGGCGCCGCCGTTACCGCCCGGCCGATCACGTGGCGCAGGATCTGGTTTGTGCCTGTGTAGATCTGCGTGAGCTTCGCGTCGCGCATCATCCGCTCGACCGGGTAGTCGCGCGAGTAGCCGTACCCGCCGAGAAGCTGCACGGCGTCCGTCGTCACACTCATGGCCGTGTCCGAAGCAAACACTTTGGCCATGCCCGCCAGCACACCGAACCGGTCGTCCGCGCCCACCGAGTCGCGGCGCCTGGCGGCATCTCGGACAAGCAGGCGGCCGGCGCGAATCCGAGTGGCCATGTCGGCGAACAGGTGGCGCAGGACCGGCTGCTGGGCGATGGGCTTGCCGAACTGCACCCGCTCCGCGGCGTATGCGCGCGCGTGCTCGAAGGCTCCGGCGGCGATCCCGACGGCCTGCGCGGCAGAGAACAGGCGACTGCCGGCCAGGGCGGACATCATGATCGAGAAGCCCGTACCCTCGGCCCCAACACGGTTGGCCACCGGGACGCGCGCGTCCTCGAAGAACAGAGTCGAGTTGACCGACCCGCGCATGCCCATCTTGTCTTCCTTTTTGCCGAAGCTGAGACCCGGTGTGCCCTTGTCGACGATCAGCGCGGTCATGCCGCGGGACCGCTCCGACGGGTCGGTGTAGGCAAACAGGGTCACAAAGTCGGCCACCTCGCCGTTTGTGATGAAGCACTTTGTGCCGTTGACGATGTAGTGGTCGCCGTCGCGCACGGCGCGGGTCTTCATGGACAGCACGTCCGAGCCCGCGCCCGGCTCCGTGGCCGCAAATGCGACGAGCGCCGGGCTGTCGGCCAGGCGGGGCAGGTACCGTGCTCTGACCGCGTCGTCGCCGCCTTCGAGAATGGGCAACATGCCGTCAGCCTGCGCCATGAGCAGCAAAGCGGACGACGCACAGCGAGCGGCCACGGCCTCCACCATCGCGGCGAACAGCCGGTATGACACCTCCGGACCGCCATATTGCGCCGGTAGCAGCGGGCACAGGAAGCCGTTGTCAGCCAGCACGTGCACGGTGTCCCAGGACAGCTCGCCGGTGCGGTCGATCCGGGCGGCCTGGGGCGCGATCGCTTTGTCCGCGATGGCGCAGATCGCGTCCAAGGCCATGCGTTCGTCGGCAGACAGCTCGCTCATCCGAGTGCTCCAGTTTGCTTGTTGGACCGTGGCGGGACAGTAACACGCTGCGGGAGCGCGACTATGACCGGGACCAGGGTCGCGGCGGCCCGGCCGGTTCGGGCGACGGTCCGAGCGCACCGCGAGGTGGATCTCAGCCGCGAAGGCGGCGCCAGTCTCGGCCCCAGACGAAGGCGAGACTACCCGTCGCGCTGAAGGCGGCAAAGTCGATCACGAGCCAGTACGCGTCGGGGTACAGCAACGTGAAGACAAAGCCCAGGGCGAAGCCGGCGGCGGCAGCGAGCAGGCGCATGTCGATGGCCACCGCTGCGATGGCGCAGGCCGCTGAGAAGCTGAACTGGACGAAGGCCACGCCGTGAGCGACACGCATGCCGATGTAGAGCGACGCGGCCCATAGTGCGCCGGCGGCGACTGCGCTGAAGGCCAACGCCCACAAGAAGCGGCGGTTGACCGAGGTCGAGTCCCACACGCCCCAGAAGCGCACGGTCAGGATGCCTATGGCGGCGCCGTGCAGGCTGATGAGCGTCGTGACCAGCACCGGGCTGTCCGCGTGGCGGCCGGTCAACTGGAGCCAGGCCAGGATTGAGAAGACGACGCCCCAGAAGCCGCAGATGCCCGCGCAGATCAGCGCGCGAAAGCCCACAGCGACGGCCGGATCGACCTCGCGCTCCAGCGCTCGCAGCTGCTCCAACTCCCGATTGGCCCGCGCTCTCTCGCTGCGCAGTGTCTCCAAGCGGGCGACCAGCTCGGGCGGGGCCGTGCTCAGCGCGCTCAGCAGCACACCCGCCCGGTCGATGTCGCCGGCTTGCAGCGCTTCACGCACCGCCAGGGTGTTGGTCTCCTCCAGCGCCTGGATCGCCGCCTCGTTGTCCTCCCATGTAACCAGCGCCTGCTTGAAGCCGAAGCGGCACTCGCCGAGCAGGGCCTGGAATTGGTCGCGCGCTTCACGCGACTCGGCGTCGAGGCATGCGCGCAGCCGCTCGAGTCGCTTTGTGGCAGCCGCCGCGAGGCGCGCGGACTCACGATGGCGCAAAAACGCGGCGACCGCCTCGCGCATTGCCTCGGCGGATTCGTATCGGTCGTCTGGACGCCGAGAACACGCGCGATTCGCGATGTCAGCGAGCTCGGAGGGCACGCTGTCCGGGTACGGCCAGGGCGCGGACTGGGCGGCCATCAGCAGACGGGTCATCAAGTCGGAGCCCGGATGCCGGCTCGCGCCCGTCAGCACCGTATGCAGGGTGGCGCCCAGCTGGTAGACGTCTGTGCGCGGGCCCATCTCGTCGGTGCGGACCAGCACCATCTCCGGCGCCAAAAAGCCGGGTGTGCCGACGACGTCGCGCTCGTCCGAGATGGCCGGCAGCTCGACCACGCAGTCGTCCCTGAACCGGGCGGCCAGGCCCCAGTCGAGCACGTAGACCTCCCCCAGCGTGCCGATCATGATGTTGCGCGGCTTCAAGTCGCGGTGCACCACGCCCCGATCATGGGCGAACTGCGCCACGCTGCACGCGATCATCAAGACTCGCAAATGCCACTCAAGCGCGTCGCCTTCTTCGGGCGAATCGAGCCGTCCGCCGGCGCCGATCCACGAGATCCACGGCGTGCCCTCCACGCGCTTCATCACGACGATGGGCTTGCCGTCGTCGTCGCGACCCAGCATGTGCACCGGCACGACGTTGGGGTGGGCCAGAGCACCGAGCGTGCGCGCCTCCCGCAACAGCTCGGTGGCGGCGTGATCCGGGCGATCGTCACGCAGCGCCTTCACGGCGACCTGACGGCCCAGCGATTGCTGGATGGCCAATCTGACAACAGCGTTGCCGCCCTTGCCGACCGTGCCCTGGTACTCGAGCTGATGACCGTCGGCCAGAAACGGCGCCGCGTCGGAGTCCGGCGGGCTGACGGCCGCACGGGTGCATACGGTGCCCTGCTCGGTCAGCGACAGCTCATCCGCATCGATGCCCAGCGTATCCCAGCGCACCGAGATGGTCTGCCGCAGCCTCTCCAACTGGTTGCTCACCCGGCCGATACTACCTCACCAGGCCAGCAACGCCGGGTCATACACCGCATCAAACGACTGCGCGGTCGCGCACGGATCCAATCCGGCGCTCGTACCCAACTCAAAATGCAGGTGGCGGACATCGCTGCGCCCGCTGTTGCCCATCTCGGCGATCGGCTGCCCGCCCGCCACCTCCTCCCCAACCTCCACCTGCACGCCGTCGGGTGCCAGGTGGGCGTAGCGCGTGAAGACGCCGGACACATGCTCGATCACAACGTGGTTACCCCAGCCGCTCCCGCACTCGCGAAGCGCCGCGTTGGACCCGAACGTGCTGCTTTGGGGACACCCGGTCCTTACATACGCCACGCTGCCTGTCGCGGCAGCCAGCACGGGGACGACCGCCGCGGACGCGTCGTCGTGCACGTGATCGACGCCCTCATGCACCGCGGGCGAACCCGGGGTGCCGGCAAACGCACCGACGGATGTAGACGCGCAGGGCACGGTCCATTGCAGCGACGCCGCCCCGGGTGGTGTCCCGGACGCCGCCAGCTGGATGGGCGCATATTCGGTGGTCTGCCCGTGGTACCCCGAGCATGCGGGCGGATCAGCTGCCGATTCCACCGCGATCATGCGCGTGTCCGCAGCCAGAACCTCACCTGCCGTGCCAAGCCCAATCGCCGTGATCTGTCGCACGCCGAGCGTGCTGAAATCATACGTAAGCTCAAACCCGGCGTCCGACTGCGTCGACGTGCCGAGCGCCCAGGCGTCCGCCTCGTACTGCACTGCGATGACGCCGCCGGCCACGATCGCTGAAAAGGTGCATGGGTTGATGCACGTGGGCTCACTGACCAGCGACACCGACGGCTCCGAGACCGGCGCGGGGTCGGGCTGCGGCTCGGTAACCGCCGGGACAGCGCCGGCGCTCGTGTCCGCCTTCGGCCCTGGAGGCTGGTACGCGCTGGGCGCCACGGGCACTTTGGGGTGGGGCGGCGGCGGTTCGCAAGCGCCGACCAGCGCGGCGAGCGTCGCGATCATCGTGAGTCGCAGTTTCATGCCGTCCACCACTGTGCAACGAGCAGGCCAGCCTGCAGTACGTCGAACGACCGATAGCCCGGCGCTGCGGACATGCCTGCGGACACCCGTCGGACATGTCCGCAGGCCCATTGAGTTCGGTGGGGGGGCCACGTACCCTCGGCGCGTGGTCGACACCACCAAGACAGCAGGCGATCTGCTTCGCGGACACGCCACGGACGAGAAGCGCATCTGGTGGCTCAGCGTCGGGTGGCACACCGACGCATCCGTAATCGGACGTCGGTTGTCGCTGGACGGCCGTGGCGAGGTCGTGCTGGGACGTGACGAGCCGGTGTTCGGGCCGGACGTGGCCGACCCGCGGATGTCGCGCCGACACGCGTCGCTGCGGGTGCAGCGCGGCGTGCTGCGGGTCGCGGACCTGTCCAGCCGAAACGGCACCTGGTTAAACGGTACCCGCGTCATGCGTACCAAGGTCATGGACGGTGACGTCATCGGTGTCGGCTCGATGCTGCTGGTGGCCCATCGCGCGCCGCTGCTGCACGAGCCCGCGGACGATCCTGACCTGGCCGGCGAGAGCTACGCGCTGGGCCGCGTGCTGAAGGAGATCGACGCGGTTGCCGCCCACACGACGCCTGTCCTGGTGCTCGGCGAGTCGGGCAGCGGCAAAGAGCTCGTGGCGCGCCGACTGCACCGCCAGAGCAAGCGCAGCGGCGACCTGCACACGGTGAACTGCGGCGCGTTGTCGGACGAGCTGCTGCTAAGCGAGCTGTTCGGCCATCGACGCGGGGCGTTCAGCGGGGCCGATAGGGACCGCATCGGCATCTTGGAGTCGGCCAGCGGCGGCACCGTGCTGCTGGACGAGATCGGAGACGCGGGCCCACGCCTGCAGGTCGCGCTGCTGAGATTTCTGCAGGAGGGCGAGGTTCGGCGCGTCGGCGACAACCAGCCCCGCACCGTCGACACGCGGGTTGTGGCGGCAACGCACCGCAATCTGCCCGCGATGGTCGGGGAGTCGACCTTTCGCGAAGACCTGCTGGCCAGGCTGGCGGGATGGACTATCCGCATTCCGCCGCTGCGGGAGCGACGCCTGGATATCGCGGTGCTGGCCAAGCGCTTCGGTGACGCGGAGGCCGGCAGGCCGATATCGCTGAGCTACGCGCTGGCGCGCTCGCTGTTTGAGTATGCGTGGCCACGCAACGTTCGGGAGCTGCAGACCGTCATGCGTCGTGCGGTGATCGATGCCGCAGGCGCTGATGAGCTGGAATTGAGCCCAGCCGTGCGCGCGATGCTGGTGTCGCAACCGATGACTCGCGGGCCGGACTCGGCGCCGGAGCCCGTAGGAAGTCGGCGGCCGGAGCCGGACGGGCTACGCGAGCATATGACAGCCCACAAGGGCAATGTTCGCGCTGCTGCAAAAGCGCTTGGGGTGCCTCGCCCGACGCTGTATCGGTGGCTTGGAGAGGCCGGCATCGACCCGGCCGCCCTGCGCGAGGACGGCTGAGCGACCGGGTCATGTATGATCCGGCCCTTGGCCGCCTCGAAAACCGGACCCTCGACCGAGGGCGAACCAAACGTAAACGACGTCGTCTTGACGCGGTGGTCGCTGTGCGGCCTGGAGCCCGAGTCGTTTCGATTGCGCGACGACGGGACGCTGGCCCCCCAGGGCGACGCGGACGAGCCGACCACGGTTCGCGGTCTGTCGGTGTGGGCGCTTCCGCGCGTTATGGAGAACGGCGCAACGCTGGCGCAGGCGGAGTTCGAAGTCGCGGACATCATCGGCCGCGGCGGCATGGGCGAGGTGCGGTTGGCGCGGCAGACGTCGCTGAATCGGCTGGTCGCCGTCAAGGTGCTGCATCGCAACGACCGGCTTGACGAGCGGGCGGTGGCGATGATGAGCGAGGCGCGGACCATGGGCGCGCTCGAGCATCCGAACATCGTCCCCGTCTACATGCTCGGGGCCGACACCGACGGGCGGCCGGCCATCGTCATGAAGCGGATCGAGGGCACGCCTTGGAACGAGTTCATCGCACCGGGGCCCGACAGGACGTGTCCGCCGGGCGCGGCGGAGGACCCGCTGGACTGGCACCTGAGGGTGTTGATGCAAGTCTGTGACGCGGTGCACTTCGCCCACGAGCGCGGCGTTCTTCATCGGGATCTCAAGATGGAGAACGTCATGATCGGCCGGCATGCCGAGGTCTACCTGCTCGACTGGGGCCTGGCGGCGGCGCTGCGTCCGGATACGGGGCTGCCCCTGCCGCTGGCGAGCGCGGTCCGGCAGGTCGTGGGGACACCCAAGTGCGTTGCACCGGAGATGGTGCTGCTGGAAGGCGGCCAGATGGGTCCCGCCACGGACGTCTATCAGCTGGGATGTGCCCTGCACACGGTGCTCACCGGCGACCGCCGTCACGCGGGCGTGACAGTGGTCGAGATGATGTACGCCGCCGCGGCCTCGCGCCCCGCCGTATATGCCGCCGGCGTATCGACCATGCTGGGGGAGATCGCCAACAAGGCCACGTCTCGGCTCGCTGCGGATCGCCACCCGACCGCGCTGGCGCTAAAAGCGGCCATCGCCGAGTACCTGCGCGTGCGCGGCTCACTGGCGCTCAGCGGCGCGGCGTCATCCCGCGTTCCCGAGATCGTTCGACTGGTGGCGGACGACACGCTGCTGGACCGACCGACCAAGCTCCATCACCTGTTTGGCGAGTGCCGTTTCGGCTTCGAGGCGGCGCTGAAGCAATGGCCGGAAAACCGTGAGGCCCTGGTCGGGTTGCGTCGCGTCCGAGTCGAGATGCTGGCCCACGCCGTGCAAACCGCCAACGTGGAGCAAGCCCAGGTGCTGCTGCGCGAGATCAAAGACCCGCCGCAGCAGCTTGTGGACGAGCTTGGCGCGCTGCGCGAAAGAAAGGCGGCGCAGGCGAGACGGGTCGCGGATCTGGAGCAGATGGCGCACGACATGGATCTGGCTATCCACAGCCGCGTGCGCAGCCGAATCATGGTGGCGCTGGCGTTCTTCTGGGGCGCGCTGTACACGCTGCTGGCCGTTCTCGCGCGCACCGGATCCGACGTCGACGCCATCGGCTATCCGATGTTCTTTGTGCTGATCGGCCTGCACACGGGCGCGACGGTGGGCCTCACCCTGTTGCTGCGTCGACAGCTGTGGACCAGCGCGTTGAACCGGCGCTTCGTCCTGACACTGCAATTCACCTATCTGGCGCCCCTGATGCTGTGGCCGATGGCCCACCACCTCGCCCTGCCGCTGGTGGTGGCGCTGGCGCTGTTGAACTTCTGCTTTGCGATGTCCTGCGTGGTGGCGGCGGTGGCGATCGACGCCCGCATCCTGCTTGCCGCGGCCATCTTTGCCGTGGCCTACGTGGCGCTGCCGCTGTATCCGGCGCGGGTGTGGGAGATCATGGCCGCGACTACGTTCAATGCGCTGCTATACATCGGCTGGATTTGGCGCGTACCCGTCGCGAAGAGACGCCCTTAGGGCACGTCGTCGCAGGTCAGCGGGCTCTCGATCGCCTCGGCCACCAACGCCACGCTGACCACCATGCCACTTGAGACCACCGGCTTGAGCGTCAGCAGCGATTCGCTCTCGTCCGCGAGGTCCAGCGCTACCTCCGTTTTCAGTTGAACCACGACCTTGTTGCTGAGCTGGCCGCCGTCCGTGGTGACCTGCTGGACATCCAGCACGGTCAGCTCGCCCGTGAGCGCCGCCCCGACCGGCAGCGAGCGGCACGGCGAGCACTTGCCCTCGAGCGCTTGTAGTTCGACACCGTCGATGCGGAGTGTGACGTCCCCCTGGAGCCCGGTCTCGGTATTGCACAGACGTGCCACGGCGCAGCCTGCCGTCCCCCCGGCGCGCGACAGGGGCTTGCCCAGCTCCAGGAAGCAGACGATGTCGCGGAAGCTCTCGTCAAACAGCTGGCGCTTCAACACGCCGCCCTTGTCGACCAGATTGGCCAGCTCGGCGCGGGCGCCCTTCAGGCGTGCGAGACCGGGTGACACCGCCAGCGCCTGCACGCTCAGGCCGACGGCGGCCGCCACCTGCGCCAGTGACATGACGCCGTCCCACGTATCGGCCAGCCTCGTAATGGGCTCCTCGGCGCGCTCCTTGGCCAGCGGGATTCCGGCGATGGTCATCGCTTGTTCGAAGCGCGCCCGGTCCGCATCCAGACCGCTTTGAAACACGTCGTCCTTCGGATACAGCTTCACGACGTCGCCGATGACCGCTTGCGGATACTGCTTCTCGTAGCTGAGCACGATGTCCCGGATCTCATCCGTCGCCGGGCGCATGCCGCCGTAATGACACCCCATGCAGCTGCGCCCATTGGTGACCACCGGGGGGGCGCTCCAGCTGTCGGAGACGACGTCGGACGGCGCTTCGTCGATGCGCTGTCCCTGCGCGTTCGTGATCAGGTAGGCCTGCAGGCCGTTTGGCAGGCTGAAGATCATCTCGTTGCCGTCGTGCACGAAGTCGACGGGATGCTGGAAGATGTTCTGTACGCCCTGGTTGTCGGCGAAGTCGTAGCTGACCCACAGCGCGCCGTTGTAGTCGCCCAGCACGGCTTGATTTGCGCTAAGGCCCAGCTCGTGACGCTCGATGACGCGGTTGTTGACCGAGACCTTGGAGAACACGAACCCGGCGCGCGCCACGTTGCCCAGCTCGATGTCCTCGGCGATATCCACGCCAAGCAGGGTTTCAAGTCCGGCGGTGGTCTCGGGAAGCCCCAGGATCTCGTGATACAGCGGCGGCATGGACGCCGTCGCGGCCAGCCAGTCGCCTTCGACAAACGGCACCTGGGTCTGCGTGAAGTCGTAGAGATACTCCGCGTCGGGGTTGTCGTCGATGATGTTGGCGTATGGGTATCTCGCTTCAATGCGCGTCCACACGTCTGTCAGGGGGCCGAGTCCCTGCTCGGTGACCGGCGCCTCGTCCCAGCCGTAATCGCGCAGATCGATGCGCAGCAGCAGGCCGCCTTCACCGACGACCTGTGCAGGTGTGACCTTGGCCTTCCACGATAGGGAGTTGACCAGCTTGGTGAGCGCGTGGCGATACGTCTCCAGCTTGTCCTCGGCGGCGCCGGCGTTGTGCAGGTGCGCCAGCGTGATGTAACGCACAAACCGCTGCTCGTT
The DNA here is from genome assembly GCA_964545715.1 of uncultured Myxococcales bacterium. Taxonomy (GTDB): domain Bacteria; phylum Myxococcota_A; class UBA9042; genus CAZJHX01. The sequence goes on from CAZJHX010000034.1 coordinate 16,044, forward strand.
GAGCTGATAGCTCTCCTCGAGGTCCTTGCGCATTTGCCACAGCTGCTGTTCGCGGAGGACAAACTCGGCGGGCGGAGGCTCCGGCGCCGCCAGGCAGGAGATGTAGTGGCGCAGACGCTGAACCTCGACGTCGGTGGCGCGCGGCCCCACACCCGGCGGCGGCATCGTGTCGCTTTCGAGCCGCTTCAGCACGGGCGAAGCGTCCGGGTCTCCCGGAATGATCATGCCCACATCGACCAGCCCATCGATATCCGTCACGTCTGTGATGTGCGTCTGAACCGGCGTCTCGCCGTCGGGCGTGTGACACCGCGCGCACGTGTCACGCAGCTGAGCGACGATGGCCTCACGCGCTTGTGCCAGCCAGGGCTCCTCGCAGGCGGGCGCGGGGTTGTCCTCGGCGTTTTTGGACGCACGACGGTCCGCGTTGTTCAGGCCGGGATCGCGCGGCACCTCGGGCGCCGCGGCCGCCTGGTCTTGGACCAGCCCACCTGTCCCGACCGCCTCCTGTCCCAACACCATCTCCGCCGGGGCGCCGCACGCCAGCGGTCCACCCAGGACACACACCACCATGAGCGCCACCCGGCGCTTCGTACACATCGACATCCTCTTCTCCCTACGATTTGACTATTGACCTGGACGGACACCAGTGCACAGCGCGGACCACGTGGCGCGATCGCCCCGCCTGGCCCGGTTTCGGCGACCTGCTGGGACGGATGACGACTGTCCGTGGACATGCCCGCCGACGGTGTCCACGCCCCGCCGAAGGTCGCCAGGTGGCCCCCCGTACGCCAGTGCCGCGGTGGCCTACCGCTTGCACCCCTGCGGCGCATGATTACGCCAAAAAGTGTCCTCTTGCTTCTGCTGTTGATCCCACTTTCGTGCGCCGAAGGTGAGCCTGAGATCATTGAGTCCGGCCAAGCCCCGCCGTCGCTTCAAGGCGTGGGCCAGGCCGCCACAAGCTCCGCACAGCTGTCGTTTCTGACGGGTGCGCAGACACTCAATCCCGCCACGTTCAAGGTGTCGGTCGTGGGGCACGTGGCCCGCGTTCGCTACCTGGCGGACGCGATCTGGAGCGACGCGGTGTGGACGCTTGGGGACAGCGACGCCCGCTCCAACGGCTACTCGTATACGCACCTGTTCAGCCAGGAGGGCACACGCACCATCCACGCGGTTGCGTACGACGCGCAGGGCTATGAGCTTGGGCGGGCCACTCAGGTGATCCACGTGGGGGCGCAGCCGTCCGCACCGCCAGCGCCCAATCCGCCCGCGGCACCAGCGCCCAAAACGGTCCCGTACTTCTACCAGTACGCCAACGCGCTCAGCCCGGGCGCCACCTGCCAGAACACGTCGGTCGCGATGCTGCTGGCGTGGCTCGGCTGGAGCGGCGCCCCCGATGACATCACGGCGTCCTGGGGTAAGAACTACGCCCAGTCGCCGGCCGGCCTGGCCAACATGTTCAACAGCTACGCCCAGGACAATGGGTTTTCGCAGCGCCTGGTGGCGCGCACCAGCGGCACATTGTCCGGTCTGCGCTCGCTGCTGGCCCAGGGCAAGCCAACGATCATTCACGGGTACTTCACGGGCTATGGCCATGTGGTGGTCGTCACCGGCTACGACGGCGCCTACTACACCGTAAACGACCCGGCGGGCGAGTGGTCGCAGTCCTTCAAGGGCGGCTATCCGTTCGGCTGGAGCAGCACCATTGGCAAGGGCATCCGCTATCCAGCGGCCGCATTTGAAGACGCGGTCGCCACCTCCAACGGACACAGCTACCTGCCGCTGTGGTACCACGAGCTCATCGACTGACCGGGCCCCGCAGCTACCTCGCGCGTCGACGGATCGGCGAAGTGCAGGTCCTCGAGCAGCACGATCAGAACCTACCGCGTGCCAGGGCGCGCAGCAGGGGTACAATCACGCGGTTGTTGCGGCGGCGGCGTTGTTGGGGACTGAGGCTGCGGCGAGACTAGTCGAATGACGGGAGGTCTCACGAGATCGATCGATAGTCGTGTGCCTCACGGACAAGCGATCTCGATCGTGTCATCGACATCGGTGCAAAGGCAGCCGTCTTTGTTGCAGCAGACATTCAGCGAGCCGTCCCAGCCGGCGGCCTGCACACTCTCTACCACCCGATCGACGAGGCACTGCGCGAGGTTCTCGTTGTAGTCGATGCGCAGGGTGGACTCGACGTCTTGCAGGCTGAAGAGATCGATGCTCTTCAGGTCCTCATTTTCGCTTACGGAGATCTCGCCCAGGACCTTCTTTAGAAGCGGCACGGAGAACGACTTCAGGGCTGGATTGTAATTGAGGTCAAGACCGTGGGTCTGGGTGAGCTTGGGAAAGCTCACGGAGCTCAGGCCATCGGTATCCAGGTCGACCTCTCCGCTTATCGTGTGTAGTGATTTGGCCTCCAGGGCGGGGAGCGACCCCGAATACAGCGTGAAGCTGAAGTCGCCTCCGATCGATTTCAGGCTTTGCAGCTCCAGCGACGTGACCGCTTTGACCGACATCGTGAGCGCACCGCCAATCGTGGCCAACGCTTTGAGCGACACCGTCTTGGCGGAGGACGCGGCGATGGTCATCAGCCCGCCGACCTGGCTGAGGTTCGGCAGGTTCAAAGAGGCCAGCTTAGAGGCCCGCAGCTCAAGCGCGCCGCCAATCGACTGCAGGGCGGTCATCGCAAACGTGGTGAGCTCGCTCGGCTCGCCCTGGGCGCCGATAACCACGCTGCCGGCCACCGTTGTGAGCGCCCCCAGGTCAAAGGTGGTCATGGCGGGGTTGCCCGCCACGGACACCCCCCCATTCACCTGGCTGAGGCCTGTCAGGTGAAACGACGTCAGGGCCGCATTATCTTTGATAACCAACCCACCGAGCGCTGCCGGCTTATTCAGCTTCACGGTGGTCAGCGCCTGATTGTCACGGACCCTCAGCGCTCCGCCGATGGTCGCGAGCGCGCCGAGGTCGACGGACGACAACCCCAGGTTTCCCAGCTGGACATCCATGCCGACATACGCCAGCGCCCCCAGCGACACCGTCCCAAGGGTGTCGGGTCCGTCAAACAACAGGTGGCCCCCGACGTGGGACAGCTTCGGCAGCACAACCGTCTGCAGGGCGCCGGGGCTACCGAAGAGCACGTCCGCGCCGACCGACTTGAGCGCGGGCAGCTCAAAGGACGTCAGCGCCGGGTTGTTGCCACCGAGGCGGGAGCCCTGGATAGAGTCGAGCCGCAGCGCGCCGCCGATCGTGGCGAGCTTTGGGAGGTCAACGGTGGTCAACACCTCGTTGTTCTCGAGAACCAGGTCCCCACCCAGCGCCAGCAGCGACGGCAGCGACACCGTGACCACCGCGGTGTCGGCGACCGTCAAATCGCCGGTGATCTTGGTGTACGGATCCTCGGGGTCGTTCAGGAACTCGATGTCGGCGCTGTGCTCGATATTATAATGGCCCTCCAGTACGCGCTTATCGGCGTTGGGGTCCTCTTTGGGCGGATCCACCGGGCCGGTATCCACAACGCCGGTGGTTGTCCCTCCAGTGTCGCCGCCATCCGTGCCGCCTTCGGTGGTATTGACGCCCGTCGTGCCGCCCGGCTGGTTGGCGTCACCACCGCTGCCGCCGCCCGATCGGCTGCCGCCGCCGCGTCCCATGCATGAGCAGAGCATCAGTACTGTCAGGGCCAAAGCAAGTGTCGAAATCTTCATGGTTTCTTGCACAGTGTGATCTTGAGGTCATTTGCGGTGCCCTTCCGGTCGATCAGCACGTGATCCGAGCAGGGCATCTGTTGGGGACAATACGCGTCGCTGTGGCACGGCGCGGCGCAATATCGGCTGCCGTCGCCCAACCCCGACTTCACGCAAAGATTCGTCTTGCAGTAAGGGCCTTTGTCGGGGTCGCACTTATCCCCCAGCTCCGCCTTGGCGATGGTGTTGTTGGTGACTGTGTACTGGCACTTCCACTCCACGCTCGTCGGGCCCGTGGAGCCGGTAGCCATGGGCCACGGCGTACACGCGTCCGCAAAGTAATCGCATTGAAAGTCGTCACCGCAGTCCCACGGGTCGCCCTCTTTGCTGGCGGGCTGGCACAGCGAGACATACGAGTTGTCCTCGTCCGTACTCAGGTCCAGTCCGGGGCTGTACAGATGGGCCTTGCAGCCCAGGTGCCAGTAGCCCAGCAGGCCGGCGATGTCCGTGCCGTGCGGGCAGTCCAGGTAGTCCGTGCACATGTGCGTGCAGTAGCCCTCCTGCTCGCCCTCCTTTCGCAGGCAGAAGCCGGAGTCGCAGTCGTTATGCCCGCCGCAGACGTCCCCGATGTATGTGTTGATCGGATTGGGTTCTGCGCAGAGACCCTGACCATCGAGCGCACCGCCGGGCAGCGTAAACGAGTGAAATCTGCAGACCTCGTCGCCCGAGCAGTCGTCGTCGGTCGCGCACGGCGCCTGGGTGCCCCCAAACTTCACACACAGACCCAACGGCAGGACCTTGTCGTCCACGTCATCGCCCTGGGTGTCGACTCCGACCGTGCTCGTCTGGCACAGGAAGCCGCCGCCCCCACAATCCGAGTCGCTCTTGCACAGCGCTGAGCACACGCCGTCGGGCAGGCACGGTCCGTCACCACATGGCATGGACTTACAGGACTCGCCCAGCTTGACCGCGCCCGGCGCACCGGACGCGCACTTGTGCTCCCACTCGAAGGACGCGCCAACCTTCCCGTCGTTGGTCATCGCGCAAAACGACGCGCCGAAACAGTCCTTGTTGGTTGTGCATGGCGGCCCCTGGCACACGTTCAAGGGTGGGTGTTTGCTGTCGTTCCACGGGTTGACGCCCTGGTTGCACACGAAGCTGCCGCAGTCGGCGCTGGAGTCGCAGAATCCGAGACAGCTCTGATCCACACACGTCATGGTCGCGCAGTGCTGGACGGGCCCGGCCTCCGGATTCAGGTTGCAGTATGCGCCGATCCCATCAGCGTCCTTCGGCGGGGCGCCGCACCGCGTCTGGTACTTGTCCAGGATGTACTTCAGCTGGCAGGTCTCGGTGCCGGGGCAGTCCGAGTTGGCGGTGCAGGGGCTCAAGGTCGTGCCCGGATGGCAGAAGTTGAGTTGTGTGGCGCCGGGGGACTTCGACGCCACGCACACCCAGGTGTTGCCCATCGGCCCATCAAAAGCCCCGGCACAACTGTCGATGGGCGCGTCTGCATCATCGACGCCGTCCGGTCCCGGTGAGCCGTCGGCCCCCTTCACGTCCTTGCTGAGGGTGCAGGTGCGCGAACACGCCGGCTCCTGGCAGTACTCACTTTCACACTGCTTATGCATGCAGTTGGGCCACTCCCAGCTCGTCGGCTGACAGCTGTCCTTTCGACCGCACGCAAACCCAAACGGCGGCGCCTCCTCGGGCGGGGGTGGCAGCACGCAGACGTGATCGGCGTCGCTGCACTGATAAGGGAGCGCGCAGCCGTCACCGCACGTGCCGCCGCACCCGTCGGGCCCGCACTCCCACCCGGGCTGGCATGTGTCGCTGCACCCGCCCGTCCCCGTGTCGTCGCCAACCGCCTCTCCAAACCCGCTGCCGGACACGCTGACGATGGACACCTCATGCATCTCCACAAACTTGAACTGCACGCTGGCTGTGACGAGCCCCTGGTGCACCGGCGCGAAGGACACCGGCGCCGAGAGCTGCTCGCCTGGCGCGATGGTCGACGGCGTCGTCACCTCGATGCTGAACAGGTCGACATCGCTCTGGACCCCGACCTGACCGAGCGTCAGCGGGTTGGGACCGCAGTTGCTCACGACGATCTCCTCGAAGCCGGTGTCGGCCACATTCACCACACCGAAGTCGAGGGTCGTGGGCGTCGCGGTCGCACAGGCCAGGCTGTCGAGGCCGCCGCCGATCAGCGGCACGGCCAGCTCACCGCCGGCGTGCGTGAGTCTCAGCGTCCCGTAAGACGGCCCCGGCGCGCTCGGAGTAAATCGAAGCTCCAGCGGCGCGGAGCCGGCGGCCGAAAGCTCCAACGGAAGCTCGGTCAGCACCTCGAACGTCGCCGCGCCGTCGCCCTCGATGACGGCGTCGGTCAACTGAATCGGCGCCTCGGACCCGTTGTTCAACTCCAGCGTTGCGGCTGATGACTCGCCGACCCACACCGAGACGAAGGTCACCTCGGCCGACGATGGGTAAAGCCCGGTCTTGTCCTCTCCGGTGTCCCCGGTCTCGCCCGTTGTGGCGCCGTCTGCACCGGTATCGCTGCCGCCTGCGCCGCTGCCCCCAGATCGCCCGCCGCCGCCGGCCACGCACCCCGCGACGGCAAACACGATTGCCGCCAAAACCACCTTCTGTCCCATCTCACCCCCAACCGCCAGCCATAATACCAAGTTCGATCAGCCGGCGGGAGGCGGTTCGCTGGAGCGTGGACGAGGCGGCCAACCAGGCACCTGCCGATTGGCCGCGACAGGGTGGAGAGGAGCTGCTGAGCGATGGAGACCGGCGGTTTGCACGTCGGTGAGCCGGCCAGTTGAACGCAGTCCGGTCGCCGCGCGCCGTCACTGCTGCGTGTGTCCGCCCGCACGCAGTGTGGGTCGGAGCGAACACGCGCGCGGTCCTCGCGGTCGTGTGGTTCGAGCGCAGTGCCGTGTTGTGGCTTGGTGGCACACACGTTGCGTCAGGGCGCCGCATGGAGGGAGACACAGACATGTCCATCAAAAACGCGATCGATGTCTCGGAGGTGTTGCCATGACTCAGCTGCCTGCGGTCCTGAGTGCGTGTGAGCCGCGCCCATTCATGGGGGACAGCAAGGTTGTGCATTATGTGCCGACCGCCGCCGGGCGGAAGTGCTGGGATGAGGTCGCCCGGGCGCTTGCCCCCCTGGCCCGGTGCCCCGTTGAGGCCCCCGTGTGCCCACAATTCGGTCAGTTCGGACTGCGACTACACCCGTACAAGCTAACGCCGTACTTCCACGCCGGTGTCGACATGATGGCTGCGCACGGCACGCTGGTTCGTCCCATGTTCGAAGGTTCTCTGGTGGGCAGCGGAGACCGCCCAATCATGGGCCGATACGTGTACCTGAAACACCCGTTCTGGACGGAGGACGGGCTGCAACTTCACAGCCTGTACCTTCACCTCGACCAGGCCCTGGTCGGTTACAGCCTGCCGATGAAGGTGCTGCGCCGGCTGGGGCCGGAACGCATGCTCAGCACAGCCGTTGATCACGACACGGTCGTCGGGCGCGTCGGGGATACGGGCTACTCCCGCGCCGGGGTAGACCACCTGCATGTTCAACTAGAGCTCCGAGTGCCGGGGGAACGCCGCATCGTGCTGGTCGACCCAAGGCCGCCGTTGGGCTTGGAGACGAGCGAGAACGGCACCGCCCGCCTGCAAGGCCCGGCGGACATGGACGCCTTCTGGCGTGGGCACCGATCGGCGCTGCAGCCGTGGCGCCGGGCACTCGAGGCGGGTTATGAGCGCATCGATCGTCCGATTCCGGACCAGACGTGACTCGGCGCCGGATCACAACGACAGCCTGCTCACCAGCCGGCCCCGTGGCGCACTCCCGTCTGTACCTCTTTGTCACTCGTCACCATCCACTCGGCGCCGCCGGAGCATAGCGGGCGGCATCGGTCGTTTGACTGACTCGGATCAGGTACACATCTCAAGCCGGAAACCGCAGAGGATAGTTCTGGTAAGCCTGAAGGATATCCACAACACGAGCGGGTCGTTTGACCGACACCGCCGCGGCTTTGCCCCGCCTTGGCGCAGGGGCCTTCGTCCTGATGTCTGTCTTGTATCTGTCGACCGTTGCGCAGGCGCGGTTTGTGGGATGGTCCAAGCTCGACCCGCAGCTGAAGCTGGACGTGCACCGGGCCATGGCGTCCGGCGACAACGCGCTGGTGCTCAACTTTTTCGTGAAGAGCACCGCGCCTGAGCTGACCCGTCGGTCGGTGGTTCGCGACGGTGGACGTGTCGGCGTGGTGTCCGGCGACATCCTCACAGTCCGCACATCTGTGGCCGGGCTGGTCACCCTGGCGGGCGAAGTGCCCGTGGTGTTTCTGGAGGCATCGCAGCCCGTTCGACCCCAGCTGGATCATGTGGTGGTCACGACCGGCGCCAACGCCGCTGAGTGGCAAGGCGTTGGGCTGACCGGCAAAGGCGTCGTCGTGGGCGTCATCGATACGGAGCTGGATGTGCGCCATCCCGGCTTTGAAGGACGCGTCGACTTCTATTGGGAGGCGAGGCTGGACGACAAAGGCGTGTGCATCGGACCCAACACGCAGAACGGCGTCTGCGAGTGCACGTCGCTGGCGGATCAGGCGGCCAACAAGTGCATCATTGGCGTGCCGCGGCTGGAGCACGGCACGCACGTCACGGGCATCGCGGCGGGCGCGTCCGTTGCCATCGCCGGCTCGCCGAGCACCTATGGGGGCATCGCGCCACAAGCGCGCATCGCGTTTGTCAATCTCGGCGGACCCGGCTTCGCCGGCGACAAGGAGTTCTCCCTGACGGCCGGAAACTCCTCGATGGTGTGTGAGGGGGCCCACGCCATCTTTCAATACGCCCAATCCGTCGGCAAGCCCGCCGTAGTCAACATGAGCGTTGGCAGCGGCAGCGGGCCTCGCACGGGGAAGTCGCTGGCCAGTCAGTGCATGAACAACCTGGTGACCGACGCCGACGGGACGCAGCTCCCGGGACGCGTGCTCGTGGGCTCGGCCGGCAACTCAGGGGACGGCAAGGTGCTGTCGCCAAAACACGCAAGCTCCCCGTGGGCCGCGGTAAAGGGGCGCTACCACGCCGGTGGTGACGCGGACGACGTCGAGCAGTACGTGCCGTTCTGGCCCGGGCCTCGCCCGGTCGAGATCTGGACTCCCAACGACTCGGGCGTGCACATCGAGGTGCGCGTGCGACCGCTTCAAGGCGAGGGTGAACGGTAGCCTGCTCGCGCGCGAGTCGACGCGCTTCGGCACCCAGTTTGACGCGAGCCAGGCCACGTTCCTGACGCTCGGCCCCGCCGCAAAAGCGCCACCGGCCGCGGTGACAACCACGGTGCCCACGCGACCGGACACAAACGCCGACGGCCGCATCGACCTGCTGGACGTGCAGTGTGTGACCGCACGCGGATACGCCGAGCTGAAAGGTCTCGCTGCGCCGACCTGCCAGGCGACTACGCCGCTTCATCGCGCGGACGTCGACTGCAGCGCGGCAATCGATGCGACCGACAGCCAGCTCGCCTCCAAGATGGCGCTCGCGGCGCGCCTGGGCCAGGCCGGGCTGCTGCCCGCGCTCTCCGACGCCGATCAGGACAGCGTCCACGACCAATGCGACAACTGCCCGCAGGCCGGCGCCGCCAACAAGAACACGGCCCAGACCGACGCCAACGGCGACGGCGTCGGCGATCAGTGCGCGGGCGTCTGCGCCTCGGACGCTGACTGCCAGACTGGTCGCCACATCGGAGCTGGGCACGGGCGATGTCGACTGCCCGCACGGCGGCGTGTTGATTCAGACGGGCCTGGACGACGGCGGAGAGGCGGGCCCGGATGCGGCGGTCGGCGTCCCAAACGACGGCGTGCTTGACGCCGCAGAGGTGGACTCCAGCATCGCGGTGTGTGCGGGCGCCCCCGGCGGTGACGGACAAGATGGCAACAACGGCAAGGACGGTGAGCGGGGTGAGGCCGGTGCGGAGGGCCCGGCGCGCCCGATCGGCCTTCGCGGCCAGAAAGGCGAAGGCTGCACCATGACGTCCACCGCGGGCAGTGGCTCGCCAGTCGCGCTTATCGGGCTGACGCTGCTGCTACTGGTGTGGCGCCGCCGGGCGACCGCCCTCTAATTCGTGTGTACCCACGGACGAACCGCTTCTTCCGCCGTGCGCCGGGCTGGACCAGGCGGCGTGCCAGGCCAAGGACGTGTGTTCGGCGTACAGCGGCGTGGCACCTGAGGCAGCGTGCGCGGGTCAGGCCGGCGACCGGGTGTACGCCGGGTGCGAGTACACCGCCAACGCAGGGGCGTGCGATGACGCCGAGTCCTCTGGGCTGGCGGTCTCGTTCGACGTGCCCAGCACGATACCTTTCGGCGGCAAGTGCGTGGGATCTCAATTCTGAGCTCGATCAGGGCGCGACGGCCGGCGTACAGCTGATCGCCGGGCACAACAGGGTCCACAGCTGGTTGTCGAGCTCGGTCGCGGCCAGCCCGCCGTCGTAGGCCGCTCCCCCGTGGCGCACCACGACCAGGTCGTGGCTGGGGACGATGTGGATCTTTTTGTCGTCGGCCCCCAACGCGGCAAACGTGTCGGCCGGCGCGTTGGGAAAGATCGGGCCGGCGTGCGTGTCCTTGTCGTAGGGCAGCAAGTAGTCAGCCGCACCGTTCAGCCAGGTCAGATAGCCGTAGGCGGGGTTGTATGGGTTGGCCGCGCCCAACATCGCGGCCAGGTAGCTCTTGTCCTCGACCACCGCCTGCCCATCCCAGTCGCCGTTGTTGAGCAGCAGCAGCCCGAAGCGTGCCATGTCGCGCACAGAGGATTTTGCGCGGTAGATCGTCGGCCAGCTGGTGTCCTGCATGCCGATCTTGTCGAACAGCGCGGCCTTCGAATAGCCGGCCAGCCCCTGCTCGGGCGCCCTGGCGTCGATGATGTCGTTGGCCATGCGATAGACCATCGTGTTGTAGAACCACTCGGAGTCCGGCGCTTTGTGAAACTTGCACCGAATGAACTCGAGCACGATGGACTCGCGCAGCCCGCTGGTCATGGTGATCGCCTGCCGAATCGTGATGTCGCCGGCATATGGATAACTGGCGCAGGTCGGGTCCGCGTCGCCGACCCATCCCGGCCCCAGATACTCGGCGATCGGGTCGTCCAGGCTGCCGACCAGCCCCTGCTCCAGCTGCAGACCGAGCAGCACCGCGATCACGGTCTTTGTCGCCGAGAAGATGACGCCCGAAGAGTGCTTGTCCCACCCCTGCCAGTACGTCTCACTGACGATCCGGCCGCGGTGCAGGATCAAGAAGCCGGTGGAGTTGTGCTCTGCCACGAAGCTCACCACGGCGGCCAACCCATCCGGCTCCCAGCCCAGCTCGGCGGCGTCAACGGTCTCCCATTCGTCGGTCTCGGGCGGTGGAAAATACATGGCCGTCTCAGCAGGCACGCCGGTGCCCGAGTCCGCGGTCGCGTCGCTGTCGCCCGTCGTCGGTGCGTCGGTAGTCCCCGACTGGTCGGGCCCCGTGTCGTGCGCGTCCGCGGCGCTCGGTGTGGCGCTGCCCTCGATCCTGTCGGCGCAGCTCGAAGTCCCAAGAAAAAGGCAGGCGACCAGCAGATACCGCTCGTGGGTCATCACGGCACAGTACCACGCCTGGCCCCGCTGGGACCGACCCTGCGAGTCAGTCTAGATCGACGGACCGCCAGAGGTCTCCGTGCGGACTGCCCTGGACCAGCTTTCCCTGCTGCTTGAGGGCTATCCGCGCCGCCATCTGCAGCAAACTGGTGTCCACAGGGCGGTCCGCCGCCGCCGCAACAAACGCGGCCTCCAACACCGCGTTTCGAATGTGGCCGCCCGACAGGTCGAACTCCCTGGCAAGCCTGGGATAGTCGATGGCGCCGCGCGGCAGCTGCTCGAAGGCCAGCATTGTGCGCCAAAGCCGCTCGCGCTGCTCGACGTCTGGACTGTCAAAGGTCACACGCATGCTGAGGCGCCGAATGAACGCGTCGTCGATGGACGCGGCAAAGTTAGTCGTGAGGATGGCCACGCCGCTGAACGTCTCGATGCGCTGCAGCAGGTAATTCACCTCGAGATTGGCGTAGCGATCGTTGGAGCTCTGTACGGTCGTACGACTGGCGAAGAGACTGTCGGCTTCATCAAACAACAGGACGGCTTGAGCACGCTCGGCTTCCGAGAAGATGCGCGCCAGGTTCTTTTCGGTTTCGCCCACATACCGGTTGACCACTTTTGAGAGGTCGATCCGGAAGAGATCCAACCCCAGCTTGTCCGCCACGACGCTGGCTGCCATCGTCTTGCCGGTGCCCGGAGGGCCGTCGAAGAGGGCGGAGATCCCCAGCTGATCACCGAATCGTCGTCCCAGCCCCCAGTCCTGCAACACCTGGGCGCGATGCCGGTAGCGGCTGACGAGCTCACGCAGCTGAAAGTCGATCTCATCCGAGACCACGAGATCGTCCCACTGGTAGGTCGCAGTGACCAGGTCCGCGGTCTCGCCGAGCCGGTGAATTGTGTGGGTCTTGATGGTGTCCCTGAGCAGCTTCTCCGTGATGTGATCGTCCCCCTCGGACCGAGCCGCGTCGTGGGCGGCGGCGGCCACAGCGCGCTCGATCTGACCCGGAGTCAACGAGAACGCAGCGGCCAACGTCTCGGAATCGACTCCGGGCTCCCGCAGGCGCGCAGGAAGCAACCTGTCCCATAGAGCTCGAGCCGAGGCTCGGTCCGGCAGCGAGATGTCGACGACCTCGAGCGGCCGACGAAGCAGCGGCAGGTCGCCGGCCCGATCCTCGATCATCAACACGAGCGCGCCCGGATGGTCGGCAAATACCCGGTCCAGAGTACGGGCCGCAGCGGTCCTCGCCGAAGCCGGGGTGGCACCTGCGCCATTCTCCGGCGGCGATCCCGCGGATGAGGTGATCGTCTCCCAACCGGCCAGAGCGATCACCGCATCTTGGAGCCGCGCTTCGCTGGCCACCCGGACCAGGCCGGCGGCAAGGTCGCGGAATCGCTGCATCAGCGCCTCGAGGTCCACGCGCATCAGGGGACGGTTCAGCTGCGCGGCGACAGCTGATGACCAGCTGGTCCGCCCGCAACCTTCGGGACCGCGAAACACAAAGACCGGCAGCTCCCAGGGCTGCGCAGCATGCGACGCCGCCAACGCGGTAGCCTGCTCATACAGCGGCCGATCCCCCTCGGGCAACAGCAGTCTGCGAGGGCCGCTGGTGACCAGTTGGCAGATCCCGTCCAGGGTTGGGTCGGTGCTCATGAATCCCAGTGCTGCCCGCACGATCCGATCGCTGGCTACCACGGCGCGGTGTACCGTCGGCACGTCGGGACGGTTGTCGGCCACGACCACCAGACCGCTGGCCAGTAGAGGCCGCCGGCTGTCCAGGACACGGCGCAGCGAGGGGGTGCGTTGGGCGGCTGGCACACATTCATACAGGAGCGCCAGCGTGGCGTATTGGCGCTCGAAGTGGTTTTGGATCCAGGCGTAGAGGCGCGGCAGGCCGGGGTCCAACTCAGCCGCCACCGCCAGCAGCAGCAGCAGGTACTCCGCATCGTCCAGGTCAAAAGCGGCACGGATGCGGCACAACGGCGGCTGGCCCTCGGCGCGGTCCTCAGCGGCCTCGCGGTCCGCCACCGCAGCACGCAGCCGCTCCTCCAGCTCGGCCGGCGCGAAGGTGGGGGGCGTCTCGGCAGTGAGGCGCACCGCAGCCTCCTCGTCCGTGATCACTGTGCCCGGCAGGCGTTCGTCCGGCGACGGTGCGAGCCCCACGGCCTGCAGTGACGCCGCACGCTGGGCAAGCAGCGAACGCAGCCAGCGCAGCTCCGCGTCCAAGTGACTCATGTTGGGCATCGCGTGGCCGAGAATAACCAATTGCCAACCTCAACGTCGAACTCTATATTACACACCATGAGCTTCGACCAGGATCGCAACCGGGCCACCACTCGCGGGGCCGGTGAGCATCAGGATCGCGCGGTTGATCAATCAGCAGCGACTGACCGCGCCGTAATGCTAAAAGCGCAGGACTCGGCGGGCAACCGGAACACCGCCGACATGCTGGGCACCGCGGAGTCCGGCGTGCGCGGCGGGGGCGCGCGCCTGCCGCACCTGGACGCAATACAGGCCTCGTTTGGCAGCCACGACGTGTCCGGCGTGCGGGCGTTTGTCGGCGGAGCCGCAACGCGCGCGAACGAGTCGATGGGATCGCTGGGCTACTCCGTCGGAGATGCCGTCGCCTTCAAAGGCACGCCTGACCTGGCCACGGCGTCCCACGAGGCCGCACACGCCGTCCAGCAACGCGGCGATGTACAGTTGAAGGGTGGGGTGGGCCAGGTCGGGGATGTCTACGAACAGCACGCCGACGCGGTAGCGGCCAAGGTCGTGGCGGGAGAGTCGGCACAGGCGCTGCTCGACCAGGTCGCGCCATCGACGTCGTCCGCCGTCGTCGGGCGTGCCGTGCAACACAAGAAGGACCCAGAACAGGACCAGGAGGCCGGCGGTGGGGGCGGAGGACTCGGGGCGGCGGTCTTCGAGAGTACGGTCCAAAACCTGGCGGAGGACATCATCAAGGAGGGCTTCCCACCCGCCAAGTGGGCCATCCTGGCGGGTAAGCTCGGCATGGCCTTCGCCGACGGCGTTGGAGCCGCCATGTGGGATGCCCGGGCTCGGCTGCTGTCGAAATATGCGCGCGTAAGCCAGCTTTCAGACGAGGAGCTGGGCGAGATCAACCAGGCGACCGGACGGGCCAACCTGCAGGACATCCGAGAGTGGCAGAAGGACGCTGTGGACGAGCTGCCGGGGATACTGCGCGAAGGCTTGAGCGAGGCCGTCGAGAAGGGCGTTGAGCTGGCGCTCGAGGAAGCCGTCGGCGTCGCCGTCTCGGGCCCCTTGAACGCGTTTGGCGACAAACTCGGAGACATGGTTGGGGATCTCTGTACCGGCGACTATGTGGACTTCGTGGACTTCATGGGACAAGCCGGTGAAGACGTGGTCCAGAGGACTGTCCGGGAAGTGACCGAGGCGGTCGGTGGCGCATTTTCGACGGCAGCGGCCACCGAGATGTACGGGCAGGGAATGACCGAGCTGGAAACGCGCGCCGCGCTCGAAACCGACGCCGGGTACACGCCGGACGACGCGGACGCACTTGCCGCCACCCACGCCGCCACCAGCATGCCCCTGGAGATCCTGGGCTACGACGTCAACCAGAAGATAGAAATCCTTCGCGATCGGATGGACGAGGGCTGGCACGAGGACTTCGGGGAGTACCGCGAAGCGTACAGCAAGCTGTCCGGCCACCTGGGCGCCATAAACGCCATGGGGACCGCCCACCGAGTGGTCTCGGACAAGGACGAAGAGCACGCCGCCTATATCGCCAAGTACGCGTACGACGCATGGACCGCGCTAAACCGCGTCCAAAAGTTCTTTATGCCCCGGAACACGGCCATCAGCTTTGAGCCCGACGTGGAGCGGCTGCGGAAAGCGGTGACAGACTGGCGCCGCGTGGCCGGCGACAAAGCCGTCGACTGATCTGTGGAGCGCTGGTGGTGGACGAGATCGGTGAGCTCTCGCCGCCGCCGCGGTCCAAGCTCCTTCGGTGACCACCGGGCGTCAATTCATTCCACTCAGTCATGAATAGACTGAGAATAATTCACTTTCAATGTAATCAGGCGTGATGAATCATAGACCCGGGACCATCGGGGGAAACCGCTTCATGCATTTCGGACGTCTATGCTGCGCGCTCTTGCTCACCAGCCATCTCTTTACCGGCTGTCAGGACACGCCTGCCGACGGCACGCTCGGGCCTGTGGTGTTACCCGACGATGAACCCGCGGCGCCCGGCGATACCGTGGTCCTGGTCGGCGTTGATCCCCTCGTCGTCGGTCAAGCCGTTGCGTCGGCAGAGCCCGAGAGCGAGGAGCCCGCGCCGCCCGAGCTCGAGCCGATCGAGCCGGCGGTCGATCTGTGCCTGACCAGCGCGGATAACGATCCGATCGGGTGGGTCCGCTTCAACATGGACTATCACAGCACCGCGGGGCGCCTGGAGATCGTCGGGGACCGCGCGTACGTGGCGGACTCGTATGGCGCGAGCACGGCCTGGTGGCTGCACGTGCTGGACCTCAGCGAGCCCGGAGAGCCGGCGCTGCAAACCACCTTTCAGGCGGGGGACAAGTGGGACGGGTCCGGTGCGGGCTATGACCTGCTGGTGGACGGCAACGTCGCCTACGTCGGTACCACGGCCGGCTTGACCGTCTTGGACATCTCCGACTCGGACGTGCCGGAGGTGATCGCGACTGAGGAGGGCACGCCGCTGAACCGCCTGGCGCGCTTCTCGAACTATCTGGTGGGCGACGGCTGGGCCGGCCTGGTGATCTTCGACGTGACGACGCCTTCAACGCCCGTCGTAGTCGGCAAATACGACATCGCGGGCGGCGGCCTGGTCATGGAGGGCAGTCGAGCCTACCTGGTGACCCCCGATGAGATCGTGCACATCCTGGACCTCAGCGCGGTCGGGGCGCCGACGCTGCTCGGGTGGTACGAAGGCGCTCAGTGGATGCTGGGGTCCATCGCCGTCCACAAGGACACGCTCTATGTGGTCGAGGCCGTCAAGCCGGACTCCGAGCCCGGTCCGCCGGCGGCCTTTCTGCGCGCCATCGATGTCAGCGACCCAAGCGCGCCCAAAGAGCTCGACTCGGCGCCGCTGCCTTACCACTGGACACACTCTTTGTGGGTGGCCGACGAGACCCTGTACGTCAACACGGACGACGGGCTGCATCGGTTCGACATCACCGAGGCCTCGACGCTCTTGAGCCTGGGGCCGGCGCTGGTCGGCTGCGACGGCCGCGTAACCAGCACGCAGAGCCACCTTCAGCTCGCGTGCGGCGGGCAGGTTCGCATGGCTGAGCTGCCGCTTGAGCCGCCGTGGGGGACGCTGCCGGTCGGCATCTGGACCGGGACCTACGATCTGGCTGTGTGGGGCGACCACGCCTACATCGCGACAGGTCAGGGCGTCGAGGTCGTCGACGTGTCCAAGCCCGAGGTGCCCGCGCAGACCGCGCTGTTCACGGGCTTCAACGGCTTTACGACCAGCGTGCTGGTGCACGACGACTACCTCGTCGTCGGCGAGCACCCCAAGATCCGTGTCCGATCGCTGGCCGCAGATCCCGCGTCGCCCCCCATCGTGGCGACCGTCGACGCCACCGCCGGGCCAAGCTCGTACCTGGAGACCGCGCGGGATGCGCTGCTCTTCACCACAGCCCAGAAAGAGCTGGGCATCGTAGACTTCACCGACCCGACCAACCCCGGCCCGGTCGCCTGGGTGCCCCTGCCGCAGGAGGGCAGCGGCTCCAACGACACCATCGCGCGCGCCCTGGCGACCGAAAACACGCTGGCGTATGTGGGCTCGGTCACCGGCGACATCACGATCATCGACGTCTCCAACGCCGCCGACCCAGCGATTGCGGAGATCGTCCCGGCGGCCTCCGACGGCCGGATCCTGGACATCAAGCTCACAGACGACCGCATGTATGTGAGATCCCTGTCCGCGCTGGACATCTACGACCGCACCACACCGGACGCCCCCGTCTTCCTGGGGGCGTACACCGAGCTCGGGCCCGGAGCCACGCCCGACCTGGGCTGGAAGAAAGACCGCTTCGCCGTCAAAGGCGACCTGGTCTTCGTGACGGATCGCTCGGCGGACAGCAACCTCAAGGTTCTGGACGTCTCCAACCCGGCGCTGATCACCACGGTCTTCACAGACGCCTTTCCCAACGGCCCGCGCACGGCCACCATCGCCGGGGAGTGGATCTACATCACCACCGGCGAGCAGCTGACGATCCGCAAGCTGTGTGACCTGTAACAGGCTGCCGACATCGCCGCTTTGACCGCCAGTCAGGCGATCGGTTAGCGTCGTGTCGGAGGTAATCCATGAAGCACGTCTTGTTCTTTGTTTGCGCCCTGGGGCTGGTGAGCCTGGCGCTGGTCACAACGAGCACGTCCGAGGTCGAGGCGCATCCGGGCGCTGACGCCGCACAGATCGTCGCGGAAGCGGGCCCGGACGTCACGGCCCATCCCGGGCCCAACGTGCGGCGGACCAAGGCGGCGTGCAAGGGGCTCAAGAAGCCCGGCAAGCACGCGGCGTGCCTGGTCTGTGTCAAGCGCCCCAAGCCCCACCACTTTCACCCGCTGAAGGCGCCCGGTAAGCGGTGTCGGCCCAACAACGGCAAGCCCTGAGGTTGACGCCTGCCTCGCGGTCCTGGCCCATCTGGCTGGTGGCCGCGGCTTCGGTAGCGTTATGCGACTGCACCGGCGGCGGTAGAGGTCAGCGCGCCACCGACGCGGCGGCGGACAGCAGCCTGGATGTGGCCCCGCCCCCCACCGGCACGTGCGGTGGAGCGGACGCGACCGCCCTGGCCTCCTGCGTCAGCATGGAAAACTACATCGCGGATCTGACCGTGATCGCCGCGCCCAGGCCGCCCGGCTCGGCTCACTGGCAGGTGGTGCAGGATCTCTGCGCCGACCGCTTCGCGTCGCTGGGCTTCACGGTAGAGCGCCACGACTACGGCACCGGCACCAACGTGATCGGGGTGCTGGCCGGCACCGACTTGCCCGAGGAGCAGGTGGTGGTCTCCGCGCACTACGACTCCGTCCAAAACTGCGCAGGCGCCGACGACAACGGCACGGGCGTCGCCGGCGTGCTGGAGGCCGCCCGCGTGCTGGCGTCTACCAGCCACAAGCGCACGCTGATCGTCGCCTGCTGGGACGAGGAGGAGGCCGGGCTGATCGGGTCTCGCGCGTACGCCGATCGGGCGGCCGCGGACGGGCAGCAGATCGTGATGGCCTACGTCTTTGAGATGATCGGCTTCGCCACCGACCAACCGAACACCCAGGCCTTCCCCGCAGGGTTCGACCTGCTGTTTGCCGACCTCGCCGCCCAGGTCGAGGCCAACGAGAACCGGGGCGACTTCGTGGCGCTTGTGATTGGCGATGACGCCAAAGAGCCCGCCGAGCACTTTCTGACGCACGCGGCTGCGGCCGAGCTGCCGACGGTGCACGTGGAGCTGAGCGCCATTCAGCGCACGGACCCGCTGTTCGGCCAGCTCAACGCCCGCTCCGACCACAGCGGCTTTTGGAGTCACGGCTATCCCGCGACCATGATCACCGACACCAGCGAGTTCAGAAACCCGCACTATCACTGCGTGGACGGCGCCGCGATTCTGGACGTGGTCGAAGACGCCTGGCCGGTCAAGGACGACGCGATCGACACCCTGGATCACGCGTTTGCGACGTCGATCGTGCAGGCCGCCGTCGGGTCCGCGGCCGCGACACTGGACGCCCCCATTGCCCCCTGATTCAGAGGCCAAGGCCGGTACGCAGGTCGCCGGTTATCGCATCGTGCGGCTCATCGCCAGCGGCGGCATGGGCGCGGTCTACCTGGCACACGACCTGACCCTGGGGCGGCGGGTCGCGCTGAAGCTGGTCCGCCCCGACCGGCTGGGTAACGCTGAGGCCGTCGCGCGCTTCCTGTTCGAGGCGCGCACCACCGCCAGCTTCAACCACCCCAACATCGTGACCGTGTACGGGGCCGGCGAGCACGCGGGAGCGCCGTACGTGGTCTTGGAGTATCTGCCCGGCGACACCCTGCGCGACCGCATGGACGACGCGCCGCCGACACCCGCACAGGCGATTCGCATCATGGCGGCGGTTGCCGGCGGGCTGGCGGAGGCGCACGCGCACCGGGTTCTGCACCGTGACCTCAAGCCGGAGAACGTGCTGATCCCGCGCGACGGACGCGTGCGGGTCGTCGACTTCGGGCTGGCCAAGCGCTTCGACGCGCCTGTGACCGGCCCGGCGGTCGCCGAGACACAGCCAAACTTCCAGGTGACCTCCGAGCCGGCGGGGTTTGTGTCGCGGGGGCAGGTGCTGCGGGGCACACCCCTGTATATGCCGCCCGAGCAGTGGTACGGCGACCCGGACATCGACGACCGGTGCGACGTCTGGCCCCTGGGCGTGATGCTGTATGAGCTGCTCGAGGGCCGGCGCCCCTTCGACTTCGACAACATGGCCGACATCGCCGCCGAGGTGACGAGCGCGGACCCGGCCCCCGCCCTGTCTCGCGCCGCAGACGTGCCCGGCGCGCTGGTCGATCTGGTGGCGGCCTGCCTGCAAAAAGAGCCGTCCGACCGGCCCAGCGCGGCACACGTCGTCGCGGTCCTGGAGGGCCTGCTGCCGCGCGCGCGGTCGATGATGGCCGGGGATCGGCGCCCGTTTCGCGGGCTGCTGCCGTTTACGGGCAGTGACGCCGACCTCTTCTTTGGGCGGGACGCCGAGATCACCGCTTTTGCGGAGCGTCTGCGAGACGAGCCGATCCTGGGCGTCGTGGGTCCGTCCGGCGTCGGCAAGAGCTCGTTTGTCGCCGCCGGCGGGCTGCCGCGACTGCAAGAGCAGGCGCGCTGGCTGCCGATCCTCGTGCGCCCTGGCAGCCGGCCGCTGCGCTCCCTGGCCCGCCGGCTGACCGAGGCCGCGAGCGGCGCGACCGCCAGCGAGCACGCGGACACCGTACCCGACGACGACAACACGTCCACAGCGCCGCAGCGCCACGCCGATGATCAGGACGGGCTGCCTGCGCTGCTGCAGGATCGTCCGGGCGAGCTGGCGGTGCGGTTGCTCGATCTCGCCGAGACCAGCGGCAAGCGGGTGGTGCTGGTCGTGGACCAGCTGGAAGAGGTGTTCACGCTGGCCCCGCCCGCTGAGGCCCGGGCGTTTCTGGCGGCGGTCCTGCACGGCGCGACCGATAGCGATGACCCGGTGCGCGTGGTGTTCACCATCCGCGACGACTTCCTCAGCCACCTGGCCCCGGCCGCGCCGGATGCGCTGGGACATCTGCTGGTCCTGCGCAATCCACAGCCGGCAGCCATGACCCAGCTGCTGTGCGAACCGCTGCGGCTGGTCGACCTGCGCTTTGACGATCCGGACCTCGCGGCCGAGATCGTAGACGCGGTGGTGGACGAGCGCGCCGGCCTGCCGCTGCTGCAGTTCGCCATGCGGCGGCTCTGGGAGCGGCGAGATCGCGAGCAGCGCGTACTGCGGCGGGCCGACTACGAGGCGATGGGTGGGGTAGCGGGCGCGCTGGCGGACCACGCGGACGCAATTCTGGACGGCCTGAGCCCCGAGCAGGTCCAGACGGCACGCGCGCTGCTGCTGAGACTGGTGACGCCGGACGGTACGCGGCGCGATCAGGCTCGCGATCAGCTGCTGGACGGCCTGCCGCCCGAAGCGTCGACCGTGTTGGGCCGCCTGGTGGGGGCTCGCCTTCTGACGGTGACGCGCGCGGACGGTGAGGCCGGCGAGGCCCGCGTGGACCTGGCGCACGAGGCGCTGATCGCAAGCTGGAGCCGCCTGGCGCGCTGGATCGACGAGGGCAAAGATGAGCTGGCGTTCGTGGCGGAAGCAGAGCAGGCCGCGGTGCTGTGGGAGCGCCGAGGGCAGCGCACACCCGAGGTCTGGACGGGCGACGCCCTTCTGGACGCAAAACGTCAGCTGCGACGCCACAACCCGGTGCTGCCACCGCTGGTCCGGCGCTTCCTGGACGCGGGGTTTGCCGAGCAGGCCCGCCGGGTACGGCGTCGGCGCGTGGTGCTGGCCGCGATCGGCGTGCTTCTGGCCGCGGTGACCGTGGGCGCCGTCATGTTGGCGCTGGAGTTTCGTGACCGCGAGGAGGTCGCACACGCCGCACGGGCCCGAGCGGAAGAAGAGCGACGCGTGGCCGATACGCAGCGCCAGCAGGCCCGCCGCAGTCAGGCGACTGCGCGGCGGGAGACGGCCCGCGAGGCCTTCTTGCGAGGCGACATGCTGACCGCGCGCACCAGCCTGCGCATGGCGTTTGAGCGCCAGGACTCCCTGCAGGCCAGGGCGCTTGTGCGGCAGCTGGAGCAGACCCACACGCTGTGGACCAACCGCATCACCGGGCTCGTATACGGCGTGGCGTTTTCACACGACGGCCGGACCGCGGCGGTGGCGGGTCAGGATCGGTCCGTGTACGTGATCGATGTCGCGACCGGCCACATGCGACGGCTTGGCAGCCAGGCCGATCACGTATGCGGCGTGGCGTTTGCCGAAGACAGCAAGGCGCTGGTGAGCATGGACCTGGGCGGCGTCGTGCGGCGATGGGATCGGGTCACCGGCGAGCATCACGACATCACCCGGCACTCGGTGGACGACTGCCGGATCAGCTTCGATCGGCTGACACACCGCCACGCCATAACCACGAGCGAGGGCGCAATCGTTGTATGGGACCACGTCGCTGAGCGTGAGCACCGAGTGCTGACGCAGCCGAACGAGCACGCCTCGGACGCGTATCTCGACGGATCGGGGCACCAGGTGATCGCCGTAAACATCACGGGCAGGGCGACCGTGTGGGATGTCGACGAGAGCAGGATCGTCGCCCGGATCGGCCGCACAGGCCGCGTCATGAGCGTGGTCTTTTCGCCGGACGGTGGCTCTGCCGCCTTCGGGTATCGCAGTGGTCCCGTCCGTGTGTTCGATTTGAAGACCATGGGCGAGCGTGCCCTGCCCGGCGCGAAAGTGTCCGGCCACTCCCTGTCCTACTCCAGGGACGGCCGCTACCTGCTGGGCGGCGGCGAGGGCATCCAGCTGTGGGACATGACGACCGGCGAGGTCACGCGCTTCGGCGAGCAGGACCGGGACCGTGTGGTCTTTGCGCCGGACGGCCGGACGTTCCTGACCAGCAGCTCGGCGGGCGAGGTGGAGCTCAGTCGCGTCTTCGCCCCGAAAGAGCGCACCGCCGCGCGCGGGCACGGCAACATGGTGTGGGATGTGGCGTTCAGCCCCGACGGCGAGACGCTGGCGTCGGGAAGCCACGATCAGACCGTTCGCCTGTGGTCGGCCGAAACCGGCGAGGACCAGCGCGTGCTGAAGGGCCACACGGGCTTTGTGGTCGGGCTGGACTTTGACTCGACCGGCGGGCGGCTGGCGTCCGCGGCTATGGACGGCACCGTGCGGATCTGGGACACGGCGACCGGAGACACGCAGCAGGTCATGACCGGCCACTTTCAGCCGGGCCGCTCGGACTGCCCGGTCGACTTTCACCCCAGCGAGCCGATCCTGGCGCGGGCGGGCTGGACCGTGGACCTGATCAACCTGGAGACGGGTGACAAGCGCTCAATGGATGACTCCAAGCTGGCGGACCGGCGCGGCACCCTCGGCCTGGACTTCAGCCCGGACGGCTCCCGGATCGTGGGCGCGGGCTACCCAACCGTGCGCGTCTGGAGCGTCGAGGACGGCCGCCACCTGTTCGACCTGGCCGGACACCCCAGGACGGTTCGCGCCGTCGGCTATTCGCCTGACGGCACCCGCATTGCGACCGGCTGCCGGGACAACACGATGCGCACCTGGGACGCCGAGACAGGAGCCGAGCTCACGCGGGCCGATCTGGGCGCGCGCATCCACTCGGCCGAGTACCTGCCGGACGGCGAGCGGGTCGTCGGAGCACTCTCGGACGGCGACGCGTTCATCCTCACCATCGAGACCGGTGCGGTGCAGCGCTTCAAAGGCCACCGCACAGAGTGCAACGCGGTGGCGCTGAGCCCCAACGGCGACCGGCTCGTCACGGGCAGTGACGACGCGACCGTGCGTCTGTGGGACGTGGCCACGCAGCGCCCGGTGTGGCGCTCGAAGCGGCCCGCGACAACCCCTCCGGACGCCCAGGGAATGGTCCGCTCGCGGACGGAGCAGCTGACCGCGGTCGGCGGACCGGACGGCCGCGTAACCATCCGCTCATCCGGCTCGGAGATCGAGCTGGCCGACACGCCGGCACATCCGGTCACAGCGCTGCTTTTCGGCGCCCCCGGCACACTCAGCGCAGGCTTCGCCAACGGCATGGTCGGCACCTGGAGCCTGGAGAGCGGAGCGCTGCTCGATCACATCCGTCTTCACGGGGACGTGGTGCATCTGTCCTACGGCGAAGGGCGCCTGCAGGTCGGCACCGCACTGGGTCAGACCGACAGCCGAGACTTCGGCGCGCTGGACGAGCCGTATTGCAGGCTGCTGAAGCGGGTCTGGCGAGACACGCCGGCGGTGCTCACGGAGTCGGGTCCGGTCGAGCGCCCTCCGGCGCCGGACCATCGGTGCAATCAGCGCTGACTGAGGTCACCAGGAACATCTCCATGAGGCCCTTACCCTTGACCAGCTGCTCTCCGCGCGACGTGCCGACGGCGTGCTCCCCGAGGTGGTCCCACACCTCTCTGCTGACGTTCACAGCGCCGGGTTGGCCCAGACCCTCGAGCCTGGCGGCGGTGTTCACAGTGTCGCCCCACAGGTCGAACATATACTGGCGCCGTCCGACCACCCCGGCGACCACCGTACCGACCTGAATGCCGATGCGGACCTGCCAACCCGACTCCAGACCTGCGGCGACCTCTATCATCTCGAGTGCGCACGCGACCGCGCTCCTGCACGGCGTCGCGTCGCCGCCAAAGAGCCCGGCCGCCGCCATGAACGCGTCACCAACCGTCTTGATCTTGACCAGTCCGTGTCGCGCCACGACCGTCTCATAGGCGGTCACCAGGGCCGCCAGGGGCTCGATCACAGCCTTCGGGTCGTTGCCGTCACAGAACTCGGTGAAGCCGACGACATCCGCAAAGAGGACAGCCACATTCTCAACACGCTTGGGCGCGACCGTGCCGGTGGCCTTCAGCTCAGCCAGCGCGCCGTCGGGAAAGATCACGTGCAGCAGGTCATCCGATCGCTGCTTCTCCTCGCGCAGGCGGCGCAGGTACAGCAGCTCTTTGTCGCGCAGCTGCTTCTTTTCCAGCGCGGCGTTCAACCGCGCGGTCAGCAGAACCGGGTTGACAGGCTTGGGCAGATAATCCTCCGCCCCGGCTGCGATGCAGCGCACGATCGCGGTCGTGTCGTCGAGGGCGGAGAGCATGATCACCGAGGTGGGTCGAAGCGAGTCGTCTGCGCGTATGCGTGTCAGCACATCGTACCCGCTGAGTCCGGGCATCAGCAGGTCCAGCATCACGACGTCAAAGACCTGCCGCTTCATCTCCTCCAGCGCGGCCACCCCGCTGGACGCCGTAGTCACCCGGTGTCCATCCCGAGTCAGGCGGCGCGACAGCAGATCCAGGTTGGACTCGCTGTCGTCGACCACCAGAATCGACCCGGTAAGATCCGACTTGAGCGGCTGTACCAGTGAATCCAAAGTGGCGCTGGTCTCGGCCGCCCCGAGCTCCACCGCCTGCCCGTCGCCTGCCGAGAACTGGAGCACCAGCAATCCAAACGCGGTGGCGGCCGAGCTGATGCGCTGCAGGTCTGGCATGAGATGGGCCAGGGACTCATCTGCCGAGGCCCCCATGACCCGATCGCAGAGGGTCGATACCAGCTGCAGCTCATCCGCGGAGGCCGCCGACAGCGACTGAAGCCGATGCTCGAGGCTGGTCTGGGGCCCCTGAAGCTCTTCGCCCGTCCACGTCGCCACGTGACGCAGCAGCTCGCGACCGGCGCCCTCAATGCCGCGCAAGTCACCGATCGTCGTGGCTGGCAGTCCGTCGTCTTCGGCCTCCTCGGCCAGCATCCCGCCGTAACCGATAATGGCGTTCAGCGGCGTACGAAGCTCGTGCCGTATGTGTGCCAGCCGGTTGCCGGCGGCGCCGGGTGTGCCAGTCAAAGCGTCTCCGTCAAACGGGAAAGGGCCCACCATACCTCAAGGCGGATCAGGGGACCATGGCAGGAGTCTGCACCGGCTCAGTCCTCCGGGCAGGTGTCCATGGCCTCCCAGCAGTCCTTGACCAGGTCGCGCTTGTCCTCGGTGGCTGGGACGTTCTTGACGTCGTAAGTCGAGATTGTGCCATCGGCCACCTGGCTCAACTCCAAATCGACCGTGTCGCCGGGATCGCCGCCCGCGAGCAGCAGCAGACCGTACACGTCCTCCGCCAGACGCTTTTTCCAGTCACCCTCGCCACACTCCGCGTCGGAGGTCGCTTTGAGCGTCTCGGTGGTGACGCCGTCGATAGACACCAGGCCAAACCAGTCTCCGTCCGTCTCCACCTGCACATCCACGCTGCAGTCGGCGTTGAAGCGCATGCACACAAACGGCGACAGCCTCGGACCTTCCGTGCACAGATCGACGTCCTCACCCGTGCCGGTGTCATCGCCCGTCGTGCCGGTGTCATCGCCCGTCGTAGTGGTGGTCTTACCGCCGTCAGAGCCGCAGGCGGACGTGAACAGAGCAGCCCCAAACAGGACCGCGCCGACAATCATCAGGTTTTTCATAGTCGCTGAGCGTAACTCGGAGGTTATTTGCGCCCCAGAATACCGTCGTCCTTGCTCCACTCGATACCCTTGTGCGGCACGCGACCGGCGGTGATCGAGTTCGACCGCAGCCGGCGGCACAGGATCTGCTCGGCGCGGCGGCCCAGCTTCAGCAGCTTGTCGATGTCGATGC
Source organism: uncultured Myxococcales bacterium (assembly GCA_964545715.1). GTDB lineage: Bacteria > Myxococcota_A > UBA9042 > CAZJHX01. The sequence goes on from CAZJHX010000034.1 coordinate 42,180, forward strand.
CGGTGTCGATGCCCATCTCCTCGATCATGGTGATGAGGTCCTCTGAGCAGGAGTTGCCGGCAAAGCCCGTGTGGTAGTCCGCGGCGCCCGTCTTGGGCTGGCCGCCGATCGCCCCCAGCGAGCCGTCGTAGTACTTGAAGCCCATCTCCAGGGCCACCAGCGAGTTGGCGATGCCCCAGCCGCGCGTATCGTGGAAGTGCACGACCACCTCGTCCCGCGTAAAGCCGGCGTCCAAGACGCGCTCGTAAAACTCCCGCACCTGGCGCGGGTTGGCGACGCCGGTGGTGTCCCCAAAGCCGATGTACCGGGCGCCGATGTCCTTCCACCACTGACCGACCGCCAGCGCGTCCTCGATGGGCACGTCGCCCTGAATGGGACAGCCGAACGACGTCAGCGCCCAGCCGAACACGTCGTGCCCCGTCTCCAGCGCGCGCTCGGTCATGCGCTCGATCAGCCGCTTGTTCTCGTCGCGGTCCATCCCCACGTTGGCCTTGTTGTGCGGCTCGCTGCTGGACAGCACCATGGCGATCTCGTCGACGCCGTAACCCTCTACCTTGGCCACGGCCGCCCGGGTGATCCCCACCCAGTTGGTACAGATCGCGCGATACGCCACGCCGTCTTTGCGCGGTATGGACTTCAGGACGGTCTCGGCATCCGCAAACTGTTGCAGGTACTTGGGGTGCGCGAAGTTCGTCGCCTCGATGCGCTGGTAGCCGGCATCGACCATGCCCGTGATCATCTCGATCTTGGCCCTGGTGGGCACGATCAGCGCCTCGTTCTGCAGGCCGTCGCGGGCCCAGCATTCGCCAAAGATCACAGACTGTGGATATGTGGGAGCAGTCATCGCCTTACCTCGGGTCTTACAACGCCGATGTGTCTATCAGAAGCGCGCCGTTCTGTGAAACCTGTTTTGCGGTCAGCGGGCGCGGCTTGCGGCGGCCAGGCGGTCCGCCAGCACCTCCACCACGGCGGAGACAAACTCGGCGCTGCTCTCCATCAGCGCATACACGGCCCGCTGGTCCAGCGACAGCAGCCGCGTGCGAACCCTCGCCGAGACGTCCGCGCTACGCGACCCAGGCGACAGCACCGCCAGCTCCCCGCAAACCGCGCGCGGCCCAAGCTGCGCGACCGTGCCCCCCGTCTGGTGCACCCGCAGCCCGCCGCTGACCACGATGTACATCGTGCGCCCCAGCTCGCCTCCCTTGAACAGCGTCTCCCCGGCCTGCAGCCACACCTCTCGAGCGCGCTCGGCCACCTCGTACAGGACCGAGTCGCTGGTGCGGTCAAAAAGACTGGTCGACTTGAGCACCATCATGCGCTCCAGCTGCGGGAGCTCGCCGTCGTCGGCGCCCACGACCTCTTCGGGCGCGACCTCGTCCTGCCCTGCGACGGGCGACATCGATGCGCGCAGGCGACGGCACAGAACACCCATGATGCCGCGCGCGATCTCGATGCGATCGATGGTCATCTCGTACAGCACGTCGGCCGTCAGCGCGAAGAGATGCCCGTCCTCCAGCATGGTGACCGACGCCGTCCGCGGGGCCTGACGCAGCGCCGCCAGCTCCCCGACGATATCGCCAGAGCCGATAACGGCGAGCTCCGTGTCGCCGCGGTGGACCCGCGCCGAGCCCTCGGCGATCACATACATCCGCCGATCGGTGCGCCCCTCCTCGATGATGCACTGCCCCGCCTCCACGCGCACGTCCACCACGCACTGCGCGACCAGGCGCAGCACCTCCGACGGCAGGTCGGCGAAGATCTCCGCCTGACGCAGCAGCTCGACCGTATGCACGATGGTTCGACGGCCTGCGCCGCGACCGGCCGCCTGCGCCGCGCAGAGCCGCAGCCACTCGCTGGTCCACTTGTCGGCGTCCTGCGCCAGCTCCACCAGACGCGCCGCCGCCCCGATCGGCGAGAAGGTCACCCCGGGCGCGAGCTTCGCCAGCCGCTGCTGCGGGGTCAGCGTCTCGATCAGCGGCATCACCAGCGCCCGGTGGCGCGGCGGCACGGCCTGCTCCAACAGCTCGGTGGCCAGCCCGTAGTACTCGGTGGCTGCGGAGCGCAGGCTCTCCCACACGTCCATGATCGCTTCTCCGTCGTACCGAAAGGCCAGCAGCCTGAAGACGCGCTCACGCACTTTGTCCAGCTCCTCGACCAGCACGCGGCGAGCCGGCGAGTCGTTGTCCTCGTCGATGTCGCATAACGCGACCAGCAGCTGTTCGGCGTCGTCGATCTCTGTCGCCAGCAGCGCGTCCAGCCGCTCGTCCCCGCGCACCATCAGCGAAAAGCCGCACCGCCGCAGAGACCGGAGGGCGTCTGTTCTCAGGTTGCCGTCACGGGACCGCAGCGCCGTGGTCAGCAGCTCGATGCCCCCCCGCCCGCCGATGCGTCCCACCGCGCGCGCCAGCCGCTGCCGCGCCGGGGGAGTCGTCGCCTCCTGAAAGGCCTGCGCCATCGCCGGCAGGACAACCTCCGAGGCCCGATCCAGCGCCGTCAGCGCGGCAGACCGCAGGGCCGGCTCGTCCAGCGCGCGCAGCACCGTCGGCCACAGCCGAGCGCTGTCGACGTGACCGGCCGCGTCGATCGCCGCACGCTGCACTTCGGGGTCCGGGTCGTCCAGCAGCGGGGCAAGCGGCCGGCTGAAAGAGGACTGTCCGACACCGCCCAGCACACGCGCCGCCCGTATGCGTGAGGCCGCCTCAGGGGATGCGGCGTCCTTCAGCAGCACGCTGCCGGCGGTGACCCCTCCCTCCAGCCCGCCGTGCCGCAGCATGGCGATCATGGCCCCCACACGAAGGGCCTCGTCCGAGTCGTCGAGGTGAAACGCCAGCAGCTCGTAGGCGTCCTCTTTGCGAGTCGCCGCGACCGCGTTGAACATCGCCACACGCACCGAGGTGTCCGGCTCGTCGGTCAGCCGATCGATGACCTCGTCGATATCCCCGGCGTGCCCCGACTCGATGGCCTTGCAGGCGGCGGCACGCACCCGGGCGTCACCGTGATCGAGCAGCTCGACAACCTCGGTGTTGAGGCCACAGGGTCCGAACCTGGCCAGCAATCCCAGCGCGTACAGCACCTCCTGCCTTCGGCTGCTCTTGAGCGCGCGCGCCAGCAGTACGCGGGTCTCCGGCTCCCGAAACGTCAGCTCGTCCGCGCCGCTGAGCCCTCGTCGCTTCAGCGCGACCGCCAGCGACCTGCGGTAAGCGCGACCGGCCGCAAACACCTCGAGCAGCCACACGACGCAGATGATCGCCGCGGTCAGGCTGAGTCCGACAATGCCGACGCCGATGACCTTGTTCAAGACGAGCAGCAGCAGCCCGGCCACCCCGCCTGCCATCGGACTGACGATGAGGTCGGCGACGGTCTGAGTGCGCAGGCGCGCGCTGGCGGGCAGCGTCTGAAACAGGGCGTAGTACGACGGCCGGTTGAGCGAGTCGATCGACGTGCGCTCCAAGAGCTTGGTCATCACGGCCAGCCAGAACGCCGCCTGCGTAGCCCCGCTCAGGGCCGCGGTCATCGTCCCGAGCGCGCCGAGCCCGACAAAGAGCGGAGCGGACATGAGCCCGCCCAACAGCCCGAAGCGCGCGAGCCACGGCCGCGACACGAAGACCTTGACCAACAGGTTGAAGAGACCAAAGCCCGCGTAGAAGCGCGCCACAAACGAGGCGACCTCCTCGGCGCTGGAGAACTGCGCCTCCACCCGCTCATAGAAGGCGTTGTCGACCACGTAATAGGCTACGTAGAAGATGGCGACCAGCGCGGACAGGTGCCACGCGTACCGATCGCGGGGCGCGCCGGAGGCCGGCTTGGGGGCGACCTCCTCAGCCGACTCTTGACGCCCCATCCGATCGGGCCAGGCCCGGACGATGGCGAGCAAGACGCTAATCGAGATCACATGGGCACCCGCTGAGAACAGCAGCAGATCGGCCGTGCCGAGCCACCCGAGCGCAAACGGAATGACCGCACCGCCGGTGATGGTGGCGGCCACCTCGCCCACGCCCGTAAACGCCAGCAGGCGCTTGACCTGGCGCACATCGAACAGCCGATTGGCGACGCCGTAGAAGATCAGCTTGGTCAGCGCCCACTCGACCTCAGCCCACACCAGCGTGGCCATGGTGGAGACCTTGCCCCCCGACGCCGTCAGCGCCAGCCAGACGACGACCTGCGCCGTGGTCATGAGCACCAACACCGCGATCAGCCGATTGACCAGCGACGTCAGCCGCTCCAGACGGATGAAGGCAACGCCGGCCATGGGTACCAGCACCGACGCGATGGCGTAGGTATACGGGAAGCTGCCGGCGCCCCAGCTCTCCAGAAAGACCGTCGTGGCCGCCGTCATGCTGCACAGCTTGGCGACACCGATGGCGGCCGACATGGCGAGCAGCAGCCCGACCATGGCGGCCTCGTCGTCGGACACGCCGAACGGCTTCAAGAATGTGCGCAACACGACCCGACTATGTCACGACGCGCGCGTTGTCTCACCTCTCCACGGAACGAGGCACGCGCGACCGTTGCCGCGCACGACCTCGCCGGGCCCAGCTGGTCACTGACTCGCTCCACCGAAGAGTTCGGACGTCAACAGCGGGCGAAGGCGCTGCGCGATCAGCAGACAGACCAGCACCAGGACCGCCCCGACAAACGCGATGCCGAGCAGCCGAAGATAAAGCGGCACCGCCCACTCAAAGGCGACCTTGGACCGCTGCCACAGCGGGATCGTACGGCCGGCCACCGCGGCGCGGCGCTCCGACAGAGTCAACTTGACGGTGCAGAACTCGTTTTCGGCGTCGTACTCGCCCAGGTCGATGCCCAGCTCCTGAATACGCTCTTCGATGGCCAGGATGCGGTCTTCCAGCCGGATCAGATCGTCGATCCGCCCACCACCGCCCTTGAGCCCGGTCAGCGCAGCGCGGGTCTTCACCAGTGAAGCCTGCTTCGCCTTGAGCTCCTTGTAGCTGTTGGTCTTGTCCACCTTGTGGACGCGCACGGAGTTCAGGTCGCCGATCCCTCGCAGCGAGGCGACCAGCGCGTCAAAACGCGGGGGATCCACGCCCACGGCCAGGTGCAGCACCCGCGCGCCGGGCAACCCACCACGCTGCTCGAACTGGACCAGCCCGTTTTGCGCCCCAACCGCGCGCCGAACCGCCGCCGTGTCGTCCTTAAAGTCGTCGGACGTCGTCGCCAGGCTGGCCACCTTCTCGTACTTTTGATCCACGGTGGCCGGCCGCGCAGTGGAGCGCTTCAGCTTCTGGCTGGCGTAGTTGTTTCGCCCGGCGTGAAAGCTCGGCTCGGCTGCCGACACCGCCACCCGCCGCGCCGTGTCTTCATCCGGCAGCGCCAGATAGCCATAGCCAAGCCGCAGCCCGAACAGCGCAAAGAACCCCACGCCGACCAGCGCCATCCCCAGCAACAATCGTCTTTTCATGTATAGAAGTCTCCTCGGTTATGGTCGAGGCTCTTCCAAAGGGCGTGCCAGCTTTCAGTGCAGCGGTTGCGAGCCTGGCGCGTGTCCGCGGACACACGGCGGCGTGTCAGATCGGGACCATGTCGGTTCCATTGCGTGGGTTCTGTACTCAAGCCCCCAACGCGTGCAGGCGCTCCAGCTCAAGGGCAACCCGGTTAGAGCTCAAAGCTCAAGCGCGGCGCCAGCAGCCAGGCGTCGTTGCGCGTCGTGCCCAGGCCCGTGTCGTTCAAGCGCTGAAAGTGCAGCTGAAACCGCAGCGTCGCGGCCTCGCCCCGGTAGGCCATGCCCGCCGCGGCGACCGGCAGCCACACCACCGCCAGGTCACCCCACGGATCGGAGAGCGAGTAGACCCCTTCGTCGTTGGGCGGTGGGGGGCTGTTGCCAGCGCTGTGGGCGGCCAAGCCCAGGCCGGCGCCCGCCGTCAACGAGAGTCGTGAGCCGACGCGCCAGACGAGACCTGCCGTCAGCGTGCCGAGCAGGCGCGGCTGAAACGCTCGATCGGTGTTCTGCCCGATCACGGTCACGCCGAAGGTGCTCTCGGCCTGAACGTCGACGCCCCCCAGGGTCCATGCGGCACGGTAGCCGAGCTCGAGGTTCGTGCGGATGAGGATGCGGTCTTGCACCGCGCTGTCGGCGCCGTGCCCGCACCGGTGGCGAAACATGAGCGTGGCCACGCCGGGTCCAACGCGCCAGTCGACGGCCAGCGGCGCCTCGTAGTACAGGCGCACCAGACGGAAGTCGATCGAGTTGCGGTGGTCCGCCACTGTCTGCACTGAGAGGCCCATCCGCCAGTGGACATCGGGGCCGAAACCCATCAACGCGATGTCCCCCGCGGCCCGTCCGTGCCACACGTGATAGTCGCCGCCCAGGATGTATCGACTCAGGTCCAGCGTGGCCGTCGCGCCCACCAGCCCGCGCACGCCACCACGCCCGTCGAAAAGCGCATCCGGAGCGCTGAACCGCAGCGGCACGTCGTCCTGGTAGGCCGCAGCGGGCATCGTCGCCAGCGCGCACCATACTACTATCGCCGTAGCTCCCCATCGCATGTGCAACCTACGCTACCAGAGCTGTCGCCCCCGTGGCGCCGGTAACAGACGAATGCTCGAAGCTCCATTCGAGCCGAAAGTCCAGAGCGTGTCAGATCGACATGGAGCCTTCGCGGAAGTCGCTGTTGGACAGGTGTACGTTGATGCACACCGGCGTGCCCTCCGCAGACAGGCGCTTGGCCTCGTCCAGCGCGGGGTCGATCTGGGACGCCTCGGTGACCAGAATGCCCTTGCCGCCGTAGCCCTCGGCCACGATGTGGTAGTCGGTGCGGCGCAGCACCGTGCCCACCGGGTCGCCCAGAATCGTGACCTGGTCGCGCGCGATCTGCTGCCAGCTGGCGTCGGTGCCGATGACCGCGATGGGGGCAAAGCCGCTGCGCACGTAGGTGTCGAACTCGGCCATGCTGTAGCCGCAGGAGCCGTCGCCGTAAAAGAGCCAGACCTCAGCGGTGGGACGCACGCTGGCGGCGCCGACCGCAAAGCCGCCGCCAACCCCCAGGGTGCCGAAGACGCCCGGGTCCAGCCAGCACAGCGGCCCACGTGGGCGCAGGATGTACGAGCCCGTGGCCACGAAGTCACCACCGTCCACGATGAAGATGCTGTCGTCCGCCACCTTCTCTTCGATGCGCTGAAACAGGTAGACGGGGTCCACCATCGGTCCGTCGGTGGTCGCTTTGGCCGCGATCTCGGCGTCGCGCGCCTCCTCGCGGGCCCGCAGGGTGTCGAACCAGGGCCCCCAGGCGCCGGGCCCGGACGACTCCTGAGCCAATTGCACCAGGAAGTGGCCGGGATGGGTCTGCACCGGGATGGTCGGGCGGCGATTCTTCTTCAGCGCGCCGGCGTCCAGGTTCACGCTGACCAGGTTGCAGTGCTTGTTTATCTTGAGTCCGTAGCCCAGGCGGAAGTCGAACGGGAAGCCTGCCACCAGCACGACGTCGGCCTCTTTCAGCGCCGCCGTCCGCTTGTGGCGAAACTGGATGTCGCTGTGATGCCCCAGCAGCCCGCGGGATGAGCCGCCAAGGAACGTGGGCACGCCCAGCTTGCGCACCGCGTCCGCCAGCGCGTGGGCCCGGTCAGGGGTCATGTTGACCATCGCCTGGTTGCCGATCACCAACACCGGCTTCGACGCGCCCTTCAGCGCGGCGGCCACCTTGCTCAGGCGCCCGTGCACCGAAGGCGCCAGGGGGTTGGACAGCGTCGGCCACCCGGAGATCGGCAGGTGCGGCGTGTGAAACTGGTGCTGCAGGTAGCCCTTCATGGCAAGCTGCGCGGCCTTTCCCACGGGCCCTTTCATCTTGTCGACGCCGGACTCCTTCACGTACCACTCGGAGACGATCTCCTTGGGGTAGAGCACGTCGACGGGAAACTCGAGAAACACCGGCCCCGGCACGCCCTCGGTCGACACCTTGAACGCCCGGGTCAGCATCGGCTTGAGGTCGCCCACCCGATTGCAGCGCGCGGCCCACTTGGTGATCGGCTTCATCAGGGACAGCTGGTCGATGTCCTGCAGCGACCCGCGCCCGCGCAAGACCGTGGCGGTCGCCCCCCCGAGCACGATGATCGGCTGCTGAGCCTCCTGGGCGTTCTTCACGGCGGTCACCGTGTTGGTCACGCCGGGGCCGGCGGTCACCGCACACACGCCCGGAATGCCGGTCATGCGGCTGGCGGCGTCGGCGGCAAACGCGGCGGTCACCTCGTCGCGCACGTCCACCACGTTGAGTCCGTGCATCTTGGCGCCCTGCAAAATGGGCGAGATGTGCCCACCGCACAGGTTGTAGAGGCACTGCACGCCGTGAGACGCCAGCACCTCGCCGACAATCGAGCCACCGTGAATGTGGTCAGTCATGGATTCCTTGGTCATTTTGCCTTGCACAGCTTGGCCGTGACGTCCTGCTCGTCGCCAAGCCGGTCGACCAGTATCACGTTCTGGCACGTTTGGGGGCTCGAGCAGTCGCCGTCAGTCTTGCACACGGCCTGGTTTTCGGAGAAGCCGGAGTTCAAGCAGACGTACTCGACCTTGGCGGGCCCCGTACTGCCAATGGCGATCGGCACCGCCGTGCAGGCCTCCCCGTCACCGCAACCGACGTCCGCGCCGCAGTCCGCCCTCGACCCTTCGGCGGGGCGGCACCACGACCGCCAGACGGTGTCCTCCAGCGTGGTCTCGTCAAACCCCTGCGCGTGCGGCTCACCGGCGCAATACGTCGATTCCTGGCAATCCGTCTGGGTACCGCAGAGGTGGTCATCGACGGGCAACGAGCTGCACAGACCCATCCCGTCGATCGCGCCGCCGGGCTGCAGAAACGCCAAGAAGTGACAGGCCTCGTCACCCGCGCAGGCGGCGTCCGAGCCGCATGCGGCCTGGGAGCCTGGATAGTCCTCGCAAAAGGACAGCGGCAGGTGCTTGTCGGGCTCCCGGCCAAAGTTGAAGTGGACGGGGTGCGAGTCAGCCGCACACCTCAGCGAAGCCCCATGGGCGGCGCACTGCGCGTCGGTCTGGCACAGGATCGGAACCGGGCCCGGTGGCATGGCCGCGCAGCGGTGTGCCCAGCCCGCGTCCTTGTTGTGCTGGCCGTTGAAATGCACCTGACAGTAGTAGCCCTGCGGACACTGGGCGGCGTGCTCGCAGGGTTGTCCCATACACACGTCAAACATCACGTCCGGGAACGCCGGCGCAGCCAGCGCCTCGCCTGTGGAGCAGATCATCGCGCCGCCGGGACAATCAGCCGCCGACTGGCACATCCCGCTGCACGTCCCGTCCAGGCAAAGCCGCGTCTCGCAGTAGGCGAGGTCGCCGTGTTCGGGGTGCCGATTGCAGTGCTCGCCGACACCGACCTGCTCCTTGGGCGCGCCGGCGCAGCGCGTACTGAATTCGCCTCGTATGTACTGGATCTGGCAGGTCTCGGGCGCGACGCAGTCCAAAGGGGACACACAGAGCGAAAACGTGGTACCGGCCCGGCACGCCCCGTTCGCCCCAACGGCCAGGTTGGCCACACAGCGGAACACCGCGCCCATCGGGCCGTCGTGAAAACCGTCGCATTCGGTGCTCTGGGAGTCCGGGTCTTCTATCCCGTCGGGCCCCGGCGTCCCAGCGTAGTCCACCTCATCCTTTTGCAGCGTGCAAAGCTTGGTGCACGCGGGCTCAAAACAAAGCCCACTTGAACATTGAGAGTTCAGGCAACCCGGCCAGTTCGGATCCGTCGCCTCACTTCCGTCACTGAGTAAATACGTCGGCTGACAGTCGCTGGTTCGACCGCAGTATTTGCCAGGAGAAGCACCGTAAAACCCGCCGTAACAAAAATGCTGCACGCAGCTATCACCGCAGTCCTGCCCGCAGTGACCTCCGCAGCCGTCGTCGCCGCACTCCCAGCCCGGCTGACAAAACGGCACGCATCCCACCGCGTCATCACCGACGGGTGCCGCCTCATCACCGGCGGGTGCCGCGTCCTGCACCGGCGGCGCGGCGTCGTGCGTGTCCGGGATCTGGACCGGCTCCGGGGAAGTTGCCTCAGGGGTGCAACCGCAGAGGAGCCCCACCACAAGCAGTCGCCGCGGGTTACTCCACAAACAGGGTCCTTCGGCGCCAGCGCAGAAGAATGAGCAGGCACAGGGTCCACGACCACCACGGCGCCGTGTGCCCTTTCGTGGCCACCTTGCAGCTGCAGCCGGAGGACTCGGGCGCCGCCTCGACCGGGTCCACGTCGTCGCTGGGATCGTTGGGGTCCTTCTCCGAGCCGTCCGAGGCGAAGCGGCCGTCTGAGTTGAGGTCCTCGTCGCCGTCTGGGAGGCCGCCATTGTCCGTGTCCTTGGCGGTCGGATCGGTCGTCGTCGCCGGATCGTCATCGGCGATGAAGCTCTGTCCCTCTTCGGTGCCCGACGTCGCGATCGCCGCCGGGCCGTCGCTGGTGCCGCCCGGGATGCGCTCGGTCACGCCGACCTCCAGGCCGTCGGGCAGGCCGTCGTCGTCCGTATCCGAGTCGTTGGGATCGGTCGGCCCATAGTTCTCGTTGGGCCCGGTTCCTTTGGCCTCGTCGCCGTCGGAGACGCCGTCGTCATCCGAGTCGGCGTCCAGCGGGTCGGTGGCCGCCCAGCCCTCGTCCTCCAGCGGGCCCTTACCGTTGATCTCGTCCCCGTCCGACAGGCCGTCGTCATCGGTGTCGGCGTCGTCGGGATCGGTGCCCGCCAGGCCCTCGTCCTCGTTGCTGACGCCGTCGCCGTCGGTGTCCGGGTTATCGGGCTCGACCGGGTCCTCGGGGTCCTCGGGCTCCTCGGGGTCCTCGGGGTCATCCTCACAATTCGCGTCCTTTTGGCCCGCGCACGTCCCGTCCACACAGATGTCATTCAGTGTGCAGATGTCCCCGTCGTCGCATTTTCCGCCCTCGTCGGCGACGGCCGCCGCGCACTCGCCCGTCTGCGCATCGCACTGGCCCACCGTGCACGCACTGTCCAGCTCGCTGCAGTCCACCGCCGCGCCCGCACAGGCGCCCGTGTCGTCACAGAGATCGGTGACCGTGCAGGCGTCCGAGTCATCGCACTCGCCGCCCGCGTTGGCCGGCTGCGCCACGCAGGCCCCGGTCTCGTCGCACGCCCCCAACTGGCAGCTGCCGTCCAGGTCGGAGCAGTCGATCGGCGCCCCCTCGCAGACACCGTCCGCGCACACGTCGCCGGTGGTGCAGGCCGCGCCGTCGTCGCAGGCCAGGTCGTTGGCCGGATGCGTGCACGCGCCCTCGCTGTCGCACACGTCGTCGGTACAGGCGTTGCCGTCGTCGGCGCACGCATCACCCGTGGGCGGCAGGCATGCCTGGGTGTCCTCGTCGCACGCGCCCGGGCACTCGTCAGCCGCACACGGATCGGCCCCCGGCTGGCAGCCCGTCTCCGCATCGCAGCCCTCCGCGCCGTTGCAAAAGACGCCGTCATCGCACTGCCCGGTGCACGGCGCCACAGTCACCTCGGCCGTCGCGCAGCCCAACAGATCGGGCGGGTCACAAACAGGCGCATCGACTGGGTTGCCCAGCAGATCGGTGGCCGTCACCGCAAACGTCACCAGGAAGCCCGTCTCGACCTCATCGTAAACACACGTGTAGACCCAGGTTTCGCTCGGATCCATGGCCGGCCCATCCACGTTGCCGCTTTGCAGCGTCGGCTCGCCATCCGCGCATGGGGCGGATGCCGACAGCGCCACGTCGATGATCGGCGCGTCGCCGGTGTTGGTGACATTGACGGTCACCGTCGCCGTCGCCAGATACGACACCACCTGCGTCGCCGGATCGACGGCGATGCCCAGCTCCGGATTGGTCAGAATCTCCGGCCTGAACTCAAACCCGCCGACGTACCCAACGTCACCCTGGGCGTTGCCGTCGATCTGGATCAGCAGCGTGTCCTGGTCGATCACAACCTCACCCGCCGTCGCGTCGATCGTCCCCAGGCTCGCGTCCAGGGCCGGAAACCGCACGATATTCTCGCTGTAGTCATCGGTGACGTAGAAGTTGCCGTCCGGATCGTAGCCCAGCCCGCCGGCAAAGATGGCGTCGGAGGCGCCGGTAACGGCCATCACGTCCTCGGCGGTCAAAAAGACGCTGTCGGCGCCGTCAACCGGGTTGATGCGCAGGATGCGATGACGCAGCACCGGCGTGTTGAGCGACGTACTGGAGTCCGCCGTCAGCACGTCGCCATTGGGCGTCACATCCATGAAGCCATCCAGGTCCGCGATGACCAAAACGCCCGCGCCGTCCACACGTGGGCTCACGTCCAGGCAGCCCTCGGGTGGATTGGGACACGGCACCGAGCGGGTCACCACCGCAAGCCCGCCGGTCTCCAGATCGTACGAGAACAGCTCGCCGCGAGCGTACTTCGGCGCGGTCTCGTCGTTGCCGAAAAACACGATGCCACCGTCCGTCACCGGGTTGCCCGCACGCAGATCCACATCGATGGATGGCGGCGGATCCGGCTGCGCCTTGATCAACGTCTCAAACGACGGGATCTCGGGTCGCTCGGGGTCCAGCACCTCCAGCACGAGCGGCGTGACCTCTCCCGTCAGCGTGTGAACCCGATAAAACGACTCCAGCGCGATGTCGCCCACATAGACGAAGCCGTCGTTGCCCACGCCGATCTTCTCGGGTCGCGCGCCGCGCTCGCTCACACCCGGGTTGTCCAGCTCCGGGTCCACGGTCTCCACCGTCAGGGTCGGATCGTTGTTCACGGCCTTGGCGATCTCCACGCGGGTCGCCAGCATCACCAGCGGACCGTCGGGCGGCAGCTTGAAGATGCCGTCTGAGCGGCTCTCCGAGAAGTAGAAGTTGCCCGCGTTGTCGCTGTCGATGCCGTTGTCGGTAAACCGCGCGCGATGGGGCGTCGACAGGGCCATATCCAAGAACACGTCGCCCTTGTTGGCGCGCGCCCCCAAGATGTCCAGGGTCGTCACCGCCACGATCGGCGGCGAGGCACCAGGGTTGCTGATGTCGAAGTCGGACGGGATGAAGAAGATGCGCCCCACGTCGCTGTCGTCTGCGTCCAGGAGGTTGTCGGTCACGTACATCCCGGGCGCAGGCGGCGGCAGCTCGGTCGGCGCGGACACCGTCACCTGTCCCGCGCCGCTCGCGGTGGCCAGGCCACCGGCCGAGAACCCCGTCGCGTGAAACTGGATGGTCAACGCCGTCTCGCCACCGGCGCCGTCGTTCAACATCACGCCGTGCTTGCACCCACTCCACGTCCAGGTCTCGGCGGGGTCCAGCAGCGCGTTGTCATTGGTGTCGCCGTCCGCGAACTGCGGCCCTTCGTGACACCGAAAGATCCGCGGCGTCATCACCGCGGTTGCGCCGGTGTTGGCCAGCGAGACGCTGAACGTCGCCGCCCCCCCGTGCGCGACCACCTGGTCAGCCGGACTCACGGTCAGGTCCAGCTTGGGCGCCGGCCCGCTGAGGGCCCCCAGGGTCAGGTCACCGCGCAGGTCGATGTCCTCGTCCAGTGGCGTGCCCGTGATCGTGAGCGCCTGCGACTGCCAGGTGAACAGGCGCGCTGAGGTAAAGCGCGCCAGGGTGTCGATCGTGCCGTCCGCCGGCGACTTCACGGGCCAGAAGGTGATGGTCTCGGACTCATTGTCCGCCAGGTAGAAGTTGCCCGCGGCGTCGAAGCCGAAGCCGCCCAGCAGGTCCGGCTGATCGTCGCCGGCAACCGATCCGATCTGCCGTGCGTACAGAAACACGCTGATGTCGCCCGCCTGCGTGATGCGCACGAGCCGATCGGGCTCGCTGCCGCGCACGGCCACGATGAGATCCCCGTTGGGCGCCGCCGCCATGTACGGGGCCAGCTCCACAAAGCCGTCATCGGGCCCGATCGCCGCCAGGATCTGGTCCCCCGAAGCCAGCACGGACAGCGGATTCGACGCGCCCAGCGAATACCGCAGCACGGTCTCGGTGTCCTCGACGCCGAAGAAGAGATCGTCTCCGATGCGAACCAGTCCGGCCTCGACCAGCCCGGCGCCGCCGACCGCCGCCAGCTGCCCCGCCGTGGCCAGCACGCTGACCCCGACTGTCGGACTCACCTGGATCTGCAACAGTCGCTCCTCACCGTCATCCAGCGCATAGAGCGTGTTGCCGTCCGCTGAGATCGCCAACTTCTCGACGGCTGAGTTGGCCGACAAGCCGCCGGGCATGCCGGTCGGCGCGACCACGAGCGCCAGTCCCGTGCCGTCGGGCGCGACCCGGAAGATCGAGTGGGAGTACTCCTCAGAGAAGAACAGGTCACCGTCGGGCGCCTGGACTATCCCAAACTCGCGCACGGCGACCTTATTGCCGCCATTTATCGCCAGAATGTCGTCGGCGGAGACCACCACGCCGTCGGTTCCCGGCGCGGGCGGCAGCGCCAGAATGCGCTCAAACTCGTCGTCAGCGACAAACACCGTCTGGGCCGCCAACAGGCTCGGCCACAAAACCAGCCCAACGACGACGCAACGCCCCACCAGCGCTCCAAATCGGCTCACAGACGCCCCCTCAAAACCAAAGCGAATATGGGGCGAGTCTACACGATCCCGGTGCTCTTAGAGCGCGGCCTTGGCAGCCTCGAAGTCGTCGTAACGCGTCGCTTTGTGCTCTTTCAGCCCGCCGCTCAGGAACACGTCGCCGTACCCGCTGACCGAATAGGAGTTGCCGTGCTTGGTTGTGACCGAGAAGTACTCGCGCTCACCGTCGGCGTTGAGGGTGCAGTCACCCTTCTCGTGCTTCCACTTGCGAAAGTGGAAGTTCCAGCGGTCACACTCTCCGTCTTTGTAGATGTGAGTGCCGCCGGTGATGCAGGCCACGATCGTCTCGCCTTTGCGCACCGCCGAGTGACCGACGCCCACGAAGAGATCGTCGCCCTTGAACGCAAAGTTGTGGCCCGTGCCCGTGTCGTAGCGGCCGCGTCTGACGAAGACCATGATGTCGCACGGCGAGTCGAGCCTGAAGCGGGCCTTGCGCTCGGTCTCGCCGTTCCAGATCGTGATGTCGCCACCGTCGATGCGCCACGCCTCCCGCCGCTTGTTGGACAGATTCACCACCCAGCTCCCATTCCAGCGTTTGGCCAGCGCGTCCATGTCAAAGCCGTCAAACGAGGGCGCCGCCCCCTCGGGCTTCGGCCGCTCCGCCGGTTCGTCGGCCGCACCCTCGCTCTTCTCGGCCGCCGCGGGCTTGTCCTCATCCGTTTTGGAAGCCGCCGGCTCGTCCTTTTTGCAGGCGCAGAACGTGAGCAGGCTGATGAGCAGCACGATTCGTGTCATTGCAATGTTCCTTCGACAAGGGTGATGCCCCAGGGTCCGTCCAGGCCGTCGGCGAGCGTCTCGGACTCATGGCTGCCCAGTGTCGCCTTGAGCACTTCCCCGGTCTCTGTGTCGGTCCAATAGAGGTGATCGCTCGTCAGCAGCAGGCCGTGCGGCTTGCCCAGATTCACGTGCAGCACCTCGATCTGGCCGGACAGGTCCGTCGGCACGCGCTGGATGTTGGGGTTGTCCCGGTCGCACCAATAAAGATACTCGCCGGCCGCGTCGAGCTGCAGCCCGCGCACCCGCGTCAGACCGTCCACGAGGGGCTCCGGCTCCCCGAGCGGCTCCAGATTCAGCCGGTGAATCGTGGGACTCTTGAACTCAGTCCAGTAGACCCACTTCTGCTTGGGCCCAGCCTCCACGTAATACGGCTGGCCGATACCCGTCGCCAGGGTCTCGGCGTCACCAAGCGTAGCCAGCGCGGCGCGACTGAGGCTGCCCGCGTTGCGCTCGACCCAGTACAGCGTGCCGTCCGCCAGGTCGAGCCCGGCCGGCAAGCTGAGCTGATCCTTCTCCACAGCCACCTGGCCGCCGTTCAACCCCGCGCTGTTGATGGTGCCTTTGTCCGCATCAGACCAGATCACGCGATGCCCGTCGGGATCGAAGACGATGCCGCGCGGGTCGGCCAGGCCATCCGCCGCCGACAGCACGATCACCGTGTCGGCCGAGTCCAGATCGATCCGCTGAATCGTCGCCGCGTCCTTGTTGGTCCAATACACGTACCGCCCATCGGTGGCAGGCGCGGGCGCGGGCGTCGGCGCGTCGTCACCACAGCCCACTGGTAACGCCAACGCCGTTAGAAGGACCACAAATAACGATCCCTGCCCGCGGGGCGCTCGTATTGGTGTTGCCGGTGTAACCGCGCTCACCCGTCAAACATATGCAGCCTCAGAACCGCCTGTCGAGGGCCCGGAGGAACATGGACACTTTGCTGCTGACAATTCTAGGAGCCGCGTTCGCAGGCGGCCTGATCCTCAACGTCATGCCGTGCGTCTTGCCGGTGCTGACGATGAAGGTCTTTCACATGATCGACACCGCCGACGCGTCGCCGCAAGAGAACCGCCTGCACGGGCTGGCCTACACCGGCGGCATTCTGCTGTCGATGATGGTGCTCGCCGTCCTCGTGATCGCGCTGAAGGCCTCCGGTGAGCTGGTCTATCAAGGCATGCAGTTTCAAAACCCGGTCTTTGTGGGCGCCATCACCATCTTGATGTTTGTGCTGGGCCTCAACGCGCTGGGCGTGTTCGAGTTCACCGTCAGCGTCCAGCGCAGCGGCTCGGATGCGGACAGCGGCGGCTACAGCGGGTCCTTCTTCAACGGCATCATCGCCACGATCATGGCCACGCCGTGCTCGGCGCCGTTCCTCGGGTCGGCCGCAGTCTACGCGTTTGCCGCCAACACGCCGGCGCTTCAGACCATCGGCATCTTTCTGATGATCGGGCTGGGGCTCGCCTCGCCGTTTCTGCTGGTCAGCTTCGTCCCGGCGCTGGGCCGCCGCCTGCCGCGCCCCGGGCCGTGGATGGAGACCTTCAAGCACGTGATGGGCTTCTCCCTGCTGGGCGCCGCCGTCTGGCTGTATGGCGTCATGCTGGACCAGATCGCGCCCGCCGGCGCCAACATGTTCCTGGCGCTGCTGCTCGTCATCGGCATGGGCCTCTGGGCCGTCGACCGCTTCGGTGGCCTGCGCTACAGCGCCATGCGTCGCGTCCTGGTCCGCGTGGCCGTATTCGTCACAATCGTCGGCTTCGGCGCGTCCTTCGTAGACTTCGAAAAGCCGGCCTCCGCCGCCGTTCCGGTGCCCGCCGAGACCGTGCTGACACAGGCCGCCGTCAAGTCCGGCAAGATCAACTGGGCCGCTTTCAACCCCGATACAGTGGCCGAGGTGCGCAAGTCCGGTCGCGTCATCTTCATGGACTTCACCGCCAACTGGTGACTGACCTGCAAAACAAACGAGAAGGTCGTTCTCGAAACAAACACCGTCCGTACCGCGCTGACCGAAACCAACACCCTGCCCATGAAGGTCGACCTGACCAACGAAGACGAGGTGAAAGAGCAGTGGCTGGCCGAGCTAAAGGTCGGCGGGCTGCCCGGATACGCCATCTACCTGCCCGACGGCACCATCGACGTGCTGCCCCAGGTCATCACCCCCGGTATGGTCGCCGAGCGCCTCAAGCAGGCCCAGGCACGCTGATCCGACCGCCCGCGCGGGGGCCTTTCGTTTGCCCACGCGCGTCCGCGTACGCTACCGTCTAAGTCGGAAGGACAAATGTGGACGGGGGTGGCGCGTGGCGCTTCGGCAGATAATCGGCGTGGGTTTCGCGGTCTTGATGGTCGGCAGCATTGCCGCGTGCTCCAGCGAGGGCGGCGGGTCCGGCGGCGGCACGGACGGCGCTGAGAACTGCGTCCCATTGGAGACGCTGTGCCTGGCCAACAACCTGTTCGTCTGCCAGCCCGGCGGCAAGGTCGAGTTCGTCAAGTCCTGCGGCGCGGGCGAGCAATGCGTCGACGGCACCTGCCTGTCCGGCGGCGACACGTCGGTTGGCGGCACCACGACGGGTGGCGACACCGGCACGACCGATGACGGCCACGGCGACCCCGGCGGCGATCCAGGCGCCGACCCAGGCGGCGACCCAGCCGGCGACCCCGGCGGCGACCCCCGCGGCGAGCCCGGCGGCGACCCCGACGCCGAGCCCGGCCCCCAACCCCCCGGCGATCCAGGCGGCGATCCCGGTGGTGATCCGGGCGGCGACACCGGCGGCGACCCCACCGTCAGCGAAGGCGCCTGCAACAACGAGCAGGACCTGCCCAAGCTCAACCAGCCCAGCTGGCTGGAGCCCGTCCTCGACTGCGAGTTCCAATGCAGCATGAAGCCCAACTTCTTCGAGTGCATCGAAGAGTGCGTGGGCAAGATCTTCACCCCCGAGTGCTCCACGTGCGTCGCCGGCTGGATCGTCTGCATCGAGACGACCTGCCACGACCTGTGCGAGAACAACACGTCGTCGCCCAAGTGCCAGGACTGCCTCAAGGCGGAGTGCAACCCGCCCATGAAAGCGTGCTCCGGCATCGAGATTCAGCTGGGCGAATGATCCGAAGCCTCACAGCGCTGCTGGTGCTGGCGCTGGGATGCAGCGACGAGACCGCGCCGGCAGCTGAAGTCTGCGGGATCACCGACCGGTGCGAGCAGGCGCTGCTGGAGTCCGACATCCTCTGCCAGACCAGCCCCGACGGCACCCCGTGCGGGCGCGACGGCAAGTGCCTGGCCGAGCGGTGTGACGGACACCAGGTGCTGATCACCGGCGGCCCGCTGTGGATGGGCTCGCCGCCGGGCGAAGGCGACCTGCACGAGCACCCGCTGCACATGCGCACCATCACGCCGTTTTTCATGGACCGCTACGAGGTGACCAACGCCCAGTTCGCCGCGTTCATGAAGGCGGTCAACGGCGAGTGCATGGTGGAGGGCGAGCCCAAGCCCTGCATGTTTGACTGCACCAAATCGGGCATCAACTGCAACGCGGGCTACGTGGTCAATAACGACTGTACGGGCCGCGACGGGCAGCCCGGCAGCTGCGCGGCGCACCCGGTGGCCACGGTCAGCTGGTTTGGCGCCACCGCCTTTTGCGAGTGGGCCGGCAAACGCCTCCCGACCGACGCTGAGTGGAGCAGCGCGGCAAACGGACCGGGCGGCGAGATCTGGCGGCGCTTTCCCTGGAGCACCGGCTGCTCGCTGGGCTCTGGTCCGGCGGTACCTGAGCCGGCGTGCGCGACCGATCCGCTGTGCCCGACCAGCTTCAACCTGGCTATCGCGGGCTCGCTGGATGACGCCTCCCTGACCGCCTGCACGGGCCCGGAGGGCTTCGGCCCGGTGAGCAACTGCAAAGACAGCGACTGCCAGGACGGCTTCGCGAGCAGCGCCCCCATCGGCCACTTTGGCCAGGGCGCGTCGTTTGACGGCGTGCACGACCTGTCGGGCAACGTCTGGGAGTGGGTGGCGGACTGCTGGCACGACGTCGATCAGAGCGACGTGATGCCTTTTGACGAGGCGCCGATCGACGGCAGCGTCTGGGACGAGGGCTGCGCGTATCCCGATCCCAACGGCGGCTTTCAGCGCGCGGTGCGTGGCGGCAGCTGGGCGTCTCCGGGGCGCCTGACCCGAGCCCGATCGCGCAAGATCGGCGCAAACGGCGCCACCGATATCGGCTTTCGCTGCGTCTCCGACTCATGAGAGCGGCGGCCACAGCCGTGCTGTGCTTGTCCGTCCTCGCGTGCTCGGGGGGCGCCGACACGCCGGACGCCGTCCCCGATGCGCCCAAAGAGCCGTCCCCGCCGCCCGCGTCCTGCCCCGCAACCGAGGAGCTGGACGAGACCTACGACAGCGACCTGGCCGCCATCGACCTGCAGACCGCCCCGGCAGAGCTGCCGCTGGATGCCCTGCCGGAGCTCGACCGCATGACCATCGCCTACATGCTGGAGCGCCCGGTCGGCGCCCTGGGTGACACGCTGAGCCGTGACGACCTGCTGGCGGGCGGCTTCATGGCGCGGGCGATCGTCGCCGGTTACGTCGGCCACCCGGACAAGCCGGACATGATCCTGGTGCGCCGGGGCCTGTCTCGCTACTACTACTGCTACCGGGCGCCGCCCAAGACCCTGGAGCAGTTCATCGCCGAGCGCTTCGACTACACCGGTCAGCCGGCCGAGGCCATCCCGTCCGAGCCCAAGCTGGGCGATCGCCACGTCTACAAAGAGCTGGACGACATGATCTTCGTCGCCGAGACCGTGTTTGAAAACGAGATCGTCGAGACCGAGATGCTGCTGGGCGGCGGCCAGCGCGCGGACGACTGCTTCGACTTTTTTGCCTACGACAAGGCCGGAGATCTATCGAAGACGAGCACGTTTGCGGTCAACGAGGAGACGTCGGCCAGCATCGACGTGCCAATCGCGTGCATGACCTGCCACTTCAAGGTGGGTACCTGCACCATCATCGAGCCCCATCTGGGAGACTGACGCCCGCGCACGCCTCGAACTCCTCGACGCAGGCGTCGCCCTCGCAACACAGATACGCCACCACGCACGGCATGCAGGCCGGGCTGAACAGCTCGATCAGGCAGTTTTCCAGGCACCCTTCTTTGTCCGCGTGCCCCTTGCACTCCTGCTCCGCGCAGCCGCCGGTCTTCTCTTTGAAGCCCTCGTTGATGTTGGCCAGGTCTGAGGGGCCCGAGCAGCCGCCCTGGATCACGTTGATGTGGCGGATCCCCACGTTGCCGACCAGGTCGGTGGCCGTCAGCGTGATGCGATTAGCGCCGGCGGGTAGCGCGACCTCGATGACGCGCCCAACCCCAAGCGGATCGTCGACCTGATCGCTGGTCCACACCAGGGCGTCGCCGTCCAGCGCGCCGTTTTGCGGATCGATCGCCTGGCCCTCAAAGCGGGTCGCTACGGCCGGATCATGAGTCGCGCCCGGCGCGGGACTGAGGATGGTGACCACCGGCTTCTGGGGGCCCTCCCCACTATGGCAGGCCGCATAGTAGGTCACCCACTCAAACAGGTCCTGGTAGGTCTCGTCGGTCTTGTCGGCAAACTTGTCGCCGCCACCGTGCTTGGCGCCTTCCCCGGAGGGATCGCCCACCGCCAGCGGCTTGGTCAGCATTTCGCTCAGATGCGGGTTTTCGGTGTCGACGGCGCCGACGCCCAGCAGGTTGTACATGGTGCGCAGGGACGACTCCGTATCGAGCCATGCAGTGGCGCTGACCGTGTTGCCCGGGATGTGACACGCACCGCAGCGCACTTTCCAGGGGAAGACCAGCGTCTCAAACGCCTGGCCCACCGCCTCTTCGGAGCAGCCGCCCAGCGGGTCCAGCACGCCGTCCGGCGGTGGCGCCTTGGTCACGCCGCACGGGTTGGGACCCACGTCGCCACAGGCCGCGTCATGGCACTGGGCGCTGTGCTCGATCCACGCCAGAAAGCCGTTGTATTCGGCGTCGATCACAAGCTGCGTGATCAGCTCGGACTGGGGCTTGGCCAGCCGGATGCGGTCCAGGATCTTGCTCTGCCCGGGCGCGGAAAACGACACCTCGCCCTGCTCCAGCAGGCAGGCCATCGAGCTGCAGGCGGACTCGCGCACGAACATGCTCAGGTCGACGCCGGACAGGTGGCATTGATTGCAGCTCTGCGGGCGGTCCCCGGCGATCAGCGGCTCGATCCGGCGCTTGAAGACGTCCTCGCCCTGAGCGCAGAAGCCGGTGGGCTCGTCGTCGCCGCAGCCGATCAACAGGGCGGCGACCAGCAGGGCGGCTACTCGGGGACGCAGAAGCAGTCCTCAATCTTGCAGGTCTTGCCCGCGCATTCTTCGGACAGCCCGCAGTCCTCCTGCGTCAGCGCACAGCACGCGCCGTTCTTCTCGGTACACTGGCCTCCGTAACGACACGACTGCGCATTGCGGCACGCGTCATCGTCCTTGGCGACGCAGCCACACCCTTGTGCCGTGCACATGCCGCTGTTCTTGCACAGGTCGGTGTCCTTGCAGTCGTCGTCGGTGACCGCGCAGCACTCGCCCTGGTCCAGGGTGCAGAAGCCGTCCAGCTCACAGTGGGTCGCGGCGTTGCAGTCCGCGGTGTCGACCGCCGTACAGCCCGTATCGCCCACGCCGCACAGCCCGTAGTACGTGCACAACGTGGAGGCCCGGCACGCGTCCGCGTCGTTGGCCACACAGCGACACGTCGCCACATCCAGCGCGCATTGGCCGTACCACTCGCAGTTCTTGTGGGCGGAGCAGTCCGCGTCGGCCAGCGGACAGGACTCCAGTGGGCCCAGCGCGGAGATCTCCAAAATGGACCAGTCGTTGATGCCGTGGTTGTCTACGTGCCAGTGGACCGCCTCACCCTTTTTGTAGCTGCGCGCCGCGATGAACTCCTCGTCAAAGAGCGCTGTCTTGGCCGGCAGCGGATAGGTCTTGTCGACCACGATCTCGTTGGTGTCCCCGACCGCCACAGCCACACGCCAGGAGCCGGCCCCCGCCTTGTTGACGGTGAAGTGAAAAAATCGCGCCCGCACCGACGCCCCGCGCGGGATGTCCTCTTTGAGCACCGTGCGCGCCGTCGCGTAGCTGCAGTGCCGGGTGACGACGGTGTGCCAGAAGCCGCTGAACTCCACCTCGGCCATCAGCTCGCTGGGATCGTCGCAGACCTCTTCACCGGGGTCCGGTGCGCCGAACGGGTCGCCTGCTGCGGCCACAGACGTCCACGTGGACTGGTCGGTCAGCAGCACGCGCTCGGTCGCCGCGGGCAGGGCCGGATCATCGGCGGGCCCGTCCGAGTCAGAACACGAAAGCACCGGCAGAGGCAGTAGAGCCAAGACCAAAAGCGTGGAGCGCATGGCTGGCAGTCTATTCAAAGCGTTGACCCGCTGTCACGCCGATCGGTACCCTGTGGTCGTGGATCGGCGCACGTTCATGCAGTTGTTGTCAGGGGCTGGTGTGTCCGCGGCCCTGGGCTGCGGTGACGATCCGATCACCGCTGTGCCCACCGGCTGGGGCCAGGCGCCTAACGCCGAGGCGGCCGCGCTGCTGGCGGGCATGCCGCACATCGAGGGCGTGCTCGAGGTCTACCTGATGGGCGGCATGAACCCCTGGGACACCTTTTACGTGGTGCCCGAGTTCAACAAGAACAAGCGGCGGATGTGGTGGACGTTTCAAGAGGACGTCGAAGAGCACTTCTACGGGCTTTGCCAGGCCGGCTCGCGACCGCTGCTTCAGCCGTTCGGCACGGCGTCCGACGGTCAGACGGTCAACCTGGGCCCGTGGACGTATCCGCTGCGTGAGCGGACCGACCTGACGGACCGCATGCGCATCATCACGATGCAGCACGCGTTTGAGCCACATCAGGTCGCCACGCCGCTGATGTTGTGCGGCACGCCCCGCGGCACGCCCAGAATGGCGGCCACCCCCAGTCACGTGCAGCGCTTTCAAAGCGAGCTGGACCCGCTGCGCACCACACCGCACTCCTACGTGCTGTTCTCCGAGGACACGGAGACCCAGGACGAGTTCAACGTGCAGTCCGCGGTGGCCTCCGGCCTGCATCCGGGCGCGGCGCGACCGATGTCGATCCGGCTGCTCAAGGACAACCAGCTGCCCGATCAGCTGACCCGCACGCACCTGGGCGGATACGCCAACGGCACGGACAACCTGGTGCAGGCCTACCTGGATCAGTACAAAGCGCGGCTGCGCGTCGGGCCCGAGGGGCTCTTTCTGCCGGCCCGCGTGCTTCAGGATATGTGCACTGCGCGTCGCCAGCTGCGCCACGCCGACCAGCTGGCCTCAATTCTGACGCCCGAGCTGCTGGCGCCGATCGCGGGCGAAGAGTGCGGCGGCGAAACCGACCTGGACACGCCCGCCATGGGCATGCGCCTGGCCGCTAATCTGCTGACCCGCAGCCAGGATCGCGCGCGCTATGTCACGTATATCGACAGCGGGATCATCAACTCCGAGGCCGCCGGCTACGACACCCACGACAACCATGTGTTCGAGTCGTCGCGCAACATCATCCACACGCTCAGAAAGCTGGCGGAGATCGTCAACAAGCCGGGCGAAAACGACCCGGGCAAGCTGGATCTGAACAAGCACCTGATCCTGATTACGACCGAGTTCGGGCGCACCCCGTTTGAGGAAGACAAGCGCATGGGCGGCCTCAACCACTGGCCGTTTGGCTTTGCGGTCGCGGCCATCGGCGGCTTTGTGCAGACCCCGGGCGTGGTCGGCGCCATCGCGGAGAGCGCGTACGCCACCGAGGCGTTCACGCCGCAAGAGTTCCGTGCGGCGCTCCTGATGTCGCTTGGGATCTGGCCGTTCTCGCGAGAGGGACACGCCATCGGCGACATCCGCCTGCCCGAGGGCAGCGGGGCCGGCAGCGAAGCTCAGGCCGCAGCGCTTCTGCGACAGCATCTGCTGGGATACCCGGTATGAGACCGGCGGCCCTGGCACTGGTCATCGCGCTGGCGGCCCCGGCGTGTCAACAGACCGCGGACGAGCCGACGCCGGTGTTTACCGAGTCACCGCTGCAGCCCCAGGACGCGGGCGACGAGTCCTTTGTGAAGCGCGCCATCCCGCTGATGTGGGGCCGCAACCCAAGCTCGGCGCGCGAGATCCAGGTGCTGGTTCAGGTGATCGATCAGCTTGGGCGCGAGGGGCTGATCCGCGCGATGGCGACCGCGCCCGACTACCTGGAGTGGTGGGGGCTGTGGGTCCGCGACTCGCTCACAGCGTCCCGAATCGGGTTCTACGCCAACCCGGGCTGCTACGGGCGCGGGCTGCAGCCTGAGGACCTGCCGGACCTGGCCAAGCACGTGCGCGACGAGAGTCCCGAGAGCGAGTACGGCGCGGACTTCACGTTTTACGACCTGATCCGGTCGGCCCTGGTGCTGGACGATCTGACGCCGATCTGGACGACAAACCTGGTGGCTGAGCTGTCCCGCGCGCTGGACGATCAGAACTACCTGGCGGCTTACGGGCAGCGTCGCAATCGGGTGCAGACCTTCATGCGCACGTATCTCAATCGCCGCCTGATGTGCATGCCCTGCCACAACTCGGAGTGGGCGGTCACGGACGCCAAGGACCCCGAATTGGACCGCCACTGGCCCGTGCCGGGGCTCTTCGAAAAGGCGCTGCTGGGCCGATCGGACGCAGACGATCAAGAGCCCATGACCACGTTCTTTCGCCGCCGCGGTGTCGTCGCCGGGTACTACTACGCCAAAGAGGGCGTGCAGGACACGCTGTGCCCCATGGGTATGTGCGACGACGATCACCCGCTGCTGCCCGAGGATGAGGCCGACAAGATCCTGCCGTGGGGCTGGCACGAGGGCTGCGAGCACTTCTTCCCCGCCGACAAGGTCCGGCCCGACGACACGCCCGACTGCGAGCCGTTCTGGATCGTCGACCGGGACAAGAGCGCCTCGATCTGGACGCTGCACGAGTCGCTGCGCACGGGCTTTGAGATGCTGCGCGACGGCCTGGTGGTTGACGACGACCTCTCCGTGCACGGCGACCTCAGCTTTGCGTGGATGGTCAGCGCCAACATCGTGGACCAGGTGTGGGAGTCGGCGTTTGGCAGCCGCCTGAACATCATCAACTACTTCCCGCGCAACCAGGCGCAGCGAGACCAGCTAAAAACGCTGACGGACGGGTTCGTCGCGTCCGGCTATTCGCTGATCGACCTGCTGGTGACCATCACCGGGCACCCACTGTTTAACGGCGCGTCACCCAACCACGGCGGCGACCCGCACGCCTATCCGGCCATCTTCGACCCGTTTGTGGACGACTCGATCCCGGTGGCTCAGCGGCGCAACCACGTGGGCCATACGCTGCACCGCGCGCCCGCCCGTGACATGCTGCGGTCGGCTTACCAGGCGCTGTGGTGGCCGCAGACGCCGGAGTTTCTCATCTACTTCATGTCTCCCGCCGCGCGGCTGCAGCGCGGCATCGGCGTGTTTCACAAGACCGCAGATCCGGGTTTTGACGGCGTCAGCTTTCAGTCGGCGCTGGGCTGGGAGGCGACGGTGGGCATGTGCCGGGACCAGAACATCGAGCAGTGTTATCTGCAGCCGATCATCGACTTGCCCGAGGGACAGATCAGCGGCACGACCATCTGCGAGATCTGCGGCAACCTGGAGCACATCACCGCCTGGGATCCGCGCTGCGAGTTCGTGGACTGGGACGCGGTCTGTACGCTGGACTGCGGCGCGGCCGAGAAGGTCTTCCTGCAGTGGTTCCCCAAGCCGGAGCAGCCTGACGGCCCGGACTTCATCAGCACGCTGGTCCAGACCGCCGCCGAGCAGGGCGCCACGCTGCGCCAGGCTGTGCGCACGTTGAAAGACCGCCTGACCGCGCAGCCGACGCTCAACGCCACAGACGAAGAGCCGCTGTTGGAGGCTCTTCTGGAGGCCAAGCTGGACTCAACGGTGTCCGCGGCGTCGGAGGCCGGGATGCGCGCGGTGTGCGGCGCCCTGGTCGCGTCGCCCGACTTTCTGGTTCGTGGCCTGCCGTCCACCGATTTGGGCACCGCGGCGCCCGAGGGCCTGGTCACGATGCCGGGCCAAACCGAAAACACCGTCTGCGAGCAGCTCAACAGCGCCGTCTTCGCGGGCAAAGCGACATGCGCAAGCGGCGCGATCACCGTGCCTCAGTGAGAGGCGGTCAGGCTCACCAACGACCACGCGTGCGCGCCCGCGTTAGCGACACTGTAGCGCACGGGCTCGCCCTTGCGAAAGACGCGCGGCGACACCACGTTGTCCACCAGGGTGGCGCCGGGCAGCGGGCCGGTCGCGGTACTGTGAACCAGCTCGACGGGCGGATCGCCGACGGTCAGCCGCACGTCAAAGCTGGAGTCGTTTGGGATGATCCATTGAAACTGAACCAGCTGCAGCGTGGCGCCCAGCGGCACGTCGGCGAGCAGCGGCTGCGTCACGGTCACGCGGGCGCAGGTGCGAGTCTCCACCGTGTACCAGATCGACCCGATCTCATCGTCGGGGCCATGCGCCGCGTCGGAGCAGTCGTTGTCGGCCGCCGTGTCCAGCGTCCAGGCGGTGTTGGCGACCAGGTCGACGGTCGTAGCGGGATGATCCTCGGCGGCCGTCGAGCAGCCCAGCGCCACGCAAAACAGCACCGAAGTTATGCGGCTGTACTGGCGATGACCGTCTTTCTTATCGGCGGGTGCGAAGAGCCGGTCGGCCAGTGTTTTCGCGATACGCCGGCCTGCTCTTCGGCCGATCAGTGCCGCGCGCTCGGCTTGTGCACCACGGACGGCGCCTGCGGGTGTCTGGCCGCCACGGACGCCAGCTGCCTGACCGCTGAGACCTGCACCCACTTCGGCCACTGCACCGCCAAAGACGGCGTGTGCATCGCCACCACCGACGCGATGTGCAAAGCCTCTGATCACTGCCTGCAGGACGGGTGGTGCGTCCAGCGCGACGGCGGGTGTGTCGCTGCCACCAACGACGACTGCGCGCCCTCGGAGATCTGCCGCTTTGCCGGCCAATGCAGCACGTCGGGGGGCGCCTGCATGGCCCTGACGGACGCCGACTGCACCAAGGGAGAGGTCTGCGAGCACGACGGCTGGTGCACCGCCCGCGACGGGATCTGCGTGCCCTAAGCGGCTCACTGCTTCTCGACCCGCACGGTCAGTCCCGGTTTGCAGCCGTCACGAGCCTGCACGTCCGGGTCATTGCAGCCGGCCCCCTCGGGCGCCAGCACGATCTCCAGCGTGATGTCGATGGCGCCTGTGTCCAGCTTGCCGGTCCACGTAGAGTTGGCGATCAGCTTGCAGTCCGCGGGCGCCCTGGGGTTGCCGTCAAAGAGATCGTCCACGTGCTTGTTCTCGATGCGGTCCTCGAACACGTCCCAGCTGTCCGGAAAGTGATCGATGCAGTTGGTATCGCCGGGCTTCTCACACTCGTCGGTGATCAAGCGCCCCGTCGCCTGGTCCACAGTGGCCGTGAAGCACTCGCCGACGTGCGGCAGCTCATCGTCGGTCGTGTCCCACTTGCACGTGTTGGGGGTTGCCGTGACCGTCACCGCACAGTAATGACCGACCCAGGCGGCCGCCGGCCAGGCATCGCCCGTGTCGGCTGGCACCGGAGCGTCGGCCGGATCATCGCCATTGGAACACCCGACCAGGAACGCGGCGGCTACTGCGAAAACCCTGAGCATGATCAGAGTTCCTGGGTCACGACCACACGCTGCCCCGCAGCCTGGGTGCCGAGAGGCTGGGTGGTGCCGTCGGGCCACGTGATGGTCACGGCGGTCGCGGCGTCTGCCTGCCCCAGCCCAAAGTGGACTGCGCGCGTGGACGATCCGCCGTAGCTCGGCGCGCCCGCGACCACCCGCGTCATCGTTTTACCTGCCGCGGTCGCTGTGATCACGGTCCCGACGGGCGGTGACATGCCCGGCACCACCGGGACGATCTGCAGCCACTGCCCCCCCACGCCCAGCTCGTTGCGCAGCAGCGTGGGCGCGCCGTCCACGTTGGCCACGAGCACATCCAGATCCCCATCCTGGTCGATGTCGCTGACCGCCACGCCGCGGCTGTGTCGCACGGCCTCCAGACCGCTGCCGGGTCCGCCGGTCGCGGGCACGAAGGTCCCACCCCCGTCGTTGGCGAAAAACGCATTCAGCTGCCGGCCGTCGCCGCATTGCGCGCCGGGCGAGGCGCCGTTGGCCACGAACAGATCGACGTCGCCGTCGTGGTCGAAGTCCTGCAAGGCCGCGCCAAAGCCGGTGGTCGCCGCGGTCGATTCCAGTCCACGCTCGGCCGCCGACTCGATGAACTTGCCGAGCTCGCCGTCCCACACATGCAGCCGATCCGGCGCCGTCCCGGCCTCCGCCGTGATGTAGATGTCCACCCGCCCGTCGCCGTCCACGTCCCCAACCGCAGCCCCGCGCGCGGTCGTCGGCACGGTCAGACCCAGGGAGTCGTTGGTGTGAAACCCCAGGTGGCCGTCGCCGATGAAGATGCGGTCGGGCGTCTCCAAATCGGTGACGATCACGACGTCCACCATGCCGTCCGCCGTCACGTCCGCGGTCAGCGCCGACCGGCTCAGATAGGTCTCGCCGCCCGTGGCGTCCGTCTGCAGGTATTCGCCGTCGACCAGCCGAATGATGCGATCCTCGACCGCCGTCTTGCCCGCCGGCGCATCGCACGTGGGCCCCGCGCCGTCGTCCTCGGCCGCCCACGGGTGGGCCATGTAGACGTCCAGGCCGGCGCGCTGAGCGTAGTCGCCAAAAGACACCGGGCCCGGCACCCGGCCAAGCTCGTCGACCGGCATCATGGCGTCGTCCAGGGTAAACGCGCCGTCGGCGCCCGCCAGGTACACGAGCGAGACCGTGTCGGTGACGATAAGCAGGTCGTCGCGTCCGTCCTGGTTGAGGTCCACGGCGTACGGAAACTGGGCAAACAGCCCGGGGTGCTGCAGCGTCGCCAGCGGCGTGAACACGCCCTGGCCGCCGTTTAGATACAGGCGCGTACTGTCCTTGCCGGGCAGCACCACATCGTCCACGCCGTCACCGTCCAGGTCCGCGAACGCCACGCCACTGCCGGGGTCGGACGCGCCCGCCAGCCCGGCGGCGACAGTGACATCTTGAAAGAGCAGCAGCGGGTTGTCGGGCGGCAACGTGGCCGGCGTCACGGGCGCTGCCGGGTCTTCACCTCCGCATGCGACAAGCGCCAACAGCCCTGCCAACCACCCGCTACGCAAGGACTACGGACACTCCATGACAGGGGCGTTGGCCACGACCGGGCCCAGGTTCCACTGGTTGTCGCCGTGGTTGTCGACGTGGAAGACGAACTTGGAGCCTTTGGGATAGTGCTTGTCGGCGACGAACGAATGCGACGTCCACACCGGCTCGCCGGTCGGCACGTCCGCGGTGAACCCGATGAGCTCGGTGAGCTCGCTGTAGGTCTCGCCCACCGCGACTTTGACGTTGTACGGCCCCTCGGACTTGTCGATGAGGTTCGTGATGTAGACGCACACCTTCACCGT
Organism: uncultured Myxococcales bacterium; assembly: GCA_964545715.1. Lineage (GTDB taxonomy): Bacteria > Myxococcota_A > UBA9042 > CAZJHX01. The sequence goes on from CAZJHX010000034.1 coordinate 71,995, forward strand.
CGTGCCCTGCAGCAGCCCCTCGCCGGTGTCCCAGCTGACGGTGCCGTGGTTGCATTTGTCGGTGGCGATGGTGAACCACTCGCCGTCGTACGTCGGCAGGCCGCTCTCCGCCTCGAAGCCCGGCGCGATGGGGTTGGTCACCTCGACGCAGTCCGTCATGCCGGGCGACCACCAGGGATCGTCGTCATTGGGCACGTGCGTCCAGTCGGGATGGTTGATCAGGCCGTAGGGCCCTTCAGGCACCTCGTCCGCCCAGTCGGGCAGCGGCAGGCCGGTGTCCCCGGTGTCCGTCGTGTCTTCCCCGGTGTCGGTCGTATCCGTGGTGTCGGTCGTGTCCTCGCCCGTCCCGGTGTCGGTGGTGTCCGTCGTGTCGGTCGTATCCGTCGTGTCC
>CAZJHX010000035.1:0-72277 GCA_964545715.1 uncultured Myxococcales bacterium
AGTCTATTCCGCGCGATCAAATGCGGAACGAACTTCCGGCATCAAGAACTAGTCCGTCCGCGTTGGCCGTTTGCGCGTCTGCGACGGCATTGTTGGCTGAGATGTCGTCGGTAGCCTGGCATCCGGTGAGGAGAACGGCTGCGAGGGCTGCGAGAACTTTGGGATTTCGATTTCGGAGCATCTTGTTCGGTCCGCCTGGTCGTATAGGTGACGCAAATGCTGGTTTTAGAGACTGCAAACGGACTGTAACGCGATAAGATTTACACTGTAAACTGGGTATTTTCCAACCCGGTGGGGTCCCCGATGCCGATAAGACAGTGGCAATTCCCCCTAAAGCGAATGCTGCAGGGTGCCGACCTACTCTGAGGAACGTGCAAAAAAATGTGGAAATAAATGTCTGCCGGGTCGTTTGCGACCCACCGGGTGAACACGACGGAATGTGGGTGTAAAAAGTGCACAGGCTTCTCGTATTGGGCGCGCTTCTAATCGTGGCATGCTCCTCCGAACCACCCCCGTTTGACGACGGCCCGGCGACCGCCTCCACGGTGGAGGCCGGCACCACCTCGGACGGTAATGGTGGCTACTTCTGTGTGCCTGACTGTGACGGGCGAGTGTGCGGCGACAATGGCTGCGGCGGCACCTGCGGGTTCTGCAACCCGCACGACTACTGTGGTGAGGTCATGTGCTTCGACGGGTTGTGCGCCGAGCTGGAGACCGACGACGCCGACCTCGACGGCTTCTACGACGTGTGTGATGTCTGCCCGTTGGACCCCATGGACGACGTCGATCAGGACGGGTTGTGCGCCGATGTCGACAACTGCCCCGAGGTGGCGAACCTCAAACAGCTCGACAACGACCTGGACGCGCAGGGCGATGCATGCGACCCGGACGACGACAACGACGCGATCGAGGATCTCATCGACAACTGCCCGTGGCACCCCAACAGCCTGCAGGTCGATACGGACCTGGACGGGGCCGGCAACGTCTGTGACGACGACGATGACGGCGACCACGTGCTGGACGATGTCGATAACTGCCCGCTCGTGATAAACCCCGACCAGATGGATCTCGACACGGACGGCCACGGCGACATCTGCGATCCGGACGGCATCGAGTTGTTCGAGACGATCTACGGTCAGTCCGTCAAACGCTCACAGTCCTGGTATGTGGAGGAAGGTGAGATCTTCAAGGGCTGGAACCCCGTCGTTCTGCGCGGCGTCAACTGGTTTGGTCTCGAGACCCATGATCGCGCGCCTCACGGCCTGTGGGTCGGCAAGACCATCACCCAGTATCTGCAGCAGATGAAAGACATGGGGTTCAACGCCATTCGGCTGCCGATATCGCCCGGCACGCTCGACGGCACGCCCGCCGCGTCGTGGGCGCTCGCTCAGGGTCTGGAGACGGGGCCCATGGCGCTGAAGGCCGTGCTGGACGCCGCCGAGGCGCTGGACGTCATCGTCTTGTTGGACCATCACACGTGCGATCCCCAGATCGGCGGTGGAGAGGCTCCCGCGCCGGACAGCTGCCAGGATTACTCGATCACCGACTGGCTCGACGACCTGGTCGTGTTGGCCGAGATCGCCGCACAGCACCCCAACGTGTGCGGCATCGACCTGTTCAACGAGCCCCACGGCATGACCTGGTCGGATTGGGCCGCGCTGGTCGATACCGCCGCGGAGGCTGTCCTCACGGTGAACCCGCACATACTGGTGTTTGTGCAGGGCGTGGCCAACGCGTCGTCCAACGGCGGATACGCCGCGTTCTGGGGCGAGAACCTTGCCGACGCGCTCAACGACCCGCTGTCGGTGCCGCCGTCGCGCGTGGTGTATTCGCCGCACGTCTACGGACCGGGCGTGGCGCCGCAGGGCTACTTCTCGCAGCCTGAGTTCCCCGCCAACATGCCTCAGGTCTGGGAGGCCCATTTCGGCGCCTTGATGTCCACCGGCCACGTCGTGGTGCCGGGGGAGTTCGGCAGCAAATACGATGAGGCTCTGGCGCCGGGCAGCACGACCTGGATGGACGCCTGGATCGACTTCATGGTGCAGCGGGGCTTGACCAGCTTCTTCTACTGGTCCTTCAACCCGAACTCAGGGGACACCGGCGGGCTGCTGCTCGATGATTGGGTGACGGAAGAGACGGCGAAGTTGGATGCGTTGGCGCCCTTGCTCGGCGACAACCACGTCCCGGCGGACGACTAGAAACAGTCGAAGTTGGCGGGGTGGAACTCTTCCCAGATCTGCTGAAGCATGTAGTCACTGAAGCCCAGGATGTCGCGGGCCTCTGACGTGATGCGGTGGTAGTTCATGGCCATTCGGCCGTCTGACTGCCGGTGCGCCCGGAACATGTCGTCGGCGAGGCGGACCGTGGCAACCATGTGCTGCACGTGACCACGGACGCCCTCGGCGTATAGCGCGCCCAGGCTGTGATGCCAGCGGATAGAGACCTGAACGGCCTCGTGCAGACCCCATTTGGCGGCCAGCTGTGACCCGATGGCGGCATGATCGCAGCCGAAGGTGTCGATCTCCGCGTCCAGGAAGTCCCAGCCGCCCGCGGCGCTGGCCTGGTGCACGGCCCGGTATCGTCCGGGGAACTCTTTGAGCAGGAAGATCTTGCCGATGTCGTGCAGCAGTCCGGCGGTGAACCCGAGCTCGGGATCGACGCGCTTCTGGCGCATGCTGAGGCCTTTGGACAGATACGCCACGGCGACGCTGTGTGCCCACAGCTGATCGGCTATATCCCGGTTCTCCTTGAAGCAGTTCCGAACGGCGGCGGTCGACACGGCGCGAACTTTTTGCACGCCGAGACGATCCATCGCCATGGCGAGATGGCGTGCCGGCGGCTCTCCGCGCGTCCGGCTGGCCATGCTCATCAGCTGGGCGGTGAGCCCGATGTCCGGCTTGATGGCGTTGTAGATTTGGGTGGGCGTGGCGGCGCCGCTGACAACGTCAAAGACCCGTCCGGCGAGCAGCTGATGTGATGGCAGCCCCTCGCTCTGGTCGATGCGGATCTGGATGTCGTTGGGGATCTCATGGGCGTTGGTCAGCGCGTCATGCTCGCCAAAGAAAAGCGCCTCGATCATGGAAGTCACTACGAAAACTCTCCAAGTGTGTCCTACAAGGGCTTTCGGGACCGGGGCGGGCAGGCTTTAGATTTACTTTACGCTGGTTGATTTAACCGTGAGATCACATCGCGTACGGCATCGGCAATAGGTATGGGCACCTCTTCCTGCAGAAAATGCCCGGCCTCGGTGCGTACGCAGGGGGCGTCAGGCAGGGCGCGCTGGGTGCGCCGGATGAGCTTTCCCAGGACCGGATCCTTGTCGCCCCAGACGATGGCGCTGGGCCCTTCAAAGGCGCTGATGATGTCCGCGCAGCGGCGCAGTGGCTCGACTGACGGGTGCTTCATCGAGTTGGGGACCATCCGCGCCAGAGCGAGCGGGGCCGCGTTGTTGGACAGACCGCGCAGCGGATATCGATAGGCGTGCGCGACTTTGCCGCGGATGCTGGCCCGGTCGCCCTGGGCCGTCCACAGCGCGACCTGGGGGAAGCCGAAGCCGCGAAACAGGAGGTGGCTGATGATCGGCGTCTGTGCCAGGCGGTGAAAGGCGGTCGGCCGAAAGCCCTCCCGCGGCGGTCCCAGCACGGTATTCAGGACCACCAGGCCGGCCAGCCGCTCCTGGCCCACGCCCAAAACGCCGATCGCGCCGCCCCAGTCCTGCCCCACAAACACGACGCGCTGCAGCTCCAGTGTGTCGAGCAGCGCCGCGATCCACCCGCCATGATTGGCCAGCGTATGCTCCGCCGGCTTGATGCGGTCCGAGAAACCGAGGCCGAAGAGGTCCGGCAGAACGATGCGAACGTTGTCGTCCAGCAGCTGAGCCGCGATATCGCGATATAGAAAGCCCCAGGTGGGGTTGCCGTGCAGCATGAGCACCGGCTGGCCTTCGGGGGCTCCGATCTCCATCACGTGCATCTTGCGTCCATCGATCTCAACGCTGTACCGCTGGGTCGCAGTCGGCAGCATCTCCACGATCCAATGGGGCATCTCAGGCGGCGGAAGTCTGTGCATTGCAAGTCATTCTGACGTGTTTTTGGGCAGAAAAATACCGCACCGGCACGGCCTGACTTAGGATTGCGCTATGTCGGTCACGGACATGGTTCTCATCATCGCCTCGCTGGCGATCGTCTTCGTCATCGCGAAACTCAATGACGCGATCAAGCTGCTGAACAACCGCATCAACATCATCAGCCACGCGCAAAAGCAGATGAGGCAGCGTATGGAAGCGGGCGCGAAGGAAGCGGGCTGGGACGATCAGTTCGACCAGCAAGAAAGAGAGATGCGCGCCCGCCTGGACAAGGACTTCAAGTTCTAGGACTTGTAGTGCGCGGCCAGCAGGCGATGGAAGTGATGCTCGCCGATCTCCACGCCCGGCGCGTAGCGACCCCGATCATAAGAGGATGACCGCAGGCCGACCTGGACCGACTCGCTGATCTCGATGTCCTCTTGCTGGGTGATGTCTGCCTGCGCCACGCTCTGCTCGATGAAGGCCTGGTCGTCGGGGTCCGCGAACCAGAACTCGTAGTCGACCCGGCAGCGACCGGGGCCCAGCGGGATGACGTGGTTTGTGTCCATGCAGGGGCCGTAGCGGTTGATCATGAACGCGGGAAAGAGCCAGGCGTAGATGGCTTCGGCGCCGATTCGCCCGACACCCTCGGCCCCGCCGGCGCCCTGGATGGAGTAGGTGTCAAAGACCTCTGTCTTATAGGAGTCCATGCTGAGCTGGTCGTCCAGCGACGGGTGCATGTGCTCGATGTGGTAGCCGCCGTCCAGGTAGTTGTCGACGTACACCTTCCAGTTGCACTGCAGCGTCCAGGACCGCTTGGACACAAACGTGAGATCACGCCAGTCGCTGCTGTCCAGTCGTGCGCTCAGCTCCGTCAGGGCAGGGAAGGGCGGCGGTTCGGCGGCGGGGTTGAGCCACAACCAGGGCCCCCACTCGTGCATCGCCATGGGGCGCAGCGACATCTCCTTACGGTCGAAGTCCTTGATGCCCGCCATGCGTGGCGCCGTGCGCAGCCTGCCGTCCAGGTCGTATGACCAGCCGTGATAGGGGCAGACAAGGCGCTCCGCCGTGCCGTCGCCCACCGCCACCGGCGTGGCTTTGTGCCGGCAGGTGTTGTGAAAGGCGCGCAGTGCGCCGTCCGCGGCGCGCGTGATGACGTACGGGTCGCCGGCCAGGCACCCGCTGACAAAGGCGCCCGGCTCGGTCAGCTGTGCGACGCGTGCAACCGGCTGCCAGCTGACGCCGAAGACGTGCGTGCGCTCCAGGGCATCGAAGTCCGGATCGGTGTACCACGAAGCCGGCGGTGTCCAGGCATGGGCGATATCGGTGGCGGGGTCGAAGCGCTCGACCTCTTTGCGTACGGCGTCGACGTCCATGGCGGCACAGAGTACCATGCCGGCGTGTCGGAGAAGACCGCCCAACAAGCCCAGATGCTGTGCAACCGCATCCAAAAGAACGCTCGGCGCCTGCGCCGCTGGGTGGAGCGCGACGACGTGTCCTGCTACCGGCTGTATGACCGCGACATCCCCGAGGTTCCGCTGGTCGTGGACTGGTACGAAGGGCGGCTGCATGTCGCGGAGTACAAGCGTCGCGGCAGTCCGGACGGCGCCGCCCACGGCCCCTGGCTGGAGGCGCTGGCGGTGGCTGCGGGCGCCGCGGTCGGGGTGCCGCGCGACGAGGTCTTCTTGAAGCACCGCGAGCGGCAGCGCGGCCTCAAGCAGTACGAGAAGGTGGACGACGAGCAGGTCAGCTTTCACGTGGGCGAGGGCGGTCACCACTTTCGCGTGAACCTGTCCGACTACCTGGACACCGGCTTGTTTCTGGACCACCGCATCACGCGCAAGCGGGTGGCCGACGAGGCCGAGGGCCGGCGGTTCTTGAACCTCTTTGCGTATACCGGCTCCTTCACCGTCTACGCCGGGTGCGCCGGTGCTCAGAGCACGACGACGGTCGACATGTCCAACACCTACAGCCAGTGGGCGCAGCGCAATCTGACGCTCAACGGTCTCCACGGTTCGCAGCACCAGGTCGTGCGCGCCGACGTCCGCACCTGGCTGCACGATCAGCCGAACGACTCGTGGGACCTGGTGGTCGTCGACCCGCCCACGTTCTCCAACAGCAAGAAGATGGAAGTCACGTTCGACATCCAGCGCGACCACGCCGCCATGCTTGGCGCGATCAGACGGGTCACGGCACCGGGAGGCGTTATCTATTTCTCCAGTAACTTCCGTCGCTTGAAGCTGGATGAGGCCGTCGCCGAGGGCGCTGTGGAGCTGACCCCGGACTCCATCCCTCCCGACTTTCGCGACAAGCGCATCCATCGCTGCTGGCGGTGGCAGCTGTGAACCGGCGGACCAACATGTACGCCCCCTGTGAGGCGGGCCTGGAAGAGGTGCTGCGCGACGAGCTGCAGGCGCTGGGCGCGACGGATCTGGTCGTCGGTCGCCGCGGCGTGGCCTTCACCGGCGACCGCGAGCTGATGTGGCGCGCCAACCTGCAATGTCGGGTGGCAAACCGCGTGCTTATCGAGGTCGGGCGCTGCCGGGCGCACTCCCGCGACGACCTGTACGCGGGGGTCAAGCGCATCGCCTGGGAGCAGTGGATGGACGACGAGCACACGCTGGCCGTCGACTCTCGCGTGGCGCGTCAGGGTGTGCCGGTCCAGCTGGTCAACCAGGTGACCAAAGACGCGATCTGCGACCGCTTTCGCGAAGAGACCGGGCGTCGGCCAAGCGTCGATCGCCAAAACGCACACGTGCCCATCGCGGTGCACGTCACTCAGGACGGCTTTGCGACCGTTAGCCTGGACAGCTCAGGCCAGCGGCTGCACAAACGCGGCTATCGCACCAAGACCGGCGTGGCGCCGCTGAAAGAGACGCTGGCGGCGGGCATCCTGAAGCTTGCCGGCTGGGACGGCACCACACCGCTGGTCGATCCGATGTGCGGGTCCGGCACGTTCCTTATCGAGGGGGCGCTCATCGCCTGCCGCTATCCGCCGGGTCTGCTGCGACTCAAGCGTGGTGGCTCCGGCTTCGCGTTCCAGCGCTGGCTCAGCCACGACGGTCACGCCTTTCACAAGGTGGTCGACCGCCTGCGCAATCAGACTTTCACCAAGCCACAGGTCCCGATCACCGGCTCCGACATCGACGGCGGCATGCTGCGAGTGGCCCGCCGAAACGCCGCCAACGCGGGTGTCGCCGACTGCATCACTTTGGATCGCCGCGACATGAGCCAGGCGGCGCCGGTCGGGGAGGGCGGCGCACTGGTGACCAACCCGCCGTACGGCGAGCGCATGGGCAGCCCGGAGGAGCTCGAGGCGCTGTACAGCGGCCTGGGCGACCTGATGAAGCAGCGTTTTGGCGGCTATACCGGCTGGATCCTGGCCGGTGACAAGGCGCTGCGCGGCAAGATCGGCCTGAAGCCCAAGCGAAAGATCCCGCTCTTCAACGGCAATATCGAATGTCGCCTCATGCGCTTCGATCTCTGGAAATAATGCGCCTATAATCGCGGCCTATGCATCGATTATTGGCAGTGGTCATCTTCATGGTGGCCGCGGCTCCTGCGTCCGCCGTGCAGCTCAAAGCGCAAGGCGAGGACGGCAAGATCCGCGGCTGGTTCGCTCAATTTGAAGGCAGCATGGCGCTGATCAGCGCGGCGGAGGACAAGTCCTTGCTGGCAGGTCGCTTTGGTTACGGCCTGAACGGCGGCTATCGCTGGAGCAGCGTCGGTCTGTTTTTGCACATGGAGCACAACATGTGGCTGTCCACGGCAGGCGACGGGACGGCCGATGTCGTCTCCGGTGCGGTCAACATCGGCGTGGGTGGGGAGTACATCTTTGCCAAAGGCTTCGTCAGGACGTCGCTGGCGGTCGGCCCGTCGATCCTGGTGTTTGACGCGGCCCTGGACGAGAAGGGCGAGGTCGGCTTCTTTCTGGACGCACGCACCATCGGGCTGCGCTGGGCGATACACGAACACATGGTGCTGGGCCTGGACCCGCTGACGTTCGCCATCGTGATGCCGGTGACCAGCGGCATCCCGATCCTGGAGGTGCAATACCGCACCAGCATGTACCTGGAGGGCGCGTTTTGAGCCGCGCACTCGCAGTCGCACTCATTCTGGTATCAACCGACGCGTCCGCGTTCAGCATCGCCAGTGGGTTCAGTACCGGCTGTCACGAGCGGATCACGTTGGATGCCTTTGAGGCATTTTTGTTGGATGTGCCCCCGCAGGGCGTCCCTGTGCCCGACTCCGAGACCTGGCGAGAGCTGGCGTTCTTCTTTCGTGATGCCTTCGACCTGGCGGGCACTCCGCAGGATCCGATGGAAATGGACGACGCCAAGCGCTTCATGTTCGTGAGCCTGCTCGTGGGCGTGCGCTCGCCGGACACAGAAGGGCACTCAGTGCTCAACCTCTCGGAGCTGCGACGGCTGCACAGCGACCCGAGTCCCGAGGGACAATACGCGCACGCTCTACGCGCCCCGGCCGACGACCACGCGGGAGGCAACGGCATCGCGGTCGAAGGGACCCGCCAACGGATCGCCGGTCTGCTGTACGAGGCGTATCGCGCCGTCGACCCCAACCTCGATGACGTCGAGGTCGGGGAGGCCGACTTCTACCTGGACTTCTACGGCAAAATCAAAGTGGACGTGTGGCTGCCGCACTACTACGTGGGGCAGGCGGTGCACGCCATGCAGGACTCGTTTTCGCATACCATCCGCAACGACACGCGTGACGAGCTGACCCACCTGCGGCAGATCGTTCACGTGATGAACTACGTGGACGCCATCACCTACGAGCACGACGAAGAGCGCGACGGGCTGGCCCACTCCGACAGCATGGATGACGGTGAACCCCGGCGACCCCGACGAGGCCCGGTGGAGCACTCGAACCGCCGCCCGTGATGCCACCATCGACGTGTTCTACACGGCGCGCGCCCTGTTCGAGGGGCACGAGCCGCACCCGTTTGTGCCGGGAAAGACCACCGTTGTGGACTCACTGCTCGACAAGTGGGTAACACTGAAAGACGACTGTGACGACAAGTTCTGCGGCAACGACAAGTGGGTCGACGTGGCGCGGGAGAAGCCCACCAAAGCGTACGCGGAGGCGATCTTCGGCTGCAGCGCGTCGCCGCGGCCCATCCGGGGCGCGTGGGCTATTTGTCTTTTGGCCCTTGCATGCTTTTTACGGCGGCGGGCGAGAACTTGAGCAGCCAGGCGGCCCCGTTGGCCGCATAACCAAGCCGCTTGCGGTCCGGCGCAAACGAGACCGCCAACGCCGGCAGGTCCGTGGGCAGGTTCACGCCGATTTGCCCTTTCTCCAGATTCCAGATGGTCAGCAGCCCATTGAGCGTGACGGTGGCCAGCTGCGGCTGCTCGGGTACGAAGTCCAGCGACGGGATCGTGTCCTTTGGCAGCGCGTCGGTCACGATGCCTTCGCCGTTCACCTGAAGGCTGTCGGGCGGATCGAACGCGCACGGGTCATCCTTGCAGCCCTCGGTGCCCTTCACGTAGATCGTGCCGCGACCGCTGGCAAACGCCACGCGCCCCGTCGGCGGGTCGGTGGACAGCATCACATCGACGGCGATGGCGGTCACCTCGCGGGGAGTGACCTCGTCGAACTCCATGTCCCACTTCGCGGAGCTCCAGCCGCGCACGCCGCCCTGAGCGAGCAGTCGCCCGGTTGCCGCGAGAACCAGCGAGCCGTCCGGCGACAGCGCTACGTCGTTGACCACATCGCCGGCATCCAGCGTGGCCACGGGCTCGCCCTCCAGCGTGTAGACCCGCACCATGCCGTCCCAGCTGCCCGCGGCGAAGAACTTGTCGTCCGCTGTGAGCGCCACGCTGGAGACGATGTCTGAGGCGTCCCCGATCGTCAGCAGCAGCTCCCCGGTCTCCGTATCCCAGAGGCGCACCGTGGCGTCCGTGCTGGCGCTGACGATGCGTGAGCCGTCGCGCGTGATCGCCACGTCCATGACCCATTCCTGGTGTTTGTCGAAGGTCTGCAGGGTCTGGCCGGTCGACAGGTCCCACAGCTTGACCTTGGCGTCGTCCCCGCCGGTGACCAGCCAGTCGTAGTCCGGGCTCTGGCTGAACGCGATGGCCCGGGTCGGGTGTCCCTCGGTTTGAAGCGTGAGGTACTCGGGGACGTTTTCGTTGGCCTTCTTGGCGAGGATGATCCTCAGACGCAGGGGCTCGCCGACACGGCCCTGGCTGTCCACCGCGCTCAACTCGGCATTGGTGATGCGGAATTTCAGCTCGCCCACGACGTCCAGCTTGAAGCCCGCCTGCCCCTGGTCGTCGAACTGCACGGGGATTTCGATGTGGTCCTCGGCGTTGCTGAACTGCCATAGCAGCTTGACGACGTCCCCGGCCTGGCTGACCGGCACCGCGGGGCGCAGCAGATATTGTCTGTCGCCGGCTATCGAGAGTGGGGCCCAGCAGCTCTCGATCGTGGGGCCGCCGTCCGGTCCCGGCGCGCGGCCGGCGACCGTCTCGCCACCCTCGAACTGAAACGCGACCGTCAGCGTGTTGTCCACCTTGGCGTTCTGCTTGTCCTCGGCAAAGAGGTCCGGGCCCTTTTTGAAGCCGCACGCGCTCAAAACCAGGGCAGCGCACACAGGCGCTACGACGTGTCTGGGGATCCGCATGCAAACACCATATACTCTGCCGACCCCCAAGTCATAGGAGACCCCGCGACATGACGTTCGATGTGAAACAGCTGGTCGGGCTGCGCCGTGTGTCCGCGGTGGCGGCCGCGCCGGATGGGACCTGGCTGGCGGTCTCGGTGCAGCGGCTCAACGATGACGGCAGCAAGTACATGGCCGACCTCTGGCGTGTCCCCCTCGGATCGGGCGAGCCGTCGCAGCTCACGCGTGGGGCGTCCAAGGATACCGCGCCGTGCTTTCGGCAGGACGGCGCGCTCGGGTTTCTCAGCGACCGGCGCGTGACGGAGGGCCAGGAGGTTACGCGCAACCAGGTGTGGATTCTGCCCGCCGTGGGTGGCGAGCCGCAGCCGCTGACCGACGAGCCGCTGGGGGTGTCGGAGTTCAAGTTTGCCGGCGACCGGCTGGTGGCGCTGGCCGCGGTACTTCCCGGCATCAAGCACGAGGACCAGCGCAAGACCGCGGATGAGCTCAAGGACAAGGGGCCGTCGGTGCTGCGGTACACGGAGGGGCCGGTGCGCTTCTGGGATCATTGGGTCCCTGCCGAGCGCCCGCACGTCGTCGTTTATGACTGCGCAGGCGGTGGGCGGCGCGACCTGACGCCGAGCGCCGATCGGGAGTATCTGGACACGACCTGGAGCCTCAGCGCGGACGGCGGGCGCATCGCGATCATCGCGGAGACGCCGCTGGCCGCCGACCGCATCGCTGATCGCTATATCCACGTCATCGATACCGAGACGGGCGACGTCACGGTGGTCGGGGACGAGCCGCTGGTGCACAACGCCAACCCGGTGCTGTCGGCGGACGGGTCTCAGCTGGCCTTGAATCGCATGCGGCGCTCCGTCGAGGCGCACGGTGGCGAAGAGCTGCGCGTTTATGATCTGGCGACCGGCCAATACCGGGCGCTGGCGACCGACGTGGACCGCTGGTTCTTTCCGGCAAAGTGGTCCGCGGACGGCGACAAGCTGATCTGTCCCGTGGACGACCGCGGTGACACGGCCGTTTACGCGGTGCACGCGCGCTCGGGTGAGGTGACGCGCATCACGTCGGTCCACAGTGGCGGGTCGCACACCAACCTCTGCCTCGTCCCGGGCTCGGACCGAATCGCGGGCCTGCGGTCCAGCATCTTGCATCCACCGGAGCCGTTTACCGTGGCGCTGGCAGCGCAGCAGACACCTGAACTTGCCGCTGAGCTCAGCGGGTTTGCACGCGCCGACGGGGACGCCGTGGCGTCCGTGGAGCGGATCACCGTCGCCGTCGAAGGATCACGCGACGTTCAGGCGTTTGTGGTCACGCCCAACGACGGAAAAACCGGGCCGCGTCCCACGATCATGTTCATCCACGGCGGCCCCATTCATCAGTGGTCGGACGTGTGGCATTGGCGCTGGAACAGTCTGGTGCCCGTGGCCCAGGGCTACACGGTCATTTTGCCCAACCCCAGCGGCTCGACCGGCTTCGGGCAGGCCAGCGTGGAGGGGATCTGGGGCAACACCTGGGGCGGTCAATGTTATCGCGACCTGATGACCGTCGCCGATGTCGTCGGCGCGCGCCCCGACGTGGATGAGTGCAATATGGTGGCGATGGGCGGCTCGTTTGGCGGGTACATGACCAACTGGATCGGCGGGAGCACCGATCGCTTCAAGTGCCTGGTGACGCACGCCAGCATCTTTGACATGTCCGCCTTTCACGGGGTCACCGACTTCCCGGGCTGGTGGGTGCTGGAGATGGGCGGCACCTCGCCGTACGCCGAGCGCGACTTGTTCGACACGTACTCCCCGCGAACCGGAATCGCGAATTGGAAGTCGCCCACTCTCATCATTCACGGTGAGAAGGACTATCGCTGCCCGATCGGCGAAGGCCTGGCGCTATTCGAAGGGCTGCGGTCTCATGGGGTCGAGGCGGAGCTGCTGATCTTCCCCGACGAGAACCACTGGATCCTCAAGCCGCGCAACATCGCCGCCTGGTACGACGCCACCCTCGACTTCATCGAGCGCCATACGAGCTAAGGCTCCAAAAACACCCGGTCGATCAGCACGTTCCAAGCATCCTTGGTGCAGTCGCTGCGGCACACCATGACCCAGCGCACCTCGCCGTTTTTGGGGTTCAGGCACGACGTGGTGCCCGGGTTGCCCATCGCCTGCACCGACATCTGGAACTCGTGCTTGTAGGTGAGCGTGCTGTTGGTCGTGTTGGAGAAGACCTCCAGGCTGCCGGGGGCGAAGTTGCAGCTTTTGCAGGAGCCGCCGCAGGTGTCGCCGCACGCGCCGTCGCCCACCCACGCCTCCACGCAGATCTTGGACGGCGTGCACACCCCGCCGAAGTCGACGACGAGACAGGCCGTGACGTCCTTTCCATCGGCCTGGTAGGTGTTGTTGGTGCCGCCCCAGAAGGTCGCAGCCTTGCCGTCATTGGTCAGGATGTTCTTGGCATCACAGACGCCGTTGCCCGTGCCGCCGATGGCGCCGGTCTGGCCGACCGGCTCGCTGGAGCACACCGTGGGGCCTTCGATACAGCCCGAACCCGGTTTGCATGTGCTGCCGCAGCCGTCCGATGCGCCGCAGTCCTTGCCCGCGCAGACCGGCGCGCAGCAGCCCGACCCGAGCTGGCAGGTGCCGCCGCAGCCGTCGGATTGACCGCAGATCTTTCCGTTGCACGAGGGCGTGCAGCAGCCGGATCCGGGCTGGCAGGTGCTGCCGCAGCCGTCGGACTGGCCACAGGGCTTGCCGTTGCACACCGGAGTGCAGCAGCCCGAACCCGCCGAGCAGAAGCCGCCACAGCCGTCGGGCGCGCCGCATGTCTTGCCGTTGCAGACGGGCGAGCAGCACCCCGAGCCGGGCACGCACACGCCGCCGCAGCCGTCCTGGTTGCCGCAGTATTGACCGGCGCAGTCGGGCGCGCAGCCACACACGTTGTCGATGCCGCCGCCGCCGCACTCGTTGGGGGAGAAGCACTCGCCACAGTTGACCGTGCCCTCGCAGCCGTCGTCGATGTCGCCGCAGTTCTTGCCCTCGGTGGCGCAGGTCGTGGCCACGCACGCGTCGACCGGATCGTCGATGTCCTCTTCGACCGGCGCATCTTGGTCTGGCGGCACAACGTCTTCGACGGGCACATCGTCCTCGACGGGCACATCGTCCTCGACGGGGATGTCCTCTTCGACCGGCACGTCCTCGGGCTGTGTGTCTTCGACCGGCGTGTCCTCAGGCGGCGTCTCGGCGTCGTCGTCTACGACAGGCGTATCGGATGCCTTCGTGTCGTCGGTAAACTGCACGCTGGTATCAAGCGTGCCGCTGGGGTTGGGCGTCACGATGCTGCCCGAGTCCGAGCAGGCACCCAGCAAGCCCACGAGGGCTGCGATTACTGCAATGTTGGGGATTCTCACCCGGCCGAGTTTACCACGTGCGCTCAGTGCGCACCTTTCCTGTCGCTGCTTCCAGAGCCACCACGTACTTGCCCGCCGACTCTTTGCCCATCAGCACGGCCAGCTTGCCGCGGGCCTCCAGCGACACCTCGTTGAGGTACTGCGAGTGGCCGATGGGGCCCAGCCCGCGCGGGCGCGTGGTCCAGATCTGGCGCCCGGTGTCCGGGGCAAACCCCAGGACGGCGGCGCCGGTGGAGATACGGTTGTGCACGACGACCACCAAGCGCTTGTCGACCATCGCCAGCACCGCCGTGTCCGAGCCCTTGGGCAGCTCGACGGTCCACGCGACCTGCCCCGCTGAGGTCTTCTTGCTGAGCCGCCAATCGACGACGGCATACGTCGCGTCGTCGTGCAGCAGGTCCGCGCGACCGGCACGCAGCCAGCGAAACTCCATGCGCGCAAGCTCAGAGTCCACCTTTTGATGGCTGCGCTGCTTGCCGGTGTCGGGGTCCAGCACCTCGACGTATTGTCCGCCCGCCTCGTTGCCGGTGATGACGACACCGGCCGCCCGCAGCGCGATCCGCACCTCGTTGCGGTACTTGCTGTGACTGACTGGACCCGCGGCAAACAGCGTGCTGGTCCAGATCGCCTTGCCCGTGGCGGCGTCCAGCGCGGTCACGAAGCAGCCGCTGGAAATCCAGGAGTGATGCGCCACGTACACGCGCTTGCCGTCGGTCACCGCGATGGCCGAGTCGACAAAGTGCGACGCCAGCGGGTGTGTCCACACGGTCTTGCCGTCGGCGTTGCGGCGATGAACGACGATCTGCTCCGGCTTCTTCTTGGCCGTCAGCACATAGGCCACGCCGGCGTACGTGATCGCGCGCGGGTTGTGCTGCCAGGTGGTGGTCTCCATAGACGGGCCACCCCACAGCCACGGCAGGTCGTTGGTTGCGGCGGCGGCCGGGCCTGCGAGCGTTAAAACCAAGATGGTGGAAAGACTCTTCATGGGTTTGTGGTTCTATCATTCATCGTCATGGTGCTCCTCCTTACCGTCGCCGTTTTGACCGGCACGCCACCGCCCGAGAGCTTTCTCAGCTACGGGCGCCTGCCGACCTGGACAGGCGTGGCCGTCGACTGGGAGAAGCAACAGCCCCGCGTCGATCTCTATTCGCCGTCGCAGTATCAGGGGCACGCCGAGTACGTGTCGCGCGGCCTCAAGACCGGCATCACCTTTCGCACCTTCAAAGCCCAGGTGCGCGACCCGGCGACCCGCAAGTACGTGCCGTTTTTCCTCTACGACCTCAGCGGCGTGAACATCGCCCGTGCGGGAACACGTCGGCTCTGGGCCGTCCGCTTGGAGGACTACTCTTATAGGGACACCGACGCGCAGATGACCGCGGCCGTTCTGCGCCTGATGGCTACCTTGCAGCGCACGCGCAAGACCCCGGGACTTGTCGTGCTGGCCAAGTCACTGAAGTCCAAGCCGAATCGCGGCATCGCTCCCCAGCTCGAGGCGGCCGGGGTTTCGTGGATCACCCTGCAGGGGCTGTTGGACGCCTCCGGTGCCCGCGCGGTCGAGGTGCTGAACCCCGGTGAGGCGGTCGGCACACTGCGCATCGCCGAGGCGGGCAAGCTCCATCAGTTTGGCCCGCGCGACATCGTCATCTTCAAGACCCTGCCCAAACGCGTGCCACCCGTGGGCGGCATCATCACGCTGGCGGCGCAGACCCCGCTCAGTCACGTCAACCTGCTCGCCAAAAATCGGGGCACGCCCAACCTGTACGCGCTGTCGATGGACAAGCTGCCGGGCGCGCACCGGCAGGTGAACCGGCTCGTCCGGCTGAAGGCGAGCTCGGCCAAGGTCGTGATCGAGCCGCTGAGTCTGCGTCGCGCCGAGCGCTTCTGGGCGAAGCACCCGCCCAAAAAGGTGACTATCCCCGAGCCGGTGCGCGGGATCCGCGGCGTCATCGACCTCAACAAAGGCATCCACACCACCGACACGGTCGGCGCCAAGGCCGCCAACTACGCCCGCCTTCGACGCCTGCTCCCCAAGCTGGTCCGCCCCGGGTATGCGCTGGGGTTTGAGCATTACTTCGAGGTGGTCGAGGCCGGCGAGGCGTCCGCGGTCATCAGCCGGTTTCTGGCCGACCGCTCCAAGCTGGACCCCAAGCAGCTGCGGGAGCGGCTTCGCGGGATCCGGCGGGCCATCTTTGCCACAAAGGTGCCGCCGCGCACGATGCTGGCCATCCGCAGGCTGTTGGCCGGACCGATGCGACACGCCAAAAAGATCCGCCTGCGCAGCTCGACCAACTGCGAGGACCTGGCGCACTTCAACGGCGCCGGGCTGTACCGCTCGTCGGGCTTTTGGCGGCACCGCGAAGACAACAACCTGCAGCGCGGCCTGCAGCGCGTGTATGCGTCGCTGTGGCGCCCGCAGGCGTTTTTGGAGCGCGAGTATTTCGGCATCGACCACAGGCGCGCCGCAATGGCTGTCCTTATTAATGAGGCGTTTGTCGATGAAGCCGCAAACGGCGTGATCCTCACGATCCCGGGCAAGCCCCCCACGATCTGGGTCAACGCCCAGCCGGGCAGCCGCCTGGTCACCAACCCGGCTCCGGGGGAGATCCCGGAGGCCTTCCGCTTTCGCATGGGCGCGTCGCCGCCCGGGAAAGTCATCACCGCGTCCAGCATCGGGCCGGTATTTGTCGGCCGCCCAGGCCGGAAGGCCCTTCTGCAAGAGCTGGCGACGGCTACCGCGCAGGTGCACAAAGCGCTGACTGCGGGCCGGACCGGCTTCGGCGTGGACATCGAGTTCAAGATCATGGGCCGCCGGCTCTTCTTCAAGCAGGCGCGGCTATTACACCCCAACGTTCCATAATTGGCACGCGCATTTGGGGTACACTCCCCACTTCCATGAGAAGCGGACGGTCATGAAAAAGTTTCTGATGAGCGAGCAGCGGCTGTTGACGGCGCTGGTGGTGCTTGTGGTGCTGCTCAACGTGCCATACGGCCGCTATGTGCTGTATCCGCTGATGATCTTCTCCACCTGGATCCACGAGATGTGTCACGGCATCGCCGCTGTCATTGTGGGCGGCAGCATCGTCAAGCTGGAGGTCTTTCCAGACGGCACCGGGCTGGCCCAGACCATGCGCCCGACCAGCGCCTTTGCCACCGCCTGGGTCGCCAGCGCCGGATACGTCGGCACCAGCGTGATCGGCGCGTTGATGATGTGGTTTCGCAAACGTAAATCCGCCGGAAAGGTCGGTCTAACGATTCTTGGCGCGCTGATGCTGCTGTCGGTCGCCTTCTACGTGCGCAACTCCTTCGGCATCGGCGCGGTGCTGGCGATC
The DNA here is from genome assembly GCA_964545715.1 of uncultured Myxococcales bacterium. Taxonomy (GTDB): domain Bacteria; phylum Myxococcota_A; class UBA9042; genus CAZJHX01. The sequence goes on from CAZJHX010000035.1 coordinate 17,433, forward strand.
GGGCTGGTCCTCGGCGTCGCCGGCTGGTCACTGAAGCCTGAGCTGAGCGGCTGGCTCTACACCTTTGTTGCGGCGACCTGCTGCTTGAACGCGATCACGTCCATCCAGGTCCTGTTCAGCTCAAACCTGGTCGTCAACGGTGTCGCCGCGGGTGGCTCGGACGCGCACACGGTCGCCGGCGCGCTGTGGTTGCCGTACTGGTTTTGGGCGGTCATCTGGATCGTTTTCGGCGTCGTCGTGATGCTGGCGGCGCTCAGCAAGGCGGTGCCTGCGACCCCGGTCAAGAGCAAAAAGCGTCGTTAATCTGGTAGATTCGGGTGCATGGACTCGACACGGAAGTTGTACGGCCTGGCGTCGCTGGCGCTGGGGCTTGCGTGGGCGGGATGCTCGCAGGATGCGTCTGCGCCCGGCGCTGGACCGACGACCAGTAGCGGTGACGCCTCTCTGATCGAAGTGTCCGCGCCCAATATCGACAATGGCCCCGCCACGAGCGACCAGGGCGTGATCCCGGACCCCGAAAAGGACAGTGGGCCCACCATCGACGTGCCGCCGGCTGCGGGTGCGTTCATGGCGCCCTGCGAGGGCAACGGCGACTGCGACTCGGGCTTTTGCATCACGCACCTCGGCAATCAGGTGTGCTCCAAGGCGTGCGTGGACGAGTGTCCCGACGGATGGAGCTGCCAGCAGGTCTTCGGCACCGATCTGCTGTACGCGTGCGTGTCGCATTACACCCATCTGTGCCGTGCATGCGCTGAGTCCGCGGAGTGCGCGTCCGCGTTTGGCGTCGAGGACGTCTGTGTCTCGTACGGAGCCAACGGCAGCTTCTGTGGCGCCGATTGCTCGGAGACCGGCGGGTGTCCACCGGGCTACAGCTGCACGGCGGTGGAGACGACTGAGGGCGTGGCGATTCAGCAGTGCCGCGCGGACAGCGGTGTGTGTGCGTGCTCCGCGGAGGCGGTGAAGCTCGGCCTGTCCACCCCATGCGAGAAGTCCGGTGACCACGGCACCTGCACCGGAGCGCGCACCTGCACCGAGGCGGGGTTGACCGCGTGCGACGCCGGCGATCCACAGGCGGAGGTCTGCAACGGCGTGGATGACGACTGCGACGGCGAGACCGACGAGGCGACCTGTGACGACGACAACGCCTGCACCGACGACGCGTGCGACGGCGCTGGCGGCTGTCAGTACACGGCCAAAGCCGGGGCGTCGTGCGATGACGGCAACAACTGCACGTTGGCTGATCACTGCGAGGACGGGGTCTGCAGCGGCACCACGATCAACTGCGACGACGGCAACATCTGCACCACGGACACCTGCGAGCCCACCGGAGGCTGCGCGTACTCCTTTAATAACGCGGCCTGTACGGACGGCGATCCCTGCACGGTCAACGACGCATGCGCGCTAGGCGACTGCACCGGCGTCGGCGTCTCGTGTGAGTGCAAGACGGACCTGGACTGCGTGCTGTTGGAGGACGGGGACGTCTGCAACGGCACGCTCTTCTGCGATGTCGCGGCGTTCCCGCACAAGTGTACCGTGGACCCCAAGACCGTCATCGCCTGTCCCGAGCCGGAGGGGCCGGGCGCGCAGTGCCTGAAGGCGGCGTGTCATCCGCTGTCGGGCGATTGCCAGACGGCGCCCGACAACCAGGGCGGGCTGTGTGATGACGGGGACGCGTGCTCGGCGAGCGCGGCGTGCCAGGACGGCCAATGCGAGGGCAGCGGCACGATCAACTGCAATGACGGCATCCCGTGCACCGACGACTCCTGCGAGCCGGGGAAGGGGTGCGTGCACACCAACAACAAGGCGGCCTGCGACGACGGTAACTCGTGCACGGTGGCGGACTTCTGCCTGGGCGGCGAGTGTCAATCCGGACCGCCCCAGGCCTGTGATGACGGCAACCCGTGCACCAGCGCGGACTGCGACTCCAGCGCCGGGTGCACCTTTGCGCCCAGCGACGGTGACTGCGACGACAAGAACCCGTGTACGACGGGCGATCACTGCGCTGCGGGCGCGTGCGCGGCCGGGGGCAGTCTGAAGTGTGATGACGGCAACGTGTGCACGCTGGACAGCTGTGACATCGCGGCCGGCTGTCAGCACGGCAACAACACGGCGCCGTGTGACGACGACAACCCGTGCACTGCGGGCGACACCTGCGCCGGTGGCGCGTGCAAGGGCCTCAAGGCGGTCAGCTGCGATGACGGGGACACGTGCACCACGGATCTGTGTGATCCCACCTCCGGGTGCGAGCATGTCGCCAACAGTCAGCCGTGCAGCGACGGCAACGTGTGCACGGTCGGTGATGCGTGCAAGGCGGGCGAGTGTGAAGGCGGTCCCGAGATCGCCTGCAACGACGGCAACCCGTGCACGGACGACAGCTGCAATGCCGTCGCCGGGTGTACGACGTCGCCCAACGACGGCGACTGCAACGACGGCAACGTGTGCACCACCGGGGACGGGTGTAGTCAGGGCGCGTGCTCGGGCTCCGGGCTGCTGGACTGCAGCGACGACAACATCTGCACTCAGGACTCCTGCGATCCGGCCAAGGGCTGCGTGAACGCGCCGCTGGACGCCGGCTGTGACGATGGGGATCCGTGCACGGCGGGCGACAAATGCGCGCAGGGCGGATGCGTCGGGACTCAGGCGGCCAGCTGCGACGACGGCAACCCATGTACGGCGGACGATTGTGAGTCGGGTGTGGGCTGCACGCATGCGAACAACACCGATCCGTGCGACGACACCAACACGTGTACGACGGGTGACACGTGCACGGGCGGCGTGTGCGTGGGCGTCGGGGTGTTCGACTGCGACGACGGCAACCAATGCACCAAGGACGTGTGCGTCCCGGGCGGCGACTGCCAGCATGTGGCGGCGGCGGGCGCGTGCTCGGACGGCGACGCGTGCACCGTGGGCGACAGCTGCGCGGCGGGCGTGTGCACGGCGGGGGCGGCCAAGTCTTGCGACGATAACAACGTGTGCACCACCGACGGCTGCAGCGCCGGTGAGTGCACGCATGCGCCGGCGAGCGGTGAGTGCACGGACGCCAACGGCTGCACGTTTGGCGATCATTGTGTCGACGGCGCCTGCATCCACACGGGCCTTCTGGACTGCGATGACGAGAAGGTCTGCACCACCGACAGCTGCGATCCCAAGACCGGCTGCAAGCACGCGGATAACACGGCCGCCTGCTCGGACGGCGACTTGTGCACCCCAAACGACACCTGCGTCGGCGGCGCCTGCGTTGGGAGCGGTCAGCTGCCGTGCGATGACGGCAATGTCTGTACGACCAACGCCTGCGACCCCAAGACCGGCTGCACGACGGCGAATACGACGGCCGAGTGCGACGACAAAAACGCATGCACGCCGGCCGACGTGTGCATCGCAGGTGCGTGCACCGGGACCGGGACGGTGGTGTGCGAGGACAACAAGGTGTGCACCACCGACAGCTGCGACCCGGCGCTGGGCTGCGTCAACGCCAACAACACGGCGGTGTGCAGCGACAACGACGCGTGTACGACGGGCGACGTGTGTACGGATGGCGCGTGCACGCCGACCGGCACACTGACCTGCAGCGACAACAGCGTGTGCACCACGGACTCCTGCGATAACGGCTGCGTCTTCACCAATCTCGCGGACGGCACGTCCTGCGGGGCCGAGCTGCACTGCCAATCGGGCGCGTGCGTGCCCGTTTGCAACCTGGCGAGCGGCAGCCAGAACCTGGGCCAGACGAACTCTGTGCAGACCTTCGTCGTGCCCGACTGTGTGACGTCGCTGACCATCGAGGCGTTCGGCGCTCAGGGCGGCAAGAACAACCCGTGCTCGCAGCAGGGTGGTCGAGGGGCGCGCATGAAGGGCACGTTTGTCGTCACGCCGGGCGAGAGCCTCAGCGTCATCGTGGGTGAGCGCGGCAAGGATCGCGGCAGCAACCAGGCCAATGAGTCCGGGACCGGCGGTGGCGGCTCGTTTATCTTCCGGCCGGGTAATCAGGCGCTGCTGTTGGCGGCCGGCGGCGGTGGCGGCGGCGCGATCTGCACCAGCGGCGGCAGCCCGTCCTTTGCCACCGGCAAGGACGGCGTGACCGGCGAGTGCGGTACGGCGTGCACCACGAACCAGCAGCAGGGCGGGTGCAACGGCAACGACGGCTCCGGCCCCGCCAAAGGCAAAGGCTGGAACAGCGTCAAGAGCAACCCCGCGGGGGTCTCGGGCGAGGGCACGTCGGGCGGCTTCGGCGGCGGCGGTACGGTGGCGTCCAGTCACGGCGGTGGCGGCGGCGGCGGCTTCTCGGGCGGCGGCGGCGAGAAGTACACGGGTAACCCGGCCCCGGCAGGCGGTGGCGGTGGGTCGTTCAACGGGGGTACGGCGCAGTCGAACTCTTCCGGCGTAAAGACCGGCCACGGCAGCGTGGTGTTCACGTGGTAGGACGCCGGATGCGATCGGTTTCGGCGTGGGTGGCCGTGTGCCTGCTGTCGGTAGGCTGCCCGGACGACGGTGACGATGGAACATCCAAGACCGCCGGGTCCGATGCGAGCGACGTGCTCTTTGCTACCACGGACGCCCCGCAGCCCCATGGCGAGGACGCGGAGGCGGCTGAGGACGCCGCGTTGTCGCCTGACGTGGCGGAAGAAGATGTGCCGCAGTTTCCCGAAGCAGGGACCCCGTGCGATGACGGGAGCGCCTGCACCGTGGGTGAGACGTGGGACGGACAGGGCAGCTGCGCCGACGGCAGCAGCATCGAGTGCGATGACGCCGAGCCCTGCACCCTGGATACGTGCGACGTGACGATCGGTTGCAGCTTTGCGCCGGTTACGGACGGCGAGCTGTGCGACGACGGCAACAGCTGCACCCTGGGGGACGCCTGCGTGGCCGGTGAGTGTGCCGGCGAGGCGCTGCCGTGCGAGGGCGAGGGCCCGTGCAACATCGCGACGGGCTGCGATGCCGAGGGGGCGTGCACGCTGGTAGCCGCCGAGGACGGAGCGGAGTGCGACGACGGCAACGAGTGCACGGCAGAGAGCGCCTGCCAGGCGGGGGAGTGCGTGGCGGGCGAGGCGACAACGTGCGACGACGGCCAGGACTGCACCGTGGACAGCTGCAACGCAGAGGCCGAGTGTGTGTTTGAGCCGATCGAGGGCGGCTGCGACGATGGCGATCCGTGTACGGGTGCCGACATCTGCGTAGACGGTCTATGCGTGGGCGAGCCGGTGCTGTGCAATGACGGCAATCCGTGCACTGCGGACTCGTGCGGCCCGGACGGCGTGTGCTCGGCGGCGCCCATCGAGGGCACCTGCGACGATGGCGACGGCTGCACGACCAACGACGTGTGCCAGGCTGGGGCCTGCATCGGCGAGCCGCTGGCCTGCGACGACGGCAACCCCTGTACGGGCTCCGAGTGCAGCGCGGAGACCGGGTGTCTTTATCCGCCGGTGCCGGGGGACTGTGACGACGGTAACGAGTGCACCCAGCTGGATGCGTGCAACAACGGCGAGTGCGCCGGTATCGCGGCCGCCAACTGTTGCGGCAACGGGGTGTGCGAGCCGACCGAGGGCTGTGAGTGCGCGGCCGACTGCGAGGGGCAGGTGTGCACCGACGGCGACGCCTGCACCGCCGGGGACGTCTGCTTCGAGGGCGCGTGCCTGGGCATTCCGCAGGCCAACTGCTGTGGCGACGGTGTGTGCTCGCCGGCCGAGATCTGCGCGTGTGCGGACGACTGCCTGGGCAAGCCGTGTGACGACGGCGATGCCAACACCAGCAACGACGCCTGCACCGCGGCGGGCAGCTGCGAGGGCGCGGGCGGCGAAGTAGACTGCGGGCCGGCCGGGCAGACCACGGGCGCGCTGGGCGACGTCGTGCTGTCGGGTGCCGTGACGGTCAACACGTCGGATGGCACGATCAGCGCTGGCGGCGAGCTGATCGAGGGGGGCGTGCTGGTTGCGCAGATCGGGCCGCTGGTCAGCGAGCTGCGGGTCTTCCACTTCGCCAGCCTGGTTATCGAATCAGACGCCAAGGTCAATGTGATCGGCCAATACCCGGTGGCGTTTACGTCCACCAGCGACATCACGGTGGCCGGGACCGTCGACCTGTTCGGCACCGATGGCTCCAAGGGCGGCACCAACATCGCAGGCATCGGCGGTGTCGGTAGGGCAGGGGGCCACACGGGCGGTAACTGGCAAAAGGGCATCGGCTGCGTCTTCGGCAACGGTCTGGGCAAAGGTCCGGGCAAGGGGCAGGAGGGCTTCTGCGGCGGTGGCGGCGGTGATGGCGGCGATGGCTCGGCCGGTGGCGGCGGCGGTGGCGGCGCGGGCGCCGGTGGCGGCGCGGGCGGCGGCGGCGCGGGCCACGCCAAGAACGGGTCCGACGCGTCACCTGGCGGCGACGGCACAAACGGACAGCCCGGCAACGGAATCAGCGGCCAGGGCGCGGCCGGACAGGCGTGTCTGGGGCCGGTCGGTCCGGCCACGGGCGGCGCTGCGTACAGCGATGAGAGCCTGCAGGTGCTCTACGGAGGCAGCGGCGGCGGACTCGGCGGCTTCGGCGGCTTTGGCGGCAAAGGCGGCTGGGGCACGGGGAACGGCGGCACCGGCTTTGGCGGCTCACCGGGCTTCAGCGGCGGCGGCGGCGGCGGCGGCGGTGGCGGCGGCGGCGCCCTGATGCTGTGCGCGGCCAACAAGATCGCGATCGCGGGCGGCACGATCGACGCACATGGCGGCAACGGCGGCCCCGGGGGCTTCGGCGGCTCGGGCGAGAGCGGCAAGAAGCCGCAGTCCTTCAAGGACGATCCCATCGGTGGTGGTGGCGGCGGCTCCAGCAGCGGCGGCGGCGGTGGCGGGGGCGGCGGCGCGGGCGGGAGCATCCTGCTGATCGGCGACACCGTCGTGAACCAGGGCACGCTGATGGCCGCGGGTGGTCAGGGCTCAGTGGGCTTTAGCGGCAGCTTCGGCGGCTTCGGCGGCTCGGGCCACAAAGGCGGTGGGACAGGCGGCAAGGGCGGCAAAGGCGGCAAGGGTGGTCAAGGCGGCAACGGCTCCGAGGGCTTCATCCGCGTCAACGCCAACACCTGGACCCAGGGCGGCCTTATGGACGGCCACTTCAGCCAGGGACCACTCTAGCGGACTCTCTACGGGCGGCTCTTCGAGAGCAGCCACTCCAACGCGGTCGCTGAGAAGTCGTCGTTGAACGCCGGGATGTGGCCGATGGTGTCCAGGGTCCAGACCTGGACCTCGGTGTCGTCCTCGCAGGTGCCCCACGCTTGAATCTGGGTCTCGGCGCCGTTCTCGCCGCTGACGATGTCGATCGGGTCCAGGGCTGTCGAGTCGCCCGTGCAGCCGTTGCGGTCGGCCCAGCGCCGGCCGGCCTCGATGGCGCCCGGGTATTTGCCCGGCTCTCCGGCGTACGGGATGGTGCCGTCGTCAGTGCCGTGGACCTGGGCGACGCTGAGCTTGGCCGTGCCCGGAGAGCACTCCGTCTCGGTGTTGAAGGTGGAGCCCGCGATGCTGAGCATGGCGGCAAAGCGGTCGCCGTGCTGGCATGCCAGGCGATAGCTCATGAAGCCGCCGTTGGAGTGGCCCAGCAGATAGACGCGCTTGGGATCGATGTTGAAGTAGCTGGCGGCCTCGTCCAGCAGGCCGGTGAGGTAGCCCACGTCGTCCACGCCGGTGTTGGCGAAGTCGCAGCACGCGGGGGTGGCGTTCCAGAACTGATTGCCGTTGGGGTCCGGGGTGCCGTGGGGCAGCAGCATGATGAAGCCCAGCTCGGATGAGCGCTTGCTGAGGCCCAGGTAGGCGTCCTGCAGGACCCCGCCCGAGATGGCGGGCTGGCCGGCGTTGGCGCCGTAGCCGTGCAGCAAAAGCAGCAGCGGCCAGGAGTCGGCCTCGTCGTATTGGTCCGGCAGCACGTAGGTCGCGGGTCGATCGCCGCCAAGCTCGTCGGGGGCCTCGGGAAACGTGACCGGGCCGGTGTCCTCGGTGCCGGTGTCTTCGGTGCCGGTGTCCTCCGTGCCTGTGTCCTCGGTGCCCGTGTGTTCCGGGCCGGTGTCGTCGCCGGTGTCGTCGCCGGGGGTGCCCGAGGTGCCGTCCGAGGCGTCGGCTTTGGCGTTTGTGGTGCCCGAGTCGCCGCAGGCAGGGAGGAGAAGCAGTGTCAGCAGTACAACCAGAAATCGCATGACGCGGACCTTAGCGGATGCGTTTCCACGAATAAAGGCCCGCACCAACGACCAGCGCGGCGACGCCCACAGCGGACTCCGCCGGCTTGACGATCAGCGCGCCGATCGCCACCGCCGTGGCCACCACGATAAACGCGACCGCCACCCAGGTCGGCGCTTGAAACCCGGTGTGGTCCGGGTCTCGGCGGCGCAGGCCAAACAGGGCGACGGCGGCCAGCGCAAAGAAGGCCCACTCCCCAAACGCGACGCCCGCCAGCAGCATATCGATGCGGTCGGCGCCCAGAAACACCGCCACGCAAGCCATGCAGCCGGGCAGCAGGATGGCCCAGACAGGTGTGCCGGTGCGCGGGTGCAATCGCCCGAAAGCGTCGAAGAAGAGGCCGTCCCGCGCCATGGCAAAGATGACGTATGGGAAGGCGAGCAGGATGGTGTTCAGGATCCCCGCGGCGGACAGAACGATCGCAAACGCCACAGCCTTGCCGCCGGCCTCTCCCAGTACGGCGGCCGAGGCTTCGGCAGCCAGCGCGCTCGTGCCCGCCATGCCCTCCTGACCGAGCAAGCGCAGGTAGCCGTAATTGATGGTGGCGTAGGCGATCACGACGATGATGACGCCGCCCACGATGCCCCAGGGCACATTGCGTTGTGGATTGCGGGTCACGCCCGCCACGAATGTGCCGTGCTGCCAGCCGCCGTAGGAGAACAGCACCGGGATCAGCGCGGCGGCGACGATGGCCAGCGGGCCACCAGTGGGCGCTGATTGTGGGGCCGTCCAGTCGATCTGGGCGCCGCCCCACGCCATGCCCAGGACCACCAGAAACGCTACGGCCACCAGCTTGGCCGCCGTGACCCAACGCTGCACGGACGCGCCGGTCTTGAGCCCGGCCACGTTGGTGGCCACGAAGACGGCGATCGCCAGCATCTCGGTCGCCGTGTGCAGCGGCTCCGGCAAGGCGCCGATCAAAAACTCCAGGTTGAACACCAGCACCAGCGCGATGATCGCCAGCGCAAGCGGCTGCAGGACCAGCAGGTTGATCCACGCGTACAGAAAGGCGGTCAGGCGGCTGATCCGCGGCGGCAGCCCGTCGCGCAAAAACACGTAGACGCCGCCCGACTCGGGTACGCGGGCTCCCATCTCGGCCAGGGCCAGAGCGCCCAGCATGGCGATGGCGCCGCCCAGGATCCACACGCCGAGCACCCACGTCGGGGACGGGACCTCGGCGGCAACCGTGGCGGGCGTGAAAAAGATGCCGACGCCGATGATGCCACCGATCACGATGGCGGCGACGTCAGGCAGTCCGAGCTGCCGGACCTCCGTCTTCTGGTCTGCTGTGGGGGGCACGCGTGCTCATAGCGTGGGACAGGTGCGGTGCCAGGATCAAGAAGAGGTTGATCTTGGGTTTGTAGTGCATCAACAGCCCGCCCAGCGCGCCGAAGACGCGGCCCAGCATCACAAAGTCCTGCGGGATGCGCACGATCGGGTTCGTGCGGGCCATCGCCATCGCCTTTTCCAGCTGCGCGCGCGCGTCGATGCTGTCCAGCCCCCCCGCCAGGTCCTCAGAGAAGGCCTCCAAAAACATCTGGGCAAAGGTGATCAGGGAGTCGGGTTTGTCGTCCGCACTCTGAAAGCCCATGACGTCCAGCAGCTCGGCCACGCGCATGAAGTCGCGGCTGACGATCGCCGAAGCAAGGCCCGCGTAGGCGCGCCGCACTTCACTTGGGAAACGCTGTACGCAGCCGAAGTCCAGCAGCGCCAGGCGCGGACCCTTGGGACCGTCGACCACCAGGAAGTTGCCCGGGTGCGGGTCGCTGTGGAGTACGCCATGGCGCAACACCTGTGCGCAGAAGCAGTCGATCAGCACCTCGAGAACGGTGTCTCGCTGCCCGGGCTCGGCATCCAGAAACTCGGTGATGCGGCGGCCGTTCAGCCGGTCCATCGTCAGGATCCGGCCGGTGCTCAGCGCGGGGCGCGGTACAGGCACGATGACCCGATCGTCGTCTTTGAAGCACGTCGCCAGCTCCAGCGCGTTGGCCGCCTCTTTTTGGAAGTCCAGCTCCTCGATCAGCGACACGCCGAGCTGCCGCGTGATGGTCTCCATGTCCATCTCGGGCAACAGCCCGCGCAGCATGCCGGCCGCCACGCGAATCGCAGCGATGTCGGTCTCGATGATCTCGTCGATGCCCGGGCGCTGCACCTTGACCGCGACCGCCGTGCCGTCCAACAGCGTGGCCGCGTGCACCTGCGCCAGTGACGCGGCGGCCAGCGGCTCCGGGTCAAAGGTGGCGAACAGCGTGTCCAGCGGAGCGCCCAGCTCCACCTCTACATATGGGGCGATCTCGGTGAACGGCTGCGCGGGAACGTTGTCCTGCAGGCCCGAGAGCGCCTGCACCCAGGCGTCGGGGAGCAGGTCCATCCGGCATGACAGAAACTGGCCCAGCTTCAGGACTCCGCCACCCAGCTCGATGCACAGCCCGTACACCCGCCTGGCGTTGGCGGCGTGCACCCGGTTCATGCGCCGCTGGCGCAGCTCGGGGCTCATATGGGGCGCCGCGGACTCGTGCAACCGGTAGCTGGCTGCAATACGCCCGGCCTCGCTGACGATGCGCAAGAAGCGCGGCGTGGCTCGTTTGGCGTCGCTGAACCCCCGCGTCGTCGCGCTGTAGAAGGCCGCGGCCTCTGAGGCGACCGCCTTGGAGTCGCGTACGACGTCCGACGTGAGCTGCTCGCCGTGGCCAAGAACGTGGCCGACGAGATCAAAAGAAGCTTCCAGCACTGACAAAGACATCAGGTCACTCCTTGCCGGCATCCGCGCCGGCGTTTTTCAGGTTCTCCAAGCACGGTCCGCAGATGATCGTCGTGTTGCCGCCGCCGCCGGCGGTGACTCCGAGCGCGGCCTGCGTGCCCTTTGGAAGGATGGTGTTGCAGCGGCCACAGACGGCGTTCACGTTGAGCACCAGCGTCTGCCAGCCCAGCACCTGATCGGGCGGACCGCCAACGCTCGAGACGGTGGTCGGGTCGACGGCCTCCGCCGCTGTTCGGGCGACGTTGGCGCTGTCGTTGATGGCGTCTTCCACCAGACCGAAGGCGTTTTTCAACGCGTTGCGCACGAGGTTCGACACGCTCATGCCCAGCGTGGAGGCGCGCTTGCGGATCTCTTCGTCCAGGGACTCAGGGACCCGGGTGTGGATTACTCGCTCTTTGCGTTCCTTCTCGTTCTCGGTACTCATTGTGATACACCGTGTCCGCTATTGCGATCACGATGTAATCGTTTGTGATACAAATTGTCAAGAACGTGAGCACGGATCAGCAGGTGATTGCGTACCCCTTCAGCTTCGGGGCGCCTGCCAGTCGCTCACGCAGGCCCTGGGGATCGTACGGGCCGTAGGCTTGTGACACACCCGAGAAGTCCAGCGTGCGCTGCTCGTCGTCGATGACGAAGTGCCCGCCTCCCACGATGGTCCAGGACCGGTCATACAGGGTGAAGGCGTCCCGCTTGCGGTTCCACTCGCCGCTGACGTCGAGCTTCAGCAGGAACCGCTCAACGATGTTGCCGTGGTACGTCGACAGCTGCTTGGGCGACAGCACAACGTACTCTTCATCGTCCTTGCGGAGCTGAACGAACTTGCCCCGTCGTACCGCTGGAAGCTCACGCTGCATCAGGGTTACAAAGTAGGCTTCGGAGTAATCGAGATAAAAGAATCGAAGCATCTCAATAGTGTACGCCACTCTGGCGATTAACTGATTCAAGGTTTGCGCGATCCTACCCAAGGCTGTATGGTGCGGGTCCATTCACCGGCGGGAGGGTCCACGAGATGGCAAGACGGCACCTCAGGCGAACGATGCGCAGCAATACCCGACACCGCTACCGCCCAAAGCAGTTTACGGCGACCTGTTCTGTGTGTGAAGCCCAGCTTCAGCTGCCTGTGCAGCCTCCACCGGGCGTTGAGTTGACTTGCATGGAATGCCTCAACGACAAGGACGCCGGCTGAGGTCGGGCGAGACCCCTATTCGGGGCAACCCTCTTTCTTACAGGCGCTGATCCAAGCTGCGATAGCGGCTTTCTGCGCGTCCGTCAGCTTCTTGGCGACGCCCTTCATGGCCTTGGGGATCTTGCCGGCAGGCTTGATCGACTCGGGGATCTTGTCAGCGGCGATGCCGTGACCCATGGCGGTCAGCAGCTTGGCCTTGCTCATGCCGGCGATGTTCGGGGTCTTTTTCTTCCCGGTTTTGCCGGTGAGGGTCTTCTTATGACAGCCCGTACACTTCTTCACCGCGCCCGGCTTCGCTGCCGTGATCTCGGTGTCGTCTGCTGACGGCGTGGCGGGTTCGCTGGTCGCTGGGGGCGTAGCTGCTAAGGCGACGCCCGCGACTAGCGCTGCGGCAATAAAGATAGCCTTCTTCATTCCGATCTTGCTCCTTGGTAATCCCGGTCGTCCCGACCGTTTCGCACAACGTTCGGATGAGACTAACCGGTAAAGTGACGTGATGACAACGGCACGCCCCGATCGCAGACACAGGGGTTGAGACGTTTGGCGTCCATGAGTTATTCAATGCGCCGATGACGGATTTGCTGGCGCGACAGCGCGAATACTACCGAGAGCGTGCGGCCGAGTACGACGAGTGGTTCACACGGCAGGGACGCTATGACCGTGGACCGGCTTTCAACACATCGTGGTTTCAGGAGGCGGAGCAGGTACGCCGACACCTGGTCGACTTCGCGCCGCGCGGGCGGGTGCTGGAGCTGGCGTGCGGCACCGGGCTGTGGACGCGGCACCTGGCCCCGATGGCGGACGCGCTGACCTGCGTGGATGCGGCGCCGCAGATGGTCGAGGTCAACAAGGCGCGGGTGGCCGACGGCGGCGTGCGCTACGAGCTGGCGGACATCTTCGAGTGGACGCCCGACGGCCAATACGACGTCGTCTTCTTCGGCTTCTGGCTCTCCCATGTGCCCTGCGTCCGGTTCGACGCCTTCTGGTCGCTGGTCGAGCGCGCGTTGGCTCCTGGTGGCCGCTTCTTCTTCGTCGACTCGCTCTTCAACGCCAACTCGACGGCTGCGGATCACCAACTGAACGGACCGGACGCCGAGCGGGTCACGCGCAAGCTCAACGACGGCCGCGCCTTTGACATCGTGAAGGTCTTTTACCGGCCACAGCGCCTGGCCGACCGGCTCGCCGCCCTCGGTTGGGACGCCCGGATCACCAGCACCGACAACTTCTTTCTGCTGGGCAGCGGCGCGCGCCGAAGCTGACTATTTCAGCAGCAGCACCAGCCCCATCCCTGCGAACGCGATCCAGCTGACCGTTCGAAAGCGCTCGGCGGAGATGCGGCGGGCAAGGCGCGTGCCGACGGCCAGGCCCACAAACACGGCGGGCAAGCCGATGGCCGACTCGATCAGCACCTGCTGCGTCATCATGCCCTGCGACGCGGCGATCGGGACCCGGCACAGGCTCCAAATGGTAAACACGACCTGCAGCGTAGCCTTGAGCTGGTCAGGCGTCTCGGGGCGCCCGTACAGGTACGCGACCATCGGGGGGCCGCCGGTGTTCATGGCGCCGGAAAGAACGCCGGACGCGGCACCTGCCGCCGCACCCCAGGCCGGTCCCAGCGCGCGCGTCGTCTGCTGACCCCACAGGTTCCAGCCCGCGATGGCGATGACCACGCCGCCCAACGCGCGCGTCATGAATGCGCCGTCCAGCGAGCCCAGCAAGAAGACGCCTATGGCGACGCCCGCGATGCCGGTGGGCAGAATGGGCACCAGGATGCGCCACTGGATGTGCTCGCGCATCATCCACGCCATCAGGCCCGAGATCAGCAGCCCCATGAGATTGACCAGGGAGGCGGCGTGCACCACACCGTGTGTGAGCGTCAGTACCGTCATGCCGACGATGCCGCAGCCAAAACCCAGAAATCCGTTGATGGCGGAGGCGCCAAAGAAGACGCCGATGACGATGACCGTGGCGACGAACACCGTCGGCCCTTATAGTCGACGCGTGATGACGCGAGCAACCACAATACTGGCAGTCGCCCTCCTTCTCGGATGTGGCGACGACCTGGCGGACCCGAGTCACTCCGAGCAAGTCGTGGCCGACGACGTCATTCATCTGACCGTGGTGGTGCATCTGGAAGGCTGGCCGGCGCACGAGAACATCGCGTTTCAAACCTACGCCGCCAAGGTGCGTGCGACGCTGAAAGAGGTTCAGGACCACGGCGCCGTCTTCAGCTGGGAGACCAAGAACCTCATCGAGCCGAGCGTGCAGTTTGACGACAACATCCTCCTGGAGCTGCAGAGCAGCGGGCAGTCGGTCGGTGTGCACGCGGATCTCGGCGCGTCCGGCAGCCCGGGCGGCGCGTACGACCAACAGAAGTTCACGGCGGAGCTCAAGTCCCTGCGCACTGACATGCAGGCGCTCGGCGTCACACCCAGGCACGTGTCGGGCATCTGCTCGGAGCTGGACTGGGTGAAGGCCGCGCGCGACGCTGGGTTCGAGTTCGCCAGCGGCCAGGTGGCCTTTTGTTTGAAATCTTTGGGCCAGATCGCCATCCCCGACAACTACAAGGCGTGCGCGAGCCCAGAAGAGTGTCACCAGCCCTATCCGAGCGACGCCGAGGAGACCGTGTTTCCGTGGCGCGTGGAGAGCGGCCTGAACTGGACGACCCCGAGCAGCGACGGCGACCTGGTGCTGTTTCACAGCAGCGGCGAGATCGGGTGCGCGGCCGAGCTGCGAGCGGATCCGACCGCGGCGCTGGACGCCTGCGTGCTGGACCACGCGGACGTGGACGCGGCCATGGCCAACCTGGAGGCGGCCTTCGCGCACACCGATCCCAAGCGCTTCAACACCCACGTGGTGGTCTGGAGCTTTGGACGCGAGTTCGAGCCCTACCTGCTGGGCAAATGGCTCGATCGCATCAAACCATTCGTAACGTCGGGACGAGTTAAGTGGACCACGCTCTCGCAGATGTACGATGATTTCACGGCGGCAGGCGGTTGATATGGAGGGTGGAATGCGCAAGTTGTTGTTATCGCTGATGATGTTGGCGCTCGCTGGATGCGGCGGCGCCGATGGCGACGACGTGGTGCCGGCGGGAGATCCCGATGACAACGTCCGACCGCTGGCCAGCGTTGGTGTGGTCGAGGGCGCGCTGTACGCCGATTTGGCCGTAAACGGCGACCTGGTCTACGGCTGCACGGCTTCACACGGAATGCGGATCGCCTCGCTGGGCGCCGATGGCGCGCTGACCACCACCGTAGAGCAGGCGACGTTCGATCAGGCCGCGGGTTGTCGCACCGTGAGCGCTGCGCCGGACGGCGTCGTGTTTGTCGGGGGCGAGGCCACCGGCGGCGGCTCCTGGATCGCACAGGTGGACGCGGACGGGACGGCGACCAACGCCGTGACCACGTCTGCCGGCCTGGTGGAGACCGTGACCGCGACCGAGACCCACGTTTTTGCCGCGGTCGGCTCGGCCGGGCTTGTGATCTTCGGTCGCAACGACGGCGCGCTGGCCCAGGTGGGCGCGCTGACCGAGGGCTTTGACCGCGCGCTGGGCGTCGCTGTGTGGGGTGACCGCCTGCTGGTAGCGGACGGGCTGTCGGGCGTGGCGCTGGTCGACATCTCGGACCCGACCGCACCCGCCATCGAGAGCCACTTTGACACCAAAGGCACGGCGCGTCGCGTGCTGGTAAGGGACGATCTGGCGTACGTCGGGGACGTAGGCGGCGGCGTGACCGTCTACGACCCGGAAGCCGGCAAGAAGATCGGCACCTGGAAGACCCACGGATCGGCCGTGGACCTGGCGTTTGGCGAGGGCGACCGTCTGCTTGTCGCAAACCTGGAGGACCTCTGCATCCTGGATGCGTCGGACCCCGCCGAGCTGCATCTGGTGGCGACCGAGGTGCTGCCCGGTGAGGGTGGTCGCGCCGGTCGCGTTATCGCGGTGCGTGCCACCGCAGGGCTGGCGCTGGCGGCTGAGTGGTCCGGGCTGTGGACGTTTGACTACTCCACGGTCGCATCGCCCGACATCCACCTGAGCCGCACGGCGCTGGATCTGGGCGTTGTCTCGCTGAAAAGCGCGGAGGCCCTGATCATCGAGAACCTGGGCATGTCGGTCTTGGACATCATCGAGGTCACAGTCGACCATCCCGACTTCGAGGTCACGCTGGACGACGACCGCCTGGGACCCGGCAAGAAGACGCTGCTGACGGTGGAGTTTGAGCCGTCCGACGACAAGCCGATCACGGGCACCGTCACCTTGACGACCAACGACCCGGACGAGCGCACCGTACACATCCCGCTCAGCGCTAACGCCGAGGGCGGTCTGCAGGTCGGCGCGCCGTTTGACCCGACCGACTCGCGCATCTTCTCCCAGTACGAAACGGCGGCCAACGTCACGGTAGGGGGCGAGTACCCGGGCAAGGTGGTCATCTTAGCCTGGTTCGGCACCTCGTGAGGCACCTGTGGTCTGCAGTTAGCGGACCTCAACAAAGACACAGAGGGTCTCAGCAGTGACGATTTCGTGCTCATCGGCGTGGCGTCCGGTGCCGACACCGAGTCACAGATAGCCACCTTCAAGAGCCACTATGGCCTGGACAACGTGGTGCTGTGGATCGACGTGAACAAGGTCTATCGCGATATCGTGGAGCCCGGTGGGCGCAGCTACCCGATCGAGGTCGTCATCGACCGCAAGGGCATCGTGCGCTACATCGAGACCGACTACCTGCCCGGTCAGGCTGCCGCCGCGGCCGAGGCCGCGATCAAAGAATAGCTCAGCTGAGCAGGTGATGCGCCAGGAAGGCCGCGCCCTGCTGCTCCGCCCAGAAGACACGCCTCCAGGGCGCGCCGGTGACGAAGCCGACGTGGCCGCCATGCTCCGTGAACGCCGCGGTGAGTAGAGGGTTGGCGGCGACCTCAGCGTGCGGCATGGCGTCGCTGGGCAGGAACGGATCGTCGGCGCTGGACATCAGCAGCGTGGGGACGCGGATCCGCTCCAGAAACTGCTTGGAGCTGCTTTGCCGGTAATAATCGCCCGCGTCCGTGAAGCCGTGGATGGGCGCGGTGACGGCGTTGTCGAACTGGCGAAACGTCTTGGCGTTCAAGGCGCGCTGGATGTCGGGCAGCGCCGGACCGAAGCGGGGCAGATCGGCGCGCAGTTTGTCCGTCAGCTGCTTGAGCAGGTACCACGTGTAGACCCCGCCGCCCTTCTCCTCCAGCTCGTTGGCGCAGGCTTCCAGATCAAACGGGACGGAGATGCCGACGGCGGCGCTGAGCTGGGTGTCTTCGCTGCGCTCCCCCAGGTGCTTGAGCAGCACGTTGCCACCCAGGGAGACGCCGATGCCGCCGAACGGGACGTCGCCAAAGCGCTCGCGGAGCAGGTCGATGACGAGCGCCGCGTCGCGGGTGTCGCCTGAGTGATACAGCCGTGGGGTGAGGTTGGGCTCGCCGCTGCAGGAGCGGAAGTTCAGGCCGACCGCTCGGACACCGAGACCGGCCAGCAGGCGATAGGTCTCGTAGGCGTAGCCGGTGCGCGCGGAGCCCTCGAGGCCATGGAACAGCACGACGATTGGGGCGCTGTCCCCCAGGTCTGCCCACGTGGCGCCCGGCACGTCCGCGAAGTCGATGTGAACAAAGTCCCCGTCGGGGGTGTCTATGCGCTCGCGCCGGAAACGCACACCGCGCTTGCGACGCACGTAGCGGCCGCCGATCGTCTGCGCGTGACGACCCCGGAGCCATGGCGCTTGCCTGAAGCGGCGGATCTGTGGGTGATGTGGCGCGTTCATGGTGCCCTCTGCGTCCGGAAGATGTGTAGGATACACAAACCATGTGCGCTGACACGACAGAATCCGGCAACGCCTTCATGGCGGGAGAGTGCCGGATCCCGCTGACCGAGCTGAGCTTCAGCTGGGCGCGCTCGGGTGGTCCGGGCGGTCAAAACGTCAACAAAGTCGAGACGAAGGCCGTGCTGCGCTTCGACTTTGCCGGGTCGCCGTCCATCTCCGACGAGCTCAAGGAGCGGGCGAAGCCGAAGCTGGCGCCGCGGCTGACGGACGAGGGCGAGCTTGTGCTGAGCTCCACCAAGACCCGGAGTCGCGAGCAGAACCGTAGCGACTGCATCGAGCGGCTGGCGGCGCTGCTGGCTGACGCCTTTCAGCCGGTGCGGGTACGCAAGAAGACGCGGCCGTCCAGGGCGCAGAAGCAGCGGCGGTTGGACAACAAGAAGCGCCGGGGCGAGAAGAAGAAGGATCGGGGACAGCGGTGGGACGAATGAGGTGCACCGTGGCAACGGCTGCTGTCATTCTGGCGGTGGGCTGCAACATCAAGGATCTGAAGAACGTGGATCCGCCACCCCCGCTGGTGCCGGAGACTGTGCAGTTTCTGGACCCCGCGACGGACATCGCCGGGCCGGATTTTTTCGGGTCTCCCGACCCGGGCCAGCCTCCGACCGACCTCGGCCAGCCGGACGTCTTTGTGCCGCCCATCGATGTGGCGCCGTCCGTCGATTCCGGCCCCGATGCAGGGTCGCCGGACCTACCCGTGGTGCCCGACGATTTGTGCTGGCCGTGCCTCGAGAGCTCAGAGTGCGGCGGCGCTGATGACGCATGCGTGCTGTACAGTGACGACGAGGAGCAAGGCTTCTGCGCGATGCCGTGTGACGAGTCGGCGCCGTGCCCGGACGGCTATTCGTGCGAAATCCTTTACGAACCGAGCGAGATGCGGTTCCTCTTTCAGTGCAAATCGCTTGACAGTTGTGGCGGCTGACAACTAGTGTACTAAGCGTTCTGGTGGTCGGCCAGTCCAAGGAAAAAGGTGAACTCGGTGCCTGCTACAAACCAGAAAAAGGCACAGGGCGAAGAGTCTAGAAAGAGACTCCTCGAGGCGGCTGCTGATCTCGTCGGCACGGGCGGGTATTCGCGCACGAGCGTCGACGCCATCGCTAAGCACGCCGGCGTGGTCAAGAGCGCCCTGTACTGGCATTTCGGCAGCAAGAACGGCCTGCTCATGGCCGCTCTGGAGCACTACACGTCCGACTGGGTCAGCAACGTCAAGGCGGCCGTGGACCCGGCAAAGGACCCCATCCAGCGGCTGGATCTGCTGCTCGCTCACGTGCGCGATCTCATCTTGCACAACCCGCTCAGCCGACGGATGGTGTTTTCTCTGCTGCTGGAGCGCGGACAGCACGACCCGGAGTGCCGGCGCGTGATCGCGGACCTGTTCACGGCCATGCGGGACGCGCTGAACAAGGGCTTCTCGGGGGTGCTTCCAACGGTGTCGGAAGAGCGCCTGACCATCATCACCGACAACCTGGTCGCGCAGCTGGATGGGCTCTTTCTGCGGCACATCGCCGAGCCCAACGATCAGCGGCTGGACGATCAGCTGGCGGAGGTGCGCCGCACCGTGATCATCCGCCTGGGTCACGAGATCCAGAAGAGCCTGCGCAACAAGTCGTAGCATTGTGCGCCTTCCGCGGATAATCATCCGCGCGGAATACGGATAGACGAAGACAGTCGCGGCAGCCATGCTGCACTCATGAGATACGCACTCCTCGTCGCGCTCCTCGCCGCTTGCATCGGTTGTCAGCACTCCGCCGCACCCGGTACGCCGCTGCCGGTCACCACACCGCAGCCGGTCGACCCGGTTGTTGAGACGCCGCCCGCGGACAGCCCACGACTTGTCCGCTTGTGGTGGCGCGAGCTGCCGTCACTGACCCACGGGCCCGGCATGTTTCAACAGTCGCCCAATCAGGCGCTGCTCATGCGCAGCTCGGTGTGGAGCGGGTCGGAGATGATGCGGGCGACGGACGGCGCGCGGGCGTTTGATGCGCCGATCGCGGCGCCGTACAGCATCGATCGCGGCTGGCATACCCAGGTGGCCATACAAAACGACGACGAGGGTGGCGAGGACGTCGTCGTCACCACGCTGCTGACGCACAATCCCCTGCAGCAGTATCCGCTGCAGGCCGCGCCAGAGGCCTACTTCAACCTGGGCTCCACGGCGGTGATTAGCGCGGACGCCGCGATCGTCTCGACGCTGACGTGCCTGCGCGGCGCCGATCAGGGCGACTCGATGGCCGTCGTCCGGTCCTGGCAGACCCAGACAGGGGAGCCCGGACCCGCTGTCGAGCTGGACGGCGCCTGCGCCGCATGGGGCATCTCGCGAGAGCCGCAGCTGATCCCGACGCCCAGCGGAGGGACGGTGCTGATCACGGACCAGGCCGTTCACCACGTGCAGCTGGCCTCCGGCGACGTCCACACGCTGGCGTTGGGCGACACGTTCGGCGGCTACAACGGGCGGCCGCTGGGCGCCATGTCCGTCGACCCGACCGGGACGATGGTGGCGCTGGTCACCTTTGGCGCAGCGCCTGACCACGGGGTGCTGCATGTCTTATCGTTGCCGTCGCTGGACCGGCTCGCCACGATCTCAGCGCGCGTCTCGGGCATCAACCAGCGCACGTACATGCCCGGCGAGGCGTCTCCTATCGCGTGGTCGGGCGACGGCCGCATGGCTCACGTCGGACCGGACGGGCGCATGGTGCTTCGCGATGTCGACAGCTTTTCGGTAATCGATGTCCTGGACACGCCGGTGCCTACCACCGAGCAGAACGCCTTCATGGACGGCGCCAACGCCCCTGTCGCCGCCACCTTCTTCAACGGCGGTGAGCTGGCCGTCTCGTACGAGCAGGGCGTCGCGCTGTGGGGGACCGCCGAGGTCGCTTTGCCGAGCGCGCCGCACCACCTGCACGTGCTGCTGGATGGCCCCGAAACGCTGGAGGTCGGCCAGACCGGAAACTGGATCGCCACACACCTGGGCGGCGACCAGCTGCACTCCCACCAGTTCTTTGTGGACGGCGAGCCGTTTACCGAGCCGTTGATGCGGCGTGACGGCGACTGGACCCCGACCCAGCAAGGCACATTCGAGATCGTAGTCGTCGTCGAGGACGGCCTGGATACGGGCGTCGCGGTCGCGCAGGTGACTGTTTTGTAACAAGTTTCGCTTGCTATATCGGCCGTTTGGCCTTACCACCACTGAGACACGGGTGGCTCACATACCCCCAGGAACATGATTAGCTACCGCTCCGACCTGCTGTGCGCGCTGTTGATTGGCGCAATGGTGGTGGCCTGCACCGAGTCCACCGAAACCCCGACTCCCATCGCGGATGCCGGTCCGACGCCTCAGGGCGACGGCGAGACCCCTACGCCCGACGATGGCGCGCCGCCGCCGGACGATGGACCGGCGCCGGACGTGCAGACGCAGACGTGCGAGGCCTCGCAGGGCAAAGCGCCCGTCGCGCACGCCGTGACGCTGCCGCTGGGCGAGACGCTCTTCTTCGACGGGGACGACTATCTGGCGTTCTGGGGCGAGGACTTTGACTGTCCTGTGACTGTCGAGAAGCGGCCCGGCAAGGGCCAGGCGCAGATCACCGGCGGCGGCTCCCGGCTCACGCCCGACGCGCCGGGCACGTGGCAGCTGACGCGCGGCCACACCGACGTGACCGTGGAGGTGACGGCGACGCCCATCGGCTCGGACAACTTCCTCAACTACAACTACACGCCCGTGACGCCGCTGGCCCTGGTCGGCGCGGATACGCTATACGCGGCCTGTCCTACGTCCAACGCGGTGCAGGTGCTGACGCTCGGCGACGACGGCGCCACGGCCAAGGCCCTCATTCCCACCGGCGGCTGGCCCACCAGCGTGGTCGAGTGGCCGGGATCCGGCTATGTGCTGGTCGCCCAGACCGCCCGTGACAGCCTGGGCTTCCTGGACATGGAGACGGGCGCGCTGACGGACGCGATCGAGGTCGGCAACGAGCCGGCGGGCATCGTGGTCGACGGCGACACGGCGTACGTGACGGCCAGCGGCGCCAACACCGTTGTGCGTGTCGATCTGACGACGCGCGAGGTCACCGGCACGCTGTCCGTGGGCGACGACCCGCGGGCGCTGGTGCTGGACACCGCCGGCAAGCGGCTGTTCGTGGCGTCGCTGATGAGCTCCAACGACCACCGGCGCGGCCTGCTGGAGTCGGAGCCGGTCCCCAACGAGTGGCAGAAAGACATCGCGGTCATCGACACCGACAGCTTTGAGCTGATCGGCTACGTGCCCGAGGTCGGGACGATGATTCGCGGGATCTGGACCGACGGCGCCCGGCTCATCGCGGCGGTCACGCACAGCAACAACGACACGGCGACTATCGACAAGGACGCCAAGCCGCACAGCCACGCGCTGGCTGTTGTGACAATCGGCGACGGTGGGCCGGAGGCATGGGCTGTCGAGGATATCGATCTGGACTACCGCGAGGGCTCGCCCGGACCGGCGGCCAGCCCATTCACCATCGCCATGACGCCCGACGGCGACCAATTGTTGGTGACGCTGTCGGCGGGCCAGGCGATTCTTGCGCTGGATCCGGACACCCTGGCCGAGATCGCGCGCTATCCGGTGGGCAACGACCCGCGCGGCATGGTCTTTACCGCCGGGCGGGTGTGGACGACGCCGTGGCTGGACAACCAGGTGCAGGGCGTGGCGGTGCCGATCGTGCCGGGCGCGCTCGTCGACATCGCCTCCGCCTCGATCGGCGCCGATCCGATGCTGCCGTCCATCCGCCAGGGCCAGCGCATGTTCAATGACGCCGCCTTCTCGTTTCACAACGACTTCAGCTGCAACAACTGCCACATCGACGGGCTGACCGACGGGCTGGTCTGGGATCTGCTGGTCGACGGCAACGTCAACACGCTGGCCTTCCGCAATGTGGCGGGCACCAACCCGTTCTTGTGGGGCGCACAGCTGCCGACGTTGTTCGATTTCAGCCGCGAGGTGCTCAAGCTGGTCGGTGCAGAGGCAAGCGGCGAGCAGATGGAGCTGCTGACCCTCTACATGCAGTCGATCACGGCGCCGCCCAACCCGTACGCGCTGCCGGGCGGTCGCTTTACTGAAGAGGCCGAGAAGGGGCGCGTGATCTTCGACACCTCCGTGGCCAACGGGGGCGCGGCGTGCATCAACTGTCACTCGGGGCCGCTCTACACGAACCAGCAGCAGGTGCAGGGCAAGACGCCGGACATGCTGACCGATGTGCCGGCGCTGATCGGGATCTACGACACCGCGCCGTATGGCCGGCAGGGGCAGTGGCGCACCCTGGAAGAGATGGTCGCGTTTGCAGCGCAGTTCACGGGCGCGGAGCTCCCGGCGGAGGACCTCAAGGCGCTGACGGCGTTTGTGCGCCAGATCCCGGGCGATGCGCTGTACCTGAACTCGGCGCGTCCGCTGAACCAGAGCGACCACGTTTGGAATGAAACACCCGTGGAGTTGACCTTCTCGCAGGTCTTGTCGCCGGGGCAGGCCGACGGCTTTGTGATCGAGCGGCTGGCCGACGAGGGCGCCGCGGAGTTGGTGGCCGGTTCATGGAGCACGTCCGGGCGCGTGGCGCGCTTCGAGGGCGAGGCGCCGCTGGAGCTCGAGACCGACTATCGCATTACGATCACCGCGGGTCTGACGGCCTCGCTCGGCCAGACTTTGTACCTGGACACGATCGTAGAGTTTACGACCGGCGCGGTGCCTGAGCTCGACGTGTCCGGCAGCTGGCTGGCGACCGCGCTGCTGGAAGGCAGTCCGGTTGGCGCGCTCATCGGCGATGTCGGCAACCCGTCGGCGATCATGTCCTTTTTGCAGTCTGCGGGCGGCAACCTGACAGGCGTGCTGCAGTCCGAGATCGACGGGGCGACGCTGGACCACGTCGAGGGCGTGACTAGCGCTACGACCGTCGTGCTGGAGCCCTTCCTGTTCGGCACCCCGTTTGGCGACATCATGGTGGACACCGCCGACTTCGAGATGGTGGACGAGGACGGGGACGGCTGGGCGGAATCGGGTGTGGGGAAGGTCAGCGCGATCGGCTTTACGATCGACATGACGATGAAGCGGGTCAGCTATCCGGACGGGGTCGATATCCTCGTCCCGTGAGCGGGCTTATTTGACGACGCCGCTCAGCTGCCACTGCAGCGCATAGATGCGTTTGTAGGCATGCCGGAGCATGGCCACGCATACGGCCGGATGCTCCAGCAGGACCTCGTCCAGGCCGTCGCGGTCCAGCGTTAGAAACTTACAGTCTTGAGTCGCGATCACCGTGGCTGAGCGCGGCTCACCTGTGAGCAGCGCCATCTCGCCAAACACGTCCGTCGGGGTCAGGTTGCCGATCACATGCGCGTCGGGCGTCGTGTGCCGGTTTACGACCTTGCACTCCCCGTGGAGCAGGATGTAGAGGCGATTGCCGTCGGCGCCTTCCAGCACGACGACGTCTCCGTCCGTGGCCTCCATGACCCGCAGGGCCGGGCGCAGCACCTCGAGCTCGAGGTCGGTCAGCGGCTCGAAGATGTCGATGGCGCGAAGCGTGGAGAGATTGAAGGATTCGGTGACCATGCGCCTGATTAAAGGCGCCGCGTGGCCGTCGGTCAAGCGACGGCGGCCAAGGGTCCGCCAGAACATTCATCAGTTTGCGTGGTTCGGGGTCCCGGCGTGTCCAACAGGTACATGCAACCAACCCGAGGAGACATCATGAGCGCGCAATGCACAGGATCGGCACACCGAAGCCCAGCTCGGACAATAGGCCGCTACACCATCGAGCGCGAGCTTGGACGCGGTGGCTTTGCCGTGGTCTATGCTGCCCGCGCCCCTGGAGGCCGGCGGGTTGCAGTGAAGCTGGCGCGCCACACCGATCCGGACGCGCGCAAGCTGTTCATGCGCGAGATAAAGATAATGCGGCTTCTGCCCCGCAATCCACACGTCGTCGCGTATCTGGGGCATGGCGTCACCGCGTCCGGCCGGCCCTATCTGGTGATGGAGTACGTTGACGGCATCACCCTGGCCGAGCTGATTCAGCGCGGGGTCACAATGACCGAGCGCCAGGCCTGCCGAATCGTCTTGCAGCTGTGCGAGGCGCTGACGGCGCTGCACGCCTTGGGTGGCGCGCACCGCGACATCCAGCCAAAGAACGTCCTGATCTCCCGCGGCGGCGGCACCGTAAAGCTCTTTGATTTCGGCTTAGTCCGGGATGACCATGGCCTCGTTGAGTACATGGAAGGCGACGGTCAGGTCGACGGTCGGGAGTTTTCGTCGCCCTTGAGTGACGACCTCCTGGTCGGCACCCCCAACTATCTGGCGATCGAGCAGATTCTGGAGGCCGTCGACCCACAGAGTCAGGCGCGTAGCGGCACGGCCACCGACGTGCACGGTCTGGCGCTGCTCATGTACGTCATGCTGAGCGGCCGGCGGCCATGGCCGTTCAGAGTACGGGCCGGCGCCAACACCGAGCACGCGCTGCGCGCCTATTTCAAGTGGCGTCTGACGTGCGATCCACGCGCGCTGGTCCGGCCTGAGGGCTGCAGCCCGGCGCTGTGGTCCATTGTTCAGTTGGCGCTTCAGTCCAACCCCCGGCGTCGTCCGGCCGACGCGCCGGCGTTTGGTGATCACATCCGGCGCTACCTGCGTACCGGGCTGCCGTGTGAGCCGAGCCCGGCGGACACCATTCAGGCGCCCATGCGGTTTGTTGTCCGCCGCACCCGCACCTGGCCGCGCTTGGGCGCGGTGCTGGCGGCTGCGATGATGATCTTGTGACGGCTCAGGTCAGAAGAAAATAGGCGCCGACCGCGCTACCGATGACCAGCAGGCCGACCAGGGCGCCCTTCCAGAAGCCGGACTTTCGCTCGCCGTAGGAGATGATGTCGGTGTGCTGGATCAGCGACGGGTGCCGCCCCATGCGCAGCATGCCCGAGATCGTGAACGGCGCTTTTGTGTCGCTGAGCTGCTGAAACAGCTCGTCGCTGCGATAGGCCTCCAG
Source organism: uncultured Myxococcales bacterium (assembly GCA_964545715.1). Taxonomy (GTDB): domain Bacteria; phylum Myxococcota_A; class UBA9042; genus CAZJHX01. Next base: position 43,394 of record CAZJHX010000035.1, read on the forward strand.
CCCGTGGCGCATGGCCGTCGCGTCCTGTTGGCGCTGCTCGGGATCCGCGCTCAACGCCTTGGAGAGCACGCGCCACAGTGATTGGTCGATCTCCGGGGGCGCCTCCAGACCGGACGTGTCCAGCTTTCGGCGCGCCTCCAGGTAGGCCCGCGCCTGCACCTGATACTCGTCCATCGTGCCCGCCTCGGGGCGGAAGGGCCACAGCCGCCGCCCGGTCAGCAGCCGATAGAAGATCACCGCCACCGCAAAGACGTCGGCCGGGGGACCGCGGCGGATGTTCTTGGCGCTCTTGGCCTGCGCGTCGTCGATCTGCTCGGGCGCGACGTACTCCGGCGTACCTGTCAGCAGGCCGATATCCAGCTCGTCCACGAACTCGCGGCCCGGCAGGTACTGCTTGGTCTCCATGGTCTTGAACAGCCCGCGCGAGTCGCGGACCATGCCGAAATCCAGCAGCTTGGCCGTGTGGTCGCCGCGCGTGAGCATGATGTTGGCGGGCTTGATGTCGCCGTGGCTGAGCCCCAGGACGTGCAGTACGGACAGCGCGTCACACACCTGCATCATCAACTGAACGGCTGCCGGCTCCTCAAGACGTCGGCCGCTGGCCAGGAGATGCTCCAGGTTGAGGCCGTCGACCAGCTCCATCGCGACGAACGGCCGCCCATCGCGCAACGTCCCGTGGCCCTGATAGCCCGCGATGTTTTCGTGCTGCGGCAGCGATCGGAGCAGCTTTATCTCGCGCTCGAACCGCGGAATCGTCTGCTCGTGTTCGCTGGTCGGGACCTTGATCGCCACGGGCTTGCCCGCCGGCGAGACGCCTTCGTAAATGACCGCGAATGCGCCTTCAGCGACGCGTTCTTTGAGCTGCCACCCCGCGGGGAGCTCGATCGCTTCTTGCTCAGTCCCCATCGGCCCATAATGTACCACGACGGGCCAAAACCACATTTTCGTTCCAAAAAGTCTCAGGTTTCAGTTCCAAGACGCCGATACGCACACAGGGACACAGCGTCCGCGGCACTGTTTCGACTCGGGGGAGAATGCGGTCAAAGCGAGTAGCGATGGAGTTCATGATCGGCACCGCGGCCCACGTGTTGCTGTTCATGGCGCTGCACCCGTTTCTGGGCGCCGCCGCCGCCGTAGCCGCGCTGCCTGCTGCCGTCGCCCTCGGGTGGCGCGCCGGGTCCGTGGTCGCGCTGACGTTTGCTGTCTTCAGCGTTCCCATGAACATCCTGTTGTTTGTGTTGGCCGGCCCGGTCGCGTCTTCGAGTCTCTGGGCGCTGATCGCGGGAAGCGCGGGGTTGTTCATCGCCGCTTACGCCGTTGGGTTGCTGCGTGATCGCATCGAGCGGTCCAACTGCCGCGTCGCGTCGGCGGAGCGCGCCCTCGAGGAGTTCCGTCATCGCTATCGCTTGGCATCGGACACCGAGAACGACGGGCTGTGGGACTGGGACCTGCGCAAGGACACGGTCTATTACTCTCAGCGGTGGAAGCGTCTCATCGGGCACGAGGACCGCGACATCTCCAACAAGCCGGCCGAGTGGCTCGGGCGCATCCACGAGGACGACGTCGAGCACGTCAAGAACGAGATCGATCGGCATATCGCCGGCGACTCGCCCCGCTTCCAGGTCGAGCACCGGCTGCGGCACCGCGACGGGCACTTCGTGTGGGTCTCGGCGCGCGGTCGTAGCGGCAGTTGCGAGGAGGGCGCCAAGCCGGCGCGCATGGCAGGCTGGCTCACGGACATCAGCGAGCGAAAAGAGGGTGAGGCCGAGCTTGTCCGGCAGGCTCTCCACGACCACCTGACCGGGCTGCCCAACCGGGCGCTGTTTGTCGATCGACTAGAGCAGAACGCGCGCCGCAGCAAGCGCACCGGCGGCGAGTTTGCCGTGCTCTTCCTCGATCTGGACCGCTTCAAGAACGTCAACGACAGCCTCGGCCACCTGGTCGGTGACGAGCTGCTGGTCGAGATCGCCAAGCGGCTGGGATCGGTCCTACGCGGGCACGACACCCTGGCGCGCTTCGGCGGCGACGAGTTCACGGTGCTCATCGAAGACCTCGAGCAGCCCAAGGACGCCGTCCGCCTGGCCGAGCGCCTGCAGGCTGCGCTGAAAGAGCCCGTACAGCTCAAGGATCGTGTGGTCTACGCCAGCGCCAGCATCGGCATCTCGCTGAGCCGCGACGTGGAGGAGGACCCCAAGGAGCTGCTTCGCAACGCCGACAGCGCGATGTACCGCGCCAAAGAAGGCGGGGGCGGACGCCACGCGCTGTGGGACCCGCAGATGCGCGACCGCGCGATTATCCGCCTGGACCTGGAGAGCGACCTGCGGGGCGCCATCGATCGCGAGGAGCTGCGGCTGGCCTATCAGCCCATCGTGGCTCTGGGCAATGGCCGCATGTGCGGCATGGAGGCCCTGCTGCGCTGGCGTCGCAAGGACGGCGAGCTGGTCTCTCCGGCCGAGTTCATTCCTGTTGCAGAGGACACCGGCCTGATCCTGCCGATCGGCCGCTGGGTTATCGAAGAGGCCTGCAGACGCATGGCCGATTGGGTCGACCGGGGCTTGGTGAGCCGCGAAACCACCATGAGCGTCAACATCTCCGCTGCCCGCTTTACGCGGCCTGAGCTGCTGTACGAGGTCGGTGGCGTCCTGGCCAGGTCCGGGCTGGAGCCGCGGCGCCTGGTGCTGGAGATCACCGAGAGCATCGCTATGGCGGACGCGCGCCGCGCCATCGACATCATCCGGCGCCTGCGCGAGCTGGGCGTGGGCATCGCGCTGGATGACTTCGGGACCGGGCACTCCTCGCTGGCGTACCTGCAGCGCATCCCGGTGACGTCGATGAAGATCGACCGCTCGTTTGTGTCCGGGATGGCCGTGACCGAGCACTACGCCGCCATCGTGCGCACGATCATCACGCTGGCGAAAAACTTCGGCCTGAAGGTCGTGGCTGAGGGCGTCGAGACCGACGATCAGCTGCGCCAGCTGATGGCGCTGAACTGCGACCAGGCTCAGGGCTATCGTTTTGCCAAGCCGGTGGGCGCGCTGGAGCTCGAGGCGATGATGCTGGACGAGACCTTCCGCCGCGTCGGCTGGTCCAATCAGCTGGCCGCGCTGTTCGACCGCGCCCGTCGCACCGCCAGCAGCCTGGGTTAGGAAGAGCTCGCGATGCCGTGCGTCATCAGGCGCGTGGCCAGCTGGCCGGCGACCTCGTAGTCCCCAAACAGCACGTTGGCGCCCACCATGCCCGTCGTCGAGCAGGACCGCGCCGCTGCGTAGATGTCGTCGAGCAGGCGCTCGTCTTCCGGGATGCTCATGTACGTCTCCAGTAGGGCGTTCAGGCCTCCGCGCTTGAGCAACAGCCCCAGGATCGGGTCGCTGCGAAAGCTCTCGACCGCGCTGTCCATCGTGGTGCCCAACGGCCGGGCCCCGGCGACCATGAAGTGGTAGTCCGGGTATAAGACACCGTCCGGGCCCAGCGTGATCCGGTGGACCACAATGCCGCCCTCGCCCTCGTCCGGGTCGTCGCCGCCCTCGTAGGTGTACAGCCCCTTGAGCGGCACTTTTGTGAGCGCCTCGTCGGTGAAAAAGCGCACCCACGGGTCGCTGGCGTCGAAGTCGCTCTCTGCACGCGCCCACGGGTTGTGCAGGCTGGGCTGCTTGCGCATGACGCTGACCAGCACGCGCGTTCCGTTCGTCAGCTCCAGCGCCTCGTGGTAGCCCTCTTCCGCCAGCTGCAGCGCATCCGGCTCGGCTACCAGACCGCGCTCGCCCAGCTCCGTGAACAGCTCGTTTTGAATGTTGTGAAAGCCCGCGTCCATGATCAGCTGCATGACCAGCCGGTGGTCGGGCAGCACCTCGGAAAACGCCTGGATCAGGTTGGCCGTCGCCTGGACGGGCACGCCGACCTTCTTGAGATCGTCGTTCAAGCTGACGCCCACCATGCACTGGCGCGCCTTGTCGTCGCCCAGGTGCTCGCGAAAGCCCTCGAAGAAGCGCACAGCCTTGTCGTATTTGCGGGCGAAGAGCGCGTTGGTCACCATCGACCGCGCCGTCAGGACGTCGCTGTCGCGGATGAAATCAAACGCCTTGTAGAGCGCCGGCACATTGTAGGTGGGCTCCCCGATACAAAACGAAACGCTCCCGACGCCCTGAGCTTCGGCCTGCGCCAGATAGGGCATGACATCGTCCGCGTTTTTCAGCGCCTGGCGCTCCTTCTTGAAGATCGCGCCTCCGATGATGCAGTCGGGACAGACCACGTTGCATTTGCCCGTGGGGCCCATGGTGATGTACGTCGGCGCGTACTCGTTGACTGTCGGCAGGTCCTCCACCAGCGCGTAATAGGCCTCGCGATGGCCACCCGTGAGCCGGTGCAGAAACAGCATCGTCTCCATGTCCAGGCCGGTCTGCTCGCGCACCTCCGCGGGTCCGCAGCGGCCGGTCAGCACGCCCTCGATCAGGTCCGCAGCCGCGGTGGCCGCGTCGGCAGGCTGCACCAGGCCCCGGTCGTCGGAGCACAGCCGGCGGCCGGTCTGCACACACAGCTCTCCGAAGCGCCGGCCGACCGTCTCATCCGACGAATAGCGGCGGTAGTACGAGTCGTATTTGCGCTTGGCCCACACCCAGTCGGTGTGTCGCGCGGCCTTCAGTCGTGTCAGGGTTTCTTTGAGTGGCACGGCCGGATTTTACATCAGGGCCGACTGCTCTGCATCGTCCGTCGTGGGATAGTCTCTAACGTGCGATGGACCTCTCATCCTGAGAGTGGACCCCCTCTCAAATCCCGCACCCACACGACACAGAGCAAGTCGGTTCACTATTACCGTACACCCGCAGCCGTGTGGTCATATCCGGCATTAGTCGTACGCAAAGTAATGCTTGTCGCGTGACTTCTGCGTCGATCTTGTCAAGTCGTCGGGCTTGTAAACCGATTGAGTGTTCGTGCTCATTGCGATCCACGTACTGGTCGTTGTCGTGATGGCGCTGATCTTCGGCGCCATCGGCGTCGCCTTCGGGCTACTGCAGCTCGCGACCCGGCCTCCGCATCCCCTGATGCTGGCAGCGCCGTCCGGTGGCGGCGTGGCCGGGGCAGCCATGGCCTGGACACTGTCAAAAGGCTGGTTCACCCCGGTGTTGGGTGTCGCGGTGCCGATGCCCGTTTGGATCACGCTGTTTGCGCTGGCTGCCGTCATCGGCGCGGTGTGCGCGCGCCTCGTCAAGCTGCGTACGGCACCGGCGGGTGGTCAGCGATAAAGCGCGCGGCGGCGGCTACGTCGTCGGTGATCCAAAGCAGCTCCCCGTATTGTCGATTGGCGGCCAGCTGCGCGAGTACCGGGTACACAGGCCGCGTTCGGGTCCAGTACTCCACGCCCAGAAACACCATCGGGCTGATCACGCCAAACGTGCCGTAGTGGTTTTGCGCCGCGTCCTGAAAGACCTCCTGAATCGTGCCCGCGCTCCCGGGCGCAAACACCAGACCGTGCTTGGCGATGGCCAGCAGTCCGTCTTCGCGCAGGCTGTTCGAGAAGTACTTGGCCACGTGGGTCGCGAACAGGTTGGTAGGCTCGTGACCGTAGAACCACGTCGGTACAGCCAGGCTCTCACGCCCGCTCGGCGCGATCTCGCGTACCGCATACGAGGTGTCGAACCAGGCGTCATCCCGGTAGTCCGGCGCCGGCGCCATCAGTGAAAGGCAGCGCGCGACCATCTCCTGCGGCTGATCCGCCAGCCAGGCGCCCAGATTGGCCGCCTCCATCGCGCCGGGCCCGCCGCCCGTGGCTACGTGAAAACCATCGCGCGTCAGCCGACCGCCCAGTTTGACCACGTCCGCCCACATCGGATCGTCACGCCGCATGGAGTGCCCGCCCATGACGCCCACCACTTTCAGCGGATCGCCCCCATTGTCCAGATGGTCGTGTAGTGCGTCGTCCACAGCGTGGTCGTGCAGTCGCTGGCCCAGCGCCTCCAGAATCGGCTTGGGACCGCTGGCGCGTCGAGCCGCGTCGTAGTGCGCGTAGATGGCCGCGTCCACAGTCCGCTCTGCAAAGGACGCGCGCTGCCCCGGCACGTAGCCGGCCATCAGCTCTTCGATGGTGTATAGCGCCGGCCGGTACGGGCGGTAGGGCAGCGCCGGCATGGTGGGAAACAAGACCCCGCCTGTCTCCAGGACATGATCGGTGGCCTGGGCCGACATGCGGCAGCCCAGAAACACTGCGCCGGCGGCCGGCGACGAGGTCACGGTGTCGGTAAGAGCGGTCAGGTCCAGCCCTTGTACGACCGCACCGGCGAGCGCCCCCGTGCTGGCCACGTGGCTTGTCAGCGCCGCAGCGCTTTCGATCTCGATCAGGGTGCGCGCCATCGGCTCAGCTTGGATACAGCTTGTGCAGCCGGCCCTCAGCCAGGGCCGCGGCGTTTGGGATCTCGCCGTCCAGCTCCACCCGCAAATACGTCTTGTCGGCAGCCCGCATGCCGAAGCTGGTCGACAGGTTGACCAGGTGCTCGTTTACGATCTCGTGGCCCTCCCAGACCACCTCGTGCCCGTGCACCGCCACGTTGCAGGGGCCGTTGACGCCGGCCGCGCTCAGGCGCTGCAAGAAGCGATAGGTCTCTTCCTCTGTGGAATAGCGTCGCCACAGCAGCTGGCCCAGGAAGCCGCGCTCGTACATTTTGTACGGCGGAAGGTGGCGGTAGCCGTCCAGCTCCACGGTAGCGAGGGTTTGCCGGTCAAACTCCGCGGTCGGGGCCGCGCCGTGAATGAGTACGACCCCGCACGGCGTGGTCGCAACCAACGGGCGCGAGCGAATAAAGGCGTGCAGTCGCGGCACCTCGTCGGCGCCCATGGTCGCTTCCATGGCCAGCGCCTCGTCCGGGTAGAACTTGGCGACAACAGGGCCGCCGATGTGCCCGTGCTCATGGTTGCCCAGCAGGGACGTCACCCGGCCCGGGTAGCGCTCTGTCAGCGCGACCATCTCCCGAAAGACCTGGGCGGATTCATCCGCATACCAGTCGCCCAGGTGCTCGCACTCGCGCTCCCACTCCTCACGCTCGATCGATGGACCGTGAAAGAGGTCGCCCAGCGAGACCAGTACGGCGTCCTCTTCCGCTTGAAAGAGGGCGACCATGCGCTGGAAATCCGCCAGGTTGCCATGCAGGTCGGAGGTGACCAGCATGATGCCCGGACCGTGGACCTCGGCGATCCGATCTCTAACTACGATGTGCGCCACACAGGCAGCGTACCGCAGTTAGGGCGCGGGCCGATAGCTCTAGCCTCCGAGCGACTCCAACCCGTAGCGCCGGAAGGCGTCAGGGATGTAGCGGTCGTCGTAGCGCTCCGTCATGCGCTCGATGGCTTCGCCGTCCGGCATCAGGTCCGGATCAGCGCCCTCGCCGTTGAAGAACTCGGGGCGATCGGCGGCCATAAACCACATCAGCTCGACCACGGACTCGCGTCGCTTCTGCTGTGGCGTGGGCTCGATCACCGGGAGCTCGTCCATGGGTGGGCGCGCCGGCATCTCCACATCCGGCATGCGCGGCTGCGTCACGATCACGTCGTTTTTGGTTGGTGTCACCTGGTCGGCGGGTCGCGTTTCGATGCGACCACCAGACCACGTATAGAGGTACGCGTGGCTTGTTGAGCACGCGTAAGAATCACAATTCAAGGTTGCCATACCCGTTTCCCTTACGTCGTAAATAAAATAATACACGGATGGGAAATCCTGGGAAGTGGGTAAAAAATGACCCCCCTCATCTGACGAGCGCCGCGTCGGAGGTATAAAGTGCGGCCATGGCACTGCTCGCGACGCTCATCCACCTGTATTCGCTACTGATTCTGGGCGCGGTGATCCTGTCGTGGGTTCCGCTGCCGCGCGATAATCCAATTGTAAAAGGGGTCGAATTACTTACCGAGCCGGTGCTCGCGCCGGTCCGCCGGCTGTTGCCGGACACGGGTGGAATCGACTTCTCGGCGATCGTCGTGCTGGTGATTTTGCACGTGCTCAGCCGCGCGCTGATGTAGCGATAGGGCCAGCGCTACCCACATCGCTACATGTAGCTACAGCACCTCTGAGAAAGAGGGCGGTGCGCACACGGACTTGTTCGTGATGGTCGCGGTGGAGTCGCCGATGTAGCGGTCCAGCGCCACCTCGATCGTGCCCGGGATGTCTGAGCAGTAGCTGTTGGGCTCCGCCGATGTGACCGTGCACATGCCCGCGCCGACGCCGTCCGCCACGCAGAAGGTCGGCGCGTGGCCGTCCATGTCCGGGCAGTACCCGTCGCAGGAGACCGTGCAGATGCCGTTGGCGCCGAGCTCGTCGCCGAAGCGGTGGCAGACCGGCTCGCGGCCGGTCACCGAGAACGCGCAGTCGGCGTCGATCTCGCACGGGGTCCCGACGAACGGCTTGACGATGGGCGGCAGGCCGTTTAGCTGCGGGAATGCGGTGGTGTCGTCCATGTTGGTGAACTCGAAGTCCTCGTCCTTGAGCCGCGTGATGATCTCCTCAAGGGAGTCAGCGGTGTTTTGGTGGACGTCGTGAAAGAGCACGATGCCGCCCTGGTGACGGCGCGTCTGGTCCAAGACGTAGCCGGCCATGTCGTGGCGAAAGCTGTCAGGCACCCACCGAAACGTCAGCTCGCTGCAGAACCCGACGCCGCCCTGGCTGTTGGCGAAGCACCAGTCGCCTGAGTCGATGTGCCAGCCGCTGACGCGATAGCCGTAATCGCGCACGGTCTGGGCGGTCGTGCAGTTGGAGGAGCCGAACGGAAAGCGGAAGTAGGTCGGGGTCTCGATGAGGTCTTGGAGGATGGCGTGCGTGCCCTCGATCTCGGTCTTGAGCGTGTCTGCGCTGACGTTTTTGAGGTTCTTGTGGCTCTGGGAGTGGTTGGCCAGCAGGTGCCCGGCGTCGCGCATCTCTACCAGCAGCTGGCGGTGTGCGTCGCTCGTGACGCGCTTGCCGTTGATGAAGAACGTGGCCTTGATGTCGTGCGCTTTGAGCACCTCGAGCACCTGGGGCGTGGAGGTCAGGTTGGGGCCGTCGTCGAACGTGAGGGCCACGCGCTTGTCGAAGGGGCCGGAGTCGGGCACCACGACGCCGGAGCAGGTGGCGTTGTCGCCCTTTTCGAAGTCCATGTTTTCGTAGAGCGCTTCCCAGTGCGGGGCGATGTCTTCGTGGAGGTGGTCGTCGGTCGAGTCGGCGCCGCAGCCCAGCCCGGCCCACACCATTGGGAAGATAAGAATCGTCTTTAGCGCCCGCATTTTGGTCTCCTCCTGCTGTCTTCTGGAGTCCGCCGACACCAGCGCGCCGCTGACAAAGCAGGAACCGTGCCGGAGTTTCAGATCTTTTCAGTGGAGCTTGGGACTGGACGGTGGCTTTTGGCGGTTCAAGCAGCCGCGAAGCGAAGTTGACGTGATGTGGAGGTTGATGTGCGAGTGAAGGCACTGGCGATGTTCCTGATTCTGAGCTGGTCTCTGGCTGCGTGTGGCGGACGCCCGGCGCGTCGGGGGAAGAAGAAAGGCAACGACACGGGCGCCGATACGGCGGCCGCGACGGGCCAGACGGACTCCCCCGGCGACTCTGCCGGCGCCGGGGACGACGGCATCGTGCCGGACGGATCCGGCGATGGGCTGCCCACCACGGACGATACCACCGACACCGGCGACACCGGCGACACCGGGCCGACGACGGACGACACGACCGGCGCGACGACAGACGAGGGCGACACCGGCGAGGACACCGGCGATGACGAGGTCGACTGCATTCCGCAATGTGCCGGCGCAGACTGCGGTCCGGACGGCTGCGGCGGGTCCTGTGGCACGTGCGATGTCGGAACACAGTGCAGCGACGAGGGCCTGTGCGAGTTCGTGTGCACGCCCCAGTGCAATGGTGTGGAGTGCGGCTCGGACGGCTGCGGTGGCTCCTGCGGCAGCTGTGGCGAGGGCGCCATTTGCAGTGAAGGCGAGTGCATCTTCGAGGAGCTGGGACCGGGTGACAGCTGTGAGACGGCGTTCGAGGTCGACTCCATCCCGTTTTCGATCAGCGGCAACACCAAGTCGGCCAACAAGCTCTTCAGCTTTGTCGAGGGCGCCTGCCCCGGCAACGACAACGGCTGGGGCGGGGGCTCAAAGGACCATGTCTACGAGTTCACGCCGCCGACGACCGGCGCTTACAAGTTTGACCTGGTCTCGCAGTTTGACTCCGTCTTGTACGTGTCCGCGGCGTGTGGGGAGATAAACGAGACGTGCCTGGGTGCTGACGAGCAGGCGTGCACCGACTGCCTGGAGACGGTGACCGTGGACCTGGAGGCGGGTGACGTGGTCTTCGTCTATGTCGACGGCTACTCAAACTCCAGCGACAACAGCGGGCAGTACGAGCTGGAGATCAGCAAGGTCGGCGGTGACGAGTGCATCCCGGCGTGCGGCGACCTGGAGTGCGGCGACGACGGCTGTGGCGGCAGCTGCGGGGCGTGCGGAGAAGGCGCGTCTTGCATGGAGGGCCAGTGCATCATGCTGCCGGACGCGGGCGACGGCGACACGTGCGAGACGGCGCAGCTCGTGGCGGACCTGCCGTTCACCACCAGCGGCAGCAACGCGAGCTTCAACAACGACTACTGGTACTCCACGGGCAAGTGCCCACCGGAGACGGGCGGCTACGGCAAGGGCTCCAAGGACGTCGTGTACGCCTACACGCCGCAGATGAGCGGCAGTGTCAACGTGCAGTTGACGTCCCAATTCGACTCCAACCTGTATGTGGTCACCGACTGCGGCGCCATCGACACCAGCTGTGTCGCGGGCGACGAGGATGCCTGCAGCAACTGCACGGAGACCGTGACGTTCAACGCGACGGCGGGCGTCGTCTACTACGTGATCGTCGACGGCTACAGCAACGGCAGCGGCACGTCGGGATCGTACACGCTCAAGATCTCACCGTGAGCCGGCCAGAAACTCCTCGATAGTCGCGGTCTCGGTGACCAGCGGGTCCGTCTCGGGCAGCCCGCGCGCGCGGATGTAGCGCTTGAACCAGGTCACCGCGGTGCGCAGATCCTCGTCGCCGCCCGACCGCTGATACATGCGGCCGATCCGCAGAATCAGCGCGGCGCGCGCCGGATCCAGCGCCAGGGCCGCGCGGTAGCCCTCGATCGCCTCGGCGCGGTCACCCATGCCGAAGATCGCCGACGCCCTCCCGATGACCGCCTCAACCCGCTTGGGCTGCAGCTTCAACACCTCATCGAAGCGCTTCAGCGCCTCCGCGTAGTTCAAGAAGTCGAGCTCGATCGCGCCCAGGTTCACGCGCGCGGTGACGTTTTTCGGGTCCAGGCCAGCAGCGTGTTTGAGGTGCGCGACGGCCTTGGGCAGCTTGGCCATGCGCAGATAGACCTGGCCCAGGTTGGTGTGTCCCTCGATGGAGGCCCGGTCCAACGTGAGCACCTTCTGCTCCAGGATCCACTTGGCCATCTCGAGCTTGCCCGACCGCAGGAGGATGAGCGCGCGGGTGTTCAGCGCCGTCACGTCATGCGGATAGCTGCGCAGCAGATCCTGAACGATTGCATCGGCGGCGTCGATGTCCCCGCGCGCGAGCAGCAGGGCAGCACGCAGGTTGGCGCTAAAGGCCGCGACCCGGTCACTGCGAGGTGATGCCCGTCTGGCCGCTTCGACGGCGGCGTCTGCCTCCCCGGTCTCTCGGCGCACCCGATAGATGGCGGCGATGTTCAGGTGCGCTTCGGCAAAGTGCGGGTCGAAGCGGACGGCGGCGCGGAACTCACCCAGCGCCGCGTCGTAGTCGGGCGGGTTTTCCAGCGCCAGGCGGATACCGCGACGGAAAGCCCTCTGGGCGCGCAGATCGACACCCGGGACGACGGTTGGCGCCTGGGCGCGATCGACGACGTGAATATTGGTGAAGTCTTCCGGCGGTGGCGGAGACGAGTGGGTCAGCAGAGCAGCGAGAGCAACAACCAGCATGAGCAACCTCCACTCAACATCTTGGAGATTCCACGCCGGATCTGTCTAATCGTCGGCCTTTTTCCAGATGTCGAGAACGTCGGACAGCAGGTACCACGTGTCTTTTCCACGCGCGGCGTGGTGGATGCCGACCTCGGTGTTGTTTCGCACTCCCAGGAAGCGGCCGTTTCGCCGGCGCACCTTGCCTGAGGCGGTGGTGACTTTGACCACCAACTCCACATCGTGGCCACGCTTCTTTTCGATGCCCGTCAGGAAGCGCAGCAGCTCGTCCGGTGTCTTGGCGTCGCTCATGGCGGCTGATGATAGCAAGCGCGGGCGTGCTTGACATGGTCGAGGGCATGGGACGTGATGGGAGGCCATGGCCGGTAACGCCACGATGATTGGGCCGCTGTCCTCGACCGCGCGGTCGAGTACGAGCACGCTGGGGCTGCCCCCCGAGCTGATCGATCAGGCACGGCGGCGCCTGATGATGATCGCGTCGCTGTTTGCGCTGTTTTTTGGGCTGGGCATGCTGACGACGCTGGTGGTGTCGTCGTTTGACCTGATGGACCACCGCTTTGCGCGGCTGCGCGGCTCCGTGCACATCGTCTCGCTGTTCATCTCCGGGCTTGTGATCTGGATCTGCCGCACGCCGCGCTTCACAAACCGCGTCGCGCTGCAGGTTGGGTGCTTCTATGAGGTGTACGTGTGCCTCACGATCGCGCTGAGCAGCATCTGGTATGCGTCGACCATGCTGGGGCACGTGTCGTTCATCAGCTGGACCACGCCCGTGATCATCGTGTTTGGGGCGCTGGTGCCGGCGACTCCCCGACGCACGCTGTATACCGGCCTGGCGGCGGCCATGACTGAGCCGTTTGCGCTGGGCGTGCTGCAGTTCTGCGGCGAGGTGCCGTTTCGGGCCAAGGACTTCGCCATGGTCACGGTCAGCCCGCTGGCGGCGGTGTTCGTGGCGTGGGTGATCGCGCGCACGCTGTACCGACTGGGGGCAGACCTGCGCGAGGCGCGGCGCATGGGCAGCTACAAGCTGGAGGCGCTGCTGGGCGAGGGCGGCATGGGCGAGGTGTGGAAGGCCAACCACCAGCTGTTGGCCAGGCCCGCGGCGATCAAGCTCATTCGCAACAAGGAGACGACGCTGGAGCACCAGGCGCTGGCGCGTCGGCGGTTCGAGCGCGAGGCCCAGGCGACGGCGGCGCTGCACTCCCCGCACACCGTGCAGCTGTACGATTTCGGCGTCACGGGCGAGGGCACCTTCTACTACGTGATGGAGCTGCTGGAGGGCCTGGATCTGAAGACCCTGGTGGACGAGCACGGGCCGCTGCAGGCGGAGCGGGTGGTGCACGTTTTGCTGCAGACGTGCGATTCGCTGGCGGACGCGCATCACACGGGGCTGGTGCATCGCGACGTGAAGCCGGCGAACATCCTGCTGTGCAAGAAGGGCCTGCATCACGACTTTGTGAAGGTGGTGGACTTTGGCCTGGTGGCGCTGCGGCGTGACGCTCCTGAGGACGCGCAGCTGACGGCGGACGGGGTGGCGGGCGGGACCCCCGCGTTTATGTCACCCGAGCAGGCCACGGGTGAGGGCGTCGTCGACGGGCGGTCGGACATCTACTCGCTGGGTTGTGTGGCGTACTGGCTGCTGTCGGGCAGGCTGGTGTTTCCGCGGGACTCCGTGATGAGCGTCATCGTGGCCCACGCGCGTGACGAACCGGAGCCGTTCGCCGACGTGACCGAGATGGAGGTTCCACCGGCGCTGGAGCAGCTGGTGATGGACTGCCTGGCCAAGGATCCGGAAGACCGGCCGCAGAGCGCGCTGGAGCTGGCCGCGCGGCTGAAAGCGCTGGAGCTGACCGGCGTATGGGAGGCAGAGCACGCCCAGAAGTGGTGGGAGACGCGCAAGCCGGTGACCACGGTCGCTGCGGCGGCAACCAGGCCGCCTCCACCGGCGAAGACCGGCCACCGCTGCCTGTTTTAGGGGACTCTCACGGGATGCAATCCGTGGGGCGGCAGGCCTCGGGGATGCAGATCTTGATGATGCCGCCGCCCTGTGAGGGCGCGCAGCAGGTCGTGGCGCCGCCGCCGCAAGAGTCGTTGGTGTTGCAGCCAAAGCTCAGGCAGAAGCCGGTGTCGCCGCCCTCGTCGCTCTGATCGGCGCTGCACAGGGTGGTTGCGGGACACTCGCCGCCGCCCTTGGAGCAAGCGACGCCGATGCCGCGGTCGTTGGGCGTGTGATCACCACACTGACCGGCCGCTGGGTCGCGCGGCACCTCCAGCGGGCTGTCCTCGGCCGTGGTCGCGTCGCCCGTCTCGTCTTCGGGGTAGGAGCAGGTGTAGGTGAAGCCCTCCTCGTCCAGCGCATACGTGATGAGGAAGCACATCTCGTTGAGTGAGCTCTCACCGAACGTGACGACCTCGTCGGATGGGTTGTCGAAGTCGCAGGTCACGCGGGTGACCTGACCGGGCTCCAGTGTGAGCGTGAACGGCTCGATGTACTGGTCGTCGAAGACCCAGGGGTCGCGGCGATAGACCTCTTTGAGCGTGTCCTCGGAGTCGCCGACCTCGAACATCAGGCGCTGACCCAGGTAGTGCATGTGGGGGAGGGCGGCGAAGATCTCCGTCTTGCGGTCGACGGTGCAGGTGTATTGGGTGGACGAGGTCGCGCGGGCGGGCAGGTTCAACTTGGGCAGGCCGAACGTCGCCAGTCCGACGGTGCGCGGGTTCTCAGCCGTGGAGCGCGTGACCTCAAACTGGGCGACGTCCGTGACGCTGGCCGACGTGGAGTTGAGCAGGTGCAGCTGGACCAACAGCTGGGTGCCGGCGGGCAGCAGGTGGCCGGCGCCTTGCGGAATGTTCAGGGAGGCGTCGCCGCTGCCGGCGCCGAAGAGCGGGACCCAGGTGGGGCGGAATAGGACGTCGCACTCGGACACGCCTTCGGGCTCTGGCGCCATCGTGCGCGCAAACAGCAGATGGTGGATGACGGGGCGCGCCGTGTAGGACATCGAGTCCAGGACCACGTCCTCGGTCAGGGTGTGGGCATAGCACAGGAACGTCTCGGTGCCGGCCAGCACCTCGAACGGCGCGGTCCGAAAGTGCAGCTGACCGTCGATCTCCACCAGACCGGACTGTGTGTTCTGCGTTGCGGCCGGCGTTGTCGGGTCCGCGACGTGGCCGTCTTCGGCGCCGCATGCCGCGACTGTGAGCAGGGAAAATACCAGGATAATTCGCATGAGCACCTCCAAGCGCCGACGGGCGCCCACTACAGTGCTAAGGCATGTGAATTGACGCGGTGCGCCAAAGGCTGTGCTCAGCGCGCCAGCAGATCCCGGCGGTACTGGCTGGGGGTGCTGCCGGTCCACCGCTTGAAGGCGCGGCTGAGGGCGGCGGCGCCGGAGAAGCCGGTGGCGGCGGCGACCTGCTTCAGTGGCGTCGAGACGTCGGCGATGCGCTCCAGGGCTCGGGCCTTGCGGGCGTTGTCCAGCAGCTCGGCGAAGCTGGCGTCCGCCTCGGCCAGGCGGCGCTGGAGCGTGCGTTGGCTGAGGCCCAGACGCGCTGCGACCGAGTCGACATCGATGGGGTCGCGGCCAAGGGAGGCGCGCAGCTCTTGACGGACGTGGCGCACGACCTCGACGCCCTGCAGCTCGCCCAGGCGCTCGCGTGCGTACCGCTCGTGGACGGCGCACAGCTCCGGGTCGGCGTGGACGGACGGTCGCACGATGTCGGCCGTTCTCAGCACGATGGCGGCCGCGCCTCGGACGCCGAACGCCACCTGTGGGCCAAGCGCCCGGTGATGCTGCGTGAGGTCGGCGGGCGCAGAGTGCGGAAAGCGTACGCGCAGTGGCCGGACATCGTGCGCGGTGACGAATCGGCAGAGGCGCAGGATCAACATGCAGATGAACTCGTCTTCGTGTCGGTGTCCGGGCGGTCCCAGGCCGAACTCGATGGACGTCTCCGGTCCGTCGACGCGCACACGAAAGGTGCCGTGCGGTGTGAGCAGCGGCATGAACTCGGCCAGGCGCAGCAGGCCCTCTTTGAGTGTTCGGCTGCTCATGCAGAGGTAGACGATGGACGTGCGGGCACCCGGCTCCATGGCCTCGGCCAGCGACAGCCCGACAGCCGAGTGGCCGACGGCGGCTTCGGCGCGCGCCCAGAAGCGCTCCAGGGACGGTGCGGACACGCTCTTCATCGACGGGTCGATGCCGCAAGCGGCCAGCAGCTCTGCGCCGTCGGCACCGAGCGCCTCCATCGCCTTGAGGGCGAACGGCAGCATGACGACGGCGGGATCGGTGCGTGGGGAGGGCAACATCGCCCGCAGGCTACCGAAACGTGACCCTCCTTTCAATGAAAAGTGAAACATGTTCTACCTGTGCGCTGCGCCTGCTCAGCGACGTGATGGGCGCACCGCTGATAGCCTCAATGGATCGCGCGTTGCCTCCCAGTGTTGCTGATCGTGGCCCTTGCCGGGCCCGCCCATGCGCGTGTCGACGGCTACCCGCATCTGGACAACGAGACCATCGGCTTGTTCAACGCGCTGTACGACGCGGTGGATGGCCCGGTCGATGAGTTTGACGAGGTGCACTGGGGCCTGACCCTGCTGCAGTCCATCGACGGCGGCGATGCGATGAACCCGCTGCGGTACTTCATCGCCTTCTCGGGCTACGCGGTCGCGCAGACGTCGGTGTACACGCCGGCCTGGCGCGAGCCGTACCGCGTTGCGCTGCAGGGCTACATCGAGAAGATGCTGCTGCCGGTGGCGTGGCGGGATTGGCTCGAGGTGTGGGGCGGCGTCAATCCGCTGGGCCCCGACAACATCATGTACAGCGGGCACCTGATCTACATGATGACGATGTACCGGCAGCTGTTCGGCGACACGCAATACGAGGACGGGTTCGACCTGACCACGGCGGACGGCGCGACGACGTTTGAGAGCGACGCCAAGCAGCTGACCGATTGGATCGCCGCTCAGGCGGAGGCCTACGTGGACAACGCGGGGGAGCCCACGTTCGGGATCGCGTGCGAGCCGGGGCGGATCTTTCTGCCGTGCAACGGACCGCATCGCGCCAGCCAGATCGTGCATGACGGGCTGTACGGCACCGATTACCAATCTACAGATGGTGCGTGGCTGGAGTGGATCCAGCAGAAGATGGTCAACCAGGAGCACGGCGTGCTGCACGACCTCTACTGGCCGTTCGGCAAGCGCGAACCGGACCCGAGCGCCGGGGAGGCGCCGCTGCGATACGAGACGACCAGCGGCTTGTACAACGGCTGGTCGTTGTGGTTTCTGCACGCCTTTGACGAGACGTGGGCGACACAGCTATACGGCGCGTGGCGTGCGTATTTCGTGGTCTCGGGCGACGACTCGCCGTACCCCGACGGCCGCACGATGGTCGTGGACAAAGGTGGGCTGGAAGGAGTCGCGGGGCTGGCGTTCGACATGGGCGCCACCGGCTTCGGCATGATCCTGGCGCGCCTCTTCGATGAGCCGGTGCTGTACGACGACCTGCTGTACGCGTGGAGCAAGCTGTTTGGCGAGCCGGCCTGGGCCGCTGAGAACCGTCGCTTCACCTGGGGCAATCCGGTCTTTCCCGCGCTGATCCAAAACGGCTTTCCGCTTCTGGCCCGCACCACATCGCCCGAGCGCAATATCGGGACGAACGCCCGCCTGAGCCGCGACGTCGCCTTCTTCCAACAGCCGTACATCGCGTCGATCTCGGAGCCCAACGCCTTTGTCAACCAGGCGGTCTGGGACGCCGAGCAGCAGCGCCTGATCGTCACCTTGAACGGCGGCGGCGCCACAACCGCGTCGGCAGTCATCGAGGTCGCGAACCTCGACCCGGCCAAGACCTGGGAGGCGGTGCGCGCTGATCTGGTCTGGGCAGACGCGACATGGACCGACGACCGCCTGGTGCTGACGACTGCACCGCTGTCCAATGTCGAGGAGACCTACGTTGTGCGACAGGTCATCGCCGCCCCCGATCCCATCATTGAGGCTGAGCCGCCGGCCCGGCCGGCGCCGCCGGTCGTGGATCCCGGGCCCGGCGCCTCGGGTTGCCGGGCAGCGGCGCAACCCGCCCGGCATGATCCCATGGCGTTTTTCGCCCTGCTGCTGATTCTGCTCGCGCAGACGCTATACTCTCGCCCGGATGCGGGTTTTGGTGTTGTTTGCTCTGCTGGGGGGCGGTTGTACGCTCGAATTCGGCGCGGCGCCCGTCGGGCCGGCGGGGGATGACGCCGCGGTAGGTGGCGCGGATGTCGTGCCCAAGGGCTTCTTCTGGCAGGAGGACGGGCACGCGGACTGGATCGACGGGGCGCGCGCTGGTGCGGGGGCGGACCTGCACATCGCGCTCGACCGGATTCACCCCATCACGGCGGCGGACTTGAACCACGACGGGTTCCCGGACCTCGTCGTCGCCCAGGACCATTTTG
This sequence comes from uncultured Myxococcales bacterium, assembly GCA_964545715.1. Taxonomy (GTDB): domain Bacteria; phylum Myxococcota_A; class UBA9042; genus CAZJHX01. The sequence continues at coordinate 61,751 of CAZJHX010000035.1, forward strand.
AGGACAGCTTCGTGTACTGGGGCAGCTCGGCGGGGTTTTCGTCCGGCAATCGGGCGGCGCTGCCCACCATCACCGCGGGCGGGTGGGCCACCGGTGATCTGAACTCGGATGGGTTCATCGACCTGGTGTTTTCCAACGCGTCCTCAAGCACCGGCGGGTACGCGACGGTCGCGCAGGTCTTTTACGGCCGCGAGGCCGGCTTCTCGACGGACCACATGTCGGAGCTGGCTGTCAGCGTCGGCTATGCGGCGGCTGTGGCCGACCTGGATGGCGACGCATTTCTAGATCTGGTGCTGACCAACTACCGCGACAACTCCGGTGCGTACGATACGTCGTCGTGGATCTACCGCGGCTCCGCGGAGGGCTTTTCAGCCGACAACCGGGACGCCATCCCGACCGCGGGCGCCATCGCGGTCACGATCGCCGACATGAACGCAGATCAGCGGCTGGACCTGGTGATGTCGAACTCGCGCTCGGTCACCGGCGACGGCGACTGCTCCACGTGCTTCGAACTCAAGTCGACGATCTTCTACGGCGGGGCCGTGGGCTTCAGCTCGGTTAATATCGCCGCGCTGCCGACCAACGGCGCCGTTGGCAACACCGTGGCGGACCTGAACGCCGACGGCCACCTGGACGTGGTCTTTGCCGAGCGCCGCACCGACCACAACAACCCGCACGACTACTCACCGCTCTATTGGGGGCGCGCCGACCGCCCCTCGCCGGAGGTCTCGAGCGCGGTGCCCAGCGCCACGGCGGAGGGCGTGGCAGTCGCCGACGTGGATGCGGACGGTCAGCTGGACTTGCTGGTGGCGAACCACTCCGATGGCTCCCTCGATGCCGACTCGTTCGTCTATTACGGCCAGGCCGGCGAATTCAGCGCGGCACGTCGCGACCAGTTCGGCACCTTCGGCGTGGTGGACATCGGCGCGCTGGACACCGACGGCGACGGCCAGGTGGAGGTGTTCACCAGCAACTACGCCAATCAGGACGACTTCAACAACCCGCTGGGCCACTGGAAACACGGCTCGTCCGGCCTGGAGCAGGTGTCCGCGCTGCCGACCCACGGCGCCGGCTATATGCCCTCTCGCCTGATGGGCAACATCAGCGATCGCAGGCCGGAGTTCAGCTACACCTCATCCGTCGAAGACGCCGGCGAGCCACAGAAGACGGTGACGCTGACCTGGCAGGCCGACGTCCCGGCCTTCACCACGCTGCATCTCCAGGTCCGCCACGCTGACAGCGCGGCTGCCCTCGAGGCCGCCGCCTGGAGCGGCCAGGACGGCAACGCCGACACCTGGTTCACCAAGTCGGGAGCGGTGATAGAGCCCGCGACCCCCGCCCGGTTCTGGCAGTACCGCGTCCGCTTCGCGCGCGAGCGCTCGGTTTACGGTCCGGTCCTGCGCTCGGTGACGTTGGCCGAGGCACCCTGACGGTCCCGGAAGACGGCGCTCGGCTGCTAAGGATCGGGCGGCTGGCAGCCGACCGGGAAGTAGGTCATCGTGTCGATCCCGACGTTGATGCCCTCCGGGGCGGTGCCGCTCACCCACACGATTGTAAACGTCGTGACCGGCTCCAAGAATGTGTGCTCAAAGAACTGGAGCGTCTGATTCTTGGTCAACGAGAACGCGACGTTCTCGGCCTCCGTCACCACTTCGAAGTTCATCGCGTTGGAGCCCTTGAAGTTCAGGTAGCTGCGGAAATCGAAGGCGACCATCTCGATGGCGTCGGGGAAGCTGAACTTGACGCCGCCCTCGTCGGCCTTGCCGATACCCAGGTACTTCGTGCCGTCGGCGTGGGCGCACCCCCACAGCTTTGAGCCGCCCTGGGCCTGGAGGACTGCCTGGTGATGAGTCGATTTGGTCTTGTGGCCTGTGCACTTGTTGGCGTCCGGGTTCCAGAAGCCCGACTCGAAGTCGAGCAGCGTGTCTTCGCAGGTGAAGCAGGTCGAGAAGACCGCGGAGCAGGCCGGCTTCTCCGGCTCGGTGCAGAACGGCGTGTTGTAGCAGGTGCCGCTGCCCCCGCAGGAGTCGACAGTGCAGACATCCGCGTCATCGCATTTGGGGCCGCCTACGCAGTTCGTGCCGCTGCAAACGGTGTCGATGGTGCAGGGATCGTCGTCCTCGCAGGAGCCCGTCGCAGGTGGGTTGAAGCAGGCGCCGTCGCAGATGTCGTCGGTGCACTCGTTGCCGTCGGCGCACTTGCCGGCGTCCGCCTCGAAGACGCAGCCTGTCACCGTGTCGCACAGGTTGGTCGTGCAGTCGACTCCGTCCTCGCAGACCGTTGGGGTGTCATAGTTGCAGCCGGTGGCCGCGTCGCAGCTGTTCTGGGTGCACGCGTTGTTGTCCTCGCACGTGATGGCGGCGCCGGGTACGCAGGCCTTGTCAGCGCAGACGTCGCCTTCGGTGCACGCGTCGTTGTCGGTGCAGGACGCCGTGTTGGCGGTGTATGCGCAGCCATCGAGCGTGCAGGCATCGTCGGTGCAGGGGTTGCCGTCCCCACAGCTGTCCGGTGTGACTGTGTAGACGCAGCCTGAGGTCTTGTCGCAGTCATCGACGGTGCACTGGTGCCCGTCGACGCAAGTCAGGGGGACCGCGCCCACGCACTCTTTCGCGGCGCACGTATCGACGGTGGTGCACTTGTCGCCGTCATCGCACGGCGCGGTGTTGACCGTGAACACGCAGCCCCCGGGTTCGAGCGGGTCGCATGTGTCGCTGGTGCAGCCGTTACCGTCGTCACAGGTGATCGTCTCTGTCACGCAGCCGCCGTCGCTGCAGGTGTCGGGGACCGTGCATTCGTTTTTGTCGTCGCAGGGGGCGTCGTTGTTGGTGTGGGCGCAGCCGTCGAGCGTGCACGTGTCGTCGGTGCACGGGTTGCTGTCGTCGCAACCGGTCTCGGTGGGCGTGAAGACGCAGCCGGTGCTCTCCTCGCACGTGTCGGTCGTGCAGGTGTGCCCGTCATTGCACACCACGATGTCGCCATCGCAGTAGGTCGCGGCGCAGGTGTCGTTCTCAGTGCATGGGTTGCTGTCGTCACATGCGTTCGTGTTGGGGACGTACTCGCAGCCGACGCTCTGCTTGCAGCCGTTCGTCGTGCAGTCATTGTCGTCATCGCATTCGAGCGCGGCGCCCTTCTGACACTCGCCCTCGCTGCACACGCCCCCCGCCGTGCACTTGTCGCCATCATCACACGCCGCCGTGTTGTTGACGGGCGCGCAGCCCTTCTCGGCGTCGCACTCCGGGTTGTCCGTACACGGGTTGTCATCAGCGCAGCTGATCGGGGTGCCGCCAGTGCAGGCGCCGTCTTCGTCGCACTTCTGGCCCTCGGTACACGCTGTGGTGCTGCAGCTGTGGTTGGTCGGCATGATGGTCCACGCGTCCGACAGGATCGACGTGTTGCAGACCTTGCAGCCGGCGGAGTCCGCAGCCGAGTCGCCGTCGTCGTAGCACTCGCCGTCGATTTCGCACTGGTCGTCCGCGCACAGCGGCGGCGGTACGTCCGGTGTGTCGGGCACGTCCGGCGCGTCCGGTGCGTCCGGTGCGTCCGGGCCCACGTCTTGGATGTCGCCGGTGTCCACTGTACCCGTGGTGTCGTCGGCGTCCTCGATGTCCTCGACGTCCTCGAGCGGGATGTCGTCGACCACATCCGAGGCCGGCGTATCGGTCTTGCCATCGCCGTCATCGGGCTTTGGTGGCAGGTCGGTCCCGATCGGGAAGATCGGCTGCTCGCCCGGATTGACACAGACGTGGTGCTCGAGATTGCACACTTTGCCGTTGGCGCAGTCCGTGTCGCCCGCACACGGGAACAGCCGCGAGTCGATGTCCAGGTCCTTTGTGCAGCCGAGCGCCAGAAGGGCCGCGAGCGCTGTGAAATACTTCAAAAGCTGCCTCTCACGATTACGCCGGCGGGCTGCGGGAGCACGCTGACGGCGGGTGCGGGGTTCGTGCTGTCTGCGAGCCACCAGACCAGCGCGCCGACGGCTGCCGCTCCGCCCACGCCGAGAAGGATGGTGCCCGTGGTCGCCTTGTTGTCCGCTTCGTCCTGTTTTTGGTGGGCGCTCGCGTGGCTCAGGCCGACGACGACGCCGCGCGAGTCCACCGCCGGGCCTTCGACGGCGTCGCGGAGACTCGCCGCGTCCAGCGACATCCACGTGCCGACGCCGAGCATGGCGACGCCGATGCCGCCCATGGCGATCTGCGACCAGGCGGATGCGGTCAACCTGCTGGTCACGGTTGGTGGCGGGTCGGGATCCGGCTCGGGCGCGGTGACGATATCGCTCATCGCGAAGTCGCCGGCTTTGAGAGTGACGGTGGCCTTGCCGCGCTGCCCGCCCCGGGTGATGGCGATCGTATGGCGGCCGGGCTGCAGGTACACGCGGGTGACGCCCTTGAGCGGCGAGCGTACGTTGTAGTCGTCGACTGCCAGAACTGTGATGGGGCCGCCGGCCATGGCGAGCGCGCTGTCGGCGCGGCTGCCACGCTCGTCCTTGAGGCGCGAGAGTCGGCCGGTCGGCAGGTCATAGCGACGCAGGACGACGGTTTTTCCGCCCAGGGCAGCGAACTCGTAGCGGTGCGGGCCGGATGCCAGGCCAAGCTCGCCGCCGCGATGGCGCTTGCCGTCGATATAGAGGGTCGCTTTGCCCTTGTACGTGATCCAGGTCTTGTTCAGGCGGTCGCGCAGCTCGCTCGCGCGGGCAGCATCCAGCGCGCGCAGGTCGCCGGGTGCGCGCTCGTCGTTGGCCACCTGTTTGTAGACGTCGTGTGCTTCCTTGTAGCGGCCCAGCACCTCGAGTACGCGTCCGATGTTGTTCTTGAGTGTTGGGGACGGGCGCAGAGTGTGCGCACGCTTCAGGTAGCTGAGGACGGTGGTGTAGTCCTTCTTCTCGCGCGCGTCCAGGGCGGCGCCGACCAGCTGTTCGTAGGTGGCGTCCGGCCCGAGCGGCGGCTGGGCTTCGGCCGCGCCGGCCAGCGCCACGGCGATCAGGAAAGCTAATGCGCTGTTCAAGCGGACTCCCGGCACTTCGTGTGGAGCACTATGTTGCCACCGGCGCGGTCCGCGCTGCAATTATTAGCGCCGTCGGCTCAGGCGGCGCGCTTCATCTGCTCGGTCTGACCGACGAGGGCCACGGGCTCGCTGCCATGGCTGTGTCGATTGCGTCGCCGACGACCGCAGCGGTATTGTTGTGGTCACCCATCGGTTTGGTCGACACACATCTCCGGAGGAACTCGTGACGATATCGCGCCTCGACGGCATCACTCTGCTGGCCCTCGGTGCGCTCATCACACCGGCCGGCGCGGCAGCCGACAGCCCGCCTGAGTGCATGTGCGCCCCCGACAACACGGACGAGTGGACCTTGCCTGGCGGCGGGGCAGAGCACGTCCCGCTCAACGCGCGGATACTGCTCAAGTGGGATGTGGGTGACGGCGACATCGTCGCGCGCCAGTTCGTCTCTGCCCAGGCGGTAGGCAACGACGCCGGCACCGTCATCACCGTGGACCGCACCGCCCTGGACGACGGCACGGTTGTCCTGACGCCGACGGATGGCCTGACGTCCGCCACCACGGTCATCGTGACGGGGCCCGGCGGCCGCAGCCTGACGTTTGATGTGGCGGCGGCCGATGACACGACGAGCCCAACCGTGGACGGCGTCGAGGTCGGCGCGCGCCCGTATGAGACCTGCGCCACCGACGTGCGGACCACCATCCGGGTGACCGGGATGACCGACCCCGGTGGGCTGCACACCGAGCTGCTCCTGGAGCTGACCATCACCGAAGACGCCGACTCCACCACCCTCAGGTTGCCGACGACCTTCAGCATGATGGGCACACCGGCCAACTGCCACGAAGATGATGGGCAGACGGCCTGCAATGTGCAGCTGGGTCATAGCGCCCGCCGGTGCCTGGTCCCGTATCCGGACGCCAACGCCGGGGCTCAGATGGGCGTCAGCGTGCGGGTTGTCGACCTGGCGGGCAACGCGAGCGCCCCGACGGCGACGACCTCCTTTCAGTTTGAGACGATGGAGAGCACCTTTGTATACGGGAGCGGCGGCTGCGGAGCGGTCCGGGGTCCTACGACGAGCGGGCTCGCTTGTGTGCTGCTGGGCATGCTGATGCTGCTGCTTGCCTGGAGGCCATCACTGCGGTGACCCCGTGATCAGGGGCACCCGAAGCAGAGCAGGGTGCCGGCCGAGACGCTGCCCGAGATGTTGGGGAAGAGCACGTTGGTCAGATCGAGTGTGCCCGCCGTGACCGAGGCGTTGGCGCCTACCGCAAACGAGACGGCGTCGTTGGATGCCGAGTCGCCCGAGAGAACCAGGATGTCGGCCGGAGTCGTCAGCTGGGCGCCGCCCTGCACCTGGAGATTGTCGAAGCGGAAGATGGCTCGATACGTGTCGCCGACGGAGGCGATTGTCGTCAGATCGGCGCCTGTGGTCGTGAAGACGGCCAGGTCGTGGGTTGTGATCTTGGCGACCGTGTCGTCGCCGAGCGTCGCGGCGCCCTGGGCGACGTTGGGGTTGATGTCATAGCCCTTGAAGCGGTCTACGGCCGGTTGGGCGGCGCCCGCGCTGAGGGTGTTGGCCGTAAGCGCCGAGACCAGGCCCGGCGTCAAGGTCGGCAGCGGAGTGGAGCCGGACGGGGCGACGGTACCGCCGTTGTCGACGAAGAGGGTGCCCAGCGGCAGGCCCGGGCCGCTGAGGTGGATGGTGCCGGCGCCGCCGTTGTTTAGACCTGAGCCGCCGTAGGCGCGTACGTTGTTGGTCAGCACGGTCGGGGCGAAGTTGCCTGTCAGGATCAGGACGTTTCTCAGGGCGACTCGGCCTCCGCCTCCGCCTCCGCTGGTGCCGTCCAGGGCGTCGCCGCCCAGGGCTTGGATGCTGCCTGCGCCGCCGCCTGTGACCTGGCCGGCCGAGATGCTGATGCTGCCGCCCGCGCCGCCGCCGCCGCTGATGAACTTGCCGTTGGCCATGATCGTGCCGTTCAGGGTCAGCTTGTTGGTCAGCGTCAGTCTCAGTACGCCGCCGCCGAAGGCCTGCAGCCCGCCGCCGCCTCCGCCCGGAATCGTCGGGTCGCGCAGGTCGCCGTAGGCATCCGGGGTGGTGGCGAATGTGTCCAGGCCCAGGCCGCCGAGGCCGCCGTGACTGCCGCCGACGCCTGCAACCGCTCCGCCCGTGGTCGTGTTGCCGATCGTGCGGCCCTGCGCGAAACCGCGGCGGTTCAGATTGATGTTGGAGCCGGTCGAGATCGTCATGTTGTCGCCGGTGATCGCCAGGCTGTAGACCGTGGCGGTCGTCGCCGGCGGGTGGGTCAGGGTGCTGGTGCCCTGGATGATGACGTCGCCCGTCGCGGCGATTGTCTGCGTGGTGATGAACGCGCCGTTGTCGACCGTCAGTGTGCCGCCGACCGTGATCGTCGGCACGATGTCCGAGCCGCCCAGCGTGGCGTCGCCGGTGGTTGTGATCGACTTGGCGTTCAGGGTCTTGCCGATGAACGACAGCGTCTCGGCGCTGACGCTCTCATCGCCGAACGCGCCGTCCGTCGCCAGATCGGTCAGGGCGCCGGTCACGTTGAACGCCGCCGTCGCAGCGACCGCGCCGGCGGTGATGCTGGTGGTGCCTGTGGCGGTGATGTTTTTGGCGTGCATGATGCCGCGGATGTCGACCGCCGCGGTGTCCAGCGTCCAGTCCAATGGGAATGTCGCGTCGCCCAGGTGGATGACCTTTTTGGCCGTCAAGCCGCCCGCGTTGATCTGCAGGGCGGTGCCGGCGGCCAGATCGATGTTGGGCGCGGTCAGCTGGCTGGAGTCGGCGACCAGCGTGCCGGAGAGCGCCTGGAACGCGATGGTCTGGTCCACCCAGTTGCCCTCCAGAATCTCGACCGAAGCGCTCTTCAGCGACGGCGTGCCCGCCACGGTGATGTCGCCCGTGGCCTGCACCGTGCCGGTGTCCACCGTCAGGTTCTTGCACAGCAGGTTGCCCGTGATCTTCAGACTGGCCGCCTGGGTGACCGTGAAGTCGAACAGGAACGCGGCGTCACCCTTGCGCCACAGCTTCTCGTAGATCAGGTTGGCGCCCAGCCCGCTGTTGATGCCCGGGCCGATCGCGTCGTCGACGACGTCCTTCAGTCGTATCGCCTCCACGGTGCCCACGTCGACGCGCTTGGCCTTGAAGCCGCCGATCATCTCCAGGGTCGCCTGGTCGTCGCTGTGCCGGTCGCCGCTGAGGATCACCACATCGCCTGCGGTCTGGAACGACGCCTTGTTGCGCAGCTCCAGGTTGTCCATGGGATCGATGCCGCGGAACGTGTCGCCGATGGAGGCCACGCCCAGCGGCGTGCTGGACACAAACAGCGTGTCGGCAGAGTTCTGCACCACGCGCAGCAGCACGTCCTTGGTCAGGTCGTCCGCGATGCCCTGGTCGATGTTGGGGTTGACGTACAGCCCGACGTATCGGTCGACCTCCCAGCCCGCCCCGGCGCTGGTGATCGAGTTGGCCGTCAGCGCCGTGATGACGCCGTCCGGCACGGAGGTCCGCTTCGGCGCGCCTGCGATGGCGCTGGTCGTAAACCCGATGCCTGACTGCAGACCCGCGCCCATCACGACGTCGCCATATCCGGCCGTGGCGGACTTCATGTACAGCACGCCCGACGGCGCGCGGGAGCCCGGCAGCGACGCCTTGCCCGGTCGCACGCTGATCCGGTCGTAGATGAAGGTGTCCGAGAAGCTCCCGGTCCGCGACGTGTACCCGACCAGCGCCACGACCCCGCCGTTGCCCGCCGACCACGGATCGCCGCCGGCGTCCCGGCCCAGCGCCTGGATCGTGCCATCGCCCGACAGCACCTTGGCGTCGATAAGCACGCGCCCGCCCGAGTCGAAGGCGCAGTTGCCGCCGTCGCAGGTGATGTCCAGACCGTCCGCCAGGATCTTTCCGTCCAGCGTGAACTTGCCGGCGCCGGTCACCTTGACCCGCACCAGGCCACCGGGCAGGCCCGTCGAAGGCCCGGTCTCCATGTTCGATCGGCCCGTCCGCGTCGGGTTGCGGTAGTCCCCGTAGATCTCCCACCGCTGGTCGATGGACGGTGGCGCCGCCGAGCCCAGGCCCGGGCCCTTTGCCGTCACGCTGACCACGCCCTGAACGTCCACAAACATCTCGGTGACCTCGATGTTGATCCGCGCGCCCTTGTCGTGCGTGAGCGTGCCGCTCTTGATGATCATGCTGCCAAACTTCATCAGCGGACACAGATCGGTGTTGTTGATGGTCAGCGTGCCGCCGTCGACCAGGATCGACTTGCCCTCAAACGCGTTGAAGTTGTTGCAGTCGATCGTCACCGCGTCCGTCACCGTCAGCTCCGGCTGCACAAACGAGACGACCGCCACCGCGGTGATCGACTGCCCGCCCACCGTCGCGCTCAGCTCCACCAGCGGCTCTTCGACGTTGCTGGACCGCAGCGTTTGCGTAAACACGCCCGCGCCCTGGTTTGTCACCGGCCCGAACAGCGTCCCCTTGGTCGTCGCCAGGGCCACCACGTGCGGTCCGCCCACCGTCGTCGCGGTGCCGTACTGGTCGCGCAGCACCACTTTGACCACCATCTCGTCCAGGCCGTCCGCCACAATGCTGTTGCGCTGTGGTTCGATGGTGCACTTGCCCAGATCCACCGGACCGGGTGGCGGCGCCGACACCGTGATCGTACCCGTCTTGTCCAGCGTCACCCCACCGACCTTGGGCGTCGCCAGGATCTTGCCGACCGTCACCGGCGTGACCGGAGCAAACTGGGCGGTCTTTCCGTCCGCCGCCGGCGCTACCGCGTCCAGGTTGCCTTCCACGCTCCAGTTCACGTCCTGGCCGCCCGCGAACAGGCCGGCCGCGTCATGCCCCGCCGCGTACAGCGTGATGTCCGTGCCCAGGAGTACGGTCAGGTCGCCGATCTCCGCACCGGCGCCCTTGGGACCATCGCGAATCACGATCTTGGCCACCGGCCCCGGCAGCGTCGGGTCGCACGCATCACCGATGCCGTCCTCGTCGATGTCTATTTGAGTCGTGTTGGACACCAGCGGGCAGTTGTCCGTGGCGTCCGGCACGGTATCGCCGTCGTCGTCCAGGTCGACACAATCGGCGATGGTGTCGCTGTCCGTGTCCAGATGACCCTCGTCGGTGTTCGTGTCGCAGTCGTTGTCCTTGCCGTCGCACAGCTCAGGCGCGCCGGTAAATACGGTGATGTTCAGCGGCTCGCAGTCGGTGCCGTCCGGGTCGTTGTCGCCGTCGTCGTCCGGGTCCACGCAGTTCTTCAGTCCGTCGCCGTCCGTGTCCGGGAAGCCGAAGTCCGCCACCCCGTTGCACGCGTTGTCCACCCCGTCACACACCTCGGCCGCGCCCGGGTTGATCGCCAGATCCAGCGGCTTGCAGTCCAAGCCGTCCGCATAGCCGTCGTTGTCGTCGTCCGCATCACACGCGTTGCCCGCGCCGTCGCCGTCGGTGTCCAGCTGGCTGGCGTTGATCGCCTTGGGGCAGTTGTCATCGCCGTCCTGGATGTCGTC
>CAZJHX010000036.1:0-71415 GCA_964545715.1 uncultured Myxococcales bacterium
GGTGCCCAAGGTCGTGCTTGAAGCCAAGTGCGAAAATGGTACAGCTTGTGCAATTAAGGAGAGGGCGTCTCATATGCGCAAATTGATCGATAACGGGCTGTGCATGCATCTCAAGAACATCTCGCTTAACGTTACGCAAGTGTACAGGGATTCTCTCGTTCATAAGCAGAAGTTCGGCCTGAGCGCTCCTTGCATCAACGACAGCGACTATCTTCCACTTGTTGATGAGAGTCTCAGGAGGATCGGCGAATACTGCCGCGACAACAAAAAGGAACTCTTGGCAGTGAAGCTGGCATCCGCGCTCAACAAACAGTCCATGATCAATTTGAAATGTGAGGCTGCGATGTCCGATGTCCGGGTGAGATGTTTTCTTGTTGTGGGTGGTCGGGCTAGGTGTGGTTGGGGGGGGGCGGCCGGGCGGGGGGGGGGGCGGGGGGGGGGGGGGGGGGGGGGGGGGGGGGGCCGCCCCCCGGCAAGGGGGTGCGCATACGGGGCGGCACAGCGCGGTCGTACTACGTCGGCGTGGAGCAGCCGATGCCTGCCGTGCCGGGCTTTGAGCCGCCGATCGAGGCGATTTGTGTGGCGCCGTTCGGCATGGAGGAGGGCAGCGACGCCACATTGCCCGGACAGACGTTTGCGCTGTACGTGGGCGAGCCGGTGCAGTTCCGCTTCTTCGCATCCGCAGTGCGGCGCGAGGACGCCGTCGGCGCCGTGCTGGAGGAGTGGTCTGACGACGAGCTGGCTGAGCTGGACCCGATCGAGACGCTGCTGACCGCCGCCGAGGGGGCGCCCGAGGGCGAGGTGGTCCATGTGCAGTTGACGAGCAGCGTGACCACGACCGGCACGCTGGCCATCCACTGCGCCGCGGCCGACGGGCGCCGCTGGAAGCTGGAGTTCAACGTACGCAACCCGTGAAGAAGTACGTCGTAGGCATCGACCTGGGTACCAGCAACTGCGCGGTGGCCTACGGGGACATCGAGGCGGCTCGCGCCGGCGGCGGGGTCGAGGCGCTGGACCTGGAGCAGCTGGTCGCGGGCTCCGAGGTGGGCGCTCTGGGGCTGCTGCCGTCGACGATCTACCGACCCAGTCCGCATGAGCTTGCGGACGGCGCGCTCGCATTGCCGTTTGGTCCCGAGCGCTCAGATGCGGTCGGCGAGTGGGCGCGGGCGCAGGGGGCGCGGGTTCCGGGGCGCTTGGTCCACTCGGCCAAGTCCTGGCTGTGTCACGGCGCCGTGGATCGCCGGTCAGCGATCCTGCCGCCTGCCGCGCCGGCGGATGTGACGCGGCTGTCGCCGGTGGACGCGTCGGCGCGGCTGCTGGAGCACCTGCGGGACGTGTGGGACCACCACTTTTCGGACGCCCGGCTTGCGGAGCAGACCATCGTGCTGACGGTGCCCGCGTCCTTCGATGCGGGCGCCCGGACCCTGACCTTGGAGGCGGCGCGCAAGGCGGGGCTGGACGCTGATCTGGTGCTGCTGGAAGAGCCTCAGGCGGCGTTTTACGACTATTGGGTGACCAACAAGGCGGCGCTGGCCGACGCCAAGGCCGACCGGCTTGTCCTGGTGGTGGACGTTGGCGGCGGGACCACCGATCTGACGCTGATCCGGGTGGCCTGGGCGGACGGGGGCAACCCGGAGATCGAGCGCCTGGCGGTGGGACGGCACATCCTGCTGGGCGGCGACAATATGGACATGACGCTGGCCCGGCAGGCGGAAGAGCAGCTGGGCAAGCAGCTGGATGCGGCGCGCTGGTCGCTGCTGGTGCAGGCGTGCCGGCAGGCCAAGGAGGCGATGCTCAGCGGTGACGCTGATGCGCCCCAGGCATGGAAGCTTACGGTGCCGGGGCGTGGCAGCAAGCTGTTTGGCGGCGCGCTGTCGACCGAGCTGGCCGCGGAGGATGTGCGCGCGCGGATCGTGGACGGCTTCTTTCCCATCGTGGAGCGCGGTGCTCAGCCCGAGCGGGGGACTCGGACGGGGCTGGTCAAGCTGGGGCTGCCGTATGAGCACGATCCGGCGATCACGCGGCACGTGTCGGCGTTTCTGGCGCGTCACGAGGCGACGCCGGACGCGGTGCTGCTCAACGGCGGGGTCTTCAACAGCCCGATCCTGGCGGGGCGCATGATCGAGGCGGTCGGTGGCGTAGATCGTCTGGAGCACGGCTCGCTGAACCGGGCGGTGGCGCGCGGGGCGGCGATCTACGGGCTGACACGCGCCGGGATCGGCGATCGAATCGGTGGCGGCTCGGCCCACAGCTACTTTGTGAGCGTGGGCAGCGACGACGACGTTCGGGCGCTGTGCTTGATCCCGCGCGGGCATCCGGTGGGGCAGCGGGCGGCGCTGACCGAGCGCACGTTTCAGTTGGTGGTGGGTCGGCCGGTCGAGTTTCAGCTCTATGAGGCCACCAGCACGCGCCCGACGGCGCCGGGTGAGCTGGTCGGCGTGGATGGGGACGACTTTGAGCAGCTGCCTCCGATTCGCACGGTGCTGGAGAGCGCCGAGGGGCGGGCTCAGATCCCGATCGTGCTGCAGGCGGCGCTGACCGAGGTCGGGGCGCTGGACCTCAGCTGTGTGGGCGTGGATCGAGATGTGACCTGGCAGCTGGAGTTCGACCTGCGCGGGACCGGACGCAGACCGGCGGGCAAGCCGCAGGGAGAGGCGGCGCCGAGGCTGTCACGACCGCTGCACGAGAGCGCGGCGGGGGTGATCGGCGCGGTCTTCGGCAAGGCGGGACCCAAGCTCACGCCCAGGGAGATTCGCGGGCTGCCGACGCGGCTGCAGGACGCACTGAAGATGCGACCCAAGACCTGGTCGCTGCCGGTGCTGCGGGAGCTGTGGGACATGTTGGCGCCCAACGTCAAGCGGCGGCGGCGCAGTCCTGAGCACGAGATGGTCTTCTTCAACATGGCCGGGCACATGCTGCGCCCCGGGTTTGGCTACCCGATGGACGAGTGGCGGGTGCGGGAGCTGTGGGGGATTTTTCGCGCCGGCGTCCAGTTTCACCAGCAGCCGCAGGTGTGGGCGGCCTGGTGGATTATGTGGCGCCGGGTGGCTGGTGGGCTGAGCAAGGAGCAGCATGAGGCGCTGCTGGCGTCCGTGACTCCGTGGCTGCGACCGAAGCTGGCGCCGCGGCCGTCCGGGAAGATGGTGGCGCACGGCCGGGACGAGATGCTGAAGCTGGTGGCGTCGCTGGAGCGGCTGGACCCGGCGGTGAAGGCCGAGTGGGGCGACTGGATCCTGGGGCAGATCGTGGCGGGCGACACCCGGGAGCTGCTGACGTGGGCGCTGGCGCGGATCGGTGCGCGAATGTCGTTTAGCGGCGCGGTGCACAACGGCGTGGACCCCGACGTGGCTGAGCGGTGGACGCAGCAGCTGCTGGGGCGCAGCTGGAAGAAGACGCCGGCTATGGCGTGGGCGGTGGCGCATCTGACGCGCCGCACAGACGATCGGCTGCGCGATGTAGACGCGCAGGTGCGACACCGTGTGGTGCAGCGGCTGACCGAGGCGCGCGCGCCCGAGCTGGCGCGTCTTGTGCGGGACGTAGTGGCGCTGGAGGCCGCGGACGAAGGGCGCTTTGTCGGCGACTCGCTACCCCCGGGACTCGTCCTGCTATAATGGGCACTTATGCCCGAGAACTCGACCAGCGCTGAAGCGATTCACGCCGCCCTGGAGCGCATCGATGCCACCGAGGGTGCGCAGGCGGCGGTCGATCTGGCCAACGACTTCGTTCAAGGCACCGAGCAGCACCTGACGCAGCTGGAGACCGGCGAATCGCTGGGGTCGCAGGATGTCGAGTGGCTGTCCTATCGGATTCTGGGAGATGCCGGGCTGGTCGGTGCGGTCGACGTGGCCTGGATGGCGCGTCGCATCCGGCGCCTGGCCGTGAACGGAGACGTGCTCGACAGCCTGCTGCTGTTGCCGTCGCTGCGCACGCGATTCGAACACGCGAAGGCAGCCGTTCTCAAAGAACTCGAGGCGTACCAGGCGCCGTAGCACAAACCACTTGCCGCTTTGTACGTCGACCAATAAGGTTTCGCGCGTAATTCTGGAGTGGCGAACGATGCGCGTGTTGATGTTGGGTTGTCTTGTAGTAGCAGGGGTTTCACTCGTCGGCTGTCCGGCGGGCGGTGGCGGCGGTGGCGGCGGAAAGAAGAAGAAAGATACGACCACGACCGAGCCGACCCCGTGTGAGAACGGCGCCAAGGACGACGGCGAGACGGACGTGGACTGCGGTGGTGAGTGCGGTCCGTGCGAGGACGGCCTGGCCTGTGCTGCGGACGCCGACTGCGCGAGCGGGTTCTGCGGGACGGGCTACACCTGCATTTCGGCGGCCTGCAACAACGGCGAGCAGGACAATGACGAGACCGGCATCGACTGTGGCGGCTCGTGTCCGCAGTGTCTGGGCGGCCCGTGCAACAAAAACGAAGAGTGCTCCAGCGGCTTCTGCAACGGTGGGACCTGCGACACGCCGTCGTGCACGGACGGGCTGAAGAACGGCAACGAGACCGGCGTGGACTGCGGTGGCGACTGCCCGCTGTGCGAGGACGGCAACGGGTGCATTACGGACGCCAACTGCAAGAGCGGCTTCTGCAACGCGGCCGGGGTCTGCGCGACCGCGGATTGCGGCGACGGTGAGAAGAACGGCGACGAGACGGACGTGGACTGCGGCGGCACCTGCCCGGTGTGCGCGGATGGGCTGGCCTGCGCTGGGGACGCCGACTGCGAGAGCGGCAAGTGCAGCGGCGGGACCTGTGGCGCGCTGCCGGCGACGTGCGCGGACGGCCAGAAGACGGGCGATGAGAGCGACGTCGACTGTGGCGGTGGCTGCACACCGTGCGGCTTCGGCAAGGCCTGCGGCGCTGAGGGCGACTGCAAGTCGGGGCTGTGCCAGGCGGGCGTCTGCTCGGCGCCGGCCTCCTGCTCGGATGCGACACGTACGCCGGGCGAGACCGACCTCGACTGCGGCGGCAAGGACTGTGAGCCGTGCGGGCTGGGCAAGGGGTGCAAAGACCACACGGACTGCCTGACGCTGGCGTGCATCTTCGGGGTTTGCGAGAAGCCGACCTGCACCGACGAGGCGGCTAACGGCGACGAGACGGACGTGGACTGCGGCGGTCCCGAGTGTCCCAAGTGCAAGGACAGCCAAGGCTGCGGCCAGGACAGCGACTGCGAGGGCGGGCTGTGCACCGGCGGGTTCTGTGGCGGCTGCGAAGACGGTGTGCTCAACGGCGCGGAGAGCGACGTCGACTGTGGCGGCAACATCTGCGGCCCGTGCAATGACGGCAAGAAGTGCAACACCAGCGGCGACTGCAGCTCGGGCACCTGCGACGGCGGCCTGTGCGTCAGCTGCAGCGACGGCAAGATGAACGGCAAGGAGACGGACCAGGACTGCGGTGGTGAGTGCTCGCCGTGCGGTCTCAACAAGGGCTGCGGCAACGACAGCGACTGTCAGAGCAACGCGTGCGGCGACGGTGTGTGCTGCACCCCCAACGAGTGCGGCGCGTGCGGCGTGGCGCCGACGGAGACCTGCAACGGCAAGGACGACGACTGCGACGGCAGCATTGACGAGGGGCTGTCAGCACAGCCCTGCTCCAACCAGAAGGGCGCGTGCGCGGGCAGCGTCGGCAAGTGCATGGGCGCGGACGGCTGGGTGTGTGGCGCCGCGGACTTCGAGGCGGCATCGCCCCAGTACCAAAGCGATGAGACGACGTGCGACAAGGTGGACAACGACTGCGACGGCAAGACCGACGACCTGTCCGCGTGCTCGTCGTGCGGCAACGCCGCGAAGGCCAACAAGTTCACCAACACGGCCTCCAAGATCGACATCGGCTACGACTGGTTCGAGATCTGGGAGGGCGAGCCGACGGCGGCTGTGAGCATTCCCAACGACGCCGGGTATCTCATCCAGCCGAACAAGGAGCTGTTCATCGGCCTGGACCTGCAGAACGGCCCCGGCCTGGCCGCGGACGGCAAGACGATGTGGGTGACGGCGCGCGGCGACTTCAACGGCGCGCAGGAGGTCCAGCTGATCAAGATCACGGCGCCGGGGAACAGCCCGAGCGTCGACAAGGTCAAGAGCAACATCCCCAACGGCGGGCACTCGACGCCGGTGGCGGCCAACGCCGGTGAGATCAGCTACGTCTACGTCAAGGATCCGGGCTACACGATGCAGTTGGTGCGCAAGAGCAACAGCTGGAACGACACGCTGCTGGACACGTCCTTTGACTCGGGTGTGCAGGTGGAGATCGACAGCAAGGGCGAGACCCACGTGATCTGGGGCGAGGGCAACGGCTACGGCACGATCGTGCACTGGCACAAGGGCAGCATGAAGGACGTGTCGCCGGGCAAGGTCTTCTATCCCGATACGGCGATCGGCCCCGATGACTCCCTTCACGTCGTGTTCGTGAAAGACACCGACGGCAACGACGACGGCGACGTCATGTACGCCAAGTACAAGACCAGCTGGAGCGCACCCGAGAAGGTCGGCAACACCAAGGGCATCTTTGCGGCGGTGGCCGTCGACTCGGACGGCGTGGTGTCGGTGATCTGGCGCGCCACCAAGAAGACCGACGCGGAGATCGCGCGCAAGGTGGGCGGCAAGTGGACCGTGGTTGGCTCCAAGACGCTGGCGACGGGCAGCGAGTCCATCGGCAGGCTCAAGGTGGAGGCCGAGACCAACGGCGTGCTGCAGATCGCCGCGCTGGTCGACCCGCTTGGCGGCACCGACTTCTTCGCGTTTGCCCCGGCATGTGCGGGTTATGGCTCCGGAGCGTGTGTGCCCAGCTGCGCCAACAAGAACTGCGGCAGCGACGGGTGCGGCGGCAGCTGTGGAACGTGCTCCGGCGGTCAGAGCTGCGTCAGCGGCAAGTGCCAGGGCGGCTGCACGCCCAAGTGTGCGGGCAAAGAGTGCGGCAGCGACACGTGTGGCGGCAGCTGCGGCTCATGCGGCGGCGGAGAGTCGTGCAACGCAAGCGGCCAGTGCGTCGGCGGCGGTCCGACGTGCGCCAAGGTGTCCGCGCCGCAGGGCGGGTCCTGCTCCAGCGCCGACCCGTGCCTGTGCGTGGGCTGCAACACCGACGGCGCCTGCAGTGCGACCGACGACGACTGCGTCTGTCCGGATTGCGATGCCGACGCCTTCTGCTCGGGCAGCTGCAACAACGACGGCTCGTGTGACCCGTATGGCGAGGGATGCGCCTGCGCGGACTGCGCGGATGTCGATACCTGCAAGTAGCTACTCGATCAGGGCGGAGGGGACGCACTCGATCGGCGCGGTGAGTGGATTGCACAGGGCCAGCGCGTCATTGGGAAACTGCAAGAAGTAGTCGCGCCCCTCAACGATGCCCGGGAAGTCGTCCATGACCATGTGGAGGCCGTTCTTGAGGCCGTGAAGCAGCGCCTTGCCGCAGGTGCCGGCAGAGTCGTCGGCGTTGCATGTGTTGCCGGCGACCAGGATGCGGGAGGCGGCGGCGGCCAGGATCTCGTCCGCGCTCTCAGTCCCCGCCTTGGTAAAACCGGCCCACGGCTTGATGAAGTCGTCCGGGTCAGCGCGCGGGAAGAGGGCTTTGCCCGCCAACGTGTCGTCACCGGCCACGTATTCTTCCGCCCGACTGCCGTTCAGAAGCACAAACAGGAGCTTGCCGCGCGCCTGCGCCAGGGTCGGCCAGCCGTCTGCCTCAAGGGCGGTGCGGAGGTCGGCGTGATTGCCGCGGACGTCGTCGGGGGTGATCAACTGTGCCACGGGCACGCCGCTGCGCACGGTGTCGTCGATGATGCTGAGGTCCTCGACGGCGTCGCCTCCATACGCGTCTTTGACCTCCAGCCACACGATGACCGGCAGGTGGGCCGGGTGCGCGGCCGACCAGTCCACGACCAGGGCCAGACATTGGCTCAGCGTGTCGCAGGTGCTGATCTCGTCGATGAACGACAGGTGATAGACCCGCAGCTGCCCGTCATGCAGATGCAGATCCAGCTCAAAGGCGCGCACGCCCAGGTCCTCCAATTGCAGATCCAGTGGGACGTGGCTGTATTCGTGCTCCTTGGCTACCGGAAACTGCGGCTCCACATGATAGCTGTTGTGGGTGCCGCGCAGCTGCAGGTGATGGATGCGCAGCACGTCGTCCAGCGGGCCGACGGTGGTGTCGGCGGGCGGGCCTTCGTCCGCGATCGCGGTGTCTTCGGTGACGTCCGGCGGCTTGGCGGTGTCGGGTGGTCCGGCGTCGATCCACGTGTCCACGGCGGCGTCCTCAGGCTGCTGGGCCGGGTCGCTGCATCCCGCGGCTATCAGGACGATCGCCAACGCTGCCGACTGTCGAAAGTGCCGTAAGGGCGGCATTTCGTCCTCCGGCGGTGAGGCTACTCTGTCGGAGGACGAAACACCAAAGTGTCGCGTAGAGCGTTGGGCAAATAGAACCAGCCCGTCGCCGCAGCACAAGCTAGGTGTGATCATGCTATGGGGTCACCTGAAACTATCTGAAAGCGGGGCGGGGCCGTGACCACGACTACTGTTTCAACCGAGATTCAGGCGTCCGCCGAAGACGTCTTCAAGACCGTCTCCGAGATTGAGAACTTCTCGAAGGCGGTGCCGCATATCGTCAACGTGGAGTTTCTCTCCGACATCAAGTCCGGTGTCGGCACGCGCTTCCGCGAGACCCGGCTGATGAAGGGTAAGGAGGCGTCGACCGAGCTCGAGGTGACCGAGTATCAGCCGCACGATCGTGTGCGCATCGTGTCGGACACGCACGGCACGGTCTGGGACACCGTCTTCACCGTGAAACCGGCCGAAGAGGGCCGCGTGACGCTCACGATGACCATGGAGGCCCGCGCTTACAAGCTGCTGGCCAGGCTCATGAATCCGCTCATAAAGGGCATGATCAAGAAGGCGATCCAGGACGACATGGCCGCAGTCAAAGCCTACTGCGAGGCCTGAGAGGCTACCTGGGCTTTGGCCACGGAATCGCCGGGGTTGCCGGCGCGCGATGACCGGCGCGTCGCAGCGCGGAGCGGCAGCCCGCGCAGAGGTCGTACTCGCGATCCGTGGTCACGACCGAGCCCATCGCATCCTCCATCAGGCACCCACGCGTTGGACAGTGCTCCAGCCCCAGCGTGTGCCCGATCTCGTGTACGGCGACCTTGGCTAATCGCTGGCGCGCGTGCTTTCGCCCGCGTGATCGTCGCTTGGCGCGGCGGCTGCTGATCACGCACGCCACGCCGTCCAGCGTGGCCAATCCCAGCACGCCCCAGTCTTTGTGTTCTCCCTTTGTCGTGGAGATGTCCGCGGCGGTCAGGCCCAGGATCCGCTTACCGTCCGGAGGCATCCGGCTTCGCAGGAAGTCCAGCAGCTTCTCGGCGCGCCATCGCCGGCGGGGCTTGTACCAGGCAGCCTTGGGATGGCGAACACGGTCCAGCAGTCGCACCTCGGTCCCGAAAAACGCCGTGAGCGCCGTCTTGACCGCCGCGACGTCCGCTGCCGGCAGCGCCTTGCCCATCGGCTGGACGTAGATGATGACCGGGCGTGGCGTGGCAGCGCGAGCCGGGGCGCAGGACAGCAGCAGCGCAGCGATGATCAGGCTGGGGGCGCGGGCCATCGGACCAGCATGGCGGTGCGCTGTGAGTTTGTCGAATCGCTGTGAGAGGATGCGGCTCATGCTGCTGTTGATCGACCGGCTGAGCTGGCACGACCTCGACCCGGCCTCGCGGGACTTCGACGCCGAGCCGGCGCGTGCGGTGGCCACCGCGTGCATTCGGGCGGCGCTCGAGGGCGGCGGGGACGTCGATAAGGTCGCTTTGCAAGAGGCGATCGCCACGGAGCTCACCGCGGCGTATGGCTGCTGGGTCGCCGGCTGGAGCTGGGCGGTGGGCAAGCCGGGTGGCGGCACGGGACCCGGCTGGTGTTGCGCAAGCCACAGCCTGTTGGTCGGAGCCGACCCCGATGGGGAGCTGTCCGTGGGGCGCGTTGTTGTCGCCGTGACCGAGTGGCACCACTGCCTGACGCAGCTGGCTGGCGTGTTCGATGCGCTGCAACAGACGATCGACCGTCTGCCCATCGAGACGGGCGCCGAGCGTGCCGCTGCTGAGCTGTTGCCGCTCATCTTGGAGCGGACTTCGGCCGAGGACGCCTGGTTCTCGACGTTCGGCACGGTGCTGACCTGGTTTTTGGAGTCCATCGGGCACGACCGCG
This sequence comes from uncultured Myxococcales bacterium, assembly GCA_964545715.1. Classification (GTDB taxonomy): domain Bacteria; phylum Myxococcota_A; class UBA9042; genus CAZJHX01. The sequence continues at coordinate 10,174 of CAZJHX010000036.1, forward strand.
AGGCGGTCGGAGACGCGGTGTCGAACGTCGTGGACGGACACTTTGACAGCTGGGTTCAACCCGAAGAGCCGACAATGGCGGCCGCGTGCGCTGCGCTGGGACGCGAGGTGGATCGCGCCGCCGGTGCGTCGGTCGCTGAGAGGGACGCGCTTGCGCGGTGGCGATCGCTGCGTGAGGAGCCCGTCGGGCCGCGCTACCGGGAGGTCCTTCGGCGTCCGGTGACCGCCGATGCACACCGCGCGTACATCGAGCGCTTCGATAGACCGCGCGGTGATGAGCGGGCGGACGGGCTCTGTGAGGCGTTGCAGCTTTGCCGTCGGGCCGCGGTGGCGGGCGAGCCACTGACTTTCGAGCGCCTGGCGCTGTGGCAGCGGCATGTCCTGGGGGGCTCGACTCCGACGTTTCGTACGGACGTCGCGTACGCAAAAAACGGGCGTGAGCGTTACGGTTGGAAGCGCTCGACAGCGACGCATTTCGACACCTGCCTGGCGCAGGCGATGGACCCGCAACCGGACCCCACAGTGCGCGCCGCACGGGCGTACCTCGACGTCTGCTTCTTTCATCCGTTCGACGACGGCAACGCCCGAGCGGCTCGCCTGGTGCTGGAGTACGTACTGACCCGCGCCGGCCTGGCCCTGCACACGGTGGCGCCCGTCTTCGTCATGTCCCGCTCGGTGACTGACAGCCGCGATGTGCGTTTGTTGTGGCTTGTCGTCGAGCAGCTTGCCGGGCGAGCAGCTTTTGGAGAGTAAAAATGACGTGGGACAATGCGCCCCGAACCATGTTACGAATTGACCTGTGGAAGACGCCCAACGAATTCTCAGCGCCTCTTTCGAGAGGCTCAAGGCGCACGGCCTGGAGAGGGTCGCGGGCGCTATTTATGAGAACCTCTTCGAGCGACTGCCCGAGGTTCGCGCCATGTTCACCGGCGACGCGAGTCGGCGAAATGCAAAGCTGGCGGCGAGCCTGACGACCATCGTGGTCAGTTATAGCTCACCCGGAGGCTCCACGCGTTGGGTCAAGGATCTCGGGCGCGTGCACGCCGCACATCGTGTGACGGCGGCGCATCACGAGCACTTTGCAGGCGCGGTCTGCGATGTCGTCATCGATCTGCTGGGCGACGACGCGACGCCCGAGGTTATTGCCGTCTGGCGCGAGGCCGTCACCACGGTGTCCGCAGCGATGATGGGACGCTCGGGCTGATCAGTTGAGCTGGCCGCGCGCGATACGCAGCGCCATCGACATGATCGTCAGCTGAGGGTTGACCCCCAGGCTGGTCGGAATCACGCTGCCGTCCGCTACAAATACGTTGGGCAGGTCCCAGGTGCGACCGTTGGGGTCGACGACGGAGTTATCCGCGCTCGAGCCCATGCGACAGCTGCCCAGCGGATGCTGTGAGGCGCACTCGATATTGCGTCCCGGGACGTGCTCCAGGTCGGTGCTGTCCAGCGTGTCCGGCGTGACGGGCTCCAGGCCGAGGACGGGCAGGTAGCACTCCTTGGCGCCGGCATCGAAGTAGGTCTTTGCCATCAGCCGGATCATGCGAGGGACCAGCGCGCGGTTTCGCTTGCTCATGCGGTAGGTGACCAGCGGCTCGCTGCCCAGGCCGCGCCGCACTGTGCCGCCGCCGTCATCGTGGATCAGGCCGCCGAAGACGCCGAGGTGCGGCATGTGCGCGACCCGCTGGGCGTGTCCGGGCCCGAAGCCGGGAAGAGTGGCCGCCAGCAGCCCGGGCGGGATGAAGATGCTGATCAGCGTGATGCCTTCGCGCATGTAGGCGTCGGTGTACGCGCTTTGCAGGGCGCCGGACCAGCCGCGCACCTCCTCGTCGAAGCGCGCGATCATCCGAAAGGCTGGATGCAATGTGAGGTGCTTGCCGACGTGCTTGTTGCGGCGCCCGATGCCGCTGCGTTGCAGCAGCAGAGGCGAGTGCCAGGCGCCGGCGCACACCACCACCCGGTCCGCACGCACCCGCAGCCGCCCGCGCTTGCGAACGCCGTTTCCGCCGGCCAGCAGTCGCCCGGTCACGCCCGTCGCGCGGCCGCCTTTTGTCTCGATCTTCTCGACCAGACTGTCGGCCACAACGCGGGCGCCGGCCGCCAATGCACGGGGCAGGTAGTTCTGCGCGACGCTGCGCTTGGCCTGCTGCGGGCACCCGAAATTGCACGCGCCGCAGCCATCGCAGCCCCTGGTGTTGCGCCGCAGCGACTGCAGCTCGATACCGTTCTTCTTGAGGCCTTCGCCAAAGAGCCGCGTGCTCTTAGAGCGCAGGCACTCGGGGACGGTCTCCACGCCGATGGCCTGCTCGACCTCGTCGTACCACGGCTCCAGCCCTTTGACGTCCAGGTCCGGCAGGCCGCGCTCGGTCGCCCAGGTGTGTGCGACCTCCTCGGGCGCCCGAAAGCAGACGCCGCCGGTGAGGATGGAGGAGCCCCCGACGGCGCGCCCCATCGTGACGTTGATCATCGGGCTGTTGCCGATGCCCATGGCGAAGCCCATGCCCGAGTCGCGCCAGACCGAGGCCAGCGACTGGCTGGGCCGCATGGCGCCGTGCTCTTTGGGCGTCACGTATGGGCCCTCTTCCAAAACGACTACGCGCTGCCCGGCCTCAGCGAGCTCGCACGCTACGACGGCGCCGCCCGCGCCCGATCCGATAATGACGACGTCCGCGTCAAGCTCCAGGTCGCCCTCTTGCTCGCGTCCGCGCAGGACCGCTCCCGTAGCCGCGATCATGACGTCACCTCCTCGGCGCCCAGACACGCCCCGTCGAAGCCGGCGTCCCTGGCTGACTCGGGGTGCTCGTAATATTGGATCGCCAGCAGCGCCTTGACGGCGAACAGCGCCATGGCGACAGGCGTGCGCTCGACGCGGGTGAGCGCTCGGGCGCGGACCTCGTGGTTCATCCAGCGCAGCGGCCACGGGCGAAAGACCATCAGCGGGGCCACGGTGCACACCGCCCACAGCATCAGCCGCCACAGGATGCGCGAGCCCACGCTGGCGCTCTTGCCGAACGCCTCGTCGATGCGATCGCACAGCCACGCAAGCCGCTCGGGGGGTGGCGGGCCTGCGGCGGTGGCAAACAACACATCCGCGATCGCCGCGACGGCTGCCAGGCGACCGCGCTTGGGGGGTACGCCGCCCGCCGGTACGTTGTGATCAACCCAATGAGATGGGGCCAGGTCGCTCATGACGAACCCTCCAGAAGCTCGGACAGCGGGGCGCCCGATCGCAGCGCGGCGGCTGCCAATAGACGTGGCGTCGTCCAGCGGTGAAATGCCGCGACGATGCGGCGTGCGTTGAGCGCGTCCTGGCGGCGGATGAGCTCCAGCAGCAGCTCCACGCCCTGGACGTGCGGCTCGGTCGGCTGTTGAACGGCGCCCATGAGGTCGCCCAGGTTGGCCAGCACGTGCCCCTGCCAGTGCGCCAGCATGTGAAAGAGGCGATTGTGACTGGCCTGCGCCACGGCCAGGGCAAAGGCGTCGACTGCGGGGCCGAAGGCGGTGGCGTTGCCCAGCGCGGCGCGGACGGTGACGGCGGCCTCGGTGAGCGCGTTCAGGTCGGCGTCGGTGCGGCGCTCGGCGGCCAACCCGGTCATCTGTACGTCGATCTGGGTGCGCACCTCCAGCAGGTCGGCCAGGACGGCGCGATCGACCACGGATCCTCCGGGCGAGAGCATTACCTGGAGCACGCCCGGACTTACGGACGTCATGGGATCCAGCACGACGGTGCCTCGGCGGCGGACCGGGCGGGCCAGGCCGTGCACCTCCAGCAGCTTGACGGCCTCGCGCACCACGCTGCGGTTGACGCCAAACTCCTGGGCCAGGTCGGCTTCCCGCGGAAGGACGTCGCCCACAGCCACCTCGCCCCGGACGATGCGGCGCATGAGCGCGTTGGCCACTCGATCTGTTTTTCGTAGGGCGCCACCGCTCATGGGCGCATTAATAAGTCCGACTTATTATTTGTCAACGGGTTTATTTGAGGTGGTGGCGATTTCGCGCACGAGAGGTAGACTCGGTCGCCGTCGACTCGAAACCGGAGACTAGAAGCATGAAACTTGTCGAGTGTGTGCCCAATTTCAGCAACGGGCGGGACCGTCAGGTGATCGACGCTATGGCAGCGGCCGCCGCCGCCGTGGACGGGGTGACGGTGCTGGACGTCGATCCGGGCGCGGACACAAACCGCACGGTGTTGACCTTCGTCGGTGCTCCGGACGTCGTGGTCGATGCGGCCTTCGAGGTGATCCGGACCGGGGCCGAGCTGATCGACATGCGTACGCAGACAGGTGCCCACGCGCGGCATGGCGCGACGGATGTGTGCCCGTTTGTGCCGGTGTCGGGCGTGACCATGGAGGACTGCGCTGAGCTGGCGCGCCGCCTGGGTCGCCGGGTAGGCGAAGAGCTGCAGATCCCGGTGTATCTGTACGAGCACGCGGCCGCGCGGCCCGAGCGGCGCAACCTGGCGGATGTGCGCAAAGGCGAGTACGAGGCTCTGGCGACCAAGCTGGAGGATCCCAGCTGGGCGCCGGACTTCGGGCCTGTCGGCTGGAACGAGCAGACCGCGCGGACGGGGGTGGTGACCATCGGCGCGCGCGAGTTTCTCATCGCGTACAACATCAACCTCAATACGCGAGACAAGCGCTTTGCCACGGACCTGGCGTACGAGATCCGGCAGACGGGACGGGCCAAGCGCACGGGCAACATCTCGCCGGACTATTTTCGCGGTGATCGGCAACGGTATCGCATCGCGAATGGGTCGTTGCCATGTGGGCATTGTGACCATGTCGCGGAGTCAGTGGATGCTCTGCGCGCCCACTTCACGGCGGATCACGATGCCGACTTCGACGCCTATCTGGCCAAGTACGGCCAGCGCCTGGACAAGCTGGAAGGCAAGATCGTCAAGAAGCCGGGGTTGTTTGAGTACTGCAAGGCGGTCGGCTGGGTCATCGAGGACTACGGCTGCGCGCAGGTGACGATGAACCTGACCAACCCCGGGGTGACGCCGCCGCATCTGGTGCTAGAGGCGGTGCGGGACATGGCACGCGCGCGGGGGGTCGCGGTGACCGGGTCGGAGATCGTTGGGGTGGTGCCGTACGACACGCTGCTGGCGGCGGGGCGCTACTACCAGGAGCGGTATGGGGGCAGCACCGGGCTGCCGTGGCGCGATCTGTTGGAGATCGCGGTCCGGTCGATGAACCTGCGGGATGTCGCTGAGTTCGACATCGACAAGAAGGTGCTGGGGCTGCCGCCGGAGCCGGCCGTCTGTCTGGCGGCGCGCTCCACGCGTGACTTTGTGGCGGAGGTGTCGCGTGAGTCTCCGGCGCCGGGTGGCGGCAGCGTGTCGGCGCTCGCGGGGGCGCTTGCGGCGGGGCTGGGCGCCATGGTGGCTAACCTGGCGATCAACCAGGTCGGCTATGCGGATGCGTCCGCCGAGCTCGATGGGATCGCCGGGGATGCGCAGCGGATTGCGGATGCGCTGGTGCGGGCCATCGACACGGATACGGATGCGTTCAACGAGGTGCTGAAGGGCATGCGGCTGCCGCGCAAGACGGCGGCGGAGAAGGCGGCGCGAAAGGCGGCGATCGAGGCAGGTTACAAAGCGGCCAGCGAGGTCCCGCTGCGGACCGCCGAGCTGTGCTTGGAGTCGGTTCAGCTGGCGGCGCGCGTCGCCAGGCTGGGCAAGTCGGCGTCGGTCACGGATGCCGGCGTGGCGGCGCTGATGGGGTGCGCGGGCGTCGAGGGCGCCGTCTACAACGTGCGTATCAACCTGCCGGAGATCGAGGACCAGGACTTCTGCGCCGCGCTGTCCGCGACGTTGGACAGCCTGGTGGCGCAGGCGCGAGGGGTGCGTGATGAGGTCGACGGCTTCGTGCGCATGACCATCGACGCGAGCTCCTGAGCGGTGGCAGCCGGTGACCAGTTTGCGGCCGCTCGGCTCAAGCGGGAGTTGCCGCGCCTGACCACATCACTCGGGCGCGCGCCTACCCGCGAGGAGCTGGCCGAGCTGGGCTTTGATGCACCGCTGCTCAAGCGGCTGGAAGCGGATGGGTTCGTGACCTCCAAGCTGATCGTGATCGACGGCTCCGGCGCCCGGCGCCGCGCCTACAGCTTGCCGAAGTTTCATCTGAAATAATCTGTCAAATGGGAATAAAAGCAGGCTGTTAGGGACGCTTGACAGCGTGTTTGACCGCTGCCACGTGCGCTTGACAGGCCCCAGAGGGGGGATGCGGCGCAGTGCGTCGAACAGCTTGTTGGCATCGTCTGTGCTCTAGAAGTCGGCACAACCCTGATGAGGAGCACGACAGATGAAAAACACTATTAGAAACAAGTTTGTAGCCACGCTGACCTTCGCCGTTATGGCCACCGCCCTGTCGGGGTGCTTGCTGCACGAAGAAGGCGAGGAGTCAGCGTATGACGAGTACTCCGTGGAATCAGGCGAGCTGGCCGCGGGGCCGGCGCATATGGTCGGCAAGAAGGTCGCCATCTCCGGCGTGAAGAATATGAAGGTCTTCAACTGGACGGCGACGGTTGAGGCGGCCGACGTGAAGGTGTCCACCTGCTCGGACAGCTGGCACCTCAACTCAATCTGCTCGGGTACGAACGGCAAGTCCGGCTCGATCGGCGTTCCGGGACCCGATGGCGGTACCTGCACGATCAAGGGCACGTATCAGAATTGCGCCGTGAGTGACGGCTGCTGCACCTGTGACCTGGTCGAGGAGAGTCGCGAGGGTGATTGCGCCGATGACGGGTCCAAAGGCAGCGTCATGGAGACGATGACCGAAGACTGGTAGGCCGACCGGAATCAGCGGCGCGTCGTGTCCGTTTTCGCGGGCATGTCGCGCCGTCTCGTTTTTACTCTCACGCTGATGCTCGCCGCCCCTGCCTTTGCGGCCAGCTGGACTGTGCGTTGGCCGTTTGCCGAGACGCGGCTCGGGCCGGAGCCGGACCTCACCGCAATGACGCTTGCGGTCACCCCCTCCCATGTCCTCGTTTCGCTGCCGTTTGTGCCGTCGCATTGCTCCATGATCCGTGTCTATCGAGGCGCCGTGGCCGCCTTTGACAAGGAGACAGGCGAGCGTGTCTGGACGGCGCCAGTGCCGCAGACCACGGGCGACCAGGCCGCCTTCTTGCGAGCGTGGACGGTGGGTGAGCGCGTGATCTTTGCGACTCACGGCGCGGCGGTGGCGCTGGACGAGACGGGCCACCGGCTGTGGCGCCTGAACGCGGACGCGGGGCCCGAGGCCTGTCGGCACGGTCCGATGTCCCCCTTTGTGGAGGGCTTTTCAAAGCGGGGGCGCTGGCTGCGTTGGTCGGGGCGGGACTCAGGGACGTGCTCGTTGGACTTGGTTCGGGGCCGCATCCGGCACTCAAAGCGGTCACCGCCGGCGATGGATCGGCCCCGCTGTAGGTTCTCCACGCAGCCGCAGCACACCCTGGGCCTCACGTGCGGATTTGCCGGCGAGCGTTATCGCGCCGTGGCGCGCTGCAAGGACGAGCGGGACTGCAAGATCGTGATTCAGCGAACGCGTTAGAGCGCGCAGGTCTGGCCCGACTCGTTGCAGCTGCCCGAGCAGGGATTGGAGCCCGCTTCGCACGTGAACGCGCCGCCGCAGATCTCGGCGCCGTTGCAGAAGACGCCGTCGTCGCACTCCGAGTCGCTGATGCAGGTCGCGCAGATATCGAAGAGCTCCAGGCACCAGTCGAACCCGCAGGGCCATGAGCCCGCGACACACGCGCCCGCGCTGCAGGTCTCCGCGCCCGTACAGAAGCGACCGTCGTCGCAGTCGGCGTCGGTCAGGCACTCGCTGCTGGTGATGCAGGTGTCGCTCGACTCATCGCAGGACGTGCCCGGGCAGGGGTTGAGGCCGGGCTGGCACGTGCCGCTGAGGCAGTCCTCGGCGCCGTTGCAGAACAGCCCGTCGTCGCAGTCGCCGGCCAGGAAGCACTGCACGCAGTTGTCGCCCGCTTCGTTGCAGGTCCCGGGCGGGCACGGCGTGGTTCCGACGGTGCATTGACCGGCCACACAGGACTCGGCGCCGTCACAGAAGAAGCCGTTGTCGCACTGGGCATTGGTCAGGCAGCCAACGCAGCTGTCTGAGCCCTCGTCGCAGGTCTGTCCGCCGCTGCAGGGTGCCGGGCCGGACTGGCAGACACCTGCTACGCAGGCCTCCTGTCCGTTGCAGAAGAGACCGTCGTCGCAGGCAGGCGTGCAGGTGACCGGAGCGCCGCACTCGTCGCCCAGGTCGACCAGAATGCGGGTGATGTTGTTGGTCTCGTCGCTCTCGACGATCTTGTTTTCGGGGTCCACCTCGACCGCCAGCCAGTAGGAGCACGGTGAGATGTCGGTGATGTCGATGTACTGGTCGGGCAAGAACGCGGCGTAGACGTCGGCCCAGCCGACGGAGAGACCCTGAAACTGGTTGCAGCCGCCGTAGACCGGGTTGCTGGGGGCGTTGGGCAGATCGGTGTTGTAAGCGGCCACGTCCAGGACGCAGAAGCTGACCTTGTCGCCCTTGGCCACGACGGCGCCGGCGCCGCCGCTTGCGGTGATCTCGTGCAGCCGGTACTCGCCCCAGCCGTCGAAGTGGATGTGCCCGTGGCTGGGGTGATACTCGAACTCGCCGGCCTTGACGTCCTCGAAGCAGCCGTCGGCGTGGTAGATGCGCTGGTCGACGGTCTGCAGCTCGCCGACGGCCTCTTTGCCGCGCAGCTCGAGCGCGCCGGCGCCCTCGTTGGCGGTGGCCGTGGCGATGCGCAGCAGGGTGCGGCCGGGGATGGTCTCGGTGTCCAGGTAGGAGCCGTACATGTAGCCGAGCCCCTCGTCGGCCCAGACGGTGAGGTCGGGCAGCACCGGCGTGGGGTCGTTGCACAGCGACGCCCCGACGCTTGAGAGGGTGAGCGTGTGTGTCGTCGAGGCGCCGGGGGCCAGCTGCATGCGCCACTGCATGGCGGTCTCGGCGTCGGCGGGGCCCGTCGGTGAGCCGGTCTGGCCAAGCAGTGAGACGGTTGCGCCGTCGGCGACGGCGTTGCGCACGTTGGGGTAGGTGCCGATGAGCCAGGCGTCGACCGCGCGGTCGCTGCGAAGGCGGTAAAGCTCGCCGCCGTCAGACTGCTCGACGCGGCCGGTGCCGTCGTCCTGAAACTGAGCGGTGTCTCCGCCGAAGCCGCTGTTGGCGTCGAGGTCCATGTGCACGACGTGGTCGACGGTTGCCGTAGCCGCGCTGATGTTGGTGATGGTGACGGAGATGACAGCCGAGGCCAGACCGTCGGCGTCGGAGGCGTTGACGAGCTCGCCGTCGAAGCGCACCTGGATGCGCCCACTGCGCGACACGGTGGACGTCCACTTGCCGGCTCCCAGCGTCGTGAGCGCCTGGTCTGTGCTGAACTTGCTGCCGGATGCGACTTCCAGGGGAGCACCGTTAAATGTAAACGCGTGCTTGAGCTCGTAAAGCGCGTCGCCGTGGGGCCCCGCCGTAAACGCGGTGGAGCGCCCAAAAGCGTCGACTGCGTACGTGGCATCGCCCGCGCTCACCGCAAGGGCGGCCGGCGCGCCTGCCGTGACAACGGCGAAAAATACCAGAACATGGGTAGGCCTCACGCTGTCAACGTAGTATGGAGTTGCCAGGGCCTGCAAGACCTGTCTTGTACGGCGTCAATTTTTACTGATACTCGCATGGACCTTCCGAAAGATTCGGATCGGGTGAGGGTGCTCCGTGAGACTTCAAAATGCGCTGGCCTTGTGCCTTTGTGCGGTGGTTCTGACGCCGCTTTCGGCCGCCGCCAACTGTCCGTTTTCGTGCGATGACGGCAATGACTGCACCGACGACTATTGTGTCGTAAGCGACACTTGCGTCAATGTGGCCAACAACAACCCCTGTGACGACGGTGATGCGTGTACTGCGGGCGACAAATGCCTGAAGAAGAGCTGCGCCGGCGGCCCCGGGCTGGTGTGCGAAGACGGCAATCCATGCACCATTAATCTCTGTAAGTCGCACTCCGGCTGTATTTTCGAGCCGAATTCCGTCTCATGCGATGACGGTAATCCCTGCACGTTCGATGTGTGTGTGCCGGCGGCCGGCTGCGCGTCCAAGTTCAGCGACGGGGACTGCGACGACGGCAACGCGTGTACCGTCGGTGACTCGTGTGTGGGCGGCAAGTGCGATCCCGGCAAGGCCGCTGACTGCGACGATGGAGACCCGTGCACCATCGACTGGTGCGGGGACAAGGGCTGCGTCAGCGATGCCGCCAAGGATGGGCTGCCGTGTGGCGAGTCCCAGGACGCGTGCGGGGCGGCTGTGTGTGTCGGCGGGGCATGCACCGAGGTGTCGGTCGAGCCGGGCGGCAGCTGCGGTTCGGTTTCTGTGGTCGGGGCGTGCGAAGGGCACACATTGGTGCGTTGCGTGTCCGGCGAGGTGGAGATCGTCGACTGCGCCGCTAAGACGGGCCAGGCCTGCGGCTGGGACGAGGACGCGCACGACGGAGAGGGCGAGTTCGCCTGCGTCGAGCAGGACGGGGCGGTGTGTCCGGGCGTGCCCGACTCCGGTGTCTGCGACGGCGAGGTTCTGACCTGGTGCGATACCGACACCGGCGAGATCTTTGTCGAGAACTGCGCCAAGGACGGCCAGCATTGTGGCTGGACCGGCTCCTTCTATTGCTGTCACGAGGCCAAGGCCTGTGTGCCGCTGTGCCATGGGCGGCAGTGCGGCGATGACGGCTGCGGCGGCAGCTGCGGTGAGTGCGACGCGGGCAGCACGTGCGCTGAGAACGGGCAGTGCCTGGCCTGTGCTCAGGTTGACGACGGTCCGGGCGATGACGAGAAGCCGCACGACCATGACGGGGACGATGACAAGCCGCACGATCACGACGGCGACGGTTATGAGACCGGCGAGCGCAGCGGCGGCGGCCATCACGGCGACCCGAAGAAGCTTCCAGGGTACGAGGTGCCCGATCATGCCGGCTGCTCAGCCGGCGCCGGGCCCGGTACTGCGCCCGCGCTCATGCTGACGGTTCTGCTCGGACTGCTCGGCGCGCTCCGGCGGCGTCATCGCACGCTGCCGGGCGGCTGATCACGGCTCGTCAGCGGGTTTGCATCGCTCGCAGCGCTCGTCCAACATGAAGCCATGAGAAGACTGATTGCGATGTGCGTGGTTCTGGCGCCGCTGTGCGTCGACGCGGCCGCGCCGGACCTGGTCCAGCTGCAGGGCGTGCTGACAACGGTGGGTGGTCAGCCGGCGCCGGACGGGCCGTACGGGCTCACCGTCGGGCTCTACTCCGCACAGACCGGCGGTGATCTGCTGCACGAGGAGACGTTTGGCGGCGCGAAGTCTGCCGTCGTCGAGAACGGGCGCTTCGACCTGGTCGTCGGCACCGTGAGCGACCTGCCCGCCGACCTCTTTGGGGCGGCGGAGGACGTGTGGCTGCAGCTTCAAGTGGAGCTGGATGCCCCGCTGCCGCGGCGTCGCCTGTTCTCTGTGCCGTACGCCATCTCGGCGCGCCATGCTCTGACGGCGGACGCGGTCACGTTTGACGTCGCGACTCAGGCCGAGCTGGACGCTGCGCTGGACGGACTCATTACCGCAAGCGACGTCGCCGATCAGGTCTCCGCGTTGGCGGATCTGGTCTACACCAAGACGGAGGTGGACGACGCCGTCAAGGTGGCGCTGAGCACGGTCTACAGCAAGGCGCAGGTCGACAGCGCCATCAGCACCGGCCTGGCCACGCTGTACACCATGGCCGAGGTCGACAGCGCGATCGCCGCCGTGGACGGCAAGCTGTCCGGGTACCTGCCCCTCTCGGGCGGCATCTTGACCGGGCCGCTGACCGCGGGCGGCTCTGTGACCGTCGCCGATGATGCCGCGGAGTGCACGGCAGCCAACGCCGGCGCCATCCGCTTCGCCGAGTCGGCCTTCGAGGGGTGCGACGGCAGCAAGTGGATCTTGCTGGGCAGCGGCACCCCGGTCCCGTCGGGCACGCTCATCTTCACGGCTGTCGTCGGCAACAACGAAGACGGCAAGGTCATCGGCACGATCCCGGCGGTCGCCGGCAAAAAGATCCGCGTCATTCGCGTGGCGATCTGCGGCGACGCCGACGCCAGCTCCGGTCCCGCCATCTACCGCGTGACCGGGGGCGGCGTGGACTTCACCTGGGCGGCCGGCCAGAACAATCCCGGTCCAACGTACTTCATCGGCTCCACGCCCGTCGTCAGTGGCGGCGCGCGCGGGTTTGTCTACAAGACCATCTCGGAGTTGACCTCACAGGCGGGCGCGGCGCTGACCGTCAAGATGGATGCCCAGAACGACCATGACGCCCTCTTCTGCCAGGCCAGCGACGAAGACGGCAACTCCTACAGCGACGCCAGCGGTACGAGCCGCGGCTGGGTGAAATACCAGTACGAGTGAGTCGTCTCGAGTCCAGGTCTAAGGGGCGGGCGCCGTGTGGAGGCTCGCCTCGTGGCCCTGGGTACCCGCGCCGCCTGCATTTGGGGCACCTGACGGGCCTGCCGCGCCGCCTGCGCCGCCCGCGCCGCCTGCTTGGAAGGTGTTGGACGCTTCGTACGACACAGCGATGGTCTTGGCGTGGTTCATCACCGCGATGCCGTAGCTGGCCCCACCGCAGCCTCCGCCGCCTCCGCCGCCCTCACCGCCACGACCTCCGCGGCCGCCGTCGCCCGCTGTGAAGTCGACCCAGTAACCACCCCACTCCCAGCGCTGTCGCCACCCTTGCCGCCGTCGCCGCCCTTGCCGCCCGTGCCGCCGCCGCCGCCGCCGCCACCCCTGCCGCCCTGGCCGCGGATCGCGTGGTTGTGCATCAGCGTCGGCAGCGTGGTCACCGCCGCCGGCGACGTGAAGACCACAAAGACCGCGATGCTGGCGCCGCCCGCCTTGCCGCCGGTGCCGCCCTGGCCACCACAGCCTGCCGCTCCGCCGCCTGCGCCCGTCGCGCCCAGCTTGAACTCTTTCTGGCCGCCCTTGGGGCCCACGCCCGGTGGGAGCTCGCCCGCGCTCGCGCTGTCGATGCCGCCGCTGGAGCCGCCCGCGCCGCCGGCCGCGCCGACCGCCCCCGGGTTACCCGTGGTGGCCGCGTTGCCTGTCCAGTGATTGCCTGCCAGCTTGCCGGCCGTGGCCGTGCAGCCGGCGCCCTGCGTGCCCGCCGCCCCGTCCGCGCCGCTGTTGCCGTCCTCGCCGTTGGCTTTCTTGATGTCGCTCGGGTAGCCGGCCTCGGTCGCGTGGCTGTGGCAGCCGTCGCTGCTCTTGGAGTCCAGCGTCCAGTTGAAGCCCGGCGCGCCGTCTACCGCCGGATCGCTCGGCGTGTAGGCGGGCTGGTTGTACGTGGGGCATGTGACCCCGCCCCCCGCATGCCCGTTGGCGCCGCCGCACTGCGCGTTGATCCCGCCCGCACCGCCCGCTGCCGACTGGTTGTTGCACACGCCGACCTCGCACCCGCCTGCGTCACTGCCGTCCGCCCCCTCCAGCGCGCCGCCGCCAGGCTGGCCCGCGCCGTGTCCGTTGGCGCCAAAGCCACCCTGGTTGCCGGCCCCGCCGATGCCGCTGCGCACCGTGTTGTTTCGCAGCACCAGGGACGCATCGCAGTCCCTGGCGTAGACGCCGTAGCTGTTGGTCCCCGGGCTGGCCGTGCCGACGCCGGAGATCACAAAGCCCGACATCAGCGTTACGTTGCCGCCCTTGATGCCGATGGCCTGCACCGCGCCCTTGTTGGGCGTCTGGCCCCGAATCTCTGTCGGAAACGCATCCAGACTGCGCGCCTTGAAGTCGGCCGAGTAGCCGCCGTGCAGCGTGACCCCCGCCGTCAGCGTGACGTCCTCGTCGTAGACCCCGCCGGCGACCAGAACGTAGTCCTTGCCCGACGCGCCCAGCGCCAACAGCGCGGTGCCGATGGTCTTGAAGGGCTTGGCCAGCGTCCCGTCTCCGCCCGCGACCGCGGCGCTGCTCACAAACAGCGCGTCGCCCGCGACACCGTCGATCCCGTCACAGTTGGCGTCCTCATGCACTGTCGACGCGTCCGGCGGGCCGCCAAAGTCCGTGTCCGGCTCGTCCGTGTCGGTGTTGCCGGTCACGCGCTTGCACTCGCAGCCGTCGTCCGCGTCCGAGTTGACGTCGATCCACTCGTAGTTGACGCCGCCCTCGGTCGCCGTCGAGCAGGCCGCGATCTGGCACGTCGGCGGGCCACCCAGACAGGCGCCCGTCGCGTGGTGCACCGCCTCAGTCCACAGCGTGGTGCAGTCGTTGTTGCACCCGCCGCAGTGCGCGTCGGCGTCGTAGATGCCGCCCGCGTTCACAAAGCCCTCGTCCACCAACTCGTCACAGTCGTTGTCCTGGCCGTCGCAGACCTCGGGGATCACGCCCTCGGCCGAGCACTCTGTAAAGCTGTAGGAGCCGTCCGCCCCGGCCGCACACGTCTGCTTGCCGATGCAGGGACCGTCTGCGCAGCTGCGCTCCAACCCCACCGACGTCTCGTCGCACACGCACGTGTTGCTGGTGGGTACGCACTGCTGCCCGCCGCCTATCGCCTGGCACGCGTAGCCCGCCGGGCACGCCGCTCCATACGGCGAGCCGGCGCTGCAGTCACGCCCGCACGCCGTCTCCACGCCCAGCGTCAGGCATTGGCTCCCCGGCACCAGGCAGTCCGCGTCGCTTGTGCATGGCTGGCACAGGTTCTCCGGCAGCTTCGGACACAGGGTCCCATCCGGGAAGAGGTAGTGTCCCGGCTCACACGCCAGCGCCACGCATGTGGGTGCGCCGCCCTGCAGGACGCACTCGGTCGACGTACTGAACGCCACCAACTGGTCACAATTGAGCCCGCACGCACCACAGTGCGCCTTCTCCAGCAGCACGCCGCCGGTCTTGAAGTCCTCGTCCACGTTGCCGTCACAGTTGTTGTCCAGGCCGTCGCACAGCTCGTCGGTCGCCGGCTGTGCGCTGCACGTGAAGTTGCCGTCCAGACACAGCCACTTGCCCGGGCAGCCCGGGCCGTTGTCGCACTCCTGGCTGCCCGTCGGCGTCGCCGCGTAGTCCAGATCACCGTCCTGCCCATCGATCGCGCCGTCGCAGTCGTTGTCCAGGGTGTCGCAGATCTCCATCGCCGGTGTTGCGCCGGTGCACGTGGACCACGCCAGCGCGCCGGCCGTCAGCGTGCACGTATGGCTGCCGATACACGCGCCAAAGCCGTTGCTGACCTCGCACGACTCGACCGCGCCCTCCTCGATGCACCCACAGGAGCCGGACGTCGGACGGCACTGCTTGGCCGCGCCCACCGCCTCGCACGTGAACCCACCTGGACAACAGCTCTGTACGCCGACATCGCCGCTGCACGAGGCGTCGTCCGTCGCGTAGATGCTGCCGGCCGCGCAGTCCTGACCACAAAACGACGTGTCGCCCTCAGCGATGCACGTGTCTGATGGGCCCGGGCAGTCCGTATCCGCGGCGCACTCCCCGCACAGCCCCGCCGTCGGCACCGGCACGCACGCCAGCCCCTCGTACACGTAGAAGCCGTCATCGCAGCTCGCCACGCCGCACACGGGCACCGCCGGCACCGTATTGCAGGCCGCCGCGCCGTTCTCGACGTCCGGGCACTTGAAGCCGCACGCGCCGCAGTCATCTGTCGACTCGCCGTATTTCAGCACCCCGTCGACCTCGACCGCGAAGCCCTCGTCCGTCTCGCCGTTGCAGTCGTCGTCCTTGCCGTTGCAGACCTCGGGCCCGGGCGCCGCCGCCGAGCACACGGCCCCGTCTTCTCCGCCGCATACCTCGACGCCGATGCACGTACCAAACTCGTTGGTCACTTTGCAGCTGGCGCCCAGCACGACGTCCTCATCGATGACGCCATCGCAGTCGTCATCCTTGCCGTTGCATGTCTCCGTCGCGGGCTGCGGCGCCGTGCAGCCGGTCCAGCCGACGGCGGGATCGCACGTCTCCTGCCCAAAGCACGTGCCCAGCGCGTTGTCCGCAAAGCACGCCTTCTGCTGGCCCTCGTTGGTCGGGCCGCAGTCACAGCTGTCGTTGGTCGGCATGCACAGCTTGCTGTCGCCGACGTCCTCGCAGTCGTAGCCGCTCGGGCAGCTGGCGCTGAATCCGCTCTCTCCCGAGCAGTCCCTCGAGCAGTACGTCAGCGGCGTGGCGTCGCTCACCGGCACGCACTTCGACAGCGGCCCGAAGCAGTCCGCGTCCTGCGTGCACGGCTGGCACAGCAGCGCGTTCTCGCTGATGCAGGTCACGTCATTGAACAGCACATATCCCGTCTCGCACGACACCACGACGCACGTCGGCACGCCGCCCAGCACCTGACAGTCCACCTCTTCAGCGTTGGCCACCTTGGCGGCGCACGCGTTGTTGCACGCACCGCAGTGCGCCACATCCACGATCAGGCCGTCGTCATTGAAGAAGCCCTCGTCCGCCGTCCCGTCGCAGTTGTCGTCCTGGCCGTTGCACAGCTCAGCGATCGGCGTCTTCGCCGTGCAGACCCAGCCCAGTGACCCCTGGCAGGTCAGCGTGCCCGGACACGCCCCAAACGCGTTGGCGATCCAGCACTCGTCCTCGAGCATGTTCTCGTCGACGGTTCCATCGCAGTTGTTGTCCTTGCCGTCGCACTCCTCGTTGGAGGGCGTCGTCGCATCGCACTGGATCCAGCCCAGCGTCGGCTCGCACACCGACTTGCCGTAGCAGGTGCCCAGCTCGTTGGTCAGCTGGCAGCCCTTGACCTTGCCCGCGCTTGCGGTGTCGCAGTCACACGCGTTGTTCTCCGGCAGGCACTGCCCGTCGGTGCACGCATACCCGGTCGGGCACGCCTCCACCGTGCAGTCGCGTGCGCAAAACTGGCCGCCGCCGATCTCCACGCACTTGTCCGCCCCGCCGTCTCCGCAGTGGGCGTCTTCCTCGCACGGCTGGCACAAGCGGCTCTTGTCGCGCACGCACACAAAGACGCTGTCCGTCCCCGTGTTTGTGACCTGCTTGCACGCCCATCCCTGCGGGCATCCCTCAGAGCACAGCTTGGTGCAGTAGCCGCCCTCGACCGAGTCAACACACCAGCCCGACAGGCAGTCCTCGTTGGTCGCGCAGCCATCGTTGAAGTCCGCTTTCACCGCCGGCTCGCTGTCCGGGTCCTCCTGGGCGTCCGGCTCGTCGACCTCGCCGCTCACCGCGTCCGCATCCGGGTCTGTCTGTGGGCCCGTGTCCGTGTTGCCGAAGAGCTGGTCGCCCGTCGCGCACGTACCGTTGTAACAGGCCATGCCCACCGGACAGTCGGCGTTGAAAACACACCCACACGGCGCCGCCGCACACGTGACCAGCGTGCGCTCGACCGGCGCCTCGTCTCCACATCCGGACCACACCAGCAGCGTTGATAACGCCACGATCCAGCTTCTGACCATTTTAGTACGCATGGACATCCTCGCTCGGCCCCTGTGAGCCATCGCTGCCCTCGGCGCCGCCGGTTGGGCTCTTGCCGCCCAGCCCGCCCGCCCCGCCCGAGGTGCTGGTCGCGACAAACGTGTTGTTCAAGAACGGCCCGGTTCCGGTCTGCACCGTCGCCACGCCCACCGACGGGCCGCCGCAGCCGCCACCGCCGCCGCCGCCTGGTCCGCCATCGCCGCCACGGCCACCCGCTCCGCCGGATCCAGCACACCACGCCGGGCTCTGCGCCACGCCGCCGATGCCGCCGTTGCCGCCCTTGCCGCCCGTGCCGCCGTTGCCGCCGTTGCCTCCCGCACCGCCGCTGCCCCGCACGATCACGTTTCCGCTGACCACCGCCGTGCTGGACACTACCAACACCGTGAAGCTCGGCCCGCCTGCGACACCCGACGACGCGCCGCCGCCCCCGCAGCCACCGGCGCCGCCCCCGCCTCCTGAGCCACCCAGATCGCCGAAGTTGTTGCCCACCGTGCAGCTGGCAGGCTTCACGTTCAGGATCCACGCCCCCGCCGTGCCGCCCTGAGCGCCCGTGCCCGGTGTGCCCGCGGTGCCTGCGGTGCCGGTGGCGCCCGTCCATGTGTCACCCGACATGCTGCCAAATGCCTGATTGCAGCCCGTTCCCCCGCCTCCTGCGTTGCCCGGGCTACCGTCGCTGCCCTTGTCGCCATTGAGCTTCGGGTTCACAAAGCAGTCGTATTTGCACAGCGCGGGCGGGCCACCCGCGTACGTCGCCTAGACACCGCCGGTCTGGTATGCGCACCCAGCAGGCGGGTTGTCCGCCGTCTGTGGCGTCTCGTTGCCGTCCGACTCCATGCCCGGGCACCCCTTTGCCGTGCCGCACGCGCCGTTGGCTCCACTGGCGCCGCCCGACTGTCCGTGCCCCGCGCACGTCTTCTGGTTGCACCCACCGCCACTGCACGTGACGCCGTTGACGCACTCCGCCGAGGTCAGGCCGTCGCCCCCGTTGCCGCCGTTGGTGCCGATCGCGCCGATGGACCCGGACAGACCCGGGCCGCCCTGACCGCCGACGATCCGGTTGCCGACGATTTGCAGGTCAGCCGTGGAGCCGACCACCTTCACCGCCACGCTTGCGCCGCCGGCGGACGTCGCGTCCTTGCCCAGGATCGTAAAGCCGGTCACCAGCGTGGCTGCACCCGACACGTTCTGGGCGACCAGGCCCCCCGCGATCGTCGACGGCAGCAGCACGATGTCGCGATCCTTGAAGTCGGTGCCGTACCCGCCGTGCAGCTTCACCCCCGGCTTCAGCGTGACCGTCTCGTCATAGTTGCCTGTGGCCACGATGATGGCGCTGTGCACCGTGCCGATCCACGCATCCACGGCCGCCTGAATGGAGTTCATGGGCGCGACCATGGCGCCGCTGCCACCTGCAGGCGCCGCCGCCGACACGAAGATGGCGCTCTGCACGTCCCCGTCCACGCCGTCGCAGTCGCGGTCGATGTAGTTGCGTCCCGCGGTCGGATAGTCCGCGTAGATCTCCGGCCAGTCGAGCACCAGCGAGGTCGCGACCGGGCACTCGCACCCGTTGCCCGGCTGGCCGTCCAGGTCTTTGAACTGGAAGGTCTTGGACGCGCCGCTGGTGCAGTGGAACAAGCCGGGCTGACAGCTGCCGCCCGGACAATCGCCGTCATCCACGCACGGGTTGCCGGCCGGCAGCGAGCCGGACTGGCACGTGTCGATCACGCATTGAGGCCCGCCGGATGCCGCCCCATCACACTTCGCCGTGGCGTGGTGTGACGCGTTGTATACCAGGTCGCAGTTCTTGCCGCAGGACCCGCAGTGATCCTGCAGCTGGTACTTGCCGTCCGTGACGAAGCCCTCGTCCACGGTGCCGTCGCAGTCGTTGTCCACCGTGTCGCAGATCTCCACGTTGGCCGACGTGTCGCACGCGCCCCACTTGAACGCGCCGCCGCCGTCCGGGCCGCACGTCTGCACGCCAAAGCACGACTGCGCGCCCGCAGTCTCCGTGCACGAGCGAATCAGCCCCGTGTTGTCCCCGCTGCACTGGCAGCTGTCGGTGACCGGGGCGCACAGCGGCGTTCCTGCGCCCTTGTCGGTGCACAAGAAGCCCGCTGGACAGCAGCCCTGCACGCCCGTCTGCCCATCACACCCCGCGTACGGCGCGTCCGCTCCGCATTGCTGGGCGCAGTAGGTGCCGTCGTCCACGCCGACGGACACGCATTTGTCCCCGGCCAACCCGCACTCCGCGTCGTCGGTGCACGGCTGGCAGTTGGACGCCTTGAGCTGCAGACACACCGCGGGCGCCTCGGTGGGGAAGGGCACGTAGCCGTCCGCGCACGCCTTGGGCACGCAGCTGAAGCCACCCGCCGACGCCTCACAGGCCACCGATCCCGCCGCCGGCGACAGGTTGGCCAGCGCCGCCGCGCAGTCCAGCCCGCACTGGCCGCAGTGGCTCACCGACGAGAACGCGTCGCCGACCTTGAAGTCCTCGTCCACATCGCCGTCGCAGTCGTCGTCCAGAGAGTTGCACAGCTCATCGATCGGGGTCGGCGCGCTGCACGACCACTCATAGCCCGCAAAGGTCTCGACGCACGCCCACTTGCCGGAGCACGCCGCCGACACGTTCTGACAGTCGGGATACAACGCCAGGCCGGCCGTCTCCAGCGAGTCGTCGTTGCTGTCGATCAAGCCGTCGCAGTCGTTGTCCAGGCCGTCACAGGTCTCCTGCGCGGGCGACGCATCACACGGCTGCCAGCCCGCGTCCGGGCCCGTCGTCACGCAGGCCGACAGCCCACCGCAGGTGCCGAAGTCGTTGGTCACCTCACACGGTGTCACCTTGCCGTCCAGGTCGCAGCTGCACGCGTTGCTCTCTCGCCGGCATTGCCCATCGGCCGAGCACGCATAACCGGCCGGGCAGGTCTCGCCGTAGATGCTGTCGGGGCTGCAGTCGCGCCCGCAGAACGTGCCGTCGTCGTAGCTCAGACACTGGTCCGCCGGCCCGACGCAGTCGCTGTCCTCGCTGCACGGCAGACAGAGACCGGCTGTTGGCAGCGGCAGGCACGCGGCGCCGCCAAACGCGTAGAACCCCGGCTCGCACTCAAGCACCTTGCACGCCACCTGCTCTCCGTCGGCCTGGCACTGCACCGACGCCACCGGGGATGCCGCGTCGCACGTCACGCCACAGCCGCCGCAGTGCGCGTTGTCCAGGCTGTAGATCAGCGCCGCCAGCTGGCCGCCGGGGCCAAAGATGTTCACGGCATACGGCTCGTCGATCTCGCCGTCGCAGTCGTTGTCCAGGCCGTCGCAGATCTCGGCCGCCGCCTCAGGCGCCGTGCAGCTGACGCCTTGAGGGCCCTTGCAGACCAGGCTGCCCGCGCACGTCCCAAAGTCGTTGGTCGCGTCGCACGGCTCGCCGCTCAGCCCCTCATCCACCAGTCCGTCGCAGTTGTCGTCCAGCCCGTTGCAGGTCTCCTCGAGCGGGGTCTGCGCCGAGCAGCTTGTCCACCCCAGCGCCGGATCGCAGATCGCCATGCCGAAGCAGCTGCCAGCGTCATTGGTCGACGCGCACGGCTTCTGCTGACCGGCGTTGAACTCCTGGCAGTCACAGCTGTTGTTGATCGGCACGCACTGCTGCAGCTCGGCGCCGTCCACCGTCAGGGCCTTGCAGGTGTACCCCGCCGGGCAGTCCTCCGCGTACACGTTGTCGGGTCCGCAATCCCGCGCGCAGAAGGTCTGCGGATCGGCGTCGTTCAGCTGCAGGCACTTGTCCCCGGGCGCGACACAGCTCTCGTCGTTGGTGCACGGCTGGCACAGCTGCGAGACCAGCTTCCCGCACAGGTCGTCCGCCAGCTTGCCAAAGCCCGGCGCGCAGGTCTCGACCGCGCACGCCGGCGGGTCTTTCTCGGCGTCGCACATGACGGTCGCCACGTTGGCGAACACGCCCTCGCAGCTGTTGCCGCACAGGCCGCAGTCCGTCAGCTTGTCGTAGGCGCCCGCGTCGTTCTTGAAGTCCTCGTCCGTGGCGCCGTCGCAGTCGTTGTCCAGGTTGTCGCACAGCTCCGCGGCCGGCTCCGGGGCGTTGCAGACGTCGCCGACGTTGGGTGTGCAGACCATGACGCCCTTGCAGGTGCCGTGGTCGTTGGCCCGCTCGCACTCTGCCGCCACGATGTCCTCGTCGGTGAAGCCGTCGCAGTCGTTGTCCAGCTCATCACACGTCTCCAGCTGCGGGGTCTTGGCGTCGCACGCGGTCAGCGAGCCGCCGTCCAGGCACGTCCTCAGGCCCGGGCAGCTGCCGAAGTCGTTGTCGTCCGTGCACACGATCTTGATGCCCACCGTGCCGGCGGTGCACTGGCAGAAGCCGGAGTCCGGCGTGCACTGCTTGCCTTCGACGCCGTCGACGCTGGTCACGTCCTGGCATGTGTAGCCGCCGGGGCAGGGCTTGGTGCTGCAGTCGGCGCCGCAGTGTGGCGCGTCCCCGATGTCCAGGCACAGGTTGCTGTCACCCGTGCAGCCGGCGTCGCTGGCGCAGGGCTCACACAGCCGGTCCACCGACGGGAAGCAGTAGAACGTGAGCTGGTCCGTGCCCTCGTTCAGGCCCTTGCAATCCCACCCGCTGGGGCAGTCCTCCAGACACGTCTTGGTGCACACGCCGGTGCCGTCGGGGCCCAACAGGCACTTCTCGGAATCGCACTCGCTGTTTTCGCCGCACGGCCACAGAAAGCCGCCGGGCTCGATCGCGGCGTCGTCATCGTCGTCACCGTCCTTCTGGGAGTCGGTGTCCGCGCCCGTGGTCGGTGACACCGTGTCGGTCAGCGCGCCGTAGATGCAGCCGCCGTTCAAGCAGGTGCCGCCCTTGTCGCAGTCGGCGTTGGTCAGGCAGTCGCAGCGCCCGTCGCTCAGGCACGAGTAATCGAGGACGACCTGTTGCGGGTCTTCGCTGCAGGCGAGCAGCGTCATCAGCCCAAAGAGCGCAGCAGCACGAGCAAGTTTCATCATGATCCTCTATCAGCAAGAAGGGCGCGGACCGGATCTTACCAGACCCGGGGTGACCGAGGTCGGTTCGCACCCGGGGCCTCCCGTTGTAAGCTGTCGGTCATGGGCGAGCTTCTAGGCCGAGTTACCGCGCCGTCGGGCGCCGTTGTGCTCATCGATTTTGGGCTGATGGAGATCTGGAATCGGCGTGAGGGTGAGCACGAGGACTATCTGCTGGTCGGTCCCGACGCGGAGACCGCCGGTGCTGCCTTCGGCCACAGCGCCCACCCGCTGTATCTGTACGACCGCCCCGAGTCCGTTGCGCAGGAGTTCAAGGTCTTTGCCACCGAGCGCGGCTACGACGTGTGGTTGGAGCCCATGGGGCGCCGCATCGCCCACCGGCAGCGTGTTCAGCACACCCTGGACCACTTCAAGGGTGCCGGCGAGGTCGCCGCGCACGGGCTGACCGCCGTGGCGGTCGAGGTCTCTCGAAACCAGTCGTACGAGGTCTACGGCGAGCGAATGGGCGGCGATGAGGCGCTGACAGCCGGATCGTGGCGATCGGTGTCGCTTGTCCTGCAGCCCGACGGCGTCGTGGCGCAGACCCGCCCGGTGGGCCACGTGATGGTGGACCGCGCGCGGCTGATGTTTGCCGACGTCGACGCGCTTCATGCGTGGGACGAACAGACGCTCGTCGACGGTCGCGCCGACGTGGTCTTCTGGGGCCGAGATGCGGCCATGGTGGCTCGCGAGCTGATCGCAGACTGTGTCGCGGACGGCCAGTATGGCTGGGTGTCGATGCCGATCGTGCAGGCGGTCATGAAGGCCAAGGAGCTGGACGCTCACAAGAAGGGCAGCGAGCGCCTCTTCGCCTACGATTTTCGCCCGCACACGTGCCACTGGAGCCTGATGGAGCGCGTGCGCGGCGCCGAGACGGAGTCGGGGACCATCGAGCTGGCGGGGGCAGAGGTCTGCGGATTCATGACCTCGTGGGGCGACGGCCTGTTTCCGGTGACGCGCGATGACGACGCCGCGGGTCGCCCGGTCGCTTTGCGGGTGGAGCTGGGCACGGATGAGGCGGTCGCCCGCCTGCGAGCCGTCAACTCACGATAGGGTCGTCGTCCGGCCTTGTGTCGTGGAACTTGTTGTAGTCGATCTGCAGCCGCCCATCTTCCAGGTGCGAGATCACGTCTACGAAGTTGGCGTCGAAGGTGAAGTCCTCGGGATAGTAGATGTGGCGCGCATGCGTCTGCTGGGCATAGGTCGCGTCGTAACCAGACATCGTGCACACCATCAAAGCCAGGGAGTCTGCGAGCGTGCTCTCGTCCTTCTGGTAGAACGGGCTGTCGGCGTCGATCTCATGCATGGCGGTCCAGCTCAGCACGAAGAGCGGCGTGCGGTCGCGCTTCAGGTTCAGGTCGACGATCTCGCGCATACGATGGCCCTCGGGGCTGACGGTATCGCGCAACATGCTGACCCGCATGATCGCCTCGACGACGTCGTTGCCGCGTGCGTTGCCCAGGCGAAACATCATCATGCGCTTGCCGTGATAGGTGGTGATGACGACCTTGCTGCTGAAGAGCACCGCCGAGGACGGTCGCGACGCCTTGGCAAACATGAGGCCGGTGGCTAGCGCAACGCCCAGAATGCCGACTGCGGCCTCCACGATCATGAGGCCGTGCGCGAAGTCGGTGGTCGGCGCCATTGCCCCGTAGCCGATGGTAGCCATGGTCTGGACGCTGAACGAGAAGGCGTCGATGAACGAGCCCTCGCGGATGGCTGAGACGCTGCCGGGCTCCAGCATGTAGAGCGCGGCGAACGCCACGTTGGTGAGGAAGTACAGGAACATCAGGCTGCTGATCAGCCGCGTCCATGAGCCGTGCATGAAGTGGAAATACAGGTCGCGGCGCAGCTCGCTGGGCGTGCCCTTTCGGATGGCGGAGCTGACGTCGTGGCGCACCGGCTTTGGCGGCGCGTCGGGGTCGGGCTCGGCGTCGGGCTGGGGGATGGGCTCGCCGCCCGGATCGTGATGCGCGGCCTCGGGGTCCAACAGCGGCGCCATGCTGATGTCGAACGCGACCTGCGCGACACAGGCGATGGCGATCATCGACGTGAACGCCCAGCTGGGCATGAACGCGCCTGCGGGGGCCAGCAGCAGGACGAACAGCCCCGAAGCAAAGCGCACGTTGACGCGCGCCTGGTCGCTGAGCTCGGCCTGCCGGCGCTCCGTCACGGCGTCGATCAGGGCGACGCTCAACAGCGCCAGGCCCAGAGTGCCGCACAGCAGCCAGCGGTATTTGGCGGGGGCGATGCCGCCCAGGTCGAAGAAGACGGCTTTTTTGATGGCGACGCCCACGGCGGTGACCGCGATGGTCAGCGGCAGGTGCGCGTAGACCCAGATGAACGTGGCGGCCCGCTTTCGCTTGATGCGCGATCCGGCCACGTCGTCAAAGTAGATCCACCAGATGCTGGTGACGATGAGCAGTGTGACGCCGGCCAACACCATCAGGTGCGCCTGGGGTTGCTCGGCTACGGCGGTCAGCACTTTCACGAACGACTCGCCCAGCACGATGATGATCAGCAGGCCGTAGCGCTCGGACATATGCAGCACGTCGGGCGGGTGCTTGCCTTGAGCCTCCTGCGCGCCCCGACCGAGCGGCACCGAGATGTCGATGCCCATGGCGACGGCCCACGCCAGGTAGACCCACGGCGCCGGCAGAAACGCGGAGATGAGCCAGACGGCGGCGCCGGCCGAGAAGCCGACCAGAAAGCGCCGGGTCATGTCCCGGATCTCGGGGATCTGCAGGTGCGCTCGGTAGTAGAGCAGGATGAGAATCACCCTGACGAAGGTGTAGCCCAGCGCGAAATTGGCTGTCTGCGGTTCGTCGGCAAAGACCCCGGGGATCGAGACCGCCACGACGCCGATACCGAACATCTGCAAGAACACCAGCGCCCGGTGGGCGACGTCGTCCACGCGAAAGCGGTTGGAGTAGAACGTGAAGCCGGTCCAGGTGAACCAGATCGGCACAAAGAGCCCCGCAAAAGCGACAAAGCCGGTGACGGACGCGTGGGTGCTGAGCGCGTTGCCAAGCTGAATGATTGTCGCTACATAGATCAGGTCGTAGAACAGCTCAATCCAGCCGACCTTGCGCTCGTGCCCCGCCGCTGGGCTATGAAGTGTCGCGGCATGGAAGACCCTGTTGAACATGCGCGTTAGTTGAACATGCGCGTTAGAAGATGTCGCTGGAACCGGGAGGTCAAGAGATGAGATCGGTGTTGAGGTGTGGTTTTTTGGCGGCTCTGCTTGTTTTTGGGGCCTGTAAGAAGAAAGAGGCCGCACCTGGCGGCACGGTCACGGCGCCCGAGCCGGTGCCGCCCGCGCGCGTGATGAAGTCCATCGACCTGCCCAAGGATCTGGTGGTCTGGGGCGGCGTCGCCGATCCCGACGAGTTCTTGAACAAGGCGGCCACCTTCGCGAGCGAGGTGGACTCCCGGGCGTCAGGGCTGCAGCTGATGGCCAAGGCCGGGTTGAGCACCATGCCGCAGACCAAGGCGTTCTTTACGAGCATCGACTGGTCCAAGCCGGTTCGCGTAGCGCTCTTCGAGAAGGAGGGCGCGCTCGGTCCCGCGGCGGTGCTGGTGGGCACGGCAAAAGGCGATGCCCCCAAGGCCGACAACATCAAGCTGCTGGGCGGCTTTCTGGCGATGGAGCTGGAGAGCGGGCTGCTGGAGAAGCACGAGGGCTTCCTCAAGCGGATGGGGTCTCTGCAGCAGGGCCGTCAGCTGGTCTTCGAATTCAACATCGAGGGCGCCGTCGAGAAAAACAAGGCCGACATCGCTGCCGGCATCGAGATGATGTTGAAGGGGGCCGGCGCGGCGCCCGTGCCCGGGACCGACCGGTTGATGAAGGCCATGGCGAAGGCGCTGAACATCCTGGTCCACGACTCGGGGCGCTTCCGGATGGCGTTGGACGTGCGCGACGACGGGCTGCGCCTGACCATGATGCATCAGGCCAAAGAGGGCACGGCGCTCTCGCGCTTTCTTCAGATGTCCGATCCGTACCCCAAAGAGATGCTGGCGGAGATCCCGAAGTCGGCCGTGGTCGCCGGCGCGGGGCAGTTCTGGTCCAAGGAGATCCTGCCGCTGATGGAGGCGTTCACCATGGCCTACCTGCCCGATGACGCCAAGCCCGACGCGATCGCAGCGGCCCGCAGCGCCACCACCGACCTGTACGCCGGTCTGCCGCGCGGGGCCTTCTCCGTGCACGCGTCGACGGCCGGCCCGGGCCTGACGACCGCCGCGATCTACGAGGTTGAGGACGCTGACAAGGCCCGCGCCGGATACCGGGCGTGGGGCAAGCTGGCGCAGGCCAGTCCGCTGATGCAGGAGGCGGTGAACTACAAGGTCGAGTACGAGGCCTACAA
The DNA here is from genome assembly GCA_964545715.1 of uncultured Myxococcales bacterium. Classification (GTDB taxonomy): domain Bacteria; phylum Myxococcota_A; class UBA9042; genus CAZJHX01. The sequence continues at coordinate 36,967 of CAZJHX010000036.1, forward strand.
GGTCAACGGCGTGTCGGTGGACACCATGCAGACCAAGATCCCCGTCGACGAGACGCTGATGGAGGCGGCGCCCTTCATGAAGCCGTTCATGGACGTGATGCAGGAGATGGGCACCACGCACTTCGCCATCAACAAGCGCCGCGCGTTTGTGGTGATGGGCAGCGACGCCAAGCCGGAGATCACCGCCGCGCTCGAGGGCAAGATGAAGGGTGGCGCCGACGCCCTGCCGGGGGTGAAGAGGGCGGTCAAAAACGCGCTGCCGGGCGCCAGCTGGCTCATGTGGATGAGCCCGATCGACTTCGCGCGCAACGCGCACCTGGGCGGCGCCAACCCGGCCAAAGACGTGCTGAAGGACGTGGAGTCCGGGCTGGGCTTCTCGATGAGCGGCGGGTCGCGCGGCGGTCGCATGGAGCTGCGCTGGGACATCCCGATCGAGACCGCCAAAGCCATGGGCGGCCTGGCGCAGGTCATTCAAGAGCAGCTGTAGGCTCTAAAGCGGCGGGATATCCCACAGCGAGAACTGCCCGACCGGCCGCAGATATCCGCGAATCGGCGCGACCCAACCCTCCTGCGCGCCGGTGTTCACCTTGACCCAGAAGTCGCCGCGCTTGCGGCCGATCACGCGGACGATGTCACCGGGTGGGATCCGCTGCAGGCGGCGGTGGTGTGACCCGGGTCCGCCGCGCAGGTTGACCCACACGCGAGCGCGATATGAAAACGATCGGGTCAGTGAGAGAGTGTGACGTGGCAGAGCTGCGGCGAGGGCGGCGACCCGTCGAGGATGCCTCACCGGCGCGACTGACGCGACCGGCAGATCGCGCCCCCGCCGCAGCTCTGAACTTGATGAACGGACGACTCGTGGCGCGGGCAGCGGTGCCTCGACGCGCGGTTCGGCAGGCGCCTGTCGTGTCTGGACCACCGGCTCGGCCCGCTGCGCGTGGGCGTCCACCGGGCGCTCGTAGCTGGTGAAAAACGCGGCGGTCGCGGCCGCCAGAAACGCCAGCGCGGCGCGGGGCAGCAGGTACCTCGCCGACTCGACAGCGCGCTGTGTGCGCGACTTCTTGAACGGCTGCAGCGCGGAGAGCCGCACGCGATTGATGGCGCGCGGCTCGGACCAGGCGCCCTCTTCGATCAGCAGCGTCGGCTCGTACGCGTTGGCGTTGTCCAGCTCGACCTGCTCACAAAAGCGCCAGTGGCCGTCGTCGCCCAGCACAGCCGCACGCATCTCCTCGTACGATCCGGCCAGCCACGGGATCGCCGTGAACGCAGCGCTCTGGCGCGTAAACTCTGAGATGCGGTCGCGCAGCAGGCTGACCCAATCGTCCCAGTTGTCGGCCTGGCGGAAGGCGGCGACCAGCGCGCGCTCCAGCAGCCACGGAGCGGCCCAGCACTCCCAGGCGCCACGCGTCAGCGCTACGAAGAGGCCCGGCTCGGGCGGCCGAATCCGCATGCGGCGAAGCTCGTCGTCGTTTTGTGTGGGGTGGTCCTCTTCGTCGCGCCAGCCGGTGTACGGCACGTCCTCGAACGTCAGCAGTCGCAGGGAGCGCCGGTCCAGAAAGTAGACCCGCGCCTCGCCGTGCCAGTGGACCGTCATCTCCCCGTCGTCCGCCAGCATGCCGGCAAACGACTCCAGGGCGACGTGCTCAGCCAGTGGCATCGGCTGCGCCAGGTTGGAGATCTGGCCGAGAAAGCGTCCCGCGGATCCGACAGCGACCGCGGCCAGCGTGCGGCCGTCGTTGAGCGCCATCCAGGCGGGCTCGGGCACCTCGGGCCACGAGCCGCGCTCGATATGGCCGATGATGAAGCTGTTCCGAGTACCCGTCACGGGCTGGAAATCGACCCTTGGGGGCATTGTCTGAAGCACCAAAAACTGGTGAAAAACGCCACACTGGCCAATGTTTAGAGGGTTCGCGCACTTGGGCCGAATTATCCACAGGAAGAAGTTTTGATCGGCATCATCATCGCAGCGCTGACGGTCGCTTCAGCCGACCCGTGTGTGGGCCGGGGTTATGACTGTGTGGACCACCCACCATCCTGGTACGACGAGCAGGTGAAGCCCGCGCAGGGCGCCCCCGCGGATGGCGCCGATACCGGCTGTCTGGAGCGTTTGGAGGCGGCCCACATCAAGTACACGCTGCTCACCGGCGTCGCGGGGGTCTCGACGCCCATCGAGGTGACCGACACCAGCCTCGGCCTGGTGAAATATCAGCCCAGCGGCGACTCCCGAACCCGGCTGATCCTGGACTGCCATACGGTCGAGGTCCTGGCGGCATCCGGTCGTGCTCTGCGAAAGGCCGGTGTGGCCACGATCCACTGGTCGTCCTCGTGGCGGTACACCTATCTCAAGGGCACCAAGACCCTGAGTCGTCACGCCGTCGGCGAAGCGCTGGACATCGTGGCCATCGAGGGCGACCACGGCTATGCGACCGTCAAAGGCCACTACGAGCGGGGCGTCGATGGCTGCGGCCAACACAACAAGACCAAGCCCGGCGCCGCGTTGCACCGCCTGGTCTGCGCCCTGCGCGACAAGGACGCATTCAAGACCGTCTTCACGCCGGACACAGACGCGCTGCACGCAGACCATCTCCACCTCCAGGGACCCAACCCCGAGATCCGTCATGCGCTGCGCCGCCCCCCGCAGCGTTGGTGGCGCCGTCATGCGATCCTGCTGATGGTCGCCGGTCTGCTGGGCCTGGCGATCGTGGGCTACGCTGTGTGGCGGCGCTCGCGCACTCGCGCCATGTAAAGTTATCCAGTGACGTGGCCTCCGAGTCGTATCACCCCAGTACGACGGTGCGTCGCATCTTGTTACGGTCAATCCTGCCGATTTCCGTAAGTCTTTGAAATTATTGAAACGGCTTTACTGGCACAGGCGTTGCTCAGGCACCGGACCGTCCAACGACGCAACTCGAGACGGCGCAGACGCCGGGAGACCCGATCATGAAACGCACATTTGTTTTTGCTCTGACGATGTTCTTGGCGCTGACGGTGACGTCGGTGGCCTTTGCCCAGACCGACAAGGAGCTGGTGCCCGACAAGGTGGACACCAAGGCATCCGGCAAGACGGGCTGGTATCCCAAGCTGACGCTGGGCGCTTCCCTCACGTTCGCGCACAGCGACAACGTCGTCGGCTCCCAGAACGGCCAGACCTGGAACATCGGTCCGGTCATCGACTTCAACATCGACTGGTACTCCGGTCCGCACGAGTGGCGCAACAGCGTTCGCGTGCACGAGGTGTTCACGCGCACGCCCGTCATCGACGAGTTCGTCAAGACCACGGACAGCTTCAGCATCGAGAGCGTCTACCTGTTCCACGTGCCCGGCGTCCCCTGGCTGGGTCCCTTTGCGCGGATGACGATGGATACCTCCCTGTTCCCGGGAACCTCGGTTCAGCCGGCCCCCACGACGTTCCGTGTCAAAGAGCTCGACGGCAGCACGGCTGACACCAACTCAGACCGCCTCGACCTGACGGATCCCTTTGCGCCGACCAAGCTCAGCCAGTCCGTCGGCGTCTTCGCGTCACCCATCGACACGCCGGAGGTCAAGATCGAGTTCCGTGCCGGCGTCGGCGCCCGCGAGGTCTTTGTGCAGGACGGCCTCGCGCTGACCGATGACGGTGACACGGCCGACGTGCTCGAGGTCACCCGCCTGCAGGACTTTGTCCAGCTCGGCGGCGAGGTCTTCATGGGCATGGGCGGTACGGTCACGACGGACACCCTGGGCAAGGATCGCCCGTTCATCTATGCCGCCAGCATCGAGGCGCTGTTCCCGTTCTACTCGGAGCCGGACAACGGTAAGTCGGGCCTGGACCTGACCACGCTGGACGTCCAGGGCCGCATCGGCGTCAAGCTGTTCTCCTGGATGTCGCTGGACTACAACCTGCGCGTCGTCCGCGAGCCGCTGCTCATCGACGAGCTGCAGATTCAGAACAACCTGCTGCTGAACTTCGCCTACACGCTCATCGAGTAGTACGGCGCCGGCGCGCAAAGAGCAGCGCCAGGAGCACGGCGGCGACCCCGAACGGGGCCTGTCCCGGCCTTGGCGCAGCCGCGCAGCCACCCTCGTCCCCGCTTGAATCCCCGTCCGTATCCACGTTTGAGCTGCCGCTTCCGCTTCCGCCAGCGAGATCACCACCCCCCAGCGCTGACGGCTCGACACACGCATTGCCGGCGCAGATCTGGTCCCCCGCACAGTCCGCGTTCGACAGGCAGCAGCCCTGAATCGGCTCACTGTTGCACGTGGCCTCATCGGGGCCGCACTGATCCGCTGTACACGGGTTGCCGTCATCGCAATCCGCGTCATCCCCGCAGCCTACGACCGGAGCGGGCGTGTTCTCGCAGGTGCTCGACTCGTTACACGTATCTGTGGTCGTCGCGTTGTCGTCGTCGCAATCTTCGTCGGACGTGCAGCACCCGATCACCGCGCTGACGTCGCACGTGTTGGTCGTCAGGTCGCAGGCCGTCTCCAGGCACACGCCCGCGACGCAGTCGTCGTCGACCAGGCAGCAGCCCGCGACAGGTTGCGCGTCGCACGTGCCGTCGTCCAGGCACGCATCGGTCGTGCAGATGTCGCCGTCATCACAGACCACCGGCTCGCCGGCCACGCACTCTCCAGCCTGGCAGTGCTCCTCGCCGTTGCACGCGTCCTCGTCCGCGCAGGAAACATCAGCGGGCTCGTCGGCGTTCTGGCAGCCCACGCCGGCGGCGCACCCGTCGGCCGTGCACGGGTTGTCGTCATCGCAGTCCAGCGGGATGCCGCCCACGCAGGCCCCGTCCGCGCACAGGTCGACGGTCGTACACGGGTCGCCGTCGTTGCAGCCCACCGTGGTGTTTGTGCTCTCGCAGCCGCTGTCCGCCAGGCAGGCATCCGCCGTGCACGGGTTGCCGTCGTCGCAGTCCAGCGTATCGCCCGGCTCGCATTGGCCCTCCACGCACAGCTCCTCGCCGTTGCACACGTCGCTGTCGGCGCACGTGCCGTCCGGGTCGGGCGTTACCACGCAGCCCTCCGCAGCCAAGCACGCCTCCACGGTGCACGGGTTGTCGTCATCACAGTCAATGGCGGGCCCGCCCGTGCAGACGCCCGCGACACACCCGTCAGCCGTCGTGCACGCGTCGCCGTCGTCGCAGGGCAGGGGCGCGATCACGTTGACGCATCCGGCTGCTGCCACGCAGGAGTCCGCCGTGCAGACATCCAAGTCATCGCAATCCGGCGCCTGGCCCGCGATGCACTGCCCCGCGTCGCAGGTCTCCAGCCCGTTGCAGGCGTCGAGATCGCTGCACGGCGCGCCTGTCGCCAGGTCCGTGCTCTTGCATCCCACGCCCGCATCGCACTCGTCGGCCGTACACGCGTTGTCGTCGTCACAGTCCAGCGCGTCACCCTCCTGGCACTCGCCGCCCTGGCACAGCTCATCTCCATTGCACGCGTCGCCGTCCGCGCACTGCGTCTCGTCGGCGACCGCGCTGAAGACGCAGCCCGCCGCCGCATCGCAGGTGTCGGCCGTGCACGGATTCTCGTCGTCACACGCCAGCGCTGCGCCAGGCACGCATACCCCGGCTGCGCACGTCTCCACGCCGTCGCAGGCGTCAGCATCCGCGCAGGTCAGCGTGTCGTCCGGCGTGGCGACGCAGCCGAGCGCCGCATCGCAGCTGTCTACCGTGCATGGATTCGCGTCGTCGCAGACCGCCGGCGCTCCGCCCTCGCAGGCGCCGTCCTCGCAGGCGTCCCCGGTGGTGCAGGCGTCGCCGTCGTCGCACGCCTCGCCCTCCAGCGTCGCCGGCTCGTGGCTGCAGTTGCCCGCCGCGACGTCGCATTTGTCGGCTGTACACGGGTTCTTGTCGTCACAGTTTTCGTCGGTCTTGCAGCAGCCCTGCAGAAACTCGTAGACACACCCGCTGGTCGGGTCGCACGCGTCCTGGCTGCACGGATTGTTGTCGTCGCAGTCGGTCGTCGCACCCGAGACACACTCGCCCTCCGCGCACACATCGCCGGTCGTGCAGGCGTTGTCGTCGCTGCATTGCGCCAGATTGGCCGCGTGCGTACAGCCGGTAGCGGAGTCGCAGTCATCATCGGTGCACGGGTTGCCGTCTTGACAGGTGGCAGGCAGACCCGGCAGGCACTGACCCGCCTCACACGCGTCCTGGACGGTGCAGGCGTCGTCGTCGTCACACGGCAACGCCGCCGGGATGCTCACGCAGCCACCCGGGGTGATGCACGTATCCACCGTGCACGCGTTGTCGTCGTCACAGGTCACCTGAGCGCCGCCCGCGCAGGTCCCGGCGTCGCAGGCGTCCTGCTTGGTGCACGCGTCGCCGTCGTCACACGGCACGGCGTTGTTGGTCGTGGTGCAGCCCACCTGCGGGTCGCACGCGTCGTTGGTGCACGGATTGCTGTCGTCGCACACGATCGCCACGTTCGTGCAGCCGCTGGCGGGATCGCAGGCGTCGTCAGTGCACTTGCTTTGATCGTTGCACTGCGCCGACGTGTCCGCGTTGGAGCAGCCGCTCGCCGGGGCGCACGTATCCTGGGTGCAGGCGTTGCCGTCGTCGCAGTCCGCCGCCGCGCCGCTGACGCAGCTTCCGTCCTCGCACACGTCCGCGATCGTGCACGCGTTGCCGTCATCACATGCCAGCGCCGCCTTCAGGTACACGCAGCCAGCGGGCTCCACGCAGCTGTCGACCGAGCACGCGTTGCCGTCGTCGCATTGGGTTGGCGCCCCGCTCGCGCACTGCTTGGCGGCGCAGGTGTCGCCTGTCGTGCAGGCCTTGCCGTCGTCGCAGGGGGCGGTGTTGGCGGGATAGTCGCACCCGCTGGTCGACACGCACTTGTTGTCGGTGCACGGGTTGCCGTCGTCGCACTCCGCCTCGATGTTCTCGTTGACGCAGCCCGTCGCCGGGTCGCAGTAGTCCTTGGTGCAGGCATTGGTGTCCGCGCAGACCAGCGGCGTCCCTTTGCAGCTCCCCGTTGCGCAGCTGTCGTTGTTGGTGCACGGATCCCCGTCGTCGCAGCCGCTCACGTCCGCGGTGTTCTTGCAGCCGACGGCCGGGTCGCAGGTGTCGGTGGTGCACACGTCGTCGTCGTTGCAGTTCGGCGCCGGTCCGCTGATGCAGTTGCCCTGCACGCACAGGTCGCCCACCGTGCACGCGTCGTCATCGCTGCACGGCGCGGTGTTCGCCGTCCCGGTGCAGCCGCTTTGGGGGTTGCAGCTGTCGTCCGTGCACGGGTCGTTGTCGTTGCACACGATCGCGTCGCCGCCCTGGCAGGCGCCCTGGGAGCAGCTCTCGTCTACAGTGCACGGGTTGTCGTCGTCGCACGCAGCGGTGTTGGGGGTGAACACGCACCCGGACGCCGGGCTGCAGGTGTCGTCGGTGCACGGGTTGTTGTCGTCACACGTCACCGCAGCGCCGGATGAGCAGCTTCCGTTGGCGCAGATGTCGTTCTGGGTGCAGGCGTTGCCGTCGACGCACGCGTCGCTGTTGGCCGGGTTGGAGCAGCCGTTGACCGGGTCGCACAGGTCGTCCGTGCAGCCGTTGCTGTCGGTGCAGATCGCCGGGTTGGGTACGCCGTTGCAGACGCCGGCGGTGCAGAAGTCGCCGGACGTGCACGCGTTGGCGTCGTCGCAGGACAGCGGCGCCCCGACGTTGCTGCAGCCGACCGGCGCCACGCACGTGTCCACCGTGCACTGATCGTTGTCGTCGCAGTTGGTCGGCGGCCCACCCGAGCACGATCCGCCGGCGCATTGGTCGTTGCTGGTGCAGCCGTCCCCATCGTCGCAGGGGCTCGCCTGTGCGGTGAACGTGCAGCCCGAGGCCGGATCGCAGGCGTCCGCAGTGCATACATTGTTGTCCTGGCAGACCAGCGCTGTCCCGGGCACGCACACACCGCCGGCGCAGGTGTCCCCGACCGTGCACGCGCTGCCGTCGGTGCAGGGCTTGGTGTTGGCCGGCGTCTGGCAGCCCAGCGTCGCGTTGCAGTCGGTGTCCGTGCAGGGGTTGCCGTCGTCGCAGTTGATGCCGCCCCCGCCCTCGCAGACGCCGCTCTGGCACGTGTCGCCCGTCGTGCAGATGTTGTTGTCGTTGCACGCGGTCCCGTCGAACGCGAACTCGTCGGTCGGGCACGCCGCCTGGGTGCCGGTGCACAGCTCGGCCTTGTCGCACTGGTCCGCGACGGCGCGGCACTCGGTGTTCACGTCGCTGAGCAGGTCCGGCGGGCAGCTCGCGGTGACGCCCGTGCATGTCTCGGACGGGTCGCACGGGCCGGTCGACGCGCGGCAGACCGTGGACTGGGTGACAAAGATATCGGGTGGGCACACCCCGGCCACGCCGGAGCAGTTTTCGGGCAGGTCACAGCCGCCCTGGGACAAGCGACAGACCACCGTGTCGGACTCAAACGTGCATTGCGGCGTGCAGCAGTCGCCCAGCAGCAGATTGCCGTCGTCGCATTGCTCGGCGCCGCTGACGACGCCGTCGCCGCAGGAGCTGTCCACCCACAGCTCGTTGCCACTGGTGCCGTCGTTGGCCACCAGGTACAGGACGCCGCCGATGCCCGCCATGTTCTTGGGGTTGGAGCTGGCGCCGCCGGGCGCGATGTTGGCGTACAGCGACGTGGTCGGGGCCGTCCCCCCCGTCTTCCACAGCTCGTTGCCGTTGGTGCCGTCGTTGGCCGCGAAATAGGCGACCGGCCCGACGATGGTGATGCCGGTCGGGTTGGACGACGCGGTGCCCGGGTTGATGCCGCCCGCCGTGAACTCGATGGGCTCGTTGCCGGTGCCGGTGCTCCTGAACAGCTCGCGTCCGACCGCGCCCTCGGTGCCGGCGAAGAGGAAGATGCCGCCGAACGCGGTGACCTCCGCGGGCTCCTCGCCCGGGGCGGTGTCGGCTACGTACACGGTGCCGCCTGCTGTGCCGTCGCTCTTGTGCAGCTTGAAGGACTGGTCATCAAACGCGGTCATGATGACCAGCCCGTTGAACGCGATGAACGGCTTCACGCCCGAGCCCTGATCCGGGTCGTCGTCGATGTCCTTGACCAGCACGGTGCCGCCCGGGCTGCCGTCGGTCTTCCAAAGCTCTCGGTTGGCGGCTGAGCCGTCGTTTGCGGCAAAGAAGATCGTGCCGCCCACCGTGACCAGGTCGCTCGGAGACGAGCTGCTGCCGCCCGAGTAGATGTCCTGCAGCATGAAGGTGTTGCCGTTCGTGCCGTCGCTGACCCACAGCTCGGCGCCGGTGACGCCGTCGTTGGCCTGGAAGTAGAGCAGGCTGTTCATGACGCCGAACTGCTGCGGGTTGGAGCTGGTGCCGCCGCCATAGATGTCCTGGACCATCACGGTGCCGCCGCCGCTGCCGTCGGTCTTCCACAGCTCCACGCCCTCGGTGCCGTTGTTGGCCGAGAAGTAGAGCGTCGATCCGATGACCGTCAGGTTGCCCGGGTTCGATGGACCCGGGCCGTTGTTGATGTCGCGCACGAGCACGGTGCCCGGACCGGTGCCGTTGGTCTTCCACAGCTCGTTTCCGGAGAGCCCGTCATCGGCCGTGAAGAAGATGTTGCCGGCAAAGGCGATCAGCTGGGTCGGGTTCGATCCGGCGGCGCCGGCCTGGATGTCCTTGATGCGAAGCGTGCCGCCCACGGTGCCGTTGCTGCGCCAGATCTCACGCCCCGTGGTGCCGTCGTCGGCCGAGAAGATCGCGATCGAGGCGAGGTTGACGGGGGTGGAGGGGTTGGAGTCGGCCGCGCCGGGGTTGATGTCCAGGACCAGCTTGGGCACCGCGTGCGCTGTACCGGCCGACAGGAGTACGGCCAGAGCCGACAAGAGTGACTTCGCGTGCATCTACCGATGGTAACAGAAGAAGGGCGGCCTATTCGCTGGCCCCGGGCACTGAAACGTACCGTGGCAGAATGTCTACCGGCAGGTCGCCCAGGCCCGCCAGAAGGCTGCGCATCTCCGGCGGCATGATGCCGTGGCCGACGATCAGGCGTCCGGCCCCGTCGAAGTCGCCGCGCGTGAGCACCTCCAGCACCTCGGCGGTCAGCTTCATCACGGCCGGCTGCAGCGACGGCGGGTTCACCTCCAGCTTGCGAGTCCGCGGGTTGTAGCGGAAGACCCACTCGCGGGCCAGGTAGCCGTACGTGATGATCTTGGCCACCGCCTGCGGCGATCGCTCGCCCAGCCGCACGGCATCGAAGAGGCTGGCCAGGTAGGTCGCGACGATGCCGACCGGGTCGGGCGCCCGCAGCGCTTTGGCCTCTTTGAGGTAGAGCACGTTCAGCAGCGCGACGACCTCACCGCGCACACCGTCTACGAAGGTGTGCCGGTTGAGCAGCTGCTTGCGCGGGCTCGTCACGGCGCCGCCGGGCAGCTCGACCTTGTCCGGCACCACGCCGTGCGCCATGTTCCAGGCCAGCAGGAAGTCAAAGTAGGCGTCGAACGACACTTTTGCGGCCACCTCCGGCGCGAAGATGCGCTCGGCCAGCGGGCGGATCAGCTTGTCGAACTTAGCCCGGGCGACGTTGCGCAGGATCACGTGCTTCATGCCCCGCGCTCGCCGGACGGTTTCGTCGTTGGGCAGTACAAAGGCGCGGATCTGGTTGCCGGCGCGGGCATCTCCGGCGGTGTAGAGCACGTCGGCGATCGTGATCGGGCTGGGCTTCACCGCGCGCAGCCGGTTACGTGTGACGTCCGACACCGGCAGGTTGGCGACCAGGCCTGCGTGATGCTCGAGCAGGCGGGCGTATCGTCGACTCTCGCCGCCGTCCTTGTAGTAGATGATGGCCTCAAACGACGTCTTGATGCCCATCAGGCGGTCGTTGTAGACCTCGTATGGGCCGATCGCGGCGTCCAGCGGGCAGTCGCCGGTGTCCAACCACAGCAGCTCGCTGCTCCTGTACTCGTTTGAGCCAAAGGAGTCCGCCCGGGCCGCTAGAAAGCGCGCGAAGCCGGCGCATTTGCACGCTTCGCCGCTGCATTTATAGGCCGACGCGGCGTCCTTGAGCGCGCGTCCCGCCACCGCCAGATCGTCGGCGTAGACCTTGGAGTACGGCCGGCTGACGATGCCGCCCGATTCGCGGCGCACCACGGTGTACGGGCTCCAAATCGCGGACATCGTGCCGGGGTGCTTGCTGGTCCAGGTGTCCAGCTCCCGAATCGACATATCGGCCGGGTAGAATTGGGCCCCCTGAGGGCGTGGCGTGCGCCCGATAAAGGGCTCGTCGCCGGCGCGCCAGTCCCAGGGACCGTATTGGATGCCCAGAAAGCGCGCGAGCTGGCGGGCGCCTTTGACGCTGGACTTACGCAGCGCCTGGTGGGTGTCGTATGCGTCGCCGGAGTATTGGCGCCAGAAGACCCGATCGATGCGGTCGGCGGCGCGGCGCAGGGGACGCAGCATCGGCACCAGCGCTTTGTCGACGGTGCGGCCTGTGAGGCCGAGGTCAACGGGGACGTAGCGATCCATGCGCTGCTGCAGGTCTTCGGGGGAGATGGCGCTCTTGAGGACCCGGTCGACCGGGGGCGGAGCGGCGTATGAGACCGCTGCGAAACCTATGACCAGACAAAGCGCGGCGACGGCACATCGGATCGGCTGCATTCAGCCCTCCTTAGCGTGATCCAGGGGACCTTACGCAGACCAGCAATCCACAGACAGCGGATGCGGTCAACCTGCCGGCAGCAGTCTTAGAGGCGTTCGTCTCGTCGGCGGCCGATTTAGCGCTTGTTGGCGACGGAGGGCTGCTCGGGCGTGCTCCACGGGATGGAGACGCACGCGTAGGTCTCATCGGTGACCCCGTCGGTGGTCTGCCAGGCGCGGGCCGGGCGACAGTTCGGGGCAACGGCGCAGCCGTCCCAGTCCAAGACGCCGCAGAACGGCGCGGGCTCGGTGTTGGCGGTGCGAATGGCGGTCGAGCACCCGGTCACTGAGAGAATCAGGAGGGCGCAGGTCGTGGCGGCGAGAAGGGTCTTCATGCACGCGACTATCGGGACGGCGCGCGGGGGACTTTAGGCCTTTTTTGTGGTTTATCCGTCGGGCCACAAGCAACAGGGGACGCGATGAGCTTTCAGAGGACGTTTTCGGGCGCGCCGTGGGAGTCCGAGGTCGGCTACTGCCGCGCGGTGCGGGCGGGCGACCACATCTACGTGACTGGCACAGCGCCGGTGGGCGAGGACGGCGCGACGGTGGCGCCGGGGGACGCGTATCGGCAGGCGCAGCGGTGCTTGGAGATCATGGCGGCCGCACTGCAGCGCCTGGACGCGACGATGAGCGACGTCGTGCGCACGCGCATGTTCGTGACCGACATCTCCCGCTGGCAGGAGTACGGGCGAGCCCACGGCGAGGTCTTTCGTGACCACCCGCCGGCTACGACCATGGTGGAGGTCAGCGCACTCATCGATTCGGACATGCTCATCGAGATCGAGGCGGACGCGGTGATTCTCCGCTGATGCTTGACCCCAACGTTGCATAGTTGGCATGCGCCATGGGCCCAGAACGCGGCACTGCGGCGCCGTCGGGCTCCTTCTAAGGGCACCACCCTGAGTGCGTCGCCCGATACCCTTCGGCGGCGCCGCAGCACCACGTTCTGGCCCCCTGGCACGATGCCAACTACGTAACGTTGGGGTTGACCACCCCACACAGATCGGATAGCGACGTTCTGATGCAACTCGCCGACCTCCAGATCGCCTCACACGTCGCGCACATGAACGACGACAAGGTGTATCGCAACCAGATCGCGCGCATGTTCGCCAGCGACCTGCTGGAGCCGTTCTCCAAGACGCCGCCGATCGTGCCCGCGCTGATCTACGTGCCGATGGCGCTGTGGTTTCTCGTGCAGGCGGTCGCCCTGCAGTCCGTCGCCGGCGTCGTGGCCGGCGTCGTGGCCGGACTCTTCGTGTGGACGTTTGCCGAGTACACGCTGCATCGCTTTGTCTTCCACTTTGACCAGAGCACCGCGCTGGGTCGCTGGCTGTACTTCTATACGCACGGCATTCACCACGCGTACCCCGACGACTACTATCGCCTGGTGATGGTCCCGGCGATCAGCCTGCCGCTGGCGCTGCTGTTCTACACGCTGTTTGCCGCGCTGCTGCCGGCCGCCTGGGTTCCGGCCTTCTTCGCCGGCTTCGTGGTCGGCTACCTGGGCTACGACTACACACACTTTGCGACCCACTTCGTGAAGGGCCCCAGCCACCCGTCGCTGGCCTGGCTTGCGTACATCATGAAGGTGCAGCGCAAGCGTCACATGACGCACCACTTCAAGAACCACGACAAGGGTTACGGCGTCTCCACGGGCCTGTGGGACGTGATCTTCCGCACCCGCCTGTAAGGGGGGCTCAGGAAGGCGCCGCGATCGGCACGGGATGCCACTGTTCGCCGGTTTCGCAGCAGATGTGACGCATGGACACCCCGGTGGGCGCCACGTCCATGACCCCAAAGACGATCGGTAGCCGAAAGCGCCGCGGGCCGATGGAGCCCGGGTTGAAGATGGCGACGTCTCCATCGCGCCCGATCAGCGGCATATGCGAGTGCCCGCAGACCACGAGCGCGGCTCGCTCCTTAGCCGCCTCCCGCCGAACATCCGCCCGCAGCCGAGGCCCGCGCACCGCGATGTGGGTCAGCAGGATGCGCAGGCCGGCCCCTGACGCCGCCTGCAGGTTGAGCGTCACCGAGTCCGGCGGCCCCTCTCCGCGCCCGTCGATATTGCCGCGCACCGCGATGGTCGGGGCGATCTCCTCCAGCGCGTCCAGCACCGTCAGAGCGCCGATATCGCCGCCGTGCAGGATGTAGTCGGGCCCCTGCTCAGCCACCAGGCGCAGCGCGTCGCGATGCGGGTGGCTGTGTGTGTCCGAGACCACCACAAAGCGGAGGCCGTCGTCCGGCAGGCCGATGTCGCGCGTGATGCTCCGGTGCAGCATGTGTGAGAGCATACCCGCAGGTGCGCGGGAATGCCTGCACGGCGTGAGGAGACCTACGAGATGAGACGACTGACACTGCGATTGCTGATGGCGATGACGGCCCTGGCGATGCTGCCACTGGCCGCGACGAGCTGCGAGGCTGAGGGCACGGCCGAGGAGCAGAAATCAACGGACGACACCGGCGGCGGGACGGCGACGTCGGATACCGGCGCGGACACGACCGACACAGGCGCGGATACGACGGATACCGGCGCGGCGACGGATGACACCGGCGACGTAACCGGCGCGGAGACCGGCACCGACAGCGGGACTGATGAGACCGACACCGGGACGGATGAGACCGACACCGGGCCGGATGAGACCGACACGGGGCCGGATGAGACCGACACCGGGCCGGATGAGACCGACACCGGGACGGATGAGACCGACACCGCGACGGGCCTGAACTTCTACCAGAGCTGCGGGTACCCGGTGTGCGGTCCCGACGACAAGCCGCCCGAGGGCGTGGAGCCGTGCGCCGGCGAGGAGCTGGGCGACGCCTGTCAGGAAGAGGGCGACATGTGCGACGCCGGCTTCGGCTGTGGTGCGGTGCTCGTGTGCGCGCCGTCGGACCCGAAGCAGCTGCCGGGCGGGTGCCCCAAGTCGCTGGCCTCCGCCAAGCAGGACGTTCAGTACCTGGACGTGGGCGCCATGGAGACTCTGCTCAAGCAGCTTCAGGGCATGAAGCTGGCGACCTGGCGATATCGGGAGGGGAACCCGGCGCGGCGGCTGGGCTTCATCATCGACGACAACCCGGGCAGTCCGGCGGTCCTGCCACGTGGCGATCAGGTCGACGTCTACGCGTTTACGACGATGGCGGTGGCCGGCCTGAAGGTTCAGCAGCAGCAGATTCAGGCACTGCAGAAGCAGGTGCAGGCGCTGACAAACAAACTTGAGAAGAGCTGCGCCGCGCCCTGAGGCCGGGTTACAAGGCCAGGCGATTGCGGCCGTCGCGCTTGGCCTCCAGCAGCCGGCTGGAGACGCGCTCGATCAGGCTCTCCAGGTCCAGGTCCGCGTCGGACCGCTCGGCCGCGCCGATGCTCACCGTGATGGTGACCGGCTCGCCGGTCGTCGCCCTGAACAGGGTCGCTGCGACGGCCGTGCGCAGGCGCTCCAGCACCTTGGCGGACTGCTGCAGTGTGGTGCGGTACATCACGACGCAGATCTCCTCGCCGCCGTAGCGTGCGACCCAATCGCTGGATCGCAGCGACTGCCGCACGCGGTTGGAGACCTCGGTCAGGACGTGGTCGCCGGTGGGCCAGCCGTACTTCTTGTTCACCTCGCCGAAGAAGTCCAGATCGAGCAGCGCGATCGTGAGTGGGTGCCCCTCTTCGATCGCGGTGGCAAACTCGAACGGCAGGCGGCGATCGAAGTAGCGGCGGCTGAACAGGCCGGTGAGGCCGTCCATGTCGGCTTGGGTCTTCAGCTCCTGGAAGAGCCGGCGCCCTCGGCGGGTGATGACCTCGGCCACGCTCTCGGCGATGACGCGCGTGCGGTTTTCAAAGCTCTCCAGCGCCACGTCGATGTTGTCGCCGATAGCTGCGCGCTCCATGTCGGCGTAGTGCACCACCTGGTCGCGCCCGCGCGCCTTGGCCGCGTAGAGCGCCTCGTCAGCCTGCGCGAAAAGCGCCACAGGCGCGTTGGGATCGGTGACGGTGCCCGTGCCGATGCTGACCGTGATCCCGATCTCGCCGAAGCGCTCACCGCGCACCACCTTGAGCAGGTTGGCCGCCAGCTCTTTTGAGTCGGCAGGTCCGCATTGGGTCAGGACCGCGATCTCCTCGCCCCCGATGCGGGCGCAGATCGCCTCCTCCGGGCTGTTGGCTCGGATGCGCCGGCTCAGCTCGGTCAGGACGCGGTCGCCCTCGTCGTGGCCGTGCGTGTCATTGATCATCTTGAACCAGTCGACGTCCAGGAGCAGAAGCGAGACGGGGTGTCCCTCTGCGCTGTCGGCCACCGCGCGCTTCAGCTCAGCCACAAGCACCTTGCGCGTCGAGAGCCCGGTCAGGTCGTCGGTCGCGGCCCGATGCCGGCGCGCCAGCTGGCGTACGCGGTGCAGCACCAGCGGTGTCGGCGCGCCGATCAGGCAGACGTCGTCGCCCTCGGGCAGGTGGGCCAGGACCTCTTCGGCCTCCTCCGGGACGCAGCAGACCACGATGGGGGCGCCCAGGGTCGCGCCGGCGTTCAGCAGCGCAGCCACCGTCTCGAAGCAGCGCGAGTCCAGTACGATCACGTCCGCGTCGGCGCCGGTCAGGTTGCGCGGGCCCACCAGGCGGACGGACAGATCGTGCCCGCTTGCCGTGACGATTGGGACCGCCGCTTTGGCGGGAGCGCACCAGACCACTGAGATCGGAGCCGTCATGCCGGGGAGTCTAAAGGTCGATCTGCGGGGGCACAATGCGCCCCGGCTACTCAGCCGCTGTCACCTTGGGGCTGAGGCGCACGTGCACCTCCTCGTGGTGACCGGCGCGCAGTGTCACGATGCGGCGGACGGGGACGAAGCCCGGTGCGTCGACGACGACGTGCACGCGCTTCACCGGGCCGTGCATCTTGAACGACGCCACCTCGGCGCTCTCGAACAGCCGTCCTCCCGCCTGCACGCTGGACGGCGCGCCGGTCAGCACCATGACCGAGGCGTCTCGGAAGCCGGGTGAGAACAAGAATCGTCGTGGTCCGTCGGCGGCCAGCTCAAATGCATAGCTTTTGGAGAAGCACGCCTCGTCCTCGTGATACGCGACCACCACATAGTGACCGGGGGGCCGCCGCAGTGCGCCGGTTTGCCCCGACGGAAAGCTCTTGCCCTCAAAGCGCAGGCCGCCGCCGTACCGCGCGTCGATGTAGAACTCGATCGTCCCCGCAGACCGGGTCGGTGGGGGCCGCGCCCGCCGTAAGCGCTCAAACGCCTGGCTCACGCCCACGATGGCCGCCGTGCGCGTCAGTGCGTAGTCGGGCAGCGCCGCCAGCAGGTTGCGCCACTCGCGCTCCGCCGCGTCGGGCGCTGACATTCGATGGTAGGAGGCCGCCAGAATCTCGCGAGCCAGCGGCCGATGGTCCCGTGCGATCCTCGGCTCGGGGTAGAGCAGATCATGCGTCAGGTGCAGCGATCGGCCGTAGTCACCGCGGTCCAGCGCCTGCCCGGCTGATCGCAGCTGTTTGCGAGCCGGTGGACGCGCGTCGAGGACGGCTGGGAACGTCAGGATGACCGCCGCCACCACCGGAATCCATGCGTTCACGTGAGGTCATGGTTCGGATCGGGCCGCCGGCTTTCAAGCGTTGAGGCGCCGGCGCTGCCTGTGGGGGCGGCTCAGCCGCGCGATCCCGCTCCGGACGCGCGCTTTTTCGTGCGCAGAAAGCGCCCGATGCCACGCGGCTTTCTGCGGCTGCGGGCCTCCTCGTTTCGCGCTCGCAGCTCGCTCAGCTCAGCGCGCGCCAGCTCATGGTCGGCGTCGCACCGCAGCACAGCCTCCAGCTCGCGCACGTACCCCTCGTTGTGCCCGGCCTCGGCCCAGTATTTGGCCATGCAGTAGCGCACATTGGGGTTGTACGGATCGGCCGCCGCCGCGTGCTCCAGCGGGGCGCGCGCGGCAGCAAGTCGCTGCTCGTGCGTGCGGAACGGGTTCTTGAAAATCGTCCATCCCAGCCGCAGCGCGTGGATCGCTGAGTCCGGGTCCAGGTTACGCGCACGCTCGAAGTGTTTCTCAGCGCGATCCAGTTGGTGCTTGGCCACGAACTCCACCCCACGAATATGGACGAGCTCGGCCGCCTCAATGCGCTTGTCGCCCAGCGACGCCGGGTCAGCGTGATACAGCTGCTCTTCGGTCAGCTCGCGCCGGCGATGCTGGGCCCACGGCGCTTTCATGCCGCCGTGCTCAGCGTACTCCTTGCGCGCCTCCTTCGTAGCCAGCGCCTCATAGGCCCGTGGGAGCGACTCGTAAACGCGCTCAGCCGCGCGCCTCAGGTTACCCAGATCGCGTCGTCGCAGCCGGGTGGGCTGCAGCAGCTGTTGCAGCTCGTTGTAAGCGCGTCGAATCTCAACATCATCAGCGGGCGCGTGCACGCCCAAAAGCAAGTAGGCATCACCTGCTGCAAGGGCCATATCCTTGACCGCAACAAGCTGGCGCAGATCTCCGTCTGTCATCTTCTCCCCCTACACACCCATTCAGGGTATAGGTCGGTTCGCGCCACGCCAAACAGCGTAAGCTATAAAACCCCCGGACGGCCCTTGTCTTGGAGGCGCGTCTCGGCCACGCTACCCGCCATGTACAGACACGTCGCTTCTATTGGGCTGATCGCTGCACTGCTGGCGATTGGTGGGTGCAAGAAGGACAACGAGAGCGCCGCCGAGCCCGGCGAGCAAGCGACCGCAGCAGGGGTTGTCGCCGCCGTCTCAGGACGGACCGCCGCCGAGCTGCTCAAGGGCGCCGCGGACGTGATCCCGGCGACTGCCGGTGCGGTGTTCGTGTCGGACACACGGTCCATCGTGCTGACGGCGCTGACGCAGGGCGCGGCCGGTCTCCTTCCGCCACTGGAGGACCCCGAGGCGTTCATGAAAGACCTGGGGGGCGTCTCCAAGCGCTTCATTGGTCTGGACCTGACCAAGATCGACCACGCTGTCGCCTACGTGTCCGTGCTCGAAAAGAGCGCTGCGGTAGTCATCGTCGGTGACTGGTCCGACAGCACACTGAAGGGCAAGCCGGTGGAGGTCGAGGGCGTCGAGAAGGCGGTCGTAATCAATGGCGAGGTCGTGCTGGCGCTGGTTGGCAAGCACCTCGTCATCGGTAACCCCGACGGCGTGGCGCTGGTGGCCGGAGACGGCAAGAAGCTCGCCGGCTCCGATCAGATCAAGCCGCTGCTGGCAGGGCTGGCCCGCGTCGCTGACGGCCCGATCGCGGTCGCGCTGGCCGCAAACCTCGAGAAGCTGGCGCCGTTGATGAAAGGCAAGATGCCCGTCGAGGGTATCGGCGAGGTGCAGGCCGTTTCGATGGGCTCCACCCTGGCCGGCGTGATCGCCGCTTCCGTGACGGCTGACGAAGGCACTCGCAAGACGATCCGCGGCCACGCGGACAAGGCGCTGGACATGGCGCGCGGGTACTTTGAGATGGCCGCCTCCAAAATCGAGACGACCAAGCGACCGGAAGAGGCCATGTTGGGCGTTATCGCCAAGCACATGGGCCCCGCCGCGCTCAGCATGCTGTCCATCGACGACGACGGCGAGTCCCTGACGTTCAAGCTGAAGGGCGTCGGGCAGTCGGCCGCCGTCATCGGGGTCTTGTCAGCCGTCGCGGTGCCGGCCTTCCTCAAGTACATGAAGCGGGCCAAGACCAGCGAGGCGATCGACAGCCTGGACCGGCTATACAAGGGCGCGTCGGTCTTCTACTCGTCGCCGCGGGTGGATCCGGCCACCGGGTCCAAGCTGCCATGCGCCTTCCCGCCGACTGCTGAGTCGACGCCGAAGGGCAGCCCGTGCGGCAACCCGGACGAGAAGTTCACGCCCAGCGCCAGAGACTGGGAGGCCCAGACCTGGCAGGCGCTGAACTTCGAGATGCGCGATCCCCACTACTTCAAGTACTCGTTCAAGAGCTCCGGGACAGGGGCCGCTGCCAAGTTTACGGTCGCGGCGCACGCCGATCTCGACTGCGACGGCACGTGGTCTACGTTTGAGCGCTACGGCCACGGTGACCCCGACGCGGGGGCGGGAGAGTGCACCATGAAGAGCTCGCCGGCGTTCTACAAAGACAACGAGCTGGAGTGAGTCGGATAGCGCGCTGATGGACTTCGAAGAATTCGACGAACGGCTCTTCTCGCCTGACCAGACGTCCTTGAACCGCTTTCTGCGGATCGCCGGGGTCCTGCTGCTGGCGACCGCGGTGCTGCCGATCGACCGGACCGCGGCCGGCCCGGTCAACATCTGGGATCGGTTCGGCGTCATCTCAGTGCTGGAGACCATCCGGCTGGTGCTGCCGGCGGTCGTGGGCCTGGTGTTTGTGTATCTGGGCTGGTTCGCGCGTCTGGAGGTCAAGCTGAAGGCCGCGGGCGGCGCGGGGGCGTTGGCGGTCATGCTGCTCTTTGGCGTCAACCCTTTCGAGGTGTTGCGCATCGTCCTGCCGCCGATCTCGGCCGATCCCTACACACTGGACTCCCTGGCCTACACGACGGGCGTACGGCTGCGGCTCGTCAACGGCGAGTATTTTCCTCGTGAGGACACGCTGCACCTGGTGCTGCTGGGCTTTGGCCTGGCCGCCATGGGGGTGGGTGGACGCTATCGGGCGACGCTGCAGAGCTCGCGAATCGGCGCCTACATCATGATGGGCGCGACGGTGCTCATCGCGGCCTACTACGTGTGGCCCTACGGCGGCAAGATGGCCGCGCAGCAGAACGTGGAGCTGTATCGCGGCTTCCATCAGGTGGCGACCAAGATGGTGGAAGAGGGCGAGGAGATGGAGGACGCTCTGGAAGAGGTCGGCGTCGTCTCACACAGCGAGTCCGCGCAGCTGCACAAGGCGGAGTTCAAGGAGATGATCCGCCAAAAGAAGATGGCCGGGCAGCTGAAGCTCAGCTCGGTGTACTTCATGGGCATCTACTTTCTACCGGCGCTGATCGTGCTCTTTGGCGCCTTTGGCTGGGGGCGCTCGCGCTACAAAGGCCATCGCGCCGTCTTCGGACGGCTGGGCGGCTGGGGCGCGTCGGTGTACCTGCTGGCCTTCCTGCTGCCGCTGCTGTTCAAAGAGGGCATGCGCAAGGCCGGTCCGGGCTTTCTGCCCAACCTGCGCAGCTACATCATCCTGGCCGCGGTGTTCGTCGGCGTGACACTGACGGTCTCGATGCTGCTGCAAAAGGTGCTGGAGCCGGACGCCAACGACGACGCCCTCCACGAAGACCCGCTGGCCTGGCAGGGATAGTAACGGTATGCTCCCGCGCATGTTGGACGTGACCAGAGCAGTATTGGTGGTCAGTGTGGCGGTTTTGGCGCTCTCCTGCGCCCAGGACGAGCCCCAGAAGACGGCCCCCGAGCCGGCCAGGGCGAGTGCACCGGAACCCGCAGCGCAGCCCGCCGAGCCGGTTGCCGAGCCCGCCACGCCGGCTGCGCAGCCTCCCGCTGTTGTGGAGACGCCGGTCGCGGAGAAAGCGGCCGAGGAGAAGGCGGCCGAGGCCAAGCCCAAGGCTGAAGCCGAGCCCACGCCCAGCCCAGCAAGGCCCGCACCTGTGGTCGCCAAAGCGCCTGTTCCCGCGCCCGAGCCTGCTCCCATGGCCGTGAAAGCGCCCTTGCCGCAGCCTGCCGCCGCGATCGCGACTGCGGCCGTCCAGCGCCCAGCCCGCGCCGGCGCTGCGACACCGACGTTTCGCATCGTGCACTCCTGCAACCTGCAAGGAGAAGTCGAACCCTGTGGGTGAGTGAAAGCACGGCTTGGCGGTCTTGCCAGGCGAGCGACGTACCTCGAAGAGCTGAAAAACGACAAGGTCCCCACGCTGCACCTGGATGCGGGCGACGCCTTCCAGAGCAAGTACACCGTGACCGACTCGGACCGCGCCCAGGTGTCGGCCGCGGCCGAGGTCTACCTCAAGACGTTTGCCATGATGGGGCTGCAGGCCTACACCATCGGCGACCGCGACCTCGCGCTGGGCCTTGTGGCGCTGCGCAAGCTGGCCAGGAAGGCCAAGTTCCCGTTCCTGTCGGCCAACCTGGTCACGCCGGACCAGAAGCCCATCTTTCGGCCGAGCGTGGTGCTCACGGTCGCGGGCAAAAAGGTCGCGGTGATCGGCGCCACGACGACGCTCTTCGTCAACAAGGCCACGCTGACCAAGATCCAGGGCTTTGAGATCACCGACCCCAGCAAAGCGGTCGCGGCCGAGGTCGCCAAGCACGCGGCGGCGGGTGTGAAGCTGTTCGTGGTGCTCGGGCACCTGAATGACTCCGAGATCGAGGAGGTCGCCAAGGCCAACCCCCAGGTCCAATTTGTGCTGGGCGGCCAGGGCACCCGGATGCAGCGCGTGCTGTCCAAGACCGGCTCGGCCTGGCACGCGGGCGCCTACTTCCGCGGCAAGAACATCAGCGTCCTGGACGCGTACGTCCTCAAGGACTCGCTCACCTTTGTAGACCGTGACGCTCGCAAGGGTCTGACACAGCGCAAGGCTCAGCTGGAGCGCCAAATCCAGTCACGAGAGACCAGCATCACGTCGGCCAAGGCGGATCCCAAGCGGGCCAGCACGGTGAGCTACCTGGAGCGCAACCTGGTGCAGCTCAAGACCGAGCTGCAGGAGGTGACGCTGGACCTGGAGGACCTGCAGGAGGCCGATCCCAACGCGTCCTACGTCAAGTGGGAGCTGAAGGGCATGACGACGGCGTACTCGGACCACGTCCAGGTGGCGAAGGTCGTGGCGGCCTACCGGAAGGTGCACCCGGACCCGACCAAAAAGCCCAAGCCGCCGCGGACCCCGCCGGCCGCGCCCACGCAAAGCCGTCGCGCGGCAGGACCACGCCGGTAATGGCTGCCGTCGACCTCAGCACGCGCCCCGGCGCGGACGAGCACTTCAAGTACATCAGAGGCTTTCTGCTGACGCTGGCCCTTTGCTTTGGCGTGATCGGGGCCATTCTGGTCGTCTACGACACGATGACCGCCAGTCGCGCGGCGGAGGCGCAGGCGGCGCTGGGTGACAATCCCGACGCGGACGCCATGAAGAAGGCGTTTGAGCTGATCGAGTCCCCGCACCTGTTCTCGGGCTGGCGGGTACCCGAGCGTGTGCTGCCCAAAGACGATCGTATCCTCGGTGACCTGGACGAAGAGGCGCTCGCTGCGGCCGTGATCGCGGCTCCGGACACGCCGATCGCCCTGGCGCAGAGCAAGGATGCCGGCAAGTGCAACAGCGACCTGCTCTGCATCGCGACGTCGCTCGGCAAACCGTGGGACCGTAAGAGGCGCCTGCCCAATCGGGTGAAGATCTTCAACTACCTGCTGGCGCGCCGGTCCATGGCCAAAGGTGAGCCGCTGACGGACGGGCAGCTGACCTTCATGCAGTGGAATCGCACGCTGTGGATACGCGCGTTTCGGCGCCAGATAATGGACGGCAAGGGCACGCCCACCGCGACTGACGCGGCGATGCTGCGCCCGCTGATCGAGAACCTGGAAGGCGCCAGCAAGAACGGGCTGATCTTCGGGTGGTACGGCGTGGTGAGCGGGCTGCTGTTCGGCCTGATCCTGCTTGTGTGGATCAAGCGGCGCCGGCCCGAGGACGCCGAGGGCCCCGCGCATGAGCCCCAAACCGCGTAGCGGCGAGCCGCTCGAAGGCGTTGTCACCGGGCTCAGTACCCGCGGCGAGGGCCTGTGGGCTCATGGCGAGTACACTGTGGCCCTGCGTGGGGCTATCCCGGGGGATCGCGTCGCAGCCGCCGTGTCCCGGGTCAAGAAGCGTCGGATAGACGCGCGGCTGGAGCGCATCATCGAGCCCTCGGCCGGTCGAATCGACGCGCGCTGCCGGCACTTCGAGCTCTGCGGCGGCTGTACGCTTCAGTCGCTGACGTACGCAGGCCAGCTGGCGGCCAAAGTAGACATGGTCAAGGCGATGCTTGCGCGCTGGGACGTCGACGCGTCGCTCATGCGCGAGCCGATCGGCCTGGACTCCCCGTGGTTCTATCGCAACAAGATGGAGTTCAGCTTCGGCGTGGACGCGGAGCAGCGCACCGGCCTGGGACTGCACCCGCCGGGGTACAAATACGAGATCTTTGACCTGGCCGAGTGCCTGCTGGAGTCCGAAGAGGCAGCAGCGTTGGTGCGGGCGGCGGCGCAGTGGGCCCGGGACGCCGAGCTGGCGCCGTTTGTGAGCATGCGCCACGGCGGCTTTCTGCGCACGCTGACGGTCCGCGAGGGCAAGCGCACCGGCGACCGCATGGTGGAGCTGACGACGACCGGCGACGCCGAGACCCAGATGCACGGGCGCACGGTTGAGGCCAAAGCGGTCGCGGACGCCTTTCTGGAGTGCATGCGGGCCTCCGGAGTGCCGCTGACGTCGATCTATTGGACCCAACACCGGGCCGTGAAGGGCGAGCGCACGACCGTGACGGAGCACCACCTGCACGGCGAGTCGGTCCTGCACGAGGAGCTGTGCCTGAAGGGCCGCGAGCCGATGCGCTTTGAGATCCATCCGCGCGCGTTTTTTCAGCCCAACAGTCGCGGCGCCGAGCTGCTGTACCACCAGGTCGGGATCGCGGCCGGGCTGGTCGATGCGCCGGGCGGCCGGCTGCTGGACCTGTACTGCGGGACGGGCACCATCGGTCTGGCGCTGTCCCCGTGGGCGAAGTCGGTGATGGGGATCGAGCTGCAGCCGGACGCGGTCGAGAACGCCCGTCGAAACGCCGCGCTGAACGGCATTGAAAACGTGGTCTTTCACGCGGGCGACGTGGCCGCCGTGCTGCGCGACCTCGGCGATGTGCAGGCGGACGTCGTCATCGTCGATCCGCCGCGCTCGGGACTGATGGGCGCCGCGCGCGAGCACATCGATCAAGTCGGTGCGGCGCGCCTGGTCTACGTCTCGTGCAACCCGGAGGCGCTCGCGCGTGACCTGGTCGGCCTGACCGAGGCCAAGTGGGTGCTGGAGTCCATCCAACCCGTCGACATGTTCCCTCAAACGGCGCACATCGAGAATGTCGTTGTGCTGACACGGTGATCGATATGCGGTCGAAATGGTGGGCTCTTCTGGCGGCGACCGCTGCGCTGTCCTGCACGGACATCGATGACGACGGGCCCGCCGACGTGGTTGTCGGCGCGGATGCCCCGATCGCGACGGACCTTGTGATCGTTCCTGATCAAGGTCGCGTCAAACCGGACACCACGGTCACCCCGCAGGACGTGGACCCGCCGCCGGACGTCGCGCCGGACTCAGGACCTGACACCGGGCCCGACGTGCCTGAGCCGAGCTGTCCGGCCGGCATGAAGTGCGTGGACGCCTTCCCTTACAGCGATCAGGGCGACACGACTACCCTGCCCGACGGCCAACTGGACTTCTACGCTTGCAAGCCGACGGCGGACGAGACCGGGCCCGAGCAGGTCTATCGCGTGACCGTCCCGGCCGACGGTTTTCTCAGCGCGGCTGTGTACGACGACGCGGGTGTGGACGTCGACGTGCACATCCTCAGCGAGCTGGATTCAGACGCGTGCCTGGACCGCGGTGATCGCCACGCACGAGCGGACGTGTCGGCCGGCGTCTGGTACGTCGTCGTCGACACCTGGGTGGACAAAGACGGCGTCGCCCAGGCGGGCGCCTACCAGGTGGATATCGGCTTCGTCGAGCCGTCCGTAGGCCCGTGCAACATGCAGACGGGCATCATGAAGCGGGTCAACGACGGCGGCAACCACCTCGTGATGCCGGCCACCGGGCCCATCGTGCTGGAGGCGCACCTGGTGACGCAGGAGGAGCCCAAGCCGTATCCGGCCACGTCGACCGACGAGCTGGCCGAGCATTATGCGTTGTCGCAGGCGGCCACGAAGTACGTCATGCACCGCAAGCAGGTGTGGGCGCCCTTGGAAGGGGGCAGCTTCTACGGGGCCGGCATCGGCTCGCCTGATCTGTTCCCGGTGATCGATGAGAGCTGGTACGTCAACATGTACTGGACCAAGGCGAGCCGTCCGGATCGCGGCACCCGCATGATCGTGCGACTGCCGGGCACCGACCGGGCGGTGGTCGTGGCGGCCGGGTACGAGACGGGCCCCGGCAACCTGGCGCACATCGGCGGTACGCCCGAGGAGACCCATTTTTACCTGAGCACCGGCCACCTCAGCGAGATGACGCTGGGCATCGCCGGGGACCAGTCACTGCCGTTTGGGCCGCGCCGCTGCGTCGACGAGCCGCCGGGCCCCGAGCCGACCCGATATCCGACAAACCGGGTGCACTCGCCCGTGAGCCCAAGCGTCTTCGAGATGGTGACCGCTACCGCCTTCACCGACCCGCTGCTGCAACCCGATGTGTTCATGAAGGTCGGGGCTTCGAGCACGGTCAGCAGCCACAATCTGGCGTGCGTGCCGACCGACAAGCTGCAGCTGGGCGCCTACGACGAGCTCCAGCCCACCGTGGACTACTTCACGGGCGGCGACGCGGCCGGCACAACACCGTTCCAGCGCAAAACCCTGGCCGCCAAATCGGGCATGAGCGTCGGCTGGGTGATGAGCGGGGATCCGTCCCCGCTGGAGAAGGAGATCGACGCGATCGCGCCCACCATCGCCATGGTCCACTACGGCGCCAACGACATGCAGCTGGGCACGACTTTCCAAAGCGCCATCTGGGGTTTCGGCACCAAGCTGTGGACGTTGGCCGACATCCTCATCGACACCGGCGTCGTGCCGGTCATGTGGACTATTCAGCCGCGGACGGACCTGCCGACCGCCAAGTACTGGGTCCCGACGTACAACCTGGTCATTCGCGCGGTCGCGCAGGCCTTTCAGGTGCCGTTTGTAGACCTGCACCTGGCGCTGCAGGACCTCGATGGCTTCGGCTTGTCCGGGGACGGGCTTCACCTCAACATCTACAACGCGGACGGCCCCAACGCCTGTGACTTCACCTCGGACGGGCTGGAGTTCGGCTACAACGTGCGCAACCTGATCGCCGTGCAGTCGCTGGACATCGTGCAGAAGACCGTCGCCGACGCGCCCCCGCTGGAGGCCCCGGTGCCGCTGCTGGGCACGGGCGCGCCCGACGATCCGTTCGTGATCGACTCGCTGCCCTTCACCGATCTGCAGAACACGGCGCTGTCGACCTGGTCCAACCTGGACAAATACACCGGCTGCAACGCTGATCAGGACGAGTCGGGTCCCGAGCTGCTCTACCGCCTGGAGCTGAAGAGCACGACACGGCTGCGGGCGCTGGTGTTCGACCGGGGTGAGGTCGACGTCGACATCCACCTCCTGGACCAGAGCGCTGCGACGTCGGGGTGTATCGAGCGCGACCATCAGATCATCCAGGGCACCTTCGGTCCGGGCGTTTATCATTTCGCGCTGGACACCTTTGTCAGCGGCGGCAAGCAGAAATCCGGTGAGTATCTATTCGTGGTGCTGAGCTGCGAAGACGGCGACCCTGCCTGCGACTGAACAAAAAAGTATTTGCAACTCTACAACTATGGGCGTTATCGTGCGTCATATGTTCACGCAGCCAAGATCCTTGCTGCCGTGAGAACCAAGAGGGAAGAGATGACCAGGCCACGCCCCACAACCAGCTATGCGACGACAGCCAAACGGGCTGCCAAGCGTATCGTGCGCGTGCCTATGACCACGTGGGCGACTACCTTGTGGTCCCAGCGGGTTGAAGACCATCGCTTCGATAGCGATTGCGTCGAGCCCACGGGAGGGTCCGGTCCTTAAAGCGCGGAAGATAAGATCCACGTGACGAAAAGGCCGGGCCCACAGGGTTCCGGCCTTTTTTCGTTTTGGCCTGATGACGGCGACTCGCTTGCCGCGGCGTTCTGGAGTACCTGACTCCAGGAGTCTGTGGTTGAGTCTGGTTTGTGCGTGCACAAACTGTCGCATCGATCCGTCCGGGTCGCTGACAAGTAAATTGAGAGCTATGCTGCCTTTAGCACAACGGCGAGTGCACCCGGTTGTGAGCCGGAAGATCAGGGTTCGATTCCCTGAAGGCGGCCCGTTTTTCCCCATCGAGCAATGGGGGGTGTCGCGCGTCTGGGATGCGGCCCGGTTGTCTACCGGATGTAGACGAGTTCGATTCTCGTACGCCCCGCCACTTTTTTTTTAACCAACAGCCTACGGGCTTCACCCCAAGCGAGGAGGGCAACATGCAGACGCTGATCCTTAGTGCGGGGTACGAGCCCCTGCGACAAGTTTCCTGGCAGCGAGCGCTGTCGCTGTGGTGCGCCGGGCGTGTCGAGGTCGTCGAGGCCTACGACTCGCGCGTCGTCCGGACGTCCCGCCGAGCATATCCGATGCCGGCGGTCGTGCGGTTTGCCAAGGCGGCACGTCGTCGCATCACGCGCGTGCGCTTCTCCAAGCGCAACGTGTACGCCCGCGACGGTGGACGCTGCCAGTATTGCCGTGCGCGCCTGGCGATTGAGCAGGCGACGTACGACCACGTGGTGCCGCGATGCCGAGGTGGTGCGACCACCTGGGACAACATCGTCATCGCGTGCCGGCCTTGCAATCAACGCAAGGCCAACAAGACGCTGAAGGCTGCGGGTATGAAGCCGCTGCGGGCCCCATCCCGCCCCAGGTCGGTGCCGACGCATGCGTCCTGGCACGCCCTGTCTTGGCAATGCGGCATGCCGCCGGTCTGGCGGCCGTACCTGCCGTCAGCGTAAGGCCCTCCCGGGGCCGGAGGTGATTCGTCACCTTCGGCCTCGGGTTGGTGTCCTTGGTCGTCGCATACTGTCGAGAAGCGCTCGTCAGCGCGGGCTGAGCTCGGTGCGCAGACGCTCCGCCGCGCGTCGGAGCTGGCGGTCGGGCGGGCGAACTCGGACCTCCAGGTCCCCGTTCTCCTTGTGAACTACGCCGCCGTCGCTGAGCGACGAGATCCACCAACAGAACGCGTTTACCACCGCCGCATCGAGACCGTCGCCGACTTCACGCGCGAGCTCGTCCAGCGCCTCGGCCGCCGGCAGCGCCTCTTTTCGATGGGGTCGCGCCGTGGTCATGGCGTCGAATCGATCGCACACGGCGATGATCGCCGCGTTGATTCCGACCGGGGCACGCAGCGCCTGCGGATAGCCGCCTTTGGCCCCGCGATGATGCTCCGCGCAGCCCATCGCCGCCGCGACGACGAGGTCGCTCAGCTGCTGATAACCCGTGACCAGCGCCACGCCGCGAATCGGGTGCGAGCGAACCGCGCGGATCTGGCCGGGATGGAGTGATCGGCTCTGCTGCAGCGTCGACTCCGGCAGCGCTGCGTTGCCGATGTCCGCCAAAATTGCGGCCAACCCCAGCTTGCGCAGCGCGTTGCGACCCAGCCCGATCGCCTGACCAAAGGCCACAGACAGGATGCTGGTGTTCACCGCGTGGTTCGGCAGATAGCCGTGATAGTTCTTCACCCGCGTCAGCAAGATCAGCATGTCCGAGTGCTCGCGGTTGTCGTCGGTGAGCACGTCGACAAAGTTCTGTACGACCCTCGTCGCCTTCTTCAGGGCCAGCGGCCGGCGCGCGGACGCCTGAACAAACAGCTGCTGCATCAGCGGGATGGCGCGGAAATACGCCTGGCGCACGAACTCGCCCTTGTCGATCTCCGGCAGGTCCTGCGGAATGGCCTCGATATACGGCTGAAGCCCGATCGACGTCACCTCCTGCGCCTGCAGGCAGTCGACGATCTCCGCGTACTTGGGCGTCTCGGCGCTTCCGTCCGGGCCGAACATCGCAGTGACGACACACGCGATGTCGTCGCGCGTGGGGACGACGTGGAAGTCGATAGACCCCACACCGCGCTCCGCCAGCTGGTCGGCCAGCCCCTCGAACAGCTCGAAGTTGGACGCGTTGGGCTTTACGCGCACCTCGTTTACGTAGAAGTCGTGCGCGTAGAACAAGACCGACACGTCGAAGTGGTGGTCAAACAGCTTGGCCAGCGTGCCTTGCAGCTTGTTCAGCGCCGACAGCGAGGCGTCGTTGTCCGCGCTGTGGTAGCGCACCACCCGGATGGCCGCGTTCAGGCCCAGGATCAGCTCCTCGGCCAGCGCGCGCTGTAGCTGGGCCTGTTCGTTGGTGTCCAGGCCCATCACTGAATCACCTGCCCGGCGCTCTCGACGATGGCGAGGACTCGCTCGACGACCTGGCGCGTGTGCGGTGTGCCGTTGGTCTTGGCCCGGATCAGCGCTTTGTGCGCGGCGGGCGTCCCGATGAGACACAGCGCGCGCGCCACGGGCTCGATCAGCTCGTCGTGGGTCTCGCGATGCAGCACTTTGGACGCCAGCTGTCGGGCTCGCTCGCGCAGCCCGCTTGCGCGCTTGGGATCCAGCCGCTGAGCCAGCGCCGCCACGATCGACTCGTCCGGCTGCTCCGCCAGCAAATCGAAGAGGTGCGCCTGCTCGTCATGTGGCCGCTCTCGCAGATCATCCGCCTGCAGAAGCGTGATCAGCGTCCGCGCCGCCTGAGGCTGGGGCAGCTGCCGGCAGGAGTCCAGCACGGCCAGGCGCACGTCCGGGTCGGGGTCGGTCACCAGACGCTGCACCACGTCGTACAGCTCTCGGGCGTGATGCGTGGCGAGCGCCTCGATAACAGCCACCCGCACGACCGGCTCGTCATGGTCCGCCAGGGGCCTCAGCTCGTTGCGCGACTGGTCGGTGCGGATCTGGCGCAGCACGCGGATCGTCGCCAGCACGACGGCGACCCGCTCGCTTCTCAGACCCGGCGTCAGGCGCCATGGCCGCCGCTCGCACATCAACTTCAACGCCTGCTGCAGCTTGGGCAGCCGCTCCGGCGGGATGTTGTCCAGCCGGTCGGTGACGAACTCGGCGGCCACCGGGTCCAGCAGCGCGATGACGTGGGCGATCAGCCCGGCCTCGGCGTCGTCCTTGGTTCGTGAGAAGCGGTCGATCATTGCGTTGACCGCCTTCTCGTTGCCCGCCCTCGACGCCACGTGATTCAACTCAGAGCGGAGCTGGTCGGCGCTCTCGGACGCGAGCAGCTGCCGTGTGGCGTTCAGGATCAGCCCCGCGCGGGTGTCGTCGCCTCGCGCCAGCAGGGCCACCAGCGCGTTGTCCAGCACCCGCATCAACCCGCGCTGCTCCGGGCTGCCCGCGAAAACGGGCAGCGCGCTCAGCACCACCTGGAGCAGCTCGGTCAACCGATCCGCCTCGGCCTCCGCTTTGACCAGCTCTTTCAGGCGCGCCTGATGCTTAGGCGGCAGCCACTGATTCAGCCTCATCGGTGGCTCGTGTGTCGGCAGGGCCGGCTCTTCGGCGGCCGAGTCGGCGGGCTCCAGCCCGTGCCACATGCCACCTTTGGCCGCGGCCGCCAGCTTGGCGCCGATGGCCTGCATGTCGTCCTGCTCGCCGTCCGCCAGCTGGTCGGCGGTCGAGAACGAGATGTGCGGGAAGGTCTTGGACCACATCACCGTCACCACGTCTTCGGCCAGGTCGCCCGGCTCGGAGACCTGATGCAGGCAGGTCAGGTAATCGATCATCTCGAGGCGCGTGACCCCGTAATCGAACACAATGCGCCGCACGCCGTCGTCCCACAGCCGAAACGGCAGGCTTCCTCGCGCGTCCGGATCCTCGTACAGCACCTCGCCCTGATACCGGATGGCAAAGCGGTCGATCGTCACGGCCATCTGCTCGCGCTGCGCAAACAGCTCGTCCAGCGACTTGCACACGTCGTTGGCCGACATCTCGAACATCGGGTTGCCTTCGGGGTAGATGGCAAAGTTGCGATAGGCGCGACCCAGCGTCGTCAACACCCGGCCGACCAGGCGTCGCGTGTCGTCATCGGCGCCGGGCGTCATGGCGGCAAACCCGCCGTTGGCCACAGGTATCGGGGCGTCGTCGTCGAGGTCGTCGCCGCCCATCACGGTCGTCAACGAGCCCTCGACCATGATCGCGTCGCGCGTCCGCTCCAGGTCCAGGCGCATCGCCAGCGCCGTGGCGTACCCTTCCTTGGACAGGCTCTTCATGATGACGTTTTCCAGAATCGCGGGGACGCGCTTGCCGCCCTCGGTCTCACTGGGGGGCGTGACCGCCGACCCGCGCACCGCTTCGCCAGATACCAACTCGTAGAGCAGATAACCGACCGCGCGGATGTCGTCCTCGGCCTCGCGCCCGGGGCCGAACGACAGCAGCGTGGCCCGAGGCGAGCCGCCGCCCGGGACGTACAGCGCCACGTTGTCGGCGTTGATCCGGCCGTGTGTGAGCGCCGCGCCGTGCACCGCCTCCAGCGCCTTCAACACACCGACCGCGACGTCGATGGCCGGCTGCGGGGTAAACACGCCTTCGCGCGCCATAAACGTGCTCAGCGGGGCGCCGCGAAAGCGGTCGCAGATCAGAAAGACGCCGCCATCCACGGAGTCCCGCACACAGGCCTGCACGGTCACCAGATTTGGGCTGCGCACCTGAACAAAGGCGTCCGCCGTGTCGGCAAAACGTATGACTGAGATCGCGTCGGAGCGGGTCGCCGCCGAGGCGGGCTCTACGACAACCTGGCGCTTGGTTTGGGTGTCCATGGCGTCGTAGCGCACATGGCCGGGCAGGTCCCAGTGTTTCATGGGGCCCACTATCTCGTAGCGGCCATCCAGCCGCCTGCCGGTCGCGTCATGCGCCTGACCGGGTCGAGCCTTTTCCGTCTTTGCTCCCTCGTCGCGACTAAGGTGCCACCCCTCGACGTATCACGATCGTATCACAGTAGGGGCTCAAACAGGCGGAAAGATTGACGATGTCATGTGAAAAAGCCTGATGCCCAACAGGGTGACGACGAGCCAAACAGCGGTGAGCGGTGGAATCGTCCGGCGTGAAGATCCGGCAATACAGCCGGTCGCGCCGGGCGCTGTCGGTGCTGTCGGTTCTGCCGTGACGTCCGTCGTGTCGGCCACGGGCACGGGCGTCTCCCTGCAGGCGGCGTCTTCAGCATCATCGCAGGGCGCCTGCAGCGTCAGCGTGAAAGGCACGTCCGCGGATTCGTTGGTGATTGTGGTCAGCCCCGCCGTCAGGGTCAGGTCGTACCAGGCGCCGGCGGTGAGAGACGCGGTGGGCTGAAAGCGGTGCAGCCGCGTCCAGGTCGCCCCCCAGCGGGTGCCCATCTGGTCAAACGGCACGTCGCCGTCATCGCCGGTCCACGTGGCCGTCACGCTGTCGGTCTGGACACCGATGCCGTAGACGGTTGTGACCCAGGAGTCGGGCAGCGTGTGATCCCGGCCCAGCAGCTGCGCCTGCTGCTCCGGAAACGTGTAGATGACCGCGTCGCCCGGGCCCAGCTGGTCGTGCAGCCGCGACCAGATGGCCTGCATGTATCGCGCGGTCGGGGTGATCTCGGACGCCAGGCTGCCGGGTACGGCGGGGTCCATATAGTGCTGTCGCATCCACACCAGATCCGGCGCGTGCTCTTTGCCCAGCTCCTCGGCGACGATCTTGCCGATCACGTCGTTGACGTACGCGCCGGTCAGCAGGTCCACCGACTTTTGAATGGTCTCCGCGTCGATCTTCTGGGGCAGGTCCGCATACAGCGCCAGCACGGTGTCCAGTGGGATGTAGGGCGTCGGCAGAAACGTCAGCAGCCCGTCCAGCGCCAGAAAGCCGTCGCTGGCCGGGTCCGCGTTGCCCTGATCACCACTGTCGCGCCGCTCGACCTGGGGCAGGAACAGGGAGTCAAACAGCTCATCCTGCATCCCGTGTGCGGCGTTGCCGAGCATAAACGCGACGCGCTTTTTCGACTCCTGGGTGGTCCACGGCGGCGGGTCGTTTTCGCGGATCCAGGTGACAAAGTCCTGAATGTACGGCTCCCAGTGGGTGTGCTCGCTGTATGCATGCGCGGCGTCATACAGCGCGCCGCCGGCCTGCTGGGAGTACCCCGAGTCCGTGTAGGCGGCGCCGAACAGCGCGGCGTTGAACACCTCGGGATCGGCAAAGAAGTCGTGCAGCTCACCGGGCGACAGCTCTTCGATAGCCCAGCCGGTGACGTGGATGTGTCCCCAGACGCCGTGCGCCGACGCCCCACTCGCGGTGGCGAGCACCGCAGCGACCACAAGGCTGCGGATCAGTGGCCCCCGCCGAAGTTCTGCACCCAGAGGTGCCCGTACGCCGAGCTGGCGCTGTAGTAGTAGCCCATGCCCAGCACGCGGAAGCCGGCGTTCATGATGTTTCGGCAGTGCCCGGGGCTGTGCATCCAGCCGTCGACGACGGCCTCGGGGCTGGACTGGCCGGCCGCGATGTTCTCGCCCCATGGCGCGGGCCCGTTGTAGCCGGCGTCCGCCATACGGTCGAACGGCGACGAGCCGTTGAGGCCGGTGTGGCTGAAGTAGTTGTTCTTGGCCATGTCCTCGGCGTGCAGACGGGCCGAGAGGCGACAGTATCCGTTGGCCTCGAGCGCCGGCGCCGGACCAAAGGCCTCGCCGTCACACTGTGCACCCGCCGCGCGACGCTGGTTGACCAGGACCAGCACCTTGTCCTCGAACTCGGCCCACTTGGCCGGCCAGTCGTCATCGCCCGTAAAGCCGTCGTCCGGAGCCGAGGGGTCACCGTCACCGTCGCCCACCGGGGTGGTGGTGCCGTCGTCCAGGACCTCGATGGTCACGGTGGTCTGGCTGGTCTCGCCCTCGTCGTCGGTGACGATCAGCGTGACCTCGTACACGCCGGGCTCGCCGTAGGTGTGGCTGGCCTCGCGTCCGGTCTTGGGGTCCGTGCCGTCGCCGAAGTCCCAGGAGTACTCCACGATCTCGCCGTCCCGGTCGCTCGAGCCGGCGCCGTTTACGGTGACGTCATTGCCGGACGGCGTCACGTCCGCCTGGGCGACGGGCGCCTGGTTTGGGCCCTCTTTGAAGAGCGCCTTGATCTCGTTGCCGTCCAGCGGCCGATGGAAGACTGCGAGCTCGTCCAGGTCGCCCTTGAAGTGATGGAAGGC
>CAZJHX010000037.1:0-58154 GCA_964545715.1 uncultured Myxococcales bacterium
TACAAAATCGCTTCATGTTTGTCTTTTGAGGGTGCCCATGAACACGCCCATTCGCTCACTGTGTGTCCTTGCCTGCCTGCTGGTGGGCTGTGCCGAGTACGATCCGCCGCCTGACGGCAGGCTGACACTGCCGGAGACGGGCGTCTTCCAGGTCGGAGACCCGCTGGTGGTGGCGTTTACCGAGCCCGTGACGCGTGAGTCCGTGAAGATCGCGGTCTGGCCCTCGGGGCCCAACGACAAGCTCGAGGGCGAGTTTGCGCCGGGACTGAAGCCGAAGCTGCGGTGCAGCCCGGTAGAAGGAACGTGTGACGACACGACCGTGACGCTGTCCGAGGACGGCTTGACGCTGACGGTGGAGTTGAAAGGGCCGGACTTCGGCAAGGCCAAGGTGCCGTGGGTCCTGGAGGTCGGCGCCGGCCTGACGGACCTGGCGGGTCGAAAAACCGGCGTGCCGTACCTGTTCGACTTTCAGTTTGCGCCGTCCGACAAGTGCAGTGGCGAGCCGGTCGCGTTCAACGATGGCGTGTACCTGATCTGGGCCACGATCCAGGAGCCGGTGCCGGTGCCGCTGCAGCTGTACGCGGACGTGACCGCGCTGGAGAAAGGCGAGTTCGTGATCGCGGCGGGCAAGGCGGACAACATGCCGGATGCGGACAACGATACGTCCAACCCGGACGAGTTGGTGCTGGACGAGACGTTCAACGCCTTCGCCCTGTTCTTCGGGGGCTGTGTGACCAACGACGGGGACGACCGCTTTGTGTCCACCGAGGCGCAGGACGTGTACCTGGAGCTGCTGGGTGGGGCGATCTCGCTGACGCTGTTCGACCTGCGGATGACCGGGACGATCGTGACGGACTCGGAGACGGGCGAGGAGGGCCTGGAGGGCACGCTGTCGTACAGCAAGGTGACCTTGGACCTGGACACGCCGACGGACTACGAGGCCGGCAACACCCCGTTTTACATGACCAAGCTGAAGCCGGAGCAGATCCCGGAGGGCGTGCCGCGGGTGTGCGGCGACCTGTGTGGGAAGGTGCAGCAGCAGTGTGAGCCGCCGGCCGACTTCCCACCCGACGCGTTCTGCAGCGAGGAGTAGGTGGCGCGCTGGACCGCCGCCGTCGGGCTGCTGCTGATCGTCGGCTGCGGTGAGACGGCCGAGGATCCGCCGGCACCGGTGGACGCGGTCACGCCGGACACGGCGACGCCGGACACGGCGACGCCGGACATGGACGAGCCGGACGCGGCGGTCCCGGTGGAGCGTGGAGACTGCGACCCGCTGATCGAGGCGGCGTGCGCCCTGCCCTGGCCGTCGAGCCTGTATCTGGTCGAGGACGCGGCGCGCACCACTGGCTTCACGCTGACGTTTGGCGCCGAGTCGCTGCCGCAGAGCTATGAGGCCAAGCACATCGAGCCCGAGCCGTACCGGGTGATGGACGGATACGGGCTGGGCACGCCGCTCATCGTGCTGTTTCCGGACGTGGATATGACCGGCTTTCCGACCGACTACGACACCGCGCCCAGCCTGGCGGAGGACGCCCCGATCCTGTGGTTCGATGAGGACGGCGAGCGCGTGCCGTACTGGGTGGAGCTGGATTCTCGGGCGCCGGACGAGGCGCAGCGGGCGATGCTGGTACGCCCCGCGGTGATCCTCAAAGAGGCGACTCGTTACTATGTGGCGTTTCGCGACCTGAAGGACGCGAGCGGCGCGACGTTCCCGCCATCAGAGGCGTTTTCGGCGTTGGTGAAGGGCACGAGCACCGACCCGCGCCAGGCGCGCTTTGCCGAGGTGCTCGAGTTTCTGGACGGTCGTGGGGCCCCCGCACAGAGCCTGCAGCTGGCCTGGGATTTCGTCACCGCCAGCAGCGACGCGTTGCACGGGCGCATGCTGCATATGCGCAAGGACGCCTTCGAGGTGACGGGGCCCCAGGGCCCCGAGCTGACCATCACCGAGGTCCAGGAGTTCACCGAAGAGGAGAACCCACACCTGGCGATGGAGTTACGTGGGACCGTGCGCGTCCCGCACTATATGAAGGCGGTCCCGCTGGAGGGGGGCACCAACGCCTGGGCGATGAACCTGGACGCCGATGGAAAGCCGGCGCAAGACGGGTATTACGAGCCGCCGATCTGGATTCGTGTGCCGCGCTCAGCGTTGACGGGCGAGCCGCACGGCCTGGTGGAGTACGGGCACGGCCAGAACGGGTCGGGCAAGCAGGTGCGCGGCAGCTTCAACGACGAGATGGCCAACGAGCACAAGCTGATCTTCTTTGCCACGGACATGCACGGGATGTCGGGCGACGACGTGCCGACCATCGCGATCATCTTGTTTGATATCAGTCGCTTTACGTGGATGGCCGACCGACTGCACCAGGGTGTGCTGAACCACCTGCTGCTTGCGCGGGCGATGCGCGAGCGGTTCGACGCACTGCCGGTGGCGCAGGAGCACGGGATCACGGTCGACAAGACGCAGCTGTACTATTCTGGGATCTCCCAGGGTGGAATCTACGGTGCCACGTTCACCGCGCTCTCCCAGGACATCACCCGCGCGCACCTCGGCGTGCCCGGCAACAACTACAGCTTCATGATCAGCCGCTCCAAGAACTTCGAGCCGTTCCTGCTGGCCCTGGATGCGTCGTACCCACAGGCGCTGGATCAGGTGATCGCGGCGTCGACGGCGCAGCTGCTGTGGGACGCGACCGACCCGATCTCCTATTACCGGCATCTGTCCGACGACCCGTTTGAGGATACCCCCGTCCATCATGTGCTGCTGGCGCCGGCCAAGGCGGATCCCCAAGTGCCCGTGACCGCCAACGAGGTCGTCGCGCGCACCGGCATCGGCGTCGAGATCCTCGCCAACTACGACAAGGACCGGGTCGTCAGCGGCGTTGAGGAGACGCCCTATCCGCACACCGGGTCCGGTGTGGTGCTGTACGACTTTGGTGACCCGTGGCCCACACCCGCTGTTAACGTGCCGCCGGCCGACAGTGAGCAGGGCGACCCGCACAACAAGCCCAAGAAGGCTAAGCATCATCAACAGCAGATGGTCCACTTCTTCAAGACGGGCACTATCATCGACGTCTGTAATGGCGACGGATGTGCGCCCGATTAGCGGCGAATGATCTGTGATAATGTGCAAGCGCCACACTTGGAGAGTCGCATGCCGGACGGACACTACCTGAAGGAAGAGCTGTACGCGCTTGTGCGCGACGACCCGGACATCTTTGAGTTCTTGCAGGCCGGCTCGCTCGACGGGATCTGGTACTGGGATCTGGTACTGGGATCTGCAGAATCCGGAAGACGAGTGGATGAGCCCGCGTTTTTGGGAGGTCTTCGGATACGACCCGAGCGAAAAGACCCACAAGGCAGCCGAGTGGCAGGACATGATCCACCCAGATGACCTGACGGTGGCTCTAGAGAACTTCAACAAACACTGCGCTGACGCGAGCCATCCTTACGATCAGATCGTGCGGTACAAGCACAGGGACGGATCCACGGTCTGGGTGCGCTGCCGGGGGATCGTTATTCGCGACGACGACGGCAACCCGATGCGCATGTTGGGGGCGCACAACGAGATCACCACTCAGAAGCGCACGGAGCGGCAACTGGAGCGTCGGGTCGGCGAGCTGGCCACGTTCAACAAGCTGGCTGTCGGCCGCGAGCAGCGCATGATCGACCTGAAGCGCGAGGTCAACGCCCTGTTGGTCGAGTGTGGTCGGACGCCGAAATACGATCTCACCTTCGCTG
The DNA here is from genome assembly GCA_964545715.1 of uncultured Myxococcales bacterium. Lineage (GTDB taxonomy): Bacteria > Myxococcota_A > UBA9042 > CAZJHX01. Next base: position 3,739 of record CAZJHX010000037.1, read on the forward strand.
ACGGCGCAAATGTCTGACGCCCTGGCCACCGAAAACGCCGCCCTGCGCGCCCGCATCGAGGAGTTGGAGGGGCGCTCGCTAGCCATCTTGAACCTGCTGCAAGACCTGGACGAGTCCAATCGGGCATTGGCCGAGACCAACGCCGCACTGGCGCGGAGCAACGAGCAGCTCGATCAGTTTGCGGCGATCGCTTCTCACGATCTACAAGAGCCGCTGCGCACCATCAGCAGCTTCCTGGGGCTGATCTCGGAGCATATGGCGGGCAGGATGGACGAAAAGACCCTCGGCTGGTTTGCCCACGTGACCGGGGCAAGCGCCCGCCTCAAGGACATGATCGCCGGGCTGTTGAAGTTCTCCAGGACACAGCGACACGTCGTGACTGTGGAGACGGTGTCCATCTCGGAGCTGGTCAACGAGGTCCTGGACGGACTGCAGCTTCAGCTGCGCGATACCGGCGGCGAGGTCACGCTGACCAGGCCGCTGCCCACCGTACACGCAGATCGCTCGCTGCTCTATCAGGTCGTCCACAATCTGGTGGGGAACGCGCTCAAGTTCCATGGAGACGCCGCGCCGCGCGTGGTCATCAGTGCGCAAACCACAGAAGACGCGGACGAGATCACAATCAGTGACAATGGCATCGGCTTCGAAGAGGCGCATGCGGAGCGAATCTTCGGGTTCTTCCAGCGCCTGCACGGCGTAGGAAAATACCAAGGCTGCGGCATCGGGCTGGCGCTCTGCCGCGAGATCGTCCGCCGCCATGGGGGGCGCATGCGCGTGGAGGCCGCGCCAGGAGAAGGCGCCGCATTCACGTTCACGCTTCCTCACCGGCGATAGCGCACCGGGAACTTACTGCAGGGCCTCGTGCATCCGGGCCAAAAGGGCGTGCGCGTCCTCGGTCTGCAGCTTCTCAGCCCCCCAGCCGATGCCCAGCCCCTTCTCACCCATGCGCGGGATGATGTGAAAGTGGACGTGAAACACGGCCTGGTGCGCCGGCGCGCCGTTGTTCTGCAAAATGTTGTAAGCCGTAGCGCCGGTCGCGGCCATGACCGCGCGACAGATGCGCGGCAGCACCCGTCCGACGGCCGCAGCAGAGTCGTCGCTCAGCTCATGCAGGTGCGCCTTGCCCTCTTTTGGGATCACCAGGGTGTGCCCGGAGGAGATCGGAAAGACGTCCAAAAACGCCAACACATGCTCGTCCTCGTACACCTTGTGGCACGGGATCTGGCCGGCGATGATTTTGTCGAAGATGGTCGGTTTGGTCATGACGCCGAGAGTAATTGCCTGCTCAGCGCCGTCAAGCGCCTGGCAGGACTCTCAGCGGCCGCCCTTTAGACGCCGCAGCAGCTTGCCCAGGTGGTGGTAGAACGGCGTCTTGGACTCGTCGCCCTTCGGCTCGACGGGTCCGGTCTGGTACGGGACGAACATCACGCGACGCACGGCGCCCTGACGCTGAGACGCCTGAACGCGGTGCCACAAACGGCCGTCGTGAATTGTGACATCGCCGGGCTGTGTCTCGACGGCGATCTCGGCCTTGTCGGGGCGGTGCCAGACGAAATAGGGCTTGTAAAAGCACATCTTCAAGAAGCCCTGGTTGTGCGTGCCCGGAATCAGGCGCAGGCCGCCGTCCTCGCGCGCAATGCGATCCAGGTGAATCCCGAAGTTCAGCATCTGCTGCGGCATGCGCCCGTAGAACAGGTCTCGCAGCCCGTCGGTGTGCCACCCCAGCCGTGGGTGCACTCCGCCGGGCACGTTGACGTAGCGGTTCATGACGACGCCGTCCTTCTCGTTGTGCCCGACGCGCACGTCGTCGCCGACCAGCGCCTTGATCGGCTCGAAGCGCTCATCGAGGACCAGCGCCTTTACGACGTCGCTGAACTCGCTGGAGAAGGGTATGCGGTGGATGATGGGCTCGCCGCTCAGGCCCTTGCCCCAGAACAGCGGGATGCCGTAGACACTGTCGCGCTTGCTGTCCAACCACAGCTGCGTGATCCGGTCCTGCTCATCCCGCAGCGCCTGCACCTCGGACATGCTGAGCACACCTTCAAAATGCAGAAAGCCGTGCACGTCCAGAAAGTGCTGCTGCTCGTCGGTGATGACGGATCCCAGCTGGAACTTCTGATTCAGCGGCGGCACGGACGCAGTGGAAACGAGGGACGTCGAGTCAGCCGAGACCGGTGTCGCGGGCGCGGTGTGGGTGCTCTGATTCATCCGTTCTCCTGCAACATCCGTTGAGCCATGGACACCAGGTGGTCTTCGACGGCCTGGACCGCCTCGGTTTCGGTGGCGACGCCGGCGACCAGCATGAGCTCGGCATCCACGGTCAGCGCATAACGCACCACCACGTGATTTAGCGTCTGCAGCTCCAGCCGCAGCTGTGCCGCAGGTCGATTGAGCATCATGGACAGCACGGCCGCGCCCTGCGACAGAAACGGCAAGACGTGCCTGGCCCGCCGATCCGCCCGCACCTGCCCGGTGTCCAGCACATCGCGCAAGATCAGCCGGATCGCCGCCCTGTGGGACCGCGCAAAGCGATAGGTGGCCCGCACGATCCGGTCCAGCATGCTCTTGAGATCGCCTCCACTCAGCAGCAGCGGCTCCAGCTGGGTGCGCAGCGCGTCGAGCTCGACGTACATCGCGTCGACACAGGCCTGATACAGCCCGTCCTTGCTGCCGAAGTAGTGATGCACGGTGGCCAGGCTGACCCCCGCCGCGCGCGCGATGTCGCGGATGGACGTCCCACCGGCCCCTGCGCCTGAAAACCGCTCCATCGCTGCGTTCAATACGGCGCGTCGTGTGGCTTCTGCGTCGGCTTTGATCGGTCTTGCCATAGGCGGGACGGTAATTAATCAAACGTTCAATTACAACCCTAAACTTCTGTTTTTATATAATTTATATTCGAATTATGAATGCCATTCACTTTTGAGATTGACAAAAAGTGAACGCCATTCACAATGCGAACGTGATTCACTCTCCTGCAAAAGGTGGGCTGCTGGCCTCGGTGGCGCACTCGGTGTGGAGCATCTGCACACCCGCCACGTTTGAGTCCATTCGCCCGACGGCCCGCGCACAGCGGTATCGCACCGAAAAGTACCGGGGCGTGCGACCGCTGGCGGACGTGTACGTGCCGGACAACAGCCAGGCCGGGGCGTCGGTGGTCATCGTGCACGGCGGCGGGTTTCTGGTGGGCAATCGGCGCATGAAGCCGGTGCGATTTCTGGCGCGGCGGCTGACCGACGCGGGCGTCGCGGTGTGCTGCGTGGACTACCGCATGATCTTTCGGGGTGGACGTCTGGACGAGTCCGTGGACGACGTGGCGAGCGCCATCGGATGGTGGGGCGAGGCGTGCTCCGAGTACGGCTGCGACCCTGCGCGTGCGGGCCTGCTCGGTATCAGCGCCGGGGGCGCGCTGGCGCTGCTTGCGGCAGTGGACGAGCGCTCGGCATACATCGGCCGGGTGGTCTCGATCTTCGGCATCTACGACTTTGGCCATCTGACGGGCTCGGCCGGAGCGCTGGTGCCGCGGTGGCTGACGCGGACACGAGACCGACAGACCTGGCACGACCGGTCGCCGATGGAGGCCCGGCAGACGTCCCGACCGCTGCTGATGGTGCACGGGACGGCCGATGGGCTGGTGCCCGTGGAGCAGGTCGGTCGGCTTCAAGCACGTCGCCAGGCGCTGGGACTGCACACCGAGACGCTGGTCTTTGAGGACGCCCCGCACGCGTTTTTGAACTGGCCAGGTCCACTGGCGGAAGAGACCGCGGCCCGCATCGCGGGCTTTCTGACGGGGGTGGCCAAATGACGACGCGTAGTCCACGGCGCGAGCGCACGCGCCAGCTCAAGACGGAGACGATCTGCGCCGCGGCGATGAAGCTGATCGAGACCCGGGGGCTGGAGGGCCTGACAATCGGCAAGCTGGCCAAGGAGCTGGATTGGGCTGCCGGCGCGCTGTACCGCTATTTTCCGTCCAAGGATGCGCTGCTTGCCGAGCTGCAGGTTCGAGCGGTCACCGAGTACGCCGCGGACCGCCAGGCGACCCTGGAGGCGGCGCGAACGGCCGGTTTGGAGGGCGCCGCGCTGCTTATGCTGGTGGCCAAGCACTACCAGCGGTGGTTTCTGCACCGGCTGGGCTACTTCGGCCTGCTGTCGGTCGCCATCGCTTACCCCAAGCCGATCTTGCCCGAGTCCGAGGGGCTGCGCGTGATGTCCGAGATTATGCCGACGCTTCAGCAGATCATGGGCCTGTTCGTGGAGGTCGAGAGCGGCGGACATCTCGTCGCGGGGAATCCATCGGACCGGACGATCGTCTTCTGGTCCGTCATTCAGGGCGCCGTGCAGATGTACAAGATCTCGCGCTTCGCCCCGGAGCTTTTGAACAACGACCGAGTCCTGCGAGAAGCCGTCAGAACGCTGCTCATTGGCTGGGGCGCCGACTTTGAGGCGGCGGATGACGGCATCAAACAAGCCGAGCAATGGGTGAAGAACCGATGAGCCTTCTGATAAGCCTGACACTGCCGCTGTTGGCCGGCGTCGCGATGTGGAGCTTCACCGAGTACGCGATGCACAACTGGTACGGCCACGTGGCCAAGGGTCGCAACCACTTCTCGCGTCAGCATCTGCTGCACCACGCCAGGAAAGACTTCTTTGCCCCGCCCATCGAAAAGGCCCTGGCCGCGCTGGGCGCCTCCGCCATCGTGTTTCCGCTGGCTATCCTGGCGTCGGGCGTCTTGTCCGGCGTCCTCTTCGGCCTGGGCTTCGTCGGCATGTACCTGATGTACGAGCTGGTTCATTGGCGGGCGCACCGGGCGCCCCCAACCGGTCCGTACAGCCGCTGGGTGCGGCGAAACCACTTCTCGCACCATTTCAGCAACCCCAAGGAGAACCACGGCGTCACCAGCCCGATCTGGGATCTGGTCTTCAGGACATGGAAGGACCCCGGCGTGGTCCGGGTGCCTCGACGCCACGCGATGGACTGGTTGACCGACGCTCAAGGCGCCGTCCTGCCGCAGTTTCAGGCGGATTATGTGCTGGTCGGCGGCAAGCGGAAGGCCGCGTGAGGGTGCTGGTCACCGGCGCGACGGGGTTTCTCGGCACGCGGCTGGTCCCGATACTTCAGGCGCAGGGGCACACGGTCCGCGCGCTGGTGCGAGAGACCAGCGACGTGCGGGCGTTGAAAGCCGCCGGCGCCGAGCTCGTGGTCGGATCGCTTCACCCACCGCAGCGGCTCGAGACCGCATGTGAGGCGGTCGACGCCATCGTGCACTGCGCGGGCGGTGGCAAAGTGCGTGACGTCAGCGCCTTTTACGCCAACAACCTGGCCACCACGACCAACCTGCTGGAGGCAGCGCGCGCCACGTGCCCGAACCTGCGGCGCTTCGTCTTTGTCTCCTCCTTGTCGGCGCACGGCCCAAGCCCCGATGGCGTCCCGCGTGACCCGGCCGAGGCGACCACGCCGATCACGCACTACGGGCGAGCCAAGGCGCAAGCCGAGACCGCCGTCTTGGACGCCGCGGACGCGTTTGACGTCACGATCCTGAGGCCGCCGGCGATTTATGGCCCCGGCGACACCCGCATGCTGCCCGTGTTCAAAGCCGCCGCGCGCGGCCTGCTGCCGCTGCCGGGCCCGGCGCGTATGACCTCGCTGGTCCACGTGGACGATTGCTGTACCGCCATCGGCCATATCGTGACCCAGCCGCACCCGAACCGCCGCATCTACTTCGTCGAGGACGGCAAGCCACGGACCATCGATGAGCTGGCGGACGATGTGAGCAACGCTGTGCAGCGCAAGCCGCTCGTTTTGAGGGCGCCGCGCTTTCTGCTGCTGGCGGCCGCTGTCATCTCAGAGCTGGTCGGCCGCCTGCGCCGCCGAGCGGTGGCCCTGACCCGAGACAAGGTCCAGGATCTCTCGCAGCCGTATTGGGTCTGTGACGCCACGCCGCTGCGCACCGAGCTGGGCTGGTCGCCGACCATCACTTTCCCGGACGGCGCGCGAGCGACCGCCGAGTGGTATCGCGAGCACGGATGGCTCTGATCCCGGAGACGGGACCGCTGTTCTGGCATCTGTTGGGTTCCGCGACGCTGTACGTGGCCTTTCACTACGGCGCCGCGAACACGACGGCCCGGACGCGCAAGTTCATCGGCGGCGCCGCACTTGGCCTGGGTGGCGTGGTCCTGATGCTGCTGGGTGGCCTGGACCCGCTCCGGTTCGGCCTCGGGCCAAGCGCCACGGTGATGGTGCTCCCCGCGACCCTGGCGCTGGCGGCCGTCGTGCTGCCCATCGTGGCCATGGCCAGCCGCAAGCCCGACGTCGCAACCACGATCGAACAAGCCGGACCGCTGGCCTGGGCGGTCTATCTGGCCGGCTATGAGTTCTTCTTTCGCGGCGTGCTGCTGCTGGCGCTCGTGCCCGAGCTTGGGGCGGCGACCGCGCTGGGCGTCAGCACCGCGCTCTACGTCTTTCAGCACCTGCCCAAACACGCCTCTGAGACCGCCTCCACGCTCGTCATGGGAGTGGTCTTCGGGCAGCTTGCGCTGGTCAGCGGCTCGGTCTGGGCCCCGTTTCTGCTGCACTTCGGCATCGCCTCGTCCGCCGAGTGGGCGGCGCGCTCAGCGGGCGCTACCAGGGCGTCGGCTCATCCTCCGGCGGCTTCGCCTTGACCTTGGGCTCGACCGGCGTGACCACCGGAGCCGGCGGCGCCACCTGGACCGCCTTCTGAGCGGACCCACGCGGCTTGGCCGGACGCACCGGCAGCGCGACAACCGCGGCCGGCGCACGACGGCCCTGCCGCAGCCCCACAACCGCGGGTCTCTCCACCATCGCTGCAGCAGGCGGCGTGATCTGAGTCCTCATCGACGGGCGGCGCTGCGACTCGGCCTGTTGCCGCCGAGTGGTCGGCAGCGCCACGGCGGCAGGCAGCGCGTCCGGCTGAGCCGGAGCTACCGCAAGACGCTCTGCAACTGCGGGCGCCGGCGTGCCTACGTCCGTGCCGATCTCAGCCGCCGTCTCCGTCGCCGTGGGATCGGGCTCCTCGGCGGAATCGGGCGACCAATACGCAGCCGCCACCCCGAGCGCCGTGCCCAGCACCAGCACCGCCGCCACGCGACGCCGGCGCCTCCGCGGGCGCGTCAAAAACGACATGTCACTCACCGAAGGACCGGTGACCGTGGCCTGACTCTGCCGCTTCTCGAGCACGGCCGTGGTCGGACCCGGCTCTCGATCGGCAAGCGCCGGCGACTCGTCAGGCGCGGGCTCATCTTCCGGCGCAGCCGGGGGCTTGTCGCCGCGCCCCAGAGCCCCCTGGAACCCGAGCTTAGTCGCCTGGTGATCCCGCTCCGGCTCCTGCACCGAGAAGCTGACCAGCCCGCCATCGGTCAACTGGCGCACGTCGAGCGCGCCCAGCGTCTCCGAGGTCGAGATATCGTCCCCTGAGCCCAGCCGGTCGTAAGTCGCGATGCCTTCCGAGTCGAACTTGAGGACCTCGCCCCCGCGCTTGGACATCTCAACGAGCGTCGCAGCGTCGATTTCGTCGCCGCGCTGGACGGCCTGCAGGATGCGGAAGACCACCTCTGCGTCCCCCGGTCGGTCCGGCGGCGACTTCTGCAACAGCGCCTGATGAAGCACGCCGAGCGCCGGCGGCAGCTGCTCCATCGAAGGCAACAGCTCGGGTAGCGGCGGGACGGGCACCGAGACGTGCCGCATCATGACCTCGAGCGCCTCATCCGCGACAAACGGCGCCTCGCCCATCAGCAGCTCGTGCAGCATGCAGCCCACCGAGTACAGGTCGGCCCGGTTGTCGACCACGCGAGCCATGCTCTGCTCGGGCGCCATGTACATGGGCGTGCCGACGGTTGTGCCCGTCGACGTGAGATTGATCTGGCTGTCGGTGTCGTTGAGAACCTTGGCGATACCGAAGTCCATCACCTTGACGAACTCCTCGTCGCCCACCGGGCTGCTCAAGTAGATGTTCTCGGGCTTCAGATCGCGGTGAACAATCCCCACGCACTCCGCCTCCCGCAGCGCCTTGCACACCTGCGCCAGCAGCCGAGCCACGCGCTTAGGCCGCATCATCGGCTCCAGGTTGATCGCGTCCGCCAGCGACCGCCCGCGCAGCAGCTCCATCGCAATAAACGGCGTGCCGGTGTCGTCATCGATGCCGAAGTCGTAGATCTTCACAACGTGCGGACTCTCGAGCGCACTGGCCGCCCGCGCTTCTCGATAGAACCGGCTGACGTGCTTCTTCTCGCTCAGCAACCGCGGCAGCAGCGTCTTCAACGCCACGGGCCTGTTCATCGATAGCTGTACCGCCCGATAGACCTTGCCCATGCCGCCCACGCCGAGCACGGAGTCGACGCGGAAGCGCCCACCAAACAGCGTGCCGACCAGCGCGTCCTCGTCAGTCCGCGTGAACACGTCGTTGCGAACTGTGGGCACGCCGTCCGTCGGACACACCGCATCGGCCATGGTCCGCTCACAAAGCGGACAAAACCGTCTGGCGGACTGAGCCATATATAGGTCATGACACACCGCTCCCTGCTTCGGCAAGGCGCGCGAGCTCAGTCGACGGGAAACACGCGCACCAGAACGTCGAGGCTTCCGTTCTTAGCGGGGTCCGTCTGCCAACCGACCATGAACGAGTCGGGACCGTCGGGGGCTACAAACGGAGCCCCCTGCGCCCCCGGCCGCCCCCTGTTGGCCAGCACGCGCGGAGACAACACGTCCCCGTCCGCCCCGCGCAACTGATACTGTACCGCGGTCGAGTCCCCATCCACGTTCGGTGTCTCCCATGCGATCACAAACCCGGTCGCCACCGCGGCCACCGCCGGATTGCGCTGGTCACCGCTCTGCACGACGTGCGGCGTAAACTCCAGTCCCACACCCAGCGCTGCAGCCTCGATGGTAATCGCGCGACAGACCACGGTCAGGCCCGGGCCGGCCTGCCCGTCTGACTCCCAGCAAGCCATGCCCTGGTCACCAGCCGCACTCGCCGCGACCGACGGCCGCGTCTGCTCCCCGGAGTTGGTCGTATTGAGCACGGCCTGCTCCCCGCTGGCCGCAGAGGCGGTGGTGCGCCCGATCACGATGTCCGCATGCCCCGACGGGCTCGACTGCCACGCCACCAGCAGCCCTGTCAGGCCAAGCGACGCTACCGCCGGGTGCTCCTGCGGCCCACCGGTCGCTGCGTTCACGACGATATCTGCCGATAGAGGCTCTCCCGTCGCAGAGAAGCGCCGCATGGACACGTCCGGACTGGTCGACGGCCCGTCCCACAGCAGCGTGATCACCCCATCGGGACCCACCGACGCCGCAGGATGTTTCTGGGACCCACCGGTCACCGCGTTGCCGCCAAGCTCCTTGGTCTGGGCCTCCCCATCCGCACCGAACACCCGGAAGCCTATCCCGCGGCCGTCGGTGTCCTCGGTCTCCCAGGCCACCACAAAGCGACCGGCACCAGCCGCCACCGCCGCGTCCGACTGCGTCCCGTTGGTCACCTCGTTTACCAGCAGCTCCGGGCCGATCGGCTGTCCGGTCCCGGTGACACGCTGGGCGCGAATCTCCTCGCTACCGGCGTCCCCGATCGGGGTACCAAACGCCACCAGCGCACCGCCATCTACAAACGCCCCGACCGGCGCCGACTGTCCGCCGTCCACCGTGGCATTCGCCCGGCGCTCCAGCCGACCCGACGCGGCAGAGCCGTCCTTGGCAAAGCGTCGCGTAAACACCTCGTCGCCCGACGCAAACACCACCACCCACTCATCGTCAGGCAGCACCGCGACGGATGGCCGAATCTGATCGCCTTCCTCATACCCGTTGATGTCGATCGGAACACCAGTGGGCCCCCCAAACTTCGTAAAGCGCTGCGCCTTGACCGCAAAGGCATCTGAGTCGCCCAGCTCGTCGTCGTACACCGCCACAAAGCCGCCATCCGAGAAGATCCCAACGCCTCCCAGCCGCTGGTCGCCGGCCGCACCCGCCGGGCTGACATCAAATGCGCTCGTCGTCGGGTTCAGCTCACCGTCGTACATGCGCCCTCGGACCGAGCTGTCCACCGTCCAAAGGACGACGGCCCCGCTACCGCCGCCGGCCCCCGGTCCGACCGCGACCGACGTGACCTCGCTGCCTTCGTTGGCCACATCGACGGGCGTGGTGACCGCGTTGCTGCCCAGGTACTGTCCCAGCTTGACGGTGGTCGTCGTCGCGTCGACCCAGGCTATGGCGAGGTCTGCCGACGCCGCCGCGACCGGCTTCGCGTCAAAGCGCGCAAACGTGGTGGACATGGCCGGCAAGACACCGGATCCCTTGTTACCCACCCCCTTTCCGTATCGCCGCCAATAGACCAGGTCGTCCGCCGGGTCGAAGCTGCCCACAAATCCCCAGGTCGCGGTGTACGAGTACATCACTAGCCAGTCGCCGCCGGTCACCACCATGGGCACCGCATGAAACGCCTGCACGTCGATACCACCCCCGCCCGAACCCCCGGTGAATGACGACATGGTCGCTGAGCCTGTCAACGCCCCAGTCTCGTCGTACTCCTGGACCCGAAGCTTCGGCGACAGGTTGCTGATATCGCAGTTGCCGGGACCGCATGTGGGCGGCGTGTCCCAAGAGATAAACAGCATCCGGTCATCGAGCGACGCCACGCCGGTGTTGAACTCCCCGGTCTTGCCCCCGACCGCAAACTCCTCGTCTTCTCGGCTGCCGTGCCGGTCGCTGATACGCGCGAACTTACCGGACGCCCCAGCCCAATGCGTCACGTAGCGCCCGCCGCCGAGCGCTGCCACCGCGGGTCCGCCGTTGGGATACTGGTTCGTGCCACCCGGTATCGCGTGGGTGCCTTGAACAAACGACTGGAAGGCGCTGATGTTGATCGACTCCTCGATGCACACCGCGACGCTCCCCGAACACGCCCCGGCCAGGCAGCTGTCGTCGGACGTGCACTTGTCCCCGTCATCGCAGAAGGTTCCGTCCCCCAACGGTATCGAGCTGCAGCCGGTCAGCGAGTCGCAGGTGTCGTAGGTGCAGGGCTTGCCGTCATCGCACAGATCCGGCGTCCCGACGCAGTCCCCGTCCACGCACGTGTCCGTGAGCGTGCACTTGTCTGAGTCATCGCACGGCCCAGCAGTCGGCACGTTCGTGCAACCGGAAGCCGGATCGCAGGAGTCAGCGGTGCAGGGGACGCCATCATCGCAATCCGGGGCGTCTCCGGTGCACTTTCCGGCGACGCATTCATCGTTGAGTGTGCACTTGCTGCCGTCGTTACAGGCTTGCTCCAGCAGCGCCGTCTGACAGCCGACATCGGGATCGCAGGTGGTCTTCGTGCACTCGTTGTCGTCCTCGCAGGCGGCCTCGTTCGTGACCGTCTTGCAGCCTCCCGCGTCGACATCGCAGGTCGTCGTGGTGCAGTCCAGGTTCTCGTCACACTCGGAATTGTCGGGCGTGTACTCACAGCCGGCGGGCTCCTGAATACACGCATCCGCGGTGCAGTCGATGCCGTCGTCGCAAAGCCCGTCGTCGGTGACGCCGTTGCAGTCGTTGTCCACCGAGTCACACACCTCGGCCGCCGGTGTGGCCGCGTCGCAGTCTGACAAGCCCTCCAGTCCACACGTCCTGATGCCGCCACAGCTGCCCAGCTCATTGGTCACCTGGCAGGCAGACGCCAGCTCGAGCTTCACGGACAACTTCGTGCACTCGCACGGCTCGTCGACCTTCACGCACAGCGCCGTCTGTACGCCGTCGATGGTCGTTTTAGGCTCGCACGCGTAACCCGCCGGGCACGTGTCGGTTTCAAAGCAGTTCACGGCGCAGAAGGCCCCGACCCCTTGGTAATCGACGCACCCCGACGGCAGGCCCGCGTCCTCACCCGCCGCCGCGCAGTCCGCGTCTTTCGTGCACGGCTGGCACAGCTTGCCGCCTTCGGGCGCGCAGATCGACACCGGCACGGACGACCCATCGCTGCCCGACGGCAGGCAGTCCATCCCGTCCGGGCAGTCGTCGGCGCCGGAACAGCTGTCCGAGCAAACGCCGTCCTCGATCAGGCACACCTTGCTGTCGCAGTCCGCGCTGACATCGCACGGGCACCCGACTGCGCCATCCACCTCGCAATCAAACGGCTCCCCAGTATCATCGGTCCCCGTCGTGTCGACGTCGTCTCCGGTCGTGCCGCCGGCGTCATCACGGGCGCCACCGGTGTCCGTCGTCTCCTCACCCGTCGTCGTCGCGTCCTCGACAGCATCCGCCGTCGCGCCGCCGGTGTCCGTTGTATCCTCCACGTCCAGCCCGGTCGTCGACGCATCGTCCACCCCGCCAGTATCCGCGTGCGCATCGCCTCCTCCCTGCGTCTGCCCATCCGCGTCCACCAGCACCGAGCCGGCCGGCTGACACGCATGCCCAACACCATCGAGCGGCAGACACCTGCGGCTTCTTCTTCTCACTTGCGCTGCGCGTCATCAGCCACCATGTCAGGCCACCGATGAGCGCCGCGCCCCCGACCGCTGTCATCGCTGCACCCGCGCCCGACAGGCTGTCTGCATCGTCCCAGGCGGCCTCGTGCGCCACCTGCGTCTTCTGGGTCACCACGCCGCGACCGGCCGCCTCGCTGCTGGGATCCACACCACGATCGGCGCTTGCTTTGACCATCAGCCCGACACCCACACCCAGCACAGCCACGCCTGTCCCAGTGACAACCCACGGCCACGCACCAGGCGATACGGGCGTCTTCACACCGCCACCGACCCCGACGTCGATCGGCGCCTTCTTCTTCAGCGTCAGCGTCGCCGGTCGAGTGGGCAGTACATCCACCGACTGCTCGTGCACCTGCGGGCCGGCCCCAGCCACCATCAAGGTGACGCGCACCAGATGCCGCCCCGCATCCAGCTCGATGAAGCGAAGGTTCTTCAGGTCGACGAGCAAGTCGTGCCCATCCACGTGCAGCCGTGTGATGTGCGCCCTGGCCGGCCACTTCACCAGCCCGCGCGCGCCGCCCTTGAACGGGGCGACGACGCGGATCCCGGCCCGCAGCTTTCGGTTCCAGCACCGTACGCGGTCTCCCCTGGGCGACGAGACGCACAGCTGATGTTTCGCCTCGGGCACGGTCAGATCCTGGCGGACATCGGAGACCACCTCGCCGTCGACCTGGACCAGGGTGTTGTCCGACAAGCCCGAGAAGCGGACGACCGCCACGTCGACCAGGCTCTTGACCTTGGCGGCCTGGGCAGCCGCCAGCTCGCGGAGCTCGTCGCTGACCTGCGGCATGGCCTGGGCGCTCAGAAACGCGTTGTGCGCCTCCCTCAGGCGGCCCAGCGCTTCCAGGAGGCGACCCTGGTTGTAGATGTAGATGGCGCGCGGCTTCTTGCGGTGCGCGACCTCCAGCCACTTCAGCGCCTCTGAGTACTTCTTCTGCGCGTAGAGCGCGCGCGCCTTGTGGTACGCCTGATCGGCGGTCAGCGTCTTAGTCGGCGGTTTGGCCTCAGCCGAGCCGGCCGGCACGGCGACCAGGAGCCACAGTACGAGAAATGCCGCATGACCCATCATACCTATGTTGTGGTACGGTTGCGCCCGTGCAACGTGTTCTGCTGGGTAGTTTGCTGATCACGGTGATGTTTGGTTGCGCCGGCGCCGAGACACCTGCGCCCGCGCCCCCCCAGCCGGTTGAGCCCACAAGCGATGTGCCTACCGTCGAGCCCGCCGCTCAGCACCCCGCCGGCCGCGTGACCTGGCGCCGTCTCAACCGCAACGAGTACAACAACACCGTCCGCGATTTGCTGGGCACACGGCTGCGTCCCGCCCGCGACTTTCCTGACGACGACACCGCATTCGGCTTCGATAACATCAGCGCGGTGCTGAGCCTGTCGCCGCTGCACTTGGAGCTTTACGAGCGCGCCGCCGACCTGCTTGTCGCCGACATCCTGCGACATCCGCTCACTGCCCCCCTGGTGCTGAAAGCCGAAGCCGAGCACGCCGAGGCCGACGCCGGTGCGCCCTATCGCGGGTCCGGCTGGACGCTCTTCAGCGCCGGCAGCGTCTCCGGCGTCGTCGACCTCCCACTCGGCGGGCCCTATCGGTTCTCGGTCCGCGCGTTTTCCCACAAGGCGCTCGGTGTCGCCGCGCGTATGGAGCTGCACCTGGACGGGGCTCGCGTCGGCGCCTTCTACGTCGACGCCCCTCCGGACAGCCCGGGCGTATATAGCGTCGACGTCGAGGTCACCCCCGGAGCACACACGCTGACGGCCGTCTTCACTAACGACTACTACGAACCGCAGGCCGCCGAAAACCGCCAGCTCGTGGTGGATTGGCTGGCCATGGAGGGGCCGCTGGATCTCCCTGACGTCGCCGACGCTCCCCGAAGCCGGGTGATGATCTGCACCCCACAGTCGCGAACCGACAGCCAGTGTGCCCGCACCATCGTCAGCGCCCTGGCCGGCCGTGCCTGGCGCCGTCCGATCGCCGGCGACGAGCTCGACCGGCTGATGGAGCTGTTCACGCTTGGCGCCGACGATGGACTGGAGTTCGAGGCGGCGCTCAGCCTGCCGCTCAAAGGCGTGCTTTTGTCACCGCATTTCACATTCATGGTCGAGCTCGCCGAGGATCCGGCCGCCCCTACCGACGCGCCGCTGTCCGACTACGAGATCGCCACGCGGCTGTCCTATTTTGTGTGGGCCTCCATGCCTGATGACGCGCTGTTTGCTGCCGCCGCGGCGGGCGAGCTGCAAACCGACGACGGCATCATCACCCAGGTGCGCCGCATGCTGGCCGACCCCCGCGCCGACGCGCTGGCCGAGAACCTGGCCGGGCAGTGGCTCTTCGTGCGCAACATCGACAACCACACACCCGCCAACTGGATCTATCCAGAGTTCGACGAGCCGCTGCGGCAGGCGATGAAGGCCGAGATGTCATTGTTTTTCGGCACCTTCTTGTCCGAGGACCGGCCGATCACGGAGCTGCTGACGGCCACCGACACCTTTGTCAACGACCGCCTGGCCGACCACTACGGCCTGCCCCGACCCGGCACCGACCACCTGACGCGCGTCGATCTCACCGGCACACAACGCGGCGGCCTGCTGACCCAGGGCGGCCTGCTCATGGTCACGTCGGCGCCGGCGCGCACGTCTCCCGTCAAGCGCGGCGCCTGGGTCCTCAAGCAGCTGCTGTGCGCCGAGCCGCCGCCACCGCCACCCGGCGTCGAGGGGCTGGACCAGGCGGCGGTCGACGGCGGCGCACAGACCATCCGCGATATCTTGGAGCAACACCGCGCGGACCCGGCATGTGCGGGCTGCCACGACCTGATCGATCCCATCGGCTTCGGCCTGGAGAACTTCGACGGCATCGGCGGCTGGCGCGACACCGACGCCGGCTTCCCCATCGACGCCACCAGCGAGCTGACCGACGGCACCCCTATCGACGGCGCCCACTCCCTGGCCCAGGCGCTGGCGGTCGACTTTCGCTTCATCCCCTGCGCGCTGCACCAGCTGATGACCTACGGGCTGGGACGCGGTCTGACCAAAGACGACCGCCCCGCCCTGGACGAGATCGAGTCGCAGTGGACCGAGCAGGGGCTCACAGTCGGCGCCGCGGTCGAGCTGATCGCGCTGAGCCGTGCCTTCCGCTTCCGCGCCGGGGAGGCCGCCGCCCCATGACACGTATCGATCGTCGCAGATTCCTGGGCGGGGCCGGTGCGCTCGTGGCGCTGCCCCTCTTCGAATCGCTGCCGGCCCTTGCGCAGGAGTCCGGCGCGCCCCCGCAACGACTGATCTGCTACTTCGTACCCAACGGGCTGCGCATGCAGGTGTTCACGCCCGAGAAAGAGGGCAAGAGCTACGTGCTCACCCCGACGCTGGAGCCGCTGGCGCCTTTCAAACAGCAGTCGTTGATCCTCTCCGGCCTGGCCAGCGCGCCCGGCCAGCCCGATGAGGGTGGCGGCGACCACGCGTCCGGCACCGGCTCGTTCTTGTCGGCACGCCACTGCAAGCGCACCGAGGGTCAGGACATCGTCAACGGTGTGTCCGTCGATCAGGTCGTCGCCGGCCAGATCGGAGGCGCCACCCGCTTCGGCTCCATCCAGCTCGGCCTGGAGGGCGGCAGCAGCGTCGGCGGCTGCGACTTCGGCTACAGCTGCGCCTACCTGCGTAACGTCTCCTGGGTCGACGAGAGCACCCCGTTGCCCAAGATGATCAACCCGCAGCTGGTCTTTGACCGCTTCTTCGCCGGGGCCGACGCCACCGCGAGCGCCGAGCAGATCGCCATGCGCCGCCACCACCGGCGCAGCGTGCTGGACTATGTGGCGGGCGAGGCCAAGCGGCTGCAGCCGCGCCTGGGCGCCGGCGACAAAGTGAAGCTGGACAGCTACCTGACGTCGGTTCGAGAGGTCGAGCTGGCCATCGAGGCGCTGGCCAACGCGCCCGTCTGTGACGCCCCCGGCTATCCGGCGCCGCAGCTGGACATCGAGGCGCACGCGCGCGTTATGGCGGACTTGATGGTGATCGCGCTGAAGTGTGACCTGACCCGGGTCGCGTCCTTCATGTTCGCCAATGGGTTCTCCGAGCGGCACTACGCGTTTCTGGGCGTCACCGAGGGGCACCATGCGCTGTCCCACCACAGCGACAAGCCCGAGGCCATCGCCCAGCTGGAGCTGATCGACCGCTGGGAGGTCGTGCAGCTGGCGTACCTGCTGGAGAAGCTGGCCGCCGTCGAGGAGGCGGACGGCAGCACGCTGCTGGACAACACGCTGGTATACTGGTCCAGCGAGATGTCGGACGGCAACAGCCACGACCACTTCGGCATCCCGGTCATACTGGCCGGCGGCGGCGCGTCTCTGATCAAAGGCGGGCGGCATGTCGTCTATCCTGATAAAACCCCCATGGCCAACCTGTTTGTGAGTATGCTCCAAGCCTTCGGTGTCGCGACCGACGCCTTTGGCGATGACGGCACGGCCCCGTTGACACATTTGACCTGACCAAACCGAGCTGACGCTGATGAAGTTGCTGTACACGCTGATGCTGGCCGCCCTGATCTTGGGGTGTGGGGACGAGGGGGAAGAGGTCTCGCCTGTCCCGACCTCAGGTGAACCCACAACCACGACGCCCAGCCCCGATCCCGGCGACCCGACCGGTGCGCCCGTCGCGCCCGACACCGACCAGGCCGCCTTTGAGGTGCACTCGATCGAGCCCGACGTCGGGCGCACCGCCGGCGGAGACCTGGTCATCTTCGAGGGACAGGGCTTCATCGAAGGCACCGAGATATGGTTCGGGTCGCGGCGCTCGCAGGACGTGACCGTGCACAGCGGGCTCATCATTCACGCGCGCTCGCCATCGCATAAGACGGGGCTGGTCGACGTTAAGCTCATCGCGCCCAACGGCACACGCGTGCTGGTCGAAGACGGCTATCTCTTTCGCGACACGCTGAGCGTAGACAGCATCGACCCGGCCACCGGGCCCGCGCGCGGCGGCACCCCCGTCACCGTGCGGGGCGACGGCTTCACGTACGACACCAACGTGCTCATCGGCGGCCGCCGGCTCATCGATCTGACCGTGGTGGACAGCACCACCATCCTGGGTATCGCGCCCCCCGGGCAGCGCGGCAAAAGCGACGTGCTGACCGCCAACCCCTACACGACCTACCGTCTGCCCGACGCCTTCGCTTACACCGCGCCGCCCACGCTGGAGCGCCTGGTGCCCGCCGCAGGACCGGCCGGCAAGGACACAACCGTCATGCTGATCGGCACAGCGATGCACGCCGACTCCCAGGTGCGCGTCGGCGGCGTCGAGGCCCCGGTGATCGGCGGCAACATCTTCGGCACGCGGCTCGAGGTGCTGGTCAGCGGCGGCGATGAGGGCCTGGCCGACGTCGAGATCGAGACCACGGACGGCGCGCTGCTGGCTGAAGACGCCTTCACGTTTACCGGGACACCGCCCGGCGACGTGCAGGTGCTCAACGTCTTTCCCAAAGCAGCGACAAACCACGAGTTCACCAAGGTCACCGTCGTCGCGTACGGACTGACGGCCAACGGCACCGACATCTTCTTCGGCGACGAGGAGGCCGAGGTGCTGGCGCTGGACACGGTTGACCACCACGCCATCGTCAAGCTGCCCAAAGGCCAGGGCGTGGTCGACATCACGGTGACCTCGCCCAAAGGCAGCGACACCCTGCCGGACGCGTTCACTTACCTGGTCACGCCGCGCATCGACGAGGTCTCCCCGCCGTTCGGATCGATGAACGGCGGCGACAAGATCACGATTCGCGGCAGCCTGCTCGCCGACCCCTACGAGGTGTTCATCGGCGCGCTGCCGGCCACAGTCCTATCATCGACCGATAGCGAGCTGGTCGTGCTCACGCCGCCGGGCAGCCCCGGGTACGCGGACGTCATCGTGATCAACCCGGTCGGCGAGACCGTCGCCGCGGACGCCTTCGTCTACAACCCCGACGGCGACCCTGAGATCTATGCGGTGGACCCCAACTACGGGTCCATCGCGGGCGGCACGTTCGTGCGCGTGTACGGCGCCGGCTTCAAGACCGGAACCAAGGTGCGCTTCGCCAAACAATACGTGCCGGTGCAGATGTCCTCTTCCAGCGAGCTGCGCATGCACACGCCGCGCGCCGATGTACCGATCGCCGTCGACGTGACCGTGGAGACGCTGGGCTGGTCGGCAACCATGCTGGACGCGTACAGCTACTTCGATCCCACCTCGCCCTACGGCGGGTCGTGGGGCCCGGTTATCGACGGCACCGTCAACATCACCGTGCTGGACCTGTTTACGACCGATCCCATCCCGTTTGCCTTCGTCACGATGGGCGCAGACCCCAACACGACCTACAAGGGCTTCACCGACGAGCGCGGCCAGATCACGTTCAGCGACCCGGAGATCGTCGGACCGCAGATGATCACCGCCGCCAAAGCCGACCACACCGCCTACAGCGTGGTCGAGTACGACGCTGAGAACGTCACCGTGCACCTGATCCCGATGAACCCGTCGTCCAGCGGCGGCGGCGGCGGCGGGCCCAACATCCTGCCGTTTGGCCACATCGACGGGCAGGTCACGGGGCTCGGAAAGTACCTGATCCTGCCAAAGGGGCTCTCAGGCACGAAGACGGCGTACTGCGTGTCGACGACGCCCGGGCTGTGGGAAGACCCGCCGCGCCCCAACACGCCGACCTATCAAGGCGATCAGGCCTGGGCCGAGCCTGACGGCACGTTCTGGATGAAGACGCATCTCAGCGAGCTGGCCGTCATCTGCATCGGCGGCGTCGTCACCGATGACAGCCAGAAGGAGGCCTCGTTCGTGCCGCTGATGATGGGCGTCGTCAAACACATCGATCCCATCCCGGGCGAGCCGCTGCCGGACATCCTGGAGGTGCCGCTGAACATCCCGCTGGATCGGGACATGCCCCTGCGCCTGGACGGCGCGCCGCTGAGCTACGCCAACCCCGAGACGGGCGTGGTCAACCCAACCGATGTGCGCCTACGCGTCGCCCTGGACTTCGGCTCGTCGGGCTTCTGGACGGTCGCGGATCTGGAAGCTGTCGCCCAGGCCGAGTTCTTTCTGCCGCACCAGCCGCGCTCCCTGGGCGGCGACCTCAACGGCGTGACGTACTCGTTTTTGGCCGAGATCACCGGCAAGGGTAATCAGGCCGCCGTCAGCGGAACTCAGCATTACAAAGTGAAGTTTCTGGAGATCGACCGGCTCTTCCACCACGACGACGGCGTCTGGTCAGCCGTTCAGACGGGCATCCCGCGCGATGTTCATGGGCTGTGGGGCACGTCAGCTCAAAACCTGTGGGCGGTCGGCGCCAAGGGGCTCATCGCGCACGGCAAGGCCCAGGCGTGGTTCCCGCAGTACGCGCCCGTGGACGTGGATCTCAACGCGGTGTGGGGCACGTCCGAGACCCATGCCACCGTCGTCGGGGACGGCGGCGAGATCGTCACGTTCAACGGCACGGTCTGGACCCAGGAAGAGTCGCCGACGACGGCCGACCTGTTCGGCGTGTGGGGTACCAGCGAGGACCACATGATCGCAGTCGGCGATGGGATCGTCCTGCAGCGCGACGTGGACGGGTGGCAGGTGCTGGACTCGCCCGGAGTGCTGCTGCACGCGGTGTGGGGCCTGACCGCCGGCGAGTGGTTTACGACAGGCGAGGACGGCGTACTGCGCCGCTATTCGGACGGTGGGTGGACCACGTTTGAGGTCGCTCCGGGCACCGCGCTGCGCAGCATCTCGGGCACCTCGTCCAACGATCTGTGGCTCGCCGGGGACCAGGGCACTGTGCTGCGGTTCGACGGCGTACAGGCCGAGCAGCAGGATGTGCCCACAACCGAGACACTGCAGGCGATCGTGGCCGGCCCCACGGGACAGGTCTTTGCCGTGGGCAACCGCGGTGTGCTGCTGCGCTTCGACGGCAACGGCTGGACCCACGAGCAGGCGCCCAAGTACGGGGGCGATCTGCGCGCTGTGTGGGCGTGGGGGGAGGCGGCGACAGCCGTGGCAGCGGGCACCCAGGTGATCTCGCTGGGCCCCATGCTGAACTTCCTGCGCATCACCTCCCCGAAAGCGCCGACGTTCGGCGGCACCTCGGACTTCGACTACCAGGTCGACTGGATCGCAGGCGACGGTTATCTGCCGACGTTCAACTTCGTCGAGATGCTGATGGGCTACGGCAACTACTTCCCGGTCTGGTGGGCGGTCGTGGACGCGCTGACGACGAATGTCAGCTTCCCCAACCTGCCGATCGACCACGGGATCTCGCCGTGGGTGGACGGCAACGCCATCATGATGGTGCACCGGGTGTACAAACCAGGCGCGACTGCGGACAACTTCGACTTCTGGGACACCTGGCTCAAAGGCGGCTGGACGAGCTGGTCCAGCGCCGGGGTCCCGTTCACTCCCTGACCCATCCGGAGCACGTAGTGGCAGCGGACATTGCGCTGGCAACGTGTTTGACGTTGCCGGAACCCGACTTTGACGAGGCGCCCCTGGTCGCTGCCCTGACACGGGCCGGGCTGACCGTCGCCGTGCCTGCGTGGGACGATCCAGCGGCTGATTGGTCCGCGCCCATCACGGTGCTGCGCTCCACCTGGAACTACGCGCTGGCGCGAGAGGCGTTTGTCCGATGGGCCGAGCAGGTCGCGTCACTGTCCACGCTCGTCAATCCGGTCGAGATCGTGCGATGGAACTCTCACAAATCCTATCTGCTGGACCTGCAGTCGCAGGGTGTGCCCATCGCGCCAACCGTGCTCGTGCGCCGTGGCGACCACGCGCCGCTGGCAGACGTCATGAGCGACCAGGGGTGGACCGAGGTAGTCATAAAGCCGGCTGTCGGCGCGGGCTCCTTCAAGTGCATGCGCGTGCGCTCGGGCGACGTGCCGCGCGGCGAGGCTCACCTGCGGGCGCTTGCGGCCGAGCGGGACGTGCTGGTGCAGCGGTATCTGCCGGCGGTGGAAGACTATGGCGAGCGCGCGCTGGTGTGGATCGACGGCGAGCTGACCCACAGCGTACGCAAGAGTCCGCGCTTCGACGACGAGGACGAGCACGTCTCGCACGCGATGCCCATCTCGGCCGCGGAGCGCTCGCTGGCGGAGCTGGCGCTCGGTAAGTTGCCCCGGGACGTCGATCTGCTGTACGCCCGAATCGACGTGGCGCCGGGCCCTGCGGGCGACCCGGTGCTGATGGAGTTGGAGCTTCTGGAGCCAAGCCTCTTCTTCGCGCAGGGGCCGGTCGCGCTCGAACGTTTCGTTATGGGATTACAGCGTAGACTACTCTAGCCGAACGTTGACCGAAAACCTGTAACACTATACATTCACGACCATGGACACGCTTCGCATCCTGCTTTGTGATGATGGCTCCGGCTTCGTAGGCGCCTCGATGGCGATCGCCTCGATCGATCAGCAGTGGGAGTGCACGACAGCGGCGTCCACGGACGAGGCGCTGGCCGCCCTGGACAGCGGCTCGTTCGATATCGCGGTGATCGAGCTGGGCCAGGCGGAAGTCGACGCCCGCGCCGTCGCCGCAGCCAGCCGGCAGCGCGGCTCAGAAGTCGTCTCGGCGGGCTGGGAAGAGGACCTGGCCAACGCTCCCAGCGAGACGAAGCTGGCGATTCCGTTCACCATGGCGCAGCTGACAGAGACACTCGAAGGCGCCGCAAAGCCGAGGTAGTTACCCGTTCGCCGCGGCGGCCTTGGCGGACTGGCGCAGATAGGCTTGCCAGATCGCCGGCATGCCGTTTCTCCACACCAAACCGAAGTCGACTGCAGGCAGGCTGCGCGGACGCATCGGCGGACGCATGAGCCGCATGCCGCTCTGCTCCGGTGAGCGGCTGCCTTTGCGCTGATTGCAGGGGCGGCACGCGATGACGATGTTCTCCCATGCTGTCCGCCCGCCACGCGACCGCGGCACCACGTGATCGTAGGTCGCCTCGCGCCACTGAAGCCGGCTACGGCAGTACTGGCAGCGACCTCGATCGCGCGCGAACACATTGCGTCGCGAGAAGCGAACGCTGAGCTTGCGCTTGGGCCGTGGTCGCTCGAATCGAAGGACTGCAGGCAAGAGATAGTCCGCGCGCACGCTGCGAATGACCCGACCGGGATAGTGCTCGACGAGCTCGGCGCGACCGCCCAGCCACAGCTGCATGGCCCGATGCCATGGAACACAGGCAAGCGGCTCATAGGTGGCGCTCAGAAGCAGCGTATGCGGGAAGGTGCCCACAAATTACAGTGTACAGATGCACTCGCCCGCACACAAAAAATCACCTGTTCGGAAATGGGCGAGCGGCGGGCGCCTACTCGTTCTGCGGGTTGACGCCGGCACAGTCGGTGAACGCCGGATAGCAGGCGCCCTCAAGGCAGGTCGTGCACTCAGGGGTTTTGCCGCCGATGCACTGCAGCGCGCACTTTTCGATGGTGCAGAACATCAACGGCGTGAAGCAGTCCAGGCACCCCTCGCTGAGCCCCGTCGCATCCTTGATGCACTGGCGAATCGGCGCTGGATCGTTGGAGATGATCGCGCCGACGTTGTCCTTGGCGCACTGCTCGGTCGTGCCCGATACGGTGCCGGTCGACAGGATCGCCAGGTCCGCGTCGTTCTTGCACGCGCCCGCTTCTGGGGCCGGCGCCAGATCGTCTGTGAGCTTGCAGACGCCGCCGATACAGATCGAGTCGTCGCCGCACAGCCCACAGGTGCCGCCGCACCCGTCGTCACCGCACTGGGCGCCGTCGCACGCGGGGGTGCACACCGGCGGATCGTTTTGCGGTGGATCGTTAGCCGGTGGCTCATTGGCGGGCGGCGGATCGTTGGCCGGCGGGTCATCCACCGGATCGGAGGCGGGGTTATCCGCCGGATCACCGCCGGTGAAGGTCCCCTCGTTGGCCGGGTTCTCATCGACCGGCGAGACGGGATCCCACTGGCTCGAGGCGTCAGCGGAGCTCGGTCCCTTCGTCGAACCGGAGTCCGCGGAGCAGGCCATACAAATCCAGACAGGGAGAAGAAGAAGACAAGTGTTTTTTCGCATCAACAACATCCAGCAACAGCAACAACAACAACAACAACAGCTACAACAGCTTCTACCAGAACGAACGTTCGGGATGGTGGCATGGAGACTGACTGTCGTCAAGACCGAATGTGGTAAACCTGCTTTGAAATGAGTGTTGCCACGGACCCGACCACGCTGCCCAACCGCTTCGCAATCCGCGACGTCGTGATCCATCCCAACATCGTGCTGGCCCCGATGGAGGGCGTCAGCGAGATCTGTTTTCGCCGCATGATCCGGCGCCTGGGCGGCACCGGCATGACGTGCACCGAGTTCATCCCGTCGCAGGGCCTCACCGAGCACAAGTCCAAGCGCCTGTGGGAGCACGCCGAGTTCGACCCGGACGAGCGCCCGGTCGCCGTGCAGATCTACGGGCGCGACCCTGCCGTCATGGCGGAGGCCGCGCGCATGATTCAGGGCCGCGGCGCCACCGTCATCGACATCAACATGGGCTGCCCCTCCAAGAAGGTGTGCGCGAACTCGGGCGGGTCCGCGCTGATGGCCGACATGCACCTGGCCACCGACATCGTCGCGGCCGTCCGTCGCGCCATTACGATTCCGCTCACCGTCAAGATGCGCTCGGGCTACGACCCCACCAACCGCAACGCGCCGGAGCTGGCCTGGCGCTGCCAGGAGGAAGGCGCCGAAGCCATCACGATCCACTGGCGCACCCGCGAAGACGGCTTCAAGGGGCTGCGTGCGGTCGACAAGATCGCCGAAGCCGCACAGCGCCTCGACATCCCCGTGATCGCCAACGGCGACATCGTCTGCGTGCAGTCCGCCCATGACATGCTCACGGAGACCGGATGCGCCGGCCTCATGGTCGGTCGCGGCGCCATCGCCAACCCGTGGCTGCCTCGACAGATCGCCGCATGGCTCGCAGGCCGGCCGAGCGCGGAGGTCACCCTGGACGAGCGAGAGCGGGTGCTGCTGGGCTTCTTTGACGACACGGTCGCCACGTTTCGCAAGCCGGCGGGTGCCCTGGGTCGCATGAAGATGATGGCGCGCCGGTTTGTGGACGCCCTGGACGGCGCCGAGGACATCAAGCGCCTCATCGTGCGCTCACAGACCTGCGCCGAGGCGCGCGCTCACGCCGTGGAGTGGTTCGCCCGACTGCGGGCTACTCCACCTGCTTGCGCAGATGCTGGAAGAGCTGCGGAATCGTCTTCTTCTGCGCGGCCTGCCTGATCATGTCCGGGATCGCCACCTTAGGCTCCGCAGTGACCCGATAGACAGCCACCGTATGCTTGCCGCCGTTGTACGGCTTCAGAGTCCAGCTGCCCTGGTTGATCTTCATCCCGCCTTCGACCTGCTTCCAGGCGCGCTTGAACACGCCGCCCTTCTCGGTGTGCGTCGCGACGGTGATCGTGCGAATGTCCTTCAGCGGAAACGGCATGGCCAGCACGACATCACACTTGACCTGGTTGCCCTTGCGCCAGATCTCCTTTGACGAGCGCACGCGCCGCATCGTCTTGGTGTAGTTGTCGCACTTGTCGACGATGGCCCACAGCTTTGCCGCCGGCGCCTTGATCAGGCCGACGGCCTTCAGCTTGGTCGCACCCGACCGCTTGTGACGGCTGGCGGTGATGATGACCTCGCCCTTCTCCATGCGCTCGACGCGGTCGTCCGCCTCTTGAGCGGAGGCCACCGGGGACGACAGAAGACAAA
The DNA here is from genome assembly GCA_964545715.1 of uncultured Myxococcales bacterium. Taxonomy (GTDB): domain Bacteria; phylum Myxococcota_A; class UBA9042; genus CAZJHX01. The sequence goes on from CAZJHX010000037.1 coordinate 28,913, forward strand.
TAACAACCAAAAGCGCACTTCTCATGACGCGCATCCGACCACACCGCTATTTTATGTTCCATGTAAATTCAAGCTCAAGCCGCGGATGAGACCGCCCGATTCCCTCAACTCCAGTCTCAGGAGAACATCTTGCGCCACCAGCCTCTGGTCCCCGACGACCTCAGCTTGATTTTCACGGCCCTACCCGATCTCGTTCGCGCCTGGCCCGGCGGCCAGTGGGTGTGGGATCCCAACTTTGATTGCGCGGTCTGCACCTGTCCCGCCGAGTGCGCCGCCGACGTCCGCTCGCGCCTGCTGGACGTCATGGCCGAGCTGTACGACCACGCCCGCATCGTCGACGCGCCCGAGGCGATCCTCGAGGTTGTGCGCGACACAAACGGTGTACGCAGTGGCCAGTACGTCTTTGCCGGCGCCCCCGTCCGCGACCAGGTGCCGTTCGGCCTGTGGTGGTGGTGGAAGGACGGCAGCCAGGTCTCGATCCGCGTCGGTTTACGCGACCGCGCGGCGGTGGTCGCGGAAGAGCCGCATCGCGAAGCCCCCGGCTGGGCGCACGCGCCAGGCGGCGATCTTCGCGCCGACGACCTCTGGTAGATCATCTGGCTGAGGCAGCTTCACCCCGTACTGGGGCGGCATGATCAGCGGCGCCGTCAGCGCCGCAAAGGTCAGATCCGCCGCCGTAAAGCGCTCGCCCATCAGAAACGGGCGCCCGTCCGCCAGCAACGCCTCGACCTCCGAGAACGTCTCGTCGATCTTCTTCAGCGCCTTCTCGTACGTGCGCTCATCGATGCGCAGAAACCGCGTGAGCGCCCGGCTGATCACGGGCAGCGCCGCCGGCATCGCCACATGCTGCCAGCGCGGCACCCCCTCTCGGCCAAACCGCAGGACCACGTCCTTGTGTGGCAACACCTCGCGGTACACCCACAGGCGGGTCCAGACACCGTACCGATCCAGTCGATCAACCAACTTCGCCAGCGCGGCGTCACCGTCATCAAACAGCTTGGGACCACGGCTCCACGTGTCCGCGTACCGCACGATGTCACTGGACTCCCGCAGCGTGCCCTTTGGTGTGGTCAGCACCGGCACGGTCCGTCCGCCGCCCGCCAGGCGCGCCGGCACCCAGTGAAACATCTGCAGATGGGCCTCTTCCACGTAGTCCACGCCGGCGTAATCCAACGCCCAGCGCGCCTTCTCACAGTAGTGTGAGATCGGGATCGTGATCAGGCGATGGGTTGGAATCACGGCAGGTCCACCTCGAAGCGACTGCCGCCGTCGGCACCCCCGACGCACCGGGCAGCGCCGCCATGAGCGTGGGCTATCTCCCTGACCAGCGCAAGCCCCAGCCCCACCCCGCCATCGGCGCCTTCGTTGTGCCCTTTGGCGCGATAGAACGGCTCGAAAATACGCTCGCGCAGGGCCTGGGGCACGCCCGGGCCGCTGTCCGCCACCACCAGCCGCGCGCCGTCGCCCAGCGGAGTCACCGTGACCTCGATCGGCGCCGCCCCGTGCCGCAGCGCATTCTCCAGCAGGTTTCGCATCAGCCGGCGCAGGGCGCTCGCATCTCCGGAGACCGTGCGCGGCGAACCAGTGACGGTCGCGTCGACACGGGCCGCCTCCTCAACCGCCAGCGCCATCACATCGACCGGCGTCTTGTCAGCCGCCTGGACGCCGCCCTCCAGCCGGGACGCCAGCAGCAGGTCACCGACGAGGGCATCGAGCTCCGCGATGTCCTTGACCGCGCCGTCGATCGTCGGCCCCGGATCACCGTTCTCCGGATCGCTTAACAGCTCGACCGCCATGCGCAGCCGCGCCAGGGGCGACCGCAGCTCGTGCGACGCGCTGGCCATCATCCGCTTTTGTGCGCCGACAAGCGCCTCGATCCGGTCCGCCGCCGCGTTGAAGCTGATCGCCAGCCCGGCGACCTCGTCGCTGCCGCAGACCTCCACGCGCGCCTTGAGATCGCCCGCGCCCAGCTCTTCCACGCCGCGCTGCAGGTGCTCCAGGCGGCGGGTCAGGCGACGCGCGATCGGGAAGCACCCCACAGCGAGCGCGAGCATGATCAGCCCCAGCGTCATCGCCAGCCTGCCCAGGCCCTTGGCGTGGGTGTGGCTCGCCGAGCGTCCGGCGACCCAGCACCCACTCTCCAGCTTCAGCAGCAGGCCGGGCCCATCGCCGGTGTGAAAAAACGCGCCGTCCGGGCTGTCTTCGGTCGGCCCCGGCAGCGTCGGCCCGTGCGTGGCCATCAGCTTGCGGTCCTTGTCCCACATCGACAGGTGGAGCCCCAGCGCCTCGCCCCGATCTTTCAGCGCCACGCTCATCGCGTCCGGCTCCTCCGGCAGATCGCGGGCGATGTACTCGACCAGCCGGCGCATCTCCGGGCCAACTGCCGGGGTCTCCATCAGCAGCTTGGCCGTGATCCCGGCGGCCACGACGGTGAGAAGCCCGACGCCCAGAACGGTCATGTAGATCTTGAAATAGAGACGACGCATGGCCTAGGAGTCCTCGGAGAAATTGGCACAGAATCGGCGCGACGAGGCCGCGGCCAGATTGGCCGAGGGTCCCGAAGGGCGGGCCGGTGGCCCGTTCGAGGGGGCTGAGGTCAAGCTGGCCCGGGATCGTCGTGTCCGATTCATGCGAATTCTCCGAGGACTCCTAATCCTGGCTCTGCGCGAAGACATAGCCGACGCCGCGCACGGTCAGAATCCGCTTCGGCGCCTTGGGATCGTCTTCGATGGCGGACCGGATGCGCGACATGTGCACGTCGATGCTGCGATCGAAGGCCTCGAGCTCTTCGCCGCGCACCGACTGCATGAGCTGATCGCGCGTCAGCACGCGGCCGGGGCGTTGGGCCATCGCATGCAGCAGCGCGAATTGGTGGCTGGTCAGCTTGCAGGCTTGGCCGTCGACCCTGGCCTGCCGGGCTCCGGCGTCTATCGTCAGTCGCCCGAACCGCAACACATCACCCGTGCCCACTGTCTGGCGTCGGCGCCTGAGAATCGCTTTGATGCGGGCGAGGAGCTCGCGGGGATTGAACGGCTTGGGCAGGTAGTCGTCGGCCCCCAGCTCCAGGCCTACGATCCGGTCGTCAGCGTCGCCCCGCGCGGTGAGCATCAGCACGGGCACGTCGGACCAGGCGCGCAGCTGCTTGAGCACCTCGAAGCCCTCCAGATCGGGCAGCATGACATCGAGAATGAGCGCATCGAAGCTGCCCCACCGCAGGGCCTCCAAGCCGCTGGTTCCGTCCAGGCGGATAGTCAGCTGAAAGCCCCGCGCGGTGAGGTATTGCTCGAGCATGGCGCCCAGGCGCTCGTCGTCATCGATTATGAGGATCCGATCCGACATTGGACGCCCACTCTAGGTCAGAAGGATTAGCGGTGCCAGCGGCTGCGGCGGGCTTCCATGTGCTCCTGGATCTCGGCCCGCTGCTCCGGCGTGAGCACGTTGTGCAGCTTGATCAGCGAGTCCAGTCCGCGCTTCGTGGCCTGGTCGGCGAGGGCCAGCCCCTCTTGACGCAGGTTCTCCAGCTCCCGGGGGTCCAGGGTGTCCGCCTTCATCGCCGCCCGGAAGCGCTTGCGCAGGTTCTTGCCGTCCTTGCGCAGGTTCATGGCGTCCGGGAAGAGGTCGTCAACGATGGCGTCGATCTCCGCGGCCTGGGCATCGGTCGCGTCGATCTTGCTGACGAAGCGGTCCACACCGTAGTTCACCTTCTCGCGGACCTCCTTGTCGGTCATCTTGTCGCTGCAGCCGCCACGGCCCCAGCCATTGCCCGCAAAGGCAAAGGGCACGATGAGCAGCGTACCGACCAGGGCGCCGACGGCGCCGATGGCGAAGAGACGCCGACGACGTGGCGAGGCCGGGGTCTCAGGTGTCTGGTTGTTGTCTTCGGAAGTCGTTTTGGTTGGGTCGGACATGAGAATAACGTTCCTCTTAGCAGTTGGTTACGCTCACAAATTAGGCGGCGCACCTTTCGAGGACATGTCCGGTAGGTAAAGTTATGTGAAGGGGCGCAGTCAGCCGATCAGAGCCGCGACCTCTTCGGCCTCCTCGAAAGCGCCGGCCACCGTGGCGGTGACGTCATCGGGGGCCAGGTTGTACTGGTCGCGGCACACCTCGACCAGCTGATCGACGCCGGGGGAGGCATCGGTCTCGCGGATATAGCTGACCAGGTGAATGGCCGGGTCGACTGGAACATCGCAGTGATGATGCGCGCTGATCGCCATGGTGAGGCCCTGCGGCAGCTCCCATTTCTCGGCGACGCAGGCGCCGATGTCGCCGTGGTCCCAGCCGAACTCGCTGCTCTCGAGATCCTGAAGCCGCGACTCGGCGTCCCCGTGCCACGCCTGCAGCAACGGCGCATAGCTGGGGCGAGCGGCTGCCAGCAAAGGCACCGCCATGTCCTGAAGCAGCCCCGCCACAAAGGCCTCTGAGCTGGTCTGCGGATGCAGCACCTTGGCAAAGTTGCGCGCCAGCGACGCTCGTCGAAATGCGGCGCGCCAGAAGCTGCGCGACGAGAAGCCGGGCTGGTCAGCCCCCGGCAGCCGGCTCTTCACGGCCACGGCAACCACGATCGACTCCACACGCGCGCGACCCAGCAACGTAACCGCCTGACCGACGCTGTCGATCCGGCGCCGCGTACCGTACGCCGCGGAGTTCACGAGCTTCAAGATCGCCACGATGAGCCCCGGCGTCAGCTCGACCGTGCGCGCGATGGCCGCCGAGCTGGAGTTGGGGTCCCGCAACACCTGCATGGTGCGCATGATCGTGTGCGGAAACATCGGTAGGGAGAACTCCCCAAGCGCATCCAATAGGAGCTCTTTCGGGTCTCTCTTTTTTCGTCGGAACAGCGTGAGCATGCTGAGTTACTCCGCCCGTCGGGCCATCTTGCTGCTGAAGATACTGAGGAGGCCACCCAACATCAGGTAGCCGATAACGACCTCTGCCATGCACACGACCTGCGCCGCCGTGGACGCCGGCAGGACATCGCCGTAACCCAGCGTGGTGATAGTCACAACGCTGTAGTAGAAGGGCGACAGCCAGGTCTGATGGCCGCCGTAGTCGATGTCGACGCACAGGTACAAACCGGTAAACGCCAGCACCAGCGCAAGGACAAACAGGCCCCACCTGCCGAGACTGCGACCACAATCGCTGGTCAGCCACCACAGGCGGTAGAGCATTGCATTGAGGCGGCTGCGGGTACGAAACTCGTGCAGGTAGTTCTCGTCCATGGCCCATCGGCGCAGGAGGTAGGCGCCTGCAAAGTTGATGTCGCGCATGTCCGCGCCCACCCAGGTGGCGTGCTCGTAGCCGATCACGTTCGAGAGCGCCGCCCCGCGCAGGTCCGAGCCGCAAAACGACGCGCCGCCGACTGTTGCACCGGTGAGGTCTGTGTCTCGCATGTCCGCGCCGGTCAGGTCCGCGCCGGTCAGGTCGACTTCGCGCAGACGAGCCTGCTGAAAATTGGTCCGTCCGGCAAACACGTTGGCCAGGCGCGCCCGCGTCAGCGAGGCCTCGATCAGGATCGCGCCTACGATGGTCGCGCCCTCGAGGTTCGCGCCCATCAAGCCCACTCGCGTGCACAGCGCGTTATCCAAACCAGCCTGGGACAGGTCCGCCATCGCCAGGTCGGCGTCGGTCAGGTTGGCCTCGTGCAGGACCGCGCCCCGCATCACCGCGCCGATCAGGTTGGCCCCCGACAGGTTGGCCCCCGACAGGTTGGCCCCCGAGAAGTCCGCGCCGGTCAGGTCACGACCGGAAAAGTCGTGCCCGATGAGTCGCTGCCCCCGAAAGTCCTTGTTGCCCGCGTCCGCGCACGTGTCCGCGCGCACTGGTTGGGTTGCCTGCATGCAGTGTCCAACGGTGCTCAGGCGCCGGATGTTTAGCGATTTCAGCGGGTTCGGACCGTTACCAGATCGTGCGCACGCGGATGGTCTCGGGGGTACGCAGCGCCGCCTTCAGCTCTGCGTCCTTGTCTTTGTCGCCGCCATACGGGGTCTCGATGTCCAGGATCGCGTACGCGTGGTGGGCGTCCGTCTGCAGGTACTGAGCGACGATGTTGACGTCAAACTCCGCGATTGCCGAGTGCAGACGGCCCAGCACGCCGGGCACGTTGCGATGGAAGTGCAGCACGCGGTGGCAGCCCGGGTGCAGCCGCGGCAGCTGGACCTCGGGGATGTTGACAGCGGTGGTGGTCGAGCCGTTGTTCATCAGCTTGACCAGGCGGCCTGAGACGCTCTCGGCGATGTTGCGCTGCGCCTCGATCGTCGAGCCGCCGACGTGCGGCGTCAGGATGACGTTGGGGCAGCCGCACAGCGGGCTGTTGAAGTCGTCGCCGTTGACGGCGGGCTCGCTGGGGAAGACGTCCACCGCGGCGCCCCCGATGTGCCCGCTGTGGATCGCGTCGGCCAGCGCCTGAACGTCGACGACGGTGCCGCGCGCGTTGTTGATCAAGAAGGCGCCCGGCTTCATCGCCGCCAGCTGCTCCGCGCCGATCATGCCTTTGGTCGCGTCAGTCGCCGGGACGTGCAGCGTGACGACGTCCGACTCGGCCAGAATCTGGTCCAGGGACATGACCGACTGGGAGTTCCCAAGCGTCAGCACCTCTGCCACGTCGTAGTAGAGGACGCGCATGCCCAGAAGCTCGGCGAGCACCGACACCTGGCTGCCGATGCGGCCGTAACCCACGATTCCGAGCGTCCGGCCGCGGATCTCGTGGCTGCCGACGGCGCTCTTCTGCCAGACCCCCTGGTGCATCTGCGTGTTGCGATCACCCAGCTTGCGGTGAAGCATGATGACCTCTGCCAGCGTCTTCTCGGCCACGGACCGGGTGTTGGAGAACGGCGCGTTGAAGATCGGCACGCCGCGCGCAGCAGCCTGCGCCAGATCGACCTGGTTGGTCCCGATGCAGTAGCAGCCGACGGCCCACAGACGGTCGGCCGCCGCCAGAAACTCCTCGGTCACATGCGTCTTGGAGCGGATGCCGACGATGTGGGCGTCCCGCGCGACGTCGATCAGGTCCTGCCCGTTGTAGGCCGACGTGTGGTGCTCCACGGTGAAGCCGCCCTGCTCGAGCAGCTCAACGGCGCGCTGGTGGATGTCCTCCAAGAGGACGACTTTGATGCGGTGCAGCGGGTACGAGGTCGCCATGCGACACCCTTACCACTCGCCTGCACGCTCAGCAATCGTGGTTCTTGACCCCGACCTTGCGGCGCGGACCGACGCGGATGGTCGGGGCGATGGTGACCGTCCCTTCGTACCGCTCGACGCTGCAGCAGCGCCCATCTTTGAAGCTGTACCGGTACTCGGCGCGCTTGACCCACTTGAGCTTGACCGCGCGTAGCTGGAGCACCCGCCGATAGAGCTGGATGTCCTCCGACCGCGGCCAGAAGCGCTTGGCGGCGGCCCACAGCTTCTTGTGCTTGCGCTTGACCGCCGCTATCGCTTTGTCGGTCGGGCCGGCCGGCGTCCCGACGCAGATGCCGGGGTCGTACTTGTTGATGATCGCGCGCCGCACATGCAGCAGCGACGGACCTTTGACCGGGTCCGGCTTCGGCGCGCGCGGCAACACCATGAATGAGCGGCGACGACCGGTAGTGGTCTGCACGACATAGCGCCCCGCCTTCAGCTTGCCGAGCGCGTGCCATTTGACGCCGGCGGCGATCATGCGCCTGCAGCGGCCGGTGACCTTGGCCGACACGTTCAGCACGGTGCGCCCACGGCCCGGCGTGCGCATCACGCGGGTCGTCACGGTGCAGCCCGAGCCGCCGGCATGCGGGATCTGGATACTCACGTGGCTGTCCTCATTGGGACGAGCAGGCCTGACGTGGGCCACCGCGGGCAGGGTGATCAGGAGGGCGAGCGCGCAGAGAGACAAGCGAGTCATGAGCCGTGAGACGGGTCAGGCCCGACAACGATCTGTCAGAAGTGCACAAGGATGACGCCGACGCTGGCCAGGGCCGCCCCAAACAGCGCACCGGGGCCCACGCGCTCGCGTAGGACCAACAAACCCAGCGCGACCGAGCCGGCGGTGGACAGGCTCGAAAGCGGGCTGACGACGGCTATCGGCGCCAGTCCCAGCGCCAGGCTGATCGCGACAAAGCCGCCGGCCTCGAAAACGGCTACACGGCTCGCGACCAGCCAGTCGTGCGCCGAGCGCGGGCGCCGATCGATCAGGCCGAAGCGCAGTAGGATCGGCACGCCGATGAGCAGCTCGACCGACCACACCGCGGGAATCGTCCACAGCCGCCCGACCTCCGCGCCCAGGATGGTGAAGGCGGGGACCATGACCCCAAAACCAAGCGCTGACACCACCGCGGCGATCATCGCGGCGCCCGGCGTCTCACCGCCCCGATCGGCCGCCGTGGATCGGGCCAGCGCGCCGTTGCCCAACACGACCAGCGCCACCCCCGCGGCGACAAAGCCGCCGACCTGCTCGTCGAATACCAGCGCGGCGATCAGGACGCTGATGATGGTCCACGCGGAGATAACAGGGCTGACCACCGCCACCTGTCCCCGGCGCAGCGCCTCGAAGAGACCGCTGTACGCGACCACGGCGGCTACGCCGGCGACCAATAATGCGGCCGCCCCCTTGGCGCTGAGGCTGCCCGGCATGCCCTCGACCACCAAGGCCGCGCAAGCGACCGCGGTCCCACCCAGCAGTTGTGCCCACAGCAGCGCGCCAAACGACCCGAAACGGCGCGCAGACCCCTGAATGGACACGTTGGCGGCGGCCCAGAGCACAGCGCTTGCCAGAGCCAGCAACGACCCTGCGAATGTGGCGGCGATCATGATAAGCAAGGGCTCATATCATGAACGCCATCGACGAGCGCGCCTTGCTGTACACGCTGATCCATCGGGGGACGCCGGGCGACGTCGACTTCTACCTGCAGGTCTGCCGCGGCGCCGAGCACGTGCTGGAGCTGGGCTGCGGCGGCGGGCGCATACTCGCGCCGCTGGCAAGCGCCGGGCACACGGTCGTCGGCCTGGACATTGATCCGGGGATGGTCGCGCTGGCCTTGTCGGCGCTGCCGTCGGGGGGACTGGCGACCGTCATTCAGGCGGACATGCGCCGCTACGAGCTGCCGCAGCGCTTCGATCGGGTGCTGATCCCCTACAACGGCCTGTACGCGCTGGAGACCGACCAGGATATCGAGGCGTGCTTGTGGACGGCTGCGCACCACCTGGCGGAGGACGGCGAGCTGTGGTTCGACGGATATGCGGTGCACGATAACGAGGCGGACGGGCCCATGGACGCGGACGACGAGTTCGAGTTCATGACCACGATCATCGAGGGGGGCCAGCGCATCGACGTCTGGGACCGCGAGCGACCGACGGGCGCCCCTCGCACCCTGCTGGCGGAGTACCGCTTCAAGATTGGCAGCCGCGAGATCGAGCAGGCGATCACGCACCACTTCTTTGCGGCCGGCGAGGTCATCGGGCTGTTGCGCAAGGTCGGTCTGACCATGACCGGACGGTGGGGCGACTTCGCGGGCACCCCGTTCGCACCCGACTCCGCGCAGCTGGTCGTCTCGGCCAAGCGCACACAGGACATCAAATGACCGAGCATCTGACCGACTATCCCGTCGTCGTCGAGTTCCCCGTGGCCTGGGGCGATATGGACGCCTTCGCACACGTGAACAACACCGTGTACTTCCGGTGGTTCGAGGACGCGCGCATCGCGTACTTCGAGCGGTCCGGGGTGGGCGAGCACATGCGACAGACGCGTGTGGGTCCCATCCTGGCCAAGACCTGGTGCCGCTTTCGGCTGCCGCTGAAGTTCCCCGACACGGTGCGCATCGGGGCGCGCGTCCAGGACCTGGGCGAGGACCGCTTCACGATGGTGTATCGCGTCGTCAGCGAGAGCCTGGACGCCGTGGCCGCGGATGGCGAAGGCTTCATCGTGATGTACGACTACCAAAACCAGCACAAGGCGCCGGTCCCACCGGACGTGCGGACCGCGATCGAGGCCCTGGAGAGCCGCTGAGGTGTGCTAAGGTGCCGCCCTCGAACACTTGGAGGTAACGGCCATGGCATTGGAGCTTTTCTGGGGCAGCGGCAGCCCGTATTCGTGGCGCGCGCTGCTGACGCTTGAGCACAAGGGGCTGGAGTACACGTCCCACATCATTCAGTTCTCCAAGGGCGACCATAAGGCCCCGAGCTACCTGGCGATGAACCCGCGCGGCAAGGTCCCGGTGCTCAAGGACGGCGACTTCACCCTGTATGAGTCGCTGGCCATCATGCACTACATAGACGCCAAGTACCCCGAGCGTCCGCTCTTCGGGACGACGCCGGAGCAGAAGGGGCTGATCAACCGCCTGATCTCCGAGTTCAGCGCCTACGCGGCCCGGCCGACCATGGACGTGGTGCTGCCGCTCTTTTTCGGCGCAGCCGGGAAAGAGGACGCCATTCGCGCGGGCATGGACACGGTTCACGGCGAGCTGAAGCGCTGGGAGTCGATCCTGGAGGACAGCGACTGGCTTGCCGGCGCGACGCTCACGGCGGCGGATATCGTGCTGTTCCCGTCGCTTCAGTCGCTGATGCGCGCCGCGGGCAAAGACGCGGCCGCCCCGCTGCAGCTCGGACTGCTGCCGCTGAAGGACAACTACCCGGCGCTGGCCGCCTGGTGCGCGCGCATCGAGGCGCTGCCCTACTACGACAAGACCTACCCGCCCCACTGGCGTTAGAGACAGAGCTTCAGCAGGTGGACGGTCGGGGCCGCTGACATTCCCTGAACCTCCACCGGGATCAGCACGGTGTCACCCAGCACCGCGGGCTCGTGCAGAGTCCGCGCTTCCCAGTCACCCTCCGGTTCGTAGCTGACCACGTCGCCGGCCACCGCGCTTGTGCTGACACGCGTCGCGGACACCGACTTCACGGTGCCCTTGAGCCCAAAGGCGTCCGTGAGCTCGGACCACACGGCGACATACCCGTCTTCGCCGCCTACGACCCTCAGCGAGCCGAACGGACTCTCGCTGCCGTTCTTGGTCTCCGCCAGTGCTGTCGGGCCGCCCGCGATCTGGCCCAGCGGGCCCAGAGTCGACACGTGCAGCGCGCGATCGCCCTCGTAGGTGTCACCGCCCGCGATCGTGCTCCAGCCGAACAGATACCCGCTGCCGGTTGTCGCCGCCGCCAGGTGACCCTTGATGTCGTCGTCGTCCGCGACCACCTGACCGTTGAGCGCGGTAAACGCCTGGCCGTGTGACGACACCGCGTATGTCAGCCGAAACGTCTCCTCGGGAAAGGTCGTCTGGGACCACAGCAGGGCCGCCGCCTCCGCCAAGCCTGCCTGTGCAAAATCCTTCACCGCCGGCCCTTGCGTCTGCGCCAGCACCGGGCGCTCGTCCAGCGGCTTGCCGAACGGGTCAAACGTGTAGCGCGCGTAGTGAAAGACGTCGGCTTGCAGCACAAACGTCACCAGAAACTTGTCGCCGACCCAGTCCACCTGTGGGTTGAAGCTGTCGATCACGTGGCATGGCTGCTCGGCCGGATCGCACGCGTCGCCGGTCAGCAGCGGGCAGTCGGGGCACTTGAGCCAGGCGTAGAGGTCGTGCGCGCGCTCGGGCTGATTGAGTGGGCCCCCCGCGTTGTCCAGCGCGACATGGAAGAGGTGGCGACCCTCGGCCGAGTCCGGGCCGGAGCCCGGGGCGGGGATCGTCTCGTTGGACATCCAGACCACGCCCTGACCGTCGGGGTAGCCGGCCACCATCACGCGACCCACCGCGCGGCGCCCGGTTTGCAATCCCGCCGTCACCACGGTCGGTCCGGACGACACCGCGCCATCCAGTCCGTGCCGGGTCAGCTCCACATCGGAGACGCCATCCTCTCCTGGGCGGATATAGACGGCCGAGAAGGCGCCGCCGATCCAGCGGACGGTCAGCGACCCCGCCTGGGCGTTGGGCACCTTGATCGCGTCGGCGATCAGCGCCTGCATGCACTCGCCAGGCTGCGGATCAGGGCCGGGACCCGGCGTCTCAACGCTAAAGCCCGCGTCCGTCGCGTCCGGCAGCACGACGTCGAACGGCGCCGGGGCGTCCTTTTTGGGGGCGGTCGGCGAGCACGCCGCAACAAGCGCGACGACAAGCAGGCGCCAGGCGGTTCGCTGCGGTGCCATCAGCGCCCATCATAGACTAAGATGCCGCGATGGGAATCGCGCTTAGCAGTGAAGACGTCTCGAGCTTGACCGCGCTTAGGCGGCGGATCCACGCCAATCCGGAGCTCGCCTTCAACGAATCCGCAACGTCGGCGCTGGTGGTCGAGGGCCTCACAGCGGCCGGGTATGCACCGCAGTCCCTGGCGGGCACCGGGGTCGTGGCGGTGCTGGACTCGGGGCGCCCCGGACGCACCGTGATGCTGCGCGCCGACATGGACGCCCTGCCGGTACAGGAGCTCAATGAGCACGACTACCGCAGCCAAAAAGACGGACGGATGCACGCCTGCGGGCACGACGGACACACCGCCATCATGCTGACCGTGGCCCGGCGCCTGGCCGAGACCGGCGCGCTGCAGGCGGGCAAAGTCGTCTTCGTCTTTCAGCCCGCGGAGGAGACGGGCGCCGGCGCCAAGGCGATGATCGACGCGGGACTGCTGCGCGACTACGCCCCGGACTGCTGCGGCGGCCTGCATTTATGGAGCGAGGCCCCGACCGGCGAGGTGCTGGTCACAAACGGGCCGTTCATGGCGTCCATGGACCGCTTCGAGGTCACGGTAACCGGGCGCGGCGGTCACGGCGCTATCCCACAGAACGCGCGCGACCCTATCGTGGCGGCGGCGCAGATGATCACCGCGCTGCAGACGATCGTGGCGCGCAATATCGATCCGCTGCAGGCGGCTGTCATGACGGTCGGCAGCGTGCGCGGCGGCGATCATTTCAACGTCATTCCGCAGCAGTGCTCCTTTTCGGGGACCGTGCGCACGTTCAGCGAGACGGTCCAGGCCGAGGTTCAGGCGGCGTTCACGCGCGTGCTGACGGGCGTGGCCGGCGCGCTGGATGTCGCCGTGGACATCGACTATCGGCGCATCAGCCTGCCGGTGATCAACGCGCCGCAGTGGTGTGACGTCGTCCGACAGTGCGTGGACGCCGTGCCCGGCGCCGCTTTGGGCCCGCCGGATTTCCGCACGATGGGCGCCGAAGACATGGCGTATTTCCTCCAGCAGGTGCCAGGCGTGTACTTCTTTGTCGGCGCCGGCAATCCGGCCGTCGGCGCGACGTATCCACATCACCACCCGCGCTTTGAAATCGACGAGGGGGCGCTGCCCGTGGGTGTGGGACTGCTCTGCGAGTACGCGATCAAGGCAGCCCATCCTTAGCGAGTTTTTCGCGGCTTCGTCGCACCGGCCTTATGGTGGTGCGGCATGCCCGAGAACGGACCCGCCTGGCAGAAGTTGGTTCGCGTCGTCCTTCGACCGACGCCGTGGGTGGATGCATGCCGCGACGCCTTTGCCGCGCTCGATCAGAAGCCCGTCTGCCGCCACATGGCCGGCGACCTGTGGGCGGCGTATGTCCTGCTGACCGCGACCGATCTGGAGCCCGTAACCGAGGAGCAGCGCGACGAGCTCGGGCTGGACAACGCAGGCCTCCACATCCTCGCCGTGCGCAACCTCATCGACGTCATAGAGAACATCGAGCGCGAGGGCGACGGCGGCACCTGGATGCTGAGCGAAGACGGCGAGAACGAGGAGGGCCTGATCTTTGTCCCCGCCGTGTGGGACTGGATCGCCGAGTTCATTATCGGAGCGCCCGTGGTCTGCATGCCGTCGCGCGATGTCCTGCTGGTGACCGGCTCCGATGACGAGGACGGTCTGGAGCGCGTCGCCGAGGCCGCAAGCGACGTGTACGAGCAAGACGAAGAGCCGATCAGCACCACGATGTTGCTGCGGGAAGGCGCCCGCTGGGTCGAGTTCGCGCCAAAGCGGTAAAGACCTGAGGCTCCCGCACCGAAATAGATGGTGGGCAGTTAGGAGACGTACACATGCCACAAGTGTTCAAAGTCGGGGATCCCCTTGAAGAGCGGTTGATCCTCGAGCTCGCCAATACCGTACGAAGCGGCAACTTCGAGCCCCCCCAGCTTCCACATCTCGCCATGGAAGTGCTCGATATGACACGAGATCCCAACGTCTCGATGCGCCACATCGGGGGAATCCTGGCCAAGGACCAGGTGCTGACGGCCAAGGTCCTGCACATGGCCAACTCCGCCTACTACCCCGGGTCGGGCAACATCTCGAGCCTGGCGCGCGCCATGGCGCACATGGGTCTGGACGGGCTGAAGCAGCTGCTGTTCATGTACGCGTTCAAGGGCACCGTCTTCCGCTCGCGTGAGTATCAGGAGGACATGAAGCGGTGCTGGCAACACTCGGTCGGCTGCGCGCTGGCCAGCGACCTGATCGCCAAGTCGCTCAGAAAAGAGACCGCGCTGGCGTTTGTCGCCGGTCTGGTGCACGACATCGGCAAGCCGGTGGCGCTGGCGGAGCTGATTCGCATGGGCCGCAAGAACCCCGATCACAAGGCGGATCGCGAGATGACGCTGCAGCTCGTCGACAGGATGCACTGCGCGGTCGGCGCGCTGATCGGGTCGCGCTGGAAGCTGCCCGATCCGCTGCGATCGGTTATCGAGCATCACCACAAGGCCTCGACGATCGCGGGTCCGAACAAGGACCTGGTCAAGATCGTGGCCGCCGGGGACACCTGGTGCCGCCTGCTGGGCCTCGGCTACGAGCTGGACCCTAAGGCGCGCAAGCCGCAGTTCTGTGAGATGGGCGAGTTCGCCGCCCTGGGTCTGACCAACAAGCAGATCGAAGACATCGGCGCCCAGCTTGCCTCGCGCAGTGAGGCGCTGTCCTCTATCTAAGGCGCGGGCGTCGGCACCGGGTCCAACTCAACCTCAGCGTACGGCGACGGCAGGATCACGGGCTCGTAACAGAGCTGCTGTGACGGCCACTTCCAGTTCGTCAGCGCGTCGTCCGCGATCTTGGTCGTGTAGATCTTCTCCAGCGGACTAGCCCCCACGACGACTGCGCGCATGCGCTCGATCTCCTCCAGCGTCAGCACACGGGACTCCACCGGGTCCGGGTGCCCGATCACCACCAGCGGCTCGCCCTGCGCATTGATCACCGCGTCCAGCGCGTACGTCATCTGATCGTCGGGCCCGCAGCCCTCGACGTCGTTGGACACGTCGCACCCTTCCCGCATGAAGCGCTGCGACCCGAAGCCGTGGGTGACATCCATCAGCACCTTGTTGGTCGGCGCGTCTTTTGAACCGGCCGAGTGACACCGATCGCAGGCCATGAACTGGCTCTTGCGACGCGTGGTGTGCGGGTTGAAGGCGCGCTGCCCGAAGCCGGCGATGGTCCGACCATCGGGGAACGTGAAGGTGCGTGGCTTACCCTCAAAGACCGGCACGGCCGGCGCGTTCTTGTCGCCCGGCGCCGCGTCCGGATCCTCCTTGAACAGGCTCATGAAGAACCGCTCGGCCGGCATGCTGGGGGCCAACTTGCCCGCGCTGTTTTGGATGAGCACCATGTCGTTGAGCACGACCCACTCCCGGAAGCCGGAGCTCTTGCCGGGCACCTGCACGCCGGTCGTGTGGTACGCGCTGTCTCGGGTCAGATCGACCTCCACATGACAGCCGTAGCAGCTGGGCATCCAGGCGGCGTGGCAGGTGTAGCACTCCACGTTGTCGGTATGGCTGAAGCCGTCCGCGTTTACGCCCATGGCCAGCTCGGCCAGGCTGCCGGGCTTGAGCGAGTCGATGGTCTGCGGCACCTCCAGCGTCTTCTTGGTGAACTTGGTCTCCAGGAAGAGCTTGCCGTCCTTCTCGAACATGGTGTTGCGTTTGGGGTCGGCCTTGGCCCGCTCCCGCACCGAGCCGTGACAGTCTTCGCAGCCGCTGGTCACCGCGCATTGGGTGTCGGCGTACAGGTGGCTGTCGCCGTGCACATCGACCGTGGTGTGGCAGTCCACGCAGTGCATGCCGGCCTCGAAGTGCAGGTCCGCCGGGGTCTCGTCGCAGTCGTTCGTGATGTCCTCATCTGTGAGGTAATACTCGGGCCCGTGCGCGTGCAGCGGCTCTCCCAGAGTGCCGGGATTGTCCGGATTCAGGCCCTTGCCGCCGCTCTCCCGATAACCCTGGAACGAGATGCCGATGCGCCCGCCGCGATAGTGGCAGTGCGTGCAGGTTGCGACGGGCGGAGACGTGGTCAGCTGATGTGTGATCGCGTGCGGGACGGTCTGCTTGTTGATGCGCGGGTCCTTGGACCGGCTGAGGCCGTCGTTGTGGTAGTTCATGTGGCAGCCGGTGCAGCCGGACGACCGGAAGTCCCCGGGAAACTTGTTCTCGCCAAAGTCGTTGAGATGGCAGCGGAAACACGACTTGACCATGTACTGATCCTGAGCGTTGGCGACCGTCGGCGCAAACTCGGGATCGGTGGACAGCGGGTCGATCGGCTCGGGACTGAACTGCTCGATGGACTCGGACTGGCACGCGACATCGGGATCCTTGTTGGGGTCGGTCAGCGAGACGGCGCCAACCTCACCGTGGGGGGTCGACTGCTTCATGGCCCGATACCGCGCCACAGTCACCTCGCCGCTGGTATGCGCCATCGTTGAGTGGGGCACGGCGGCCACCTCTTTGGCATGGCACTCAGCCGCGCCGCACGTCTTGGGCGCCACCCGGAAGTCGCCCGGGTTCACAAACTGCAGATAGTCGACGTCTACGTTGTCCAGCTGTTGCGATGAGAGGTTACGGAGGTACCGGGGGGTGCCCTCGTCAGGCTGCTCGTGGGCCAGGTCCTGGTCAAAGATCCACGCGCCGTCGCACAGCGGATTGCCGGCGTCGTCGAACGTGGTCTCCCCGGTGCTGCAGACCCAGGGGTTGCCGCCGTGGCAGTCCTCGCACTCCAGCGCCGCCCACGGATGCGCCTCTTCGATGCCTTTGGGCTGTGCCAGCTCATCCAGGGGGCGATGGCACACCAGGCAGTTGGACCGGATCAGCACCACGCCTTCCAGCTTTTCGGCGCAGCCGCCCAGCAGCGCCCCAACCAGAATCACGACACAGAGCGCGCGCATCTATCCCCGCGTGAAGACGACGTCGACCGCCGCCTCAGCTGAGTTGCCCTTCTTGTCCGTGACGCTGCACTTCATCTCAGCCGTCACGTCAAACAGGTCCTCCACGTCCGCGTAGCCGGTCGCATCGCGGATGCGCAGCGGAAGCTGTTGGTACTCGAAGTAGCCCTCGGGCGACAGATAGAACTTGATGCGGACGTTCAGGGTCGTGACCTTTTCGCCGGTCTCCGCCGTCAGGGTGCAGCGAACGTCCGCTTTGGAGTCGACGCCGATGGTGCGCAGCGCCGGCATCGCCCAGACGCCGCCCTGACTCTGTGGCGCGATGGGGCAGTCGTCGCCATCTTCCAGCGGCTCGTACAGCTGCTCGGAGTAGAAGCCCAGCTCCAGAAACGGGTCGCCCTCGAGCGGCTCGATCAGCTGCTGCGCCGACAGCTTCACCGCGGGATCCACGTAGCACTGCGGATCAGCGCCGTACTCGACCAACACGACGGGGTTCTCACAGGGGTACTCGACGCCGCAGCCAACGACTGTGACGAGCGTGAGCAGAATCGGCAGGCGGAGTGTCATACCAGGGAGAAGATTATCACAAGGCCACCCATCAGTGGCTGCGGACAGTCAGTCGGCGGCGAGGATTTCAGCGACGGTCTCGTCCACGGACTGCAGGCTGCTGTCGATGACGTGCCATCCGGCCAGTGTCGTGTTTTCGCTCTCCATCTCCGGGTGGATGGCGCGGATCGGCCCCTCCAGCACCTGGGGATCGAACCACTTGCTGGCCCGGGTCTCGTTGCGCAGGACCGCCGTCTCCACATCCGGCAGCAACAGCACCTTGTGCACCGGCCGATCTCCCAGTCGCGGGTTCAGCCCGACGAACTCCCGCTCGTACAGCACGTCGTCCAGTGCCACCGTAAACCCGGCGTCGTGATAGCGCACAGCCATCTCGATAGCGGTGTCGCGCGCCAGAATGAACTGCCGCGTCGTCTCCTCGGTCCACAGCGGGATCGGGTGCGCCATGCCGGAGACCACCATCGCGCGCAGGTGGTCCACCGCCACGTGCACGCCGCGCACATAGCGCTCGAGCAGGGCGATGGCGACGGTGGACTTTCCAGCCCCCGGCGGCCCGCTGATGATGTAGATCGACATGATAGGCTCGGCGTTCGTCCCGGGTAATTTCGCCCCAGATGTTGTTTGGGAATCGACCTCTTTGCAACAGAACGAGAGCAGAATGGACCAGCGGCTTCAACGGATCGTCAATCGCCTGGGGCTCGACGCGCCTTATCCCGACGCCGTCGAGGCGGAAACCGCGGCGTGGCAGCAGGCGCCTGGAATCGACGATCCCAGCCTGCGGGATCTCACTGCCCTGCCCTTCGTCACGATCGACAACCACGACTCGCGGGACCTGGACCAGGCGATGTTCATCGCGCCGGCCAAGAGCGGCGTGATCCTCAGCTATGCGCTGGCGGATGCCTCGTACTACGTGCGGGCCGGATCGGCGCTGTTTCGCGAGGCCCTGCGACGGGGCGCCAGCTTCTATCTCCCCCACGTGTCCTACCCGATGCTTCCACGCGCGCTCAGCGAGGACCTGGTCTCGCTGAACCCGGACGTGGATCGGCGCGCGCTGGTGCTTCGCATGACCCTGGACCGCGACGGGGCGTGCACAAGAACCGAGGTCGTCCGTGCCCGCATTCGCAGCGCGGCCAAGCTGACTTACCCCGGCGTGCAGCGTTATTACGACGGCGATCCGACGCTGGCCGACGCCCCGTTCACTGAGACCCTGGAGCTGCTGCGCACGATCGGCCTGCAGCGAATTGCGGCGGCGCGCGCCAGAAACGCCGTGCAATACCGGCGCGGCGCGCGACTGGACGTGGAGCGGTACAACGAGCAGGTCTCGCTGCTGTGCAATGTGGAGGGCGCTCGCATGCTGGCTGACGCGAGCGGAAACCCGGCCGTGCAGGCCGTTTTCCGGGTGCACCCGTCCCCACCGCCCGAGCGCCTGTCCGAGTTTGCCGCTTTGACGCGTCTTGTCGCGACGGCGCACGGGCTGGACCCGCGGCGATGGGTGTGGGACCCGGACGCGCCGCTGGCCGATTACCTGGACGGGCTGCCGGAAAACGATCGCGTGTCGCGCGCCATCCACCACCAGGCCGTCATGACCAACGTGCGGTCGACGTTCGACATCACGCCCTCGCAGCATTACGGCGTGGCGGCGGACCAGTACGCGCGCTTCTCGGCGCCCATGCGCGAGATCGTGGGCATCTACACGCACAAAGAGGCCCTGGAGCTGTTGGCGGACGGCCCGGCGACCGACGACGAGGCGATACGCGACGAGGTGGTGCGCGCGGGCAATCGCTCCAAGGCCCTGCAAAAGCGCCTGGACAAGGACGTGCAGAAGCTCGCGCTGGACGACCTGTTCAACACGGACGTGGAGACAGCCCACAAGAATCGCCCGTGGCGGCTGGGCACCGTGATCGGCGTCACGCCCACCCGCAGCTATGTCGCGCTGGACGACCCGGACCTGGAGGTCAAGCTGTACGAGCACAAGGCCGCCGATCTGGTGCCCGGTACAGCGATCAAGCTTCGAGTGAAGTGGCACGACAACAAGCGCAGACGCTGGACCTTCGACGTCAGAGTCTAGTCGTCGCCCTGGAACCGGTAACGGGCCATGGACTGGATGCGATCGAGCTCGGCGTTGTTCGGGTCCAGATCGCGGGCACGCCGCATGCTGGCCTCAAAGTCGGCGGCCTGAGTGCTGCGCAGCGCGACGTCGATCTCCAGCTGCTCGATGACGCGGTCCATGAGCGCTTGGACCTTGCTCTGCCCGTGCTCCTCCAGAAACGCGGGCTGCTCCAAGCGCTGAAAGCCGCCGACGGAGAGTCGCAGGGGCCGCCTGTGCTGAAATTTGTCCACGGCGACCGCGGCATAGTGCACGCGAAAGTCCACGGCGGTGACGGTGTCTATAAAGCCGTCACCTCGCGCTGAGACCGTGTAGTCCGCGTCGATCACGCCGCTGAGCATGGCGCCCAGCGAGTCGTCGTCCGGACGGTCGCTGCGCACGAAGATTGCCACCTCGCGGTCCGTCGGCACGGGCAGCGGCGACCAGCGCGCGCGGTTGTAGGTGCGGGGCTGCGTGGCCTCGATCGGGTCCAGCGCCAGCGTCGTCTCCTCGACCAGCGGCGCCTCACGCAACCCGGATGCCTCGCGCCAACGACCGCGATCGTCCAGGTACAGGACCGCCGTGAACGGGGCGGCCTGGCCGACCTGATGGCCGGCCACCTCGGGACCCAGCGGCGTCTCCCGAAAGAACTCACGCATGCGGCCGGCGAAGAACTCGGACGCCATCTCGGGCGGAAACGGATGCTCGGTGGTGACGACCAGGTAGCCGTTAACGGCGCCGTCAGGGCGGTCCCAGATCCAGCGGACGGGCTGTCCAGGCAGGCCGGCGGCGACGAAGTGCAGGGTTTTGGCGTCGTCGCTCACGAGACTCCTCTACTCGTCGGTGCCGGCACCGTCATCGTTGAGGATCTCCGTCGGCGAGACGCGGGACCGGGCGGCCGACTCCTTGGCCGCGGCGGCGCGATCGCGCAAGCGGGCGGCCAGCGCGGCAGGCAAAACGCCCTTGCCGGCCAGACGCTCGCGAATTCGGGAGGCGCTGTCGTGCTTGGGCTTCTTGGTCGGCGCCTCCGGCTCGGCAGCCGGCTCTGGTGCGGCGGCCGCCTTCTCCGGCTCGGCAGCCGCTTCTTCGGGCTCGGCAGCCGCTTCTTCGGGCTCAGCAGCCGCCTCTTCGGGTGCAGCAGCCGCCTCTTCGGGCACTGCAGCCGCTTCTTCCGGCGCTGCAGCCGCCTCCTCGGGCTCAGCAGCCTTCTCCGGTTCGGCAGCCGCCTCTTCGGGCTCGGCAGCCGCCTCTACAGGTTCAGCAGCCGCTCCGTCCGGCTCGGCGGCCGCTTCCTCCGCAGCTTCAGACGCAGCCGCTTCTTCGGGCTCGGGCGCGGCGGCCGGTTCCGGCGCAGCAGCCTCCTCGGCTTTCGGCTCGGCCGGCGGCGGCGCGGGCGCATCCGCCGCATCATCTTCGCCGCCACTCATCGCGATCACGCCAACAAACACCGCAAACAGCACGATCGCAGCAAATCCGAACGTGCCGGCGCCTTCGCAGCCCGCAAACGCCAGCCCCAACAGCACGACCGCCAACCAACGCAACATGGACAATCCCTCCCTCATCCAAACACCACGGTCCGATTCCCGTACACCATCACCCGGCTCAGCACATGCAATCGCACCGCCCTGGCCAGCACCACACGCTCGATATCCCGCCCCTGGCGGATCAAGTCTCGCACGGTGTCCCGGTGACTGACACGCACGACGCCCTGCTCGACAATCGGCCCTTCATCCAGGTCAGCCGTCGCATAGTGCGCCGTCGCCCCGATGATCTTCACCCCACGCTCATGCGCGCGATGGTAGGGCCTGGCACCCTGAAACGCAGGCAAGAACGAGTGATGGATGTTGATCACGTTCGGCCCATTATTCAAGAACCCTTCGGACAGCACCTGCATGTACTTCGCCAGAACCACCAAATCGACCCCATGCTCACGCAACAGCGCCAGCTGGGCCGCCTCGGCCTCCGCCTTGTTCGCTGGACTCACCGGCAGGTGATGGTAGTCCACGCCGAACTGTTCGGCGACCCCGCGCAGTCGCTGGTGATTGCTGACGATCAGCGGGATGTCGCAGTTGAGCTCACCCGCCTGATGCCGCCAGAGCAGGTCGTGCAGGCAGTGCGACTGCTTGGTCACGAAGATGGCGACCCGGTGCACCACATCGCTGAACCTCAGCAGCCAGCGCGCGTCGACCGTCTCCGCCAGCGCTGCAATCGCCGCGTCGATCTCATCGCGCGGGATGTCAAAGCCGTCCAGGTCCCACTCAAAGCGCGCCAGAAACAAGCCGGCCGCAAAGTCGGTGTGATGATCGGAGTCCACGATGTTGCCGCCGTGCTCGTACAAAAAGCCGGAAAGGCGCGCGACAAGACCCTTCTGGTCCGGACACCACAGCAGCAGGATTGCGCGTGCCATCAGGGGCGCGCCCCACACACGGCCAGCAGCAGCTTCGCGGTCACGCGGCTCTTGTTGCAGACCGGCTCGTCACACGCGATCGCGACCGTATTCACCAATTGATGCAGCTGGTCGTAGGTCATCGAGTGTGGCACGGCCAGCAGCACGGCCTCACCGCGCGTGCGCAGCTCCCGGCGCATGGCCACCGCCTTCAGCCGATCCCCGGTCAACGCGGCGGTCACCGGCGCCCTCGGCGGCGTCGGCGGCCGCACCGGCTCTTTGACCGCCGGAGGCTCCTTCCCGGGCTCCACGACAGGCGGCGGCGGGTCCTGCAGCGTCAGCGTGTTGCCGTCGACGACGAGGTGGGCGCGGATATCAGCCGCTGAGATCGCATCTGTGCCGATGCCGACGACCGGCCGGCACACCTGGGTC
This sequence comes from uncultured Myxococcales bacterium, assembly GCA_964545715.1. Classification (GTDB taxonomy): domain Bacteria; phylum Myxococcota_A; class UBA9042; genus CAZJHX01. Next base: position 51,431 of record CAZJHX010000037.1, read on the forward strand.
GTATCGCCGAGCGGCACCGCGATCGGCAGCGCCGACTCCTTGTCCACACCGGCTCCACCGAAAGCGGCCCGGCGCAGCGAGCCGTCGTGGCGACGCCGCCCGACAAACCACGCGTGGGTGGCGATGCCGTCCTGGAACACGCGTCGGAGCGCCGTCAGCACGGACACCGGCACCGACCGGTCCAGCTGCAGGTGCAGCTCGCCGTAGTAGAGGTCGTGTGCGCCGGCGTCCCGTACGTCCCCAAGGAGGCGGCTGACCTCGTCGCCCATCTTGTTGCGCTCGACGGCTGTCAAACCCCAGGACTTAGGCGCGGCCAGCATGTCGATCTGCACATCGTGACGCGGTCCCTTGCTGTAGAACCGAGCTCCGTTGGCGCCGATGAACACCTGCGTCAGCGGCGGCGAGGCCCAGGACGCCATCGTGTCGGGCAGCAGCGGGTACTCCGGTGGAACACGCGCCGCTTTGGCCGCGACCTTCAGATCGCCGCGTATGCGAGCCTGCACTTTCTGCAGAAAGCCCGGATGTTTCTCCCGATACGCCTCCAACCGATTGGACATCTTGGCGATGTAGGCGCCCATGACCACCTTGTCGCGATGCTCGTAGGGCACCTTGCAGCCGCCGTCCACGCGCTCGGCGCAGACCCGGTCGCGATAGGACCGATAGCTCTCCTCAACCGCCCGCTTGTCGCTGGGCGGAAGCTCGAAGACGGCTCCCATGAACGGGACGTCGTTGCGTCGCGGGCCGGCGCCGTTGGCCAGGAAGCGATACACCGGCAGCAGGTACGGCAGCACGCGCTCGAAGTCGATCACCTTGAGCCAGTCGTGGCCGTCGCGATCCTTGGCCAGCTCGTCCAGGCGCTCCATGTGCTCGGCCAGCGGCACCTCCACGCGGTCCGAGCCGTCAGCGCGCTCCTCCCCAAGCTCGTCGATGCCCTGCAGCCCCGCGATCACGCGTCCCAGCCAATACTCGTTGAGCGCCTCCACGATCACCATCGCGTCCAGAATCAGGCGCCGAGAGTCGGTCTCTTTGTACGTGGCTGACAGCTCGCGCGCCTGCTTCTCGATGCCCGCCCAGGCCACGAGACGGCGCCACTGGAGAATCGCGGGATCGCCGTCCGGAGTGCGGTAGATCCCTTCGGCCGGCATGTTATCGAGCATCGCCTTGGCGTAGGTGGTCAACAGCCCCTCGGCCGCGGCGCGAGCCTCGTCACCCCGCTCGGCATGTTTCGCCTTCAAGCGGTCCTCGATGCCCTTACCCTTGCAGGCGGTAAAAACCGTCAGGATCAGCAGCGTCAGGAGCGGTCGGCAACGAGACATGCGCGGCATCGTACCGTTGATACCTGCTACTGTCACAACCGTGCGAAAGGTCGTCATTCACAGCGCGGGCAGCCATTCGAAGCTGCGCCTGGAGGAGCACCCGATACCGGAGCCGGCCGAGGGTCAGGTGCTGGTCGAGGTGCGGGCGATCGGGATCAACTATGCGGACTGCATCGTGCGAATGGGGCTGTACGAGTCGGCCAAGAAGTACGTCGGCTGGCCCATCACGCCGGGCTTTGAGGTGGCCGGGGTGATCAGCGGCGTCGGCCCCGGGGTGGACGCCGCGCGGGTCGGGGAAGAGGTCATCGCAGTCACGCGCTTTGGCGGCTACACGACGCACCTGGTAGTGGACCAGGACTACGTCGTAGCCCGCCCGGACGAGCTGTCCATGGAGCAGGCCGCAGCCTTTCCAAGCGTCGCTTTGACGGCCTGGTTCGCGCTCTTTGAGCTGGCCCATCCGCGGCCCGGCTGGACGATGCTGGTCCACTCGGCCGCAGGCGGCGTGGGCTCGGTCCTGGTCCAGCTTGGACGGGTTGCGGGCTGCCGGGTTGTCGGCGTCGTGGGCGCGTCGCACAAAGTAGCGGCGGTCGAGGCGCTCGGCGCGGACGTGGTCATCGACAAGTCCTCGCAGGATCTGTGGACCGCCGCCGAGCAGGCGTCGCCCGACGGCTACCAGGTGATCTGTGATGCCAACGGCGTGGCCACCCTGGGCGACAGCTATGCGCACCTGGCGCCCCCCGGCAAGCTGGTCGTGTACGGGTTTCACACCATGATGCCGCGCAAGGGCGGGCGCCCTAATTGGCTGAAGCTCGCTCGAGATTGGGTGCGCACACCGCGCTTCAATCCGTTGGAGATGACGGGAAGCAACCGCAGCGTCTTGGCGTTTAACCTCAGCTACCTGTTCGATAACAAGTGGTTCTTCGAAGAGGCCATGGCACAATTGCTTGGATTTTTGGCGGACGGCGCCCTGTTGCCGCCAACAGTTACGACCTACCCGCTGGATCGCGTCGCCGACGCCCACCGGGACCTGGAGAGCGCACAGACCGTGGGCAAGCTGGTGTTGATTCCATAATGAAGCGCGTGAGACGCCGTCTGCTGGTCGCCCTGGCCGTGATCATCGCGCCCACGTTGCTGGCCGCTGCAGTGCTGCCACTGGTGACGTACGGCGTGACGCACAGCAGCCCGGATGTGGTCGTCGTGGACGCTGCGGCGCAGGCAACGGGCCCTGAGCTGCGGGTGCTGACGCTCAATATCGCGCACGGTCGCAGCGACGGCGCCAACCAGCTTTTCTGCAGCACCGAGACCATCGTGGAGAACCTGGACGCGATCGCCGCGTTCATGCGCGATCAGAAAACGGACGTCGCTGCCCTGCAGGAGGCGGACGGCCCGTGCGCGTGGAGCGGAAACTTCAGCCATGTCGACCGTCTCGCGCGCAAGGGCGCCTTCGGGTCCCACGTGCGCGCGGAGAACGTGCGCGGGCTGGGGCTTACCTACGGGACGGCGCTGCTGTCCAGACCAGCATTGTCCGACCCATATGCGGGCACCTTCGACTCGAACTGGCCGACGTTCAGCAAGGGCTTTGTGGTGGCGACAGTCGCCTGGCCGGGTCGTCCGGAGCTGCTCGTAGACGTGGTCTCGGTGCACCTGGACTTCGCCAGCGAATCGGCCCGCGGCGAGCAGATCGACACCCTGGTCGAGGTCCTGTCCAAACGCGACCGACCGCGCATCGTGATGGGCGATTTCAATGCCGGGTTCGACGACGACGAGAACACTCTGCAGCGCCTCTCGGACGCGCTGGAGCTGTCCACCTGGAAGCCCGACGCGCCGCTTACGACCTTCCCGTCGCTGGGCGAGCGCTTGGACTGGATTCTGGTCTCGAGGTCTCTTGGGATCCGCACGCACACGGTGCACGACGAGGTGCTCTCCGATCACCGGGCCGTCTCAGCGGTGCTGTTCATTCGATCGGATACTTGATCCCGACCTTCTTCGTGCTGCCGAACAGCTTGTTGCCCGCGTGCTCGAAGTGCACGTCCACGCGCAGGTCGTGGAAGCCGAGCGGGTCCTTTGTGTTGAAGATGCAGTAGTGACTCTTGGCCAGCGCTTTGGCAAAGAGGCTGTCCTGGATGTCCGCGGCCACGAACGTGACAAGATTGGCCGACGTGCCACCCGTGAAGCAGCTGAGCAGGCGCGGGTTCAGAAACTTGCCGATCTGCGGCTGGTCGCTGGAGGTCGACGACACTGTGTGCACGACGAAGTTGTTCAGCAGTGCGCCGAACACCTCCTCCTTGTCGAACTTGCTGTACGGGGTGCCGTCGCCCTTTTCGTGCAGCTCGGCGTCGGTCATCAGCACCATCACCTTCTGTGCGCCGGGGCGCCACTCCAGCTGCTGAGCCGCATACATGACGGCGTCCAGACCGTTCTCCGGCCCGTCACCGCCGCCGTTGGCCTTGAGCGTGCCGACGTACTGCACCAGCCCGGCCAGATCGCCCTCCAGCAGGAAGGGCTGGTACTTCTCAGCCGGCGCCTTGTCGGTGTACGGGACCACCCCAAAGCGCAGGTCGAGGCCCTTGGCGGCCAGGAAGTTGGCCAGCGCGTTGGTCGAGTCCTTCACCTTCTCGATGGTCGACGACATGCTGCCGGTCACGTCCAGGATGAACACGATGTCCAGCTGCGCGTACGGGGTGCCGGTCAGCGGCTGGCAGGTGATGTCCATCTGCTGGGAGTCCTCGTAGACCGCGATGTGCCCCGACGTGACGCCGTCCTCGTCGATATACGGCTGCAGATAGCTGAGCAGCTCCCCGTTTTGCGGGTTCACAATCGGCGCCAGGTTCACAAACGCCGACTTGAAGTTCTCGGTGAGCCCCAGGCCGTAGACCACGTCCAGCGTGAAGGGGTTGGGCGGCACCTTCCACTCGCTGTCGACCCCGCCAAAGGGCGGCAGCACATTGCACAGGCCCAGCTTGCACGGGACGTCGGCGGCGCAGTCGAACTGGCACTCGGCCTCGAACTCCGCCAGCGGCACGCACAGCTCGTCCACGGCGCACTCGGTCACGTCCCAGGTGGCGGTGCCGTCCTCGGCTTTCACGCATGAGGCGCGCGTGTTGCCCAGTCCGCACAGGCTGTTGCCCTCTTCACACTGGCCGGGCATGCACCCCAGACCGGGTGCGCAGACCGTGCCGCCCAGGCAGGGATGGGTGTCGACGCCGGCCTTTTCGGTTCCCTTCTGGCAGACCACGTAGCTGCCCTCGTCTGCGCAGCTGACGCACACCTTGTTCTCGCACCCGTCGCCCTGGGGCTGAAAGACCGTGCCGTCGCAGATCCCCAGCGCGCCGGACGTCGTGCAGCCGAGCATGCCGGGAATGCAGGCGATCTCGACGCAGCCCTTGTCACCGTCGAAGCACCAGGTGCCGTCCTCGCAGGGGATCGGCTCGATCTCGATCGGCCCCGAGCCGTCGTTGTTGCAGAACGTGGTGCCCTGGCCGTCCGCCGCGCACATCGCGGCAGCCGGCGTGCAGACCGGCTCAAAACACTGGAAGATCGCGGGATCACAGACCTCGGCGACGGCGCATTGCGTCTGCAGCACCCACGCGACGCCCCCGTCACAGGACTCGACAGAGGCGCCGTCGTCCCCGTCCTGGCACCGAAGCTCACCGTCGGTGCAGATCTGCGGCGGCACGTCCGGGACGATCGGCGGCGTGTCCGGCTTGTCCTCGGAATCGGGCGGCGTGGGTGTATCATCGACGACGTCGGGGGCTGCCACCTCCTCCGTCTGGCCGGCATCGGGCGGCGGCGGCGGCGGCGGATCCGGGTTGTCCTGGCACCCTGACGTTGCGCAGACAAACTGCACAATGAGAAAACAGACGGCGATAAGGGGGACTCTCACGACCAGGATTCTACAGAATCTGAAGATGCCGTATCGCGTGCTTTTCATCACGGGCCTTCTCACAGCCGCTTCGTGCACGCCCGCTCCGGGCCGCAGCACCCCGGCCACCGGCACCTCTGCGCCCGACACGGTGTCGAACAAGCCGCCGTGTCTCGTGCCCGACCCCGGCCAATGCCCCAACGCCTGCGCCGGCGGCATGGCCCAAATCGGCGAGAACTGCGGCGACACGGGCGACTGCGCCTGCCCGAACTTCTGCGGCCCCAACAGCACCTGCATCCCGTACCAGGCCCCGTTTGCCGGCTGCACCTGCTACGAAGAGACGCCGGACCCGATCGAAGACGTCGTCCAATCCCAGGACACCGGCGAGCCGCCCCCGACAGACACGGGCCCCAAAGACACCCCGACGCCCCCCAAAGACGACGGCCCCGTCAAAGATGACGGCCCGGACAAGCCCCCCGTCGACCTCGATGACTGCGAGCGCGGTCCCCCTGCCGGCGCTCCCTGCAACCCGTACTGCCAGATCGGCTGCGAGGTGGGCGAGCACTGCACCTACCTGGGCGAGGGCACCTTCGGCTGCATCAAGCCGGGCGGCACCCCCATGGACATGCAGTGCGGGACCTACGCCGAGTGCACCCAATCCACCGCCTGCTTCGGCATTACAGGCGACCCGTTCAGCACGTGCCACAAGTTCTGCATCGACGACCTCGACTGCCCGCTGGCCCGCCCGTGCAACCTCTCGGTCGACTTCGGCAACGGCGCCATCGCGTACGTCTGCAACGACCCTGTCTTGGAGTGCAACCCGTTCGGTCCCCCCGCCGAAGAGTGTGCGGAGGGCGCCGGCTGCTACATCGAGCCGGGCGGCACCGACTGCCTTGCGGCCGGTAGCAAACCCGAGGGCTCCGTCTGCTACGGCGACAGCCCCAACAGCTGCATCCCGGGCCTGCAATGCGCCATCGTGTGCAGCCAGATCTGCAGCGTCATCGACAACAACGCCGACCAGCCAAAATGCGACAACGCCTGCCCCACGGGCGTCCGCTTCCCGCTCGCCTCGCCCGTCGGAGCCGCGGTCTGCGTGACCGCCAACATGCCCTCGCTGTGCAACCTCTACACCCAGACCGGCTGCCCCGACGGCAAGGCCTGCTACATCGTCACCGGCGGCGCCGCGTGCGCAGACGCCGGCAACCTCCAGCTCGGCGCCGTCTGCCAGTACACCGACGAGTGCGCCCCGGGCACCATCTGCGCCAGCGGCACCTGCAAGACGCTGTGCAGCCTGGACCCAAACGCGGTCCCCAACGACGCCTGCGACCAGAAATGCGCAGCTGGCCACGAGATCGTCGTCCCAACACTCTGGAACGTGGGCGTCTGCTCCAACTGAGCCCGCGCCGCCGCCGAAACCCCACGCCATTCAGCCCAAGGACACGACATCCAACGCCCCAATGGCGCGATACCTCGCCATTCAGCGCCAGGATGCGACATCCAACGCCCCAATGGCGCGATACCTCGCCATTCAGCGCCAGGATGCGAC
>CAZJHX010000037.1:58254-70930 GCA_964545715.1 uncultured Myxococcales bacterium
ATCCAACGCCCCAATGGCGCGATACCTCGCCATTCAGCGCCAGGATGCGAGCAGCACGACCCCGTCGCGGCCCAGCTCGACGGTCATCTGGTGGATGGGATTGACCGCCTCGAAGCCGGTCGCAGTCGGTCTAAACGGATAGCTCTTCAGGGTAGCCGCGTGCACGGCCGGGGGCATGACGTTGGAGGATCGGGATTGCGCTGGTGTCGCAGGCGCAAGTCCGGTGAGGGCGTCAAAACGCGGTGTGGGCTGCTGGACGTTGTGCAGAACCGGCTCCGATTCACCACAGGCCGCCAGGCCGAGGCTGAGAACTACAACTAGCGGCGTCATCTTCATGATTGACCTCCGGGGACACGTGTCGCTAGTTATATTTTTACCGTAAACCCTACCTAATGAGCGCCCGCCTACGTGTAAAGCGAGTCAACGGACAAAGGATTTCCGCTGTAAATTTGAAATCACTGTCAAACGGACGTCGCAGCTTTAGCGCGGTGCAGCCAGGACGGTCGCGACTCATCATTGCGTTTCGGGCGGCAATCCTGATTATGCGTAGTGCGGATGATCCGCAGTGATCGCCTGGAGGGCAAGATGCGCGGACTGACTGTGAAGTGCGGCCTGATTCTGGTCGTGGCCGGCGTTGTGGCTTGTGGAGACTCGCCCGACGATGGCGGCGAAGAGCCCGCACTGTCGTCGCCGGACTCGGGGCCGGGCACAAACACCGATCGCGACCAGGACGCCTCCGGGGCCTCGGACGCGCTGACAAATGTGGATGGCTCGGCGGTGGATGCGCCCATCGTGCAGGGCGGCTTCGGCAGCCCTTGCAACACCAACTCGGAGTGCGAGTCGGAGTTTTGCGTGCAGTCCGACGCGGGGAGCGTGTGCACCAAGCTGTGCCTGGAGGACTGCCCGACCGGGTGGGGATGCGTCGGCGTCACCAACTCCGGGGCGGACGCGACGTTTATCTGCATGCCGGTTCAGGACAGCTTGTGCGAGCCGTGTACAGCCGACCTGCAGTGCGGCTCGGGGCGCTGCCTGACTCTGGATGAGGGCAACTTCTGCGCGCGCCCGTGCGCCGACGACAAGCCCTGTCCCGACGGGTTTTCCTGCGACGAGTACGAAGATGCGGAGGGCAAGACCACGACTCAGTGTGTGCCGGTCTCGGGGCAGTGCAGCTGCACCCAGGCGCAGCAGGACGTGGAGCGGCCCTGCGCCGTCGAAAACGTGGCCGGCAAGTGCTGGGGCGTGCAGATCTGCGGCGGGGACGCGGGTTGGGGTGGCTGCTCGGCGACGGAGCCGACCGCGGAGCTTTGCGACGGGCTGGACAACGACTGCGACGGCATAGCGGACGAGGACGTGGAGGCGCCGTCAAAGGCCTGTGCGCAGGTCAATGACCATGGCACATGCGTCGGAGCGTACCACTGCGCCGGTCTGGAGGGCTGGACATGCACCGCCAAGACGCCGGCGGCCGAGGTGTGCGACTTTCAAGACAACGACTGCGACGGTGAGGCGGACGAGGACTTCGTGGTTCCCGAGTCGGGCAAATACGGCACCGTCGACCACTGCGGCAGCTGCAACAACTCCTGCCTGGGCTTGTTTCCCAGCGCGATCCCGACGTGCGACGTCAGCGCCGACATACCCGTCTGTGCGGTAGCGGAGTGCCTGCCCGGCTTCATTCAGATCGGGGCGCTGACGTGCCTCCCGTTGCAGTCGGGGCTGTGCTTGCCGTGCACCTCCGACGAGGGATGCATCGGACCCACCGACAAGTGCATGGACCTGGGGACCGGCTCCTTCTGCGGTCGCGACTGCGGTCCCGACGCGCCGCTCGGACAGGACTGCCCGGCGGGCTACAACTGCACGGATGTGGGCGACGACGCCAAGCAGTGCGTGCCGACGACCAACACGTGCGACTGCGTGGCCCAGAGCGCCGGCGTCAAGAAGGCGTGCTCTGTGACCAACGAGATCGGCTCGTGCCTGGGCCTGCAGATCTGCGGCGACGGCGGCTGGAGCGCGTGCGACGCATCGGCGCCCTCTGTTGAGATCTGTGACGGCGTGGACAACGACTGCGACGGCATAGCGGATGAGGGCACCCAGCCTCCCGGCCCCTGCGAGTTCAGCAACGAGTGGGGTACCTGCAGCGGGGTGTACACCTGCCAGGCGGCGGACGGCTGGGTGTGCCCGGTCACGGAGCCGGCGCCCGATGAGTGCAACGGTCTGGACGACAACTGCGACGGCCAGACCGACGAGGACTTCAAGGTAGACGGAAAGTATGCGGTCGACGAGCACTGCGGCAGCTGCGGCAACAGCTGTCTGGGGGCCATCGCCAACGGGCAGGGCGCTTGTGACCCAAGCTACCCGACTCCCAAGTGCGTCGTGGCCTCGTGCGAGCCGGGCTTTTTCGCGGCCAGCCCGTTCATCTGCATGGCGGCCCCGGATACAAGCTGCCAACCCTGCGACACCGACGAGGACTGCTCTGGCGGCTTCTGCCTTGTGATCGATGGGGTGAACCGCTGCGCCATGCCGTGCCTGGAAGACGCGGAGTGTGACGGTGAGAGCGCCTGTTCGGCGGCCCCCGGCGTCGGTGACGTCTGCCTTCCCAGCTCGGGCAGCTGCGAGTGCAGTCAGTTCACCGCGGGCGCCAAGCGCAGCTGTTCGCAGACCAACGAGGTCGGCATCTGCTACGGCTTCCAGACGTGTGTCCCCGAGACCGGGTGGACCCCCTGCGATGCGCTGCTGGCGGGTCCCGAGACGTGCAACGGCGTGGATGAGGACTGCAACGGCCTGATCGACGACGGTCTCCCCGCGACGCAGCCGTGCGCCGTGGACAACGAGTTTGGCCAGTGCGCGGGCACCGCCGTCTGCGCGGGCAGCGCGGGATGGCTCTGTCAGGCGGCGACGCCGGCCGCGGACGCCTGCGATTACCAGGACAACGACTGCGACGGCGCCATCGACGAGGACTTCATCGACGGCGACGGCAAGTACGTCCACTTTGACCACTGCGGCTCGTGCGATCTGTCGTGCGCCAACGGATTCCCCAACGCGGAGGCGATGTGCGACGCCAGCAAGCCGACGCCGAAGTGCGTGGTCAAGAGCTGTGCTGACGGGTTCTTCCAGCTCAACGAGTACCAGTGCATCCCCAATCTGGCGGGCCTGTGTGAGCCGTGTTCGGCCGACGCCAACTGCGTGGCCGCCGGAGCGAAGTGCGTCACGTTGGACGACGGCAACTACTGCGCAAAGCACTGCGCCGGCGACGGCGACTGCCCTAATGGCTACACCTGCCAGCCCTGGGATGGCGGCAGCCAGTGCTTCCCAGCGACGGGGTCCTGCGGCTGCGACGGCTCCAACACCTCACTGTCCAAACAGTGCAGTGCGACGTGGCCGGTGTCTCCCGCGGAGGGGGAGTCATTCGTCACCTGTTCCGGCAGCCAGCAGTGCACCGAGACTGGCTGGTCCCAGTGTCAGCTGCCCGCGGAGACCTGCGACGGCGTGGACAACGACTGCAACGGCACCCTCGATGACGGCTTCCTGGTCGACGGCAAGTACGCCTCCCTCGAGAACTGCGGCCAATGCGGCAACAACTGCGGGTTCGTGACGTTTGCCAACGCAAAGAGCTACCAACCGGACTTCTGGGACCAGCTGAACGCGCTGGAGGGCGTGGAGATCGTGCCGCACGCCCACCAGACGGTCGTGTTGTACGACGAGCTGTATGCCTCCCTTTTGGACGCAGGCGCCGCGCCCGAGAAGATCCTGGGCGGCACGACATTCGAACAGTACGTCGGCATGCAGAAGTGGTTCGACGCCAACCCGGGCTTCGTGTATTGGGACGCCCCGCTGGCATCGCCCGGGCACGTGGACGACAAGCCGACGCCCCCCATGGTCTACCGGATCGCCGAGCCGAAGGACGCCGACACGCACGAGGACCTGTACGTCCACGTCGCAGCGTCGCCCATCATCGTGTCGCCGGGGCTGGTCTCCAAGCCCCAGGCCATGCTGAAGACCAAGCCTGCCGGCCGATACATCACCCCGTCATACGTCTTTTTCCCGACCCGCCAGTTCCTCGCCGAGCCCGATGACGCACAGGTGCCGCCGCTTTGGCGAAAGAAGCCTGGGGGGCCCGGCAAGTCCGCCGCCGAGCTCATCGCGATAGAGGCGCAGAAGATCGAGAGCCAGTATCAGCCGCTCGTGGACAGCGGAAAGGTAGAGTTCGCGACCGTTCGGACCATCATCGACCTTTATGTCCAGTATGAGGCCTGCCTGGACCTCGAGGATCAGCAGGATATGAGCGTGTTTGCTGGTGGCTCGGGTGGACGGGCGAAGTAGCACCCAACCCTCAGTGCAGTGCGATCTCGCGCATCACACCCAGATCGGCCAGGAAGTCCAGGTCGTGTGAGATCACGATCAGCGCGCCGCGATAGGCGTTCAGCGCGTCGGTTATGCGACTCACGGCGTCCAGGTCCAGATTGTTGGTCGGCTCGTCCAGAATCAGAAGCTGCGGAGGCTCGGCCGACGCCAGCAGACACGCCAGCGCCGCCCGCATCCGCTCCCCCCCGCTGAGCACGCCTGCCAGGCGATCGACCGTATCGCGGGTAAACAGAAAGCGATGGAGCACCCATCTGCGCATCGACTCGTCCAGGTCCGGGTTGAGACGCCGCATGTTTTCGACGAGCGATTGGTCGTCGGCCAGCACGGCTGTGCGCTGATCCAAGAACGCTGCTCGCACAGCACCGCGACGCACCCGCCCCTGCGCCGGCTCCATCTGACCGCTCAGGATCCGCGCCAAGGTGCTCTTCCCAGATCCATTGGGCCCGGACAACGCGAGCCGCTCAGGTCCGCTCACCAGCAGATCCAGTGGACCCAATCGGAACCCATCGGCCCCGAACTGATGCGCGACACCCTCGAGCTCCAGCACCAGCCGACCGGACGGCACCGTGGTCCCCGCGAGCTCCAGCCGAATCGACGTATCGCGCTCCACCTGGTCCAGCGCCTCTTTCACCCAGTCCGAAGCCGCATCCACCTTCTCGGCATGCCGCGCCGCCTGCCGCGCCGACGTGGCCTCCGACTGTTCCTTCCACTTGTTCAGGGTGGCACGGGGCTGGCTGCCGGTCTGTCGTGCCCGGCGGCCTCGGCCGGCGCCGCGTGCCTGCTTCTCGCGCGTGAGCTGCGCCGCGCTGCGGGCGCGATCGAGGTCTTGCTCCGCATCGGCCAGGCGCCGCGCCGCCGCTGTCCGCTCCAGCTCCTTGCGCTCGAGATACGCGTCGAAGTCCCCTCCGTACACCGCGACGCCGCCGCCGGTCAGCTCGAGGATCCGATCCATGCGGCTCAGCAGCCGACGATCGTGGCTGATCACCAGCAGCGCCCCGGGATAGGTCTCCACGGTGCGATACAACGCAGCACGGGCCTGCACGTCCAAGTGGTTCGTCGGCTCGTCCAGAACCAGCAGATCGGGCTGCGCGAGCATCAGCCCGGCCAGCGCCACGCGCGTCGCCTGGCCGCCACTCAGGGTCCCCACTGGCCGATCGAGCGCCAGGCCGCTCAGCCCCAGGCTGTCGAGCAGCGCCAGGCTCCGCTGCTCGATGTCCCACTGATCACCGATCGTCGCGTACAGGGAATCAGAGAACTCGCCCCCCTCCACAGCCACGATGCTATCCAGCACCTCCGCGATACCGAGTACCGCGGCTACGGTGGCGGGCCCATCGGGTTTGGAATTCTGCGATAGCTGTGCGACGGAGCCCTGACGCACAACCCGGCCCTCAGTGGGCTGGATCTCACCGCACAACAGCCGCACCAGCGTCGACTTGCCCACGCCATTGCGCCCGACCAGGCCGCTGCGTCCCGCGCCTATCTGCACATCGATTCCGTCGAGCACCCGCGGCCCACCCATGGGCTCCCAGGCTACCTGCTCCAAGGCGAACACCAGTGCAGTGTGTCACACCGGGCGACATCAATCCGGCGCAACTTCAGGTCAGCCAGGTCGGTCGTTGGACCATCGCCCGGACGCGAATCGGACCGTCGCGCGGGCGCCCCACAGGCGAAAGAGTGTAGCGATACACTGTAGCTACACCGGCCGGACACCTCCGCGTCACCCCCGCAAAACGCCACACTGCAAGCCGATCGCCTGTTTGGCATGGCACTTGTAATACCAGCCGGCGTTCCCAATTAGACAGCACAAAGGAGAAGGGCATGAACGGCGTTTTGGCAACGATACGGCACACGACCATCCTGGCGATGGTGACACTGGTTTTCAGCGGACTGGCGGCCTGCGCGGCCGAGGTTGCGGGCCCGCTGGACGGCCTGGAGGACGAATTCTACGAGGCCGAGGAGGACCACGGTCATACGCTCGGCACGCAGCAAGGCGAGCTATCGGGCATCACCAGCTTCAAATGGAAGGACGCCAAAATTCCGGTTTGCTGGCAAAACCCAACCCAGGCCAATGCACTGGGCCGCGCCATGTCGCGCCGCGCCGCCGAGGAGACCTGGGAGAAGGTCTCCTCAATCGATTTCGTGGGCTGGGGCAAATGCAAGCCCTGCGACAAGTACAAATGCAAAGACCAGCCGGGCATCCGAATCCAGGTCGAGGACAGCGGTCCGCACACCAAGGGCATCGGCAATAAGCTCAACGGCAAGAGCAACGGCATGGTGCTGAACTTCACGTTCAACAACTGGTCCCCGGCGTGTAAGAGCAGCACCAAGAAGCGGAACAGCTGCATCAAGAGCATCGCAGTGCACGAGTTTGGTCACGCTATCGGCTTCACCCACGAGCACAACAGCCCGGACACCCCCGGCGAGTGCACCCAGAAGAAGCAGGGCACCACGGGCAAGCCGCTGACCCCATGGGACATCCACTCGGTCATGAACTACTGCAACCCCGTGTACAACAACGACGGCCTGCTCAGCTACGGCGACATCGCCGGCGTCCGCAAGGTCTACGGCAAGCCCAGCTGGAAGTCGTTCATCGACGAGGGCTACTACCGCGGCCTCTATGCAGACGTGGAGAACGCCAACATGAGCGCCGCGTATCACTACCAGAAGTGGGGCGGCAAAGAGGGTCGCAACCCCATGCCCTTCTTTGACGGCAAGTTCTATCTGAAGGTCAACAAAGACGTGAAAAACGCCGGCGTGAACCCGTTCAAGCACTTCATCGAGCACGGCGCCATGCAAGGCCGACTGCCCCACCCGAAGTTTGACGCCAAGTTCTACGTCAAGGCGCACCCCGAAATCTGGTTCACCGGCCTCTCAGCCTTCGAGCACTACGTGTACTACGGCGCCCCGCGTGGCTGGAAGCCCGGCGCCAACAACAAGTGGGCGCCCTCAGCCAACCGCAAGCTGTTCGACGGCGACTTCTACAAGGCCACCTACCCCGACATCGCCAACCACAGCTTCTACAAACACTTCCCCCTGAAGCACTTCCTGAAGCACGGCCAGAAGGAGAACCGCAGCCCGTCCGCGGACTACGACAGCAAGTACTACCTGGCCAAGCACATCGGCCTCAAAAGCTTCATCCAAGCTGGGTGGATCAAGTCAGCCTTCTCACACTGGATCATCTGGGGCATCAACGAGGGTCGCCAGACCACGAAATGAGCCTGGGCGGCCAAGAGGATCCGCGACATATCGCGTGCAACGCCTCAACGCCGTGCTCGCCATCAAAGACCTGGTTCGATTTCACCCCGCTACGCTGCAATTGCTGTGCGCGGTAACACCCGGCACGGCCCGAGCGACCTCCATCTTCGCGCGCGCCGTCGCCGTTCCCTCGCTACATCTCCAATCGGCGCTCGATCTGTTTGAGGCGCACCTCGTGATCGCGGACGCTGTCGCCCATCGGCCCGATGAGCACGTTGTCCAGGCGTTCGGTAAGCGAGCGCACCTCGGTCTCGACGTTCTCCAGCCGCTCGTTCATCTGCGAGGCCATGCGAACTTGTCCTTCGGCCAGGCGGTCCAGACGCTGATTCGTCTGGTCCAGGCGCTGATTCGTCTGGTCAATTCGATCGCCCAGAGTCTTGCCCAATCCCTGGATGTCCGTACGCAGGCCCTGCAGGATTTCGATAGTGAGATCCGTGGCGTCCATGGGATCAGACTAGGGCGCGAACAGGAGAGAGTCAAGGGCAGAACTGAACTTCCGTTTAGTGTTTATACTAAATGGTCTTCCAGTGCACGACCATCGACTGCAGCACCGGGGTCTTGTCGCCTGATGAGGACTGCATGTGCACCTGGACCTGCAGATAGCGGTGGTGCTCGGTGATCAGCGCTTGGAGGTCCATCGGGCTGTCGGTCTCGTAGTCCGTCCACGGGGTGACCTCCAGGGCCGGCTTGCTGGGGGCTGAGCGCACGCGCAGCTTGATGTCGGTGACGCCCGCCTCCTCGATGCCGACCCACTCGACCACCTTCCACGTGACGTCGCCCAGGCCGCCGTCCACCACCTTGTCCCAGGTGCCCTCGGGGTTGGTGTACATGAGGAACTGGAAGCCCGTCATGTCGCTGTAGCTGTAGGGATCGTCGCCGTTGGTCGGGTAGATGTCGATGGTCGGCGCCTTGTCCCAGTTGGCGATGTCGACGCGTGCCGCGGTGTCCGAGTTGCGGCCCGCGGTCCACAGCATGCCGTTGTGATCCAGGGCGGCGCCGACCGGGTGCTCGATGCCGGGGCCCATGTCCAACACGGTGTGGCTCTTGAAGTCCGGCGTGACACGCACGATATGGCGCAGGTGAGCGCCGCAGCCGACGTTGGTGCAGCTCAGCGCGGAGTAGATGTAGCCCTTGGCGTCCACGACGGTCCCGCGCGGGGTACCCTCGGGGACGTGGCGCCACTCCCAGCCGTTGGTCTCTGGGGTGTACCGGAAGACGCCGTTGCACGCGTAGGAGCCGATCACGATGCGCCCCTGACCGTCCAGCGTAATGCCATAGTTCTGGTAACAGCCCGACAGCGACGGCTCGGGCGCGTACGTGCCGACCACCTCGTTTTTGACCGCGTCGACCTGCTGCAGGCTCTGCACGCTCTTGTCGTAAGAGCTGGCCCAGTTGGAGTTGTGCGCCATCCAGATGTTGCCGTCCGCGTCCCCCACGGCGCCGTACGAGCGGCCCGCGACATCGACCGTCGCCAACACCTTGCAGCGCACCGGCGACTTGGTGGTGTCGACCTCGGTCCCGGAGATCTTGTAGGCCTTGTAGCCCTCCCAGCTGTTGGCCCACACGTGCCCGTTCATGTCGATGGCCAGCGACCGCACCATGCCCGGGATGTCCACCCGGCAGATGAACGAGCCGTCCAGCGCAAAGTGCACGGCGTTTGAGCAGTTCGGGTCGGAGCTGCAGTTCCAGCCCCGGTTGCCCACCCAGACCGAGCCGTCCTTGGCCACGACCGCCGTGCGCGACGGGTTCTGACCAGCCGACGGGATCTCCAGCTCCACCTCGCCGGTGTCCACGTTGATGCGCACTATCTCGTGGTGATTGCTGTTGGCCACCCAGATATGGCTCAGCGTGTAGGTCGACGCGTCCAGGCACAGCGTGTCCGGGTTGCCGCACTCGGCGTCCAGCAGCACGGCCGGCTGGGTGCCCGTCCCCTCTTTGACCCCGCTGTCCCAGTCGACCTCGGTGCTGGCCGCCACCGCCTTGATGGTGCAGTCGTTTGAGCACTCGCACGCGCCGACCGGGCACTGCTCGACCGGCAGGTCCGCGCCGTCGCATTGCTCGGGGCCATTCTGGATGCCGTCGCCGCAGTACGCCGAGCAGTCCGATTTATCCCAGATCTTGCAGCCCAGCTTGCACGTGAAGCTGCCCTCCCAGCACTCCAGTGGGTACATGTCCCCGTCACAGTCCTCGTTGCCGAGATCCAGCTTGCCGTCGCCGCACCACGAGAAGCAGGTCGACGTATCCAGCGTCTGGCACTCGTCCGCGCAGCCAAAGAAGCCCTTGGCGCACTCCATGCCGAACTTGGGCGCGTCGCACACCTCCCCGACATCCAGAATCGAGTTGCCGCACTCCTCCAGGCTCTTGCAGTCAGCCGAGCAGCCGTCGCCGTTCTCCTGGGCGCCGTCGTCGCACACCTCGCCGTCCTCGACGAGCTTGTTGCCGCAGCAGTCGGCGATTTTGGTAAACACGCAGCCCTGCGCCGGATCGCAGCTGTCCGCGGTGCACGCATCCGTGTCGGCGCACAGCGGCGGACCACCGCCCTGGCACTGGCCGTCGTGGCAGGTATCACCCGCGGTGCAGAGATTGCCGTCCTCGCACGCCCCGGTCTGGGCCGGATCGTTCTGGCAGCCCAGCGCCGCGTCACAGGTGTCGATGGAGCACTGGTCGCCGTCATCGCAGTCCACCGGCGCGCCGATGCACCAGCCCGCCGTGCAGGTGTCCTGGCCCGTGCAGGCGCTCAGGTCGTCGCACGCCGCCGAGTTGGGCGTAAACACGCAGCCCGGCGCCGCCTCGCACGCGTCGTCCGTACACGGGTTGCCGTCGTCGCACACGACGTTGCCGCCGACATTGATGCAGCCCGCGACCGTATCGCAGGTGTCGGCCGTGCAGGCGTCGTCATCGTCACAGTCGACCGGCGTCCCAGCGCAGCCGCCGTCCGCGCACACATCATCAGAGGTACACGCGCTGCCGTCGTCGCATTTGTTGGCCGCCGGCGCGTGCTGACAGCCGATCCCCGCCACGCATGTGTCCGACGTGCACACGTTGTTGTCGTCACAGCTCAGGTTTGCGGGCGCGTACGCGCAGCCGTCGGCGCCGCAAGAGTCGGTCGTGCAAGGGTCGCTGTCGTTGCAGTCCACAACGGCGCCCTTGCACTGCCCACCAGTGCACTGATCCGCGGTCGTGCAGGGATCGGCGTCGTTGCAGACTGCCGTGTTGGGCACGTGCTGGCATCCGGTTGCGTCCGTGCAGGAGTCCTCCGTGCACGGGTTGCCGTCATCGCACGACACCGGCGCGCCCGCGATGCACTGCCCTGCCGCGCACGCGTCTTTGAAGGTGCACGCGATCCCCAGATCACACGCCCCGCCCTCGTTGGCGGCCGCCTCGCTGCAGGTCCCGGTCTCCGCGTCACAGATCGCCGCCAGGCACGCTGCGTCCACACCGGTCGGCGCGTCGCACTCGATCGGGCTGCCAGGCTCGATCTCGCAATGCGGATACGGCTTCTCATCGGTGCTCACGCAAACGCGGACCCCGGCGCACTTATCCGTAGGCTGCGGGCAGTCCGCGTCCACCGCGCACTCGCAGGCCCCGGTCTCCACGCCGACGCAGCCGACCGTCGGCACGCAGGAGTCGGCGGTGCACGGATCGGCGTCGTCACACACGACCGTCTGCCCGCTGCAGACGCCGACCGCACACAGATCCTGGTCGGTACACACGTCACCGTCATCGCACGGGCTGCCGTCGCCGCCGATATGCTGGCAGCCCTCGTCAGCCGCGCAGGAGTCCGTCGTGCAGGGATCGCCGTCATCACACGGCACCGAGTCGGTCGCGCCGTCGCAGTCGTTGTCCACGCCGTCGCACACGTCCTCGGCGGCCGCCGCGGCATCACACGGGGTCAGCCCGTCGGCCGTGCACACACGCTCTCCCAGACACGTCCCGGCTTCGTTGCTGGCCGAGCAGGTCGTCGCCAGGCCAAGCTCGGCCGCCGTCTCGGTGCAGCCGCACGCCCCGGCCGCCGGCCGACACAGCCCCTCGGTGCACAGATAGTCGTCCGGACACGGCGTCACGGCATCACACGCCGTCCCGCAGAAGCTGCCCGCCTCGCCATACCCCAGACAGCTGCTGGGATCGCCGACGGTGGTGCTGCAGTCGTCGTCTGTGGTGCACGGCAGGCACAGCGTGGGGTGCAGCGACACGCAGGCAAACGTCAGGTCCGGCCCGCCCAGGGACACCTGGTTGCACGACCACCCGGCCGGACAGGAGTCCACACACGACTCGCTGCAGACCTTGTCGCCCTGATGCCACAGGCAAAACCCGGACTCGCAGTCCGCGTTATCGGAGCACAGCTCGGTAAACGCCGCGCCGGCGTCCGGCTGCCCGGTCTCCTCGATGCCTTTGATGTCCGGCGGCGGCTCGACGACCTCGGCGACGCCGCCGAAGGTCTCGTCGTCACCCGTGGGCGCCGCGGTCTCCAGCTGAGGCTGCAGCTGCTCCGTCTTGTCCGGACACCCCACCAACAGCAGAACGCTGCAAGCTACCGTTGCAACCGTTGTTCTCACGGCGACCCCCACTCATCTCTCTGAATGGGGGTCATTCTAGCAGAACTACAGCTTCTTGAACTTCCAGGCCTTGCCCTGGCGCTTGAGCGTAAACGGGCGCGGCATGCCTTTTGGATTGCACTCGACGAACAGCTTCACCTGGTCGTCCTTGGCCGGATCGCCGTCGGTCCGGGTGATCTTCAACGCGTCACCGCCCTTGATGCAGTGGGACGCCAGCCGATGAATCGCGGGCAGGTTGTATTTGCGCAGGCTGCGCTTGGAGGTCTCGCTGAAGCACAGATCCTCGGTGTGGCAATAGCGCTCGATCCAAGCGTCGAACTTGCTGTCCCGGATCAGCTTCAGCCCATCCAGCAGCGCGTGGTGCGGCGTGCCGGCCTTGGGTTTGATGGTCTTGCCGTCCACGGCAGACGCCGACGCGGGCACGAGCAGCACAAGGGTGATGAGGAGAGTCGCGAGTTGTCGAGGTCGGAAATTCGTTCCTACCCGCGCGGCGACGCCGTTCGCCGCCA
>CAZJHX010000038.1:0-70796 GCA_964545715.1 uncultured Myxococcales bacterium
GACGAGGCGCTCTTTGTCATGGACTACACGTCGCTGGTGCGCGTCGACCCCAACCCGCTGAATGTGGCGTGGGCAGTCCCGATTCAGGCGTACGGCATCGCGGTGGACGGCAAGGACCGGGTCTGGCTCTCAGGCGAGACCGGACTGGAGGCGCGCTCGACAGCAGATGGCAGCGTACTCCAAACGGTGGATCTGTCCGGCAGCCTGACCCCGGCGGAGGATACCGACAACCCGACCTGCAACGGCGTGGCGATTGCGCCGGACGGCCGCGTGATCACGGGCTGCGCGGACAATGGAGATGTCGTCGTAATCCACGATCCCGAGTCGGGGGTGACCGACCTACTGGCACTGCCACTGACGGAGAAGCACCCGCGCGGGGTCGCCATCGACACGTCCGGGCACATCTACAGCATCAACCTGCTGACCGAGAGCCTGACGCGCTTTCATGCCACGACCGGCGAGTCCCTCACCTTTGGGCACGGTGCGCTGGAGATGCCGTACGGCTACAGCGGAGATCTGACCGGGATCCATCCGTGTGTCCTGGCGGACTCGGGACCCACCGTGTGGACGGGGCCGGTGGTTGATCTCGGCGCCGCAGACACCACCTGGCTGGCGTTGGAGTGGCGGGAGACGCGCCCCCCCGGCACGACGATCGCGGTGTCCTACCGCATCGACGGCGGCGCCTGGGCCGAGACGACGAGCGGCGCGCCGATCAACAAGCAGGGACAGACGCTGCAGGCCCGGGCCTTGCTCAGCGCCGCGGGCCAGGACCAGCCGGTGCTGCACGAGCTGGCCATCCTGCACGAGTAACCCCTGTCTCAGCGATGTACGGCCAGCCTGTATCAATACGCTACGTTCCGGTCTGACATCGGGGCGCTACGCAGAGCAGTTGGTCGTTCTGCCAACTGGCACGCGGCCTGCTATGGTTGCGGTCGTCACGCCGATGCGGACAAAACCAAACGACGACTCAGGGAGAAACGAAATGGACGAGATGATCAAAGGCCTCATGGCGAAATGCGGACTGAGCGAGGAGCAGGCGACCAAGGTGTTCGAGTTCTTGCAGGAGAACTCGTCCAAGGTGCCCGAGTGGCTGGCCCAGTCCGGCCTCAAAGACCAGATCGCGGACAAGCTGCCCGGTGGCCTGGGCAAGCTCTTCTAGGTCAGGGACACGGCCCACACGCGGTGAGGTCGACGCGGCCCTCGCTCGTCACGGCGTACATCGGCCCCGGCTGGACGAAGTCGCGCGCGTCGGGCCCGTGGATCTGGATGCCGCTGACCACCGCGTAGTCTGCGCTCTGGGTGTCAAGGCACAGGTCGATCAGGTGCTCCAGGTACTCCACGATGCTGGTGAGTGTCAGCTGAGTGAGCTCCAGAAGGTCCGGCGTCTGACCCGGGCTCAGCCGTCGCGACAGCGCACGCTTCAGCAGGCTCTGCTCCAGATCGTCAGGATCCAGCTCCAGGTTCACGTCTCCGGAGCGCAGCTCGTCCTGAAAGGCGCACAGCGCGCCGCATGCCTTTGACGGCACCGCCTGGCCGTGGCGCTCGCACTCGCCCAGCGTCCCGCTGGCGCCCAGCCCGATGTGCGGCATCACAAAGAAGACGTAGCGGCTGCGCACCTCGATCTGCGGCGCATGCGCCAGGGCCGCCGAGAAGCCGGTCTTGCCCAGAAAGAGCATGCCGGCCAGGCTGGAAAAGTTGAACGCCGACCCCCAGGCCTTCGCGATGCGACGGACCAGAGGGTGAGTCAGCTCGTCGCGACATGTCGACACACACGCGATGGCCGAGTGCTCGTCAAAGCCCAGCTCAAACAGCTGCTCGTAGGTCCGCCCAACAAAGACCGTCGCCGGCATCGCACCGGGAAACTTCTCGTCGAGGGCGCGCATAAACCACAGGGCCCCCGGCATCGCTTTGGAGTTTTCCATCGGCGCAGCATAGCGCGTTTGGATGGGTCAGGGGGCCAGCACCTTGCTGATCTCGCCAACGATCTGCGTCTTGATATCGCTGTTGAACTTGTTGGTGATCACGCGGTCCTTGTCCATGAACACGCTCAGCGCGGTGTAGTTGTTATGCCACAGCACGTTGGCCTGGCCGGACGACGCAAACAGCGTCACGACGTCCTCATGGCCGTACTTGGCGCGAAACTGCTGGCAGGCCGTCGCGTTGGGTGGACCGCCGCTGGACGTCTCCACCAGGATGACGACGCTCGCCAGGTTCTGATCAGCAAATGAGTCGTGGACCTCTTCGGCGAAACTCGCCGCTTTTACGCAGTGTGGTCACCAGCCGTGGGCCGCGAAGATCCAGGTCCCCGTCGCACCGCAGAAGTCGCTGAGAAAGACGTCGTTGCCGTCGCAGTCCTGCAGCTTCAGCTCAGCCATCTGGTTGCCGACCTTGTAGCCTTTGGTTACGCCGTCGGGTGCGTCGGGACACTGCTCAGGACCCCAGCCCGTGTCGACGGGATCGGGCTCGATCACAGGCCCTGTGTCGGGCTCGGGATCCGGTTCGTTCGTGTCCGGCAGCGGCTCTGGCGGGCCGGTGTCCGCCGGCTCGGTGGTATCGGGCGCCGCCCCGAGATCGTCTTCGACCGCTGTGTCCGTCGCGGCGGCCACATCTGCGGCCGCGCCGGTGTCTGATGTCGTCGCTGCATCGGCCTTCTTTTTGCCCGTCGACGAGCCGCCCGCGGCCGCACAGCCGACGATGGCAAGCGCGGCAAAGGCCCCTATCAAACGCATGGTTTCACCTCCTGGTGCCGCACTGTCCTGTGGGCCGGCCGGACGTTACACCACGTCCTACCAATTCGTGCAGGTAATCGCGGTCCACAGCGCTTCGTTGTTGTTCTCGAAGCACTCTTTGTTGGCGCCCTTCGGCCCGCCGAAGTCGACGTAGGCGTAGACGTCATGCGGCTGATCGTCGGGCACCTGCCACTGGCAGCTCAGCGTCTCGCAGTCCTCGGGGTTCAGCAGCGTCTTGGTCTCGGTGAGGCAGATCACCTCGCCGACCTTCAAGGGATCCCCGTCGAAGATCCCAACGGTCACGCCCTCCGCCACCGGCAGCGCGCCGCGGTTGCAGATCTCGACCGGAATCGTCAGCACGCCGTCACCATCGCAGTTGAGGATCACGCCCGGATCAGCCGTCAGGTCCGGCGCCAGCTTCGGATCGAACTTGCCCTGCGCGTTCTGCCGATAGTTATTGGTCTCGGGCGACAGCCAATGCGCCGGCACCGAGCCGAACGGATGGATCTTGCCGCGATCGTCTATCGTGCTCGGCTGGAAGGCGTGCTGACTCCAAATCGGCCGCGCCAGCACCCAGTTGTCGGCCACGTCGCGATACACCCGGATGCCCGGGATCGGGCCACCATGGCTGGCACGACAGACCTTCCCCGTGCCCGGTGTGTTGGGCAGCGGATCGGCGCACACATAACTCGACTCAGGCGGACCGCACTCCGCATCCGTCACGCACCGACAGCGCCCAACCTCGCACCACCCGTTGGCGCTGGGACACTCGCTGTCCTGAGTGCAGCTCAGTCCGCGAAACACCGGGTCCAGCGCCGGGCACTTGATGTTGCAGTTGGTGTTGGAGCCCACCACCAACTCCGCCTTCAGATCCCCATCGATGTCGGCCACGATCGGGTTCTCGTACCAGGTGCAGCTCGACCGCCACTGACTGAAGACCACGTCGCCGGTCAGCCCCTCGTAGATGCGGGTGAAGCACTCGTCGCTGTACACCGCCTCGGCCAGCCCGTCGGCCTCAAAGTCGTAGATGGAGCTGCCCGTCACCGAGCTCGAGTAGTCCTGGCTCCACCGGAACCACAGCACGCCCGGCAGCGCACACCCGAGCGGCAGCGGTGACGCGGTGCAGTCCATATCGAAGATCGAGTAGGCGCCCCGACCGGCCGCCGCCAGCTCCGGGATGCCGTCGCCGTCAAAGTCGCCCACCGTCGGCGGTCCGCCCGTCCCGACGCCCGTGCCCGGAGGCCAGCTCGGAAGCGGGAAGGGGCCGAATACGACCTTGCCCGATAGGTCCTGAATCGACGCGTGTCCCGTGCGGATCACCGCGACCTCCGCGATGCCCTCCGGCAGCCCGGCCACCGGGAAGTTGCCGAAGTCCGCCACCGCAACCTGCCCGCGGCCGTTGTTCACCTTGGCATAGGCCTCTTGATTCCAGCCGGAGCCCGTCCACTCCCACACCGACGCACCGTTGACGTACTCGATCTTGCCGTCCAGATCGACGTCGGCAACCACGTCAAACATCCCCTGTGAGTAGTTCTGGTATCCGAGGTTGCCACCGACCTGTGCGCCGGTGTGGTCGAACACGACGCTGCCCATCATGACCTCTGGGAAGTCGTCCCCATCCAGCTCCACGATCGACGGCCCATTCCAGCGATTCACGTTGCCCGCCAGCGTGGACGTCGCGCCACCGGCTGTCGCCATCCAGTGCAAGACAAACTCATCCTGGGCCGGGTCGTATTTGAACGCGACCAGCCCGCCGCCCTGCCGGAAGCCGACGATCTCCGGGCGGTTGTCGGGCGCCAGATCCAAATCCGCGATCGCCAGCGGCGCCGCGCCAACGACCTGATGCGCCGACAGCGTGTACTGCTGCGAGCAGTCCTCCCCGTCCAGCACGCGCACGATGCCCTTGGACGACGCCGCCGGGAAGCCGCCGTCGTTGCCGTTGTAGCTGACAAAGACGATCGACGGCCGCACCAAATCCGGATCGTTGTTCAGGTTGAAGTCGGCGACCATGGCGGTCCCCAGCACGTTCTTGTTGTTGGGGAAGGCGTCACCCTCGGGCGGGCCCGTCCACTCGCACTGCAGCGTCGGCAGAAAGAGCCCCGCCAGGTTCAGCTTGTCGCAGCTTGTCTTGGCCAGCAGCCCGGGTCCGATGCCGTACGGGATGCACTCTTTCTCGATGCAGTAGGTGTCCGCCCAGCAGTCATCGTCATCGCCGCACGGCGCCGGACCGTCCACACAGAAGCCGTACTTGCACGACTGCTGCGACTGACAGCAATCCGCATCGCCCGCACACGGCGCGTTGCTGCCCGGTTGCTCCAGGGGATCGTCGTCCGCGCAGTCGCTGCCCAGGCTCACCGGCAGGCCGGCGGTCGGTCCGCACAGACACTGCCCCAGCGCGGTCACGCCAAAGCCGTCCTTGTCCTGATCCGGATAGAACGCCACGCATCCGGCCGCGTCAGCCTCGTCGATCTCGCCGTCGCAGTCGCTGTCCTTGCCGTTGCAGACCTCCGGCGCACCGGGCCAGCTCTTCTCGCTCCAGTCGTCGCAGTCTCCTGCGCAGATCGGCCAGCCGTCCGCATCGTCGTCGTTCTCGTCGTCCGGCGCCCAGCCGTCACAGTCCGTGTCCAGCCCGTCGCAGACCTCCTCCGCGCCCGGATGCACGTCCGGATTCTCGTCGTCGCAGTCCCCGTCGCAGCCCTTGACGCCGTCGCCGTCCGCGTCCACCTCGTCGACCAGCTGAAGGCCATCGCAGTTGCTGTCCACGCCGTCGCACAGCTCGTCCTGGCCCGGGTGGATCGACGGGTCCTCGTCGTTGCAATCGCCCGGCTGCGCGACCACGCCTTCTCCCGGATCCTCGCACAAACACGCCGCATCGCCGGTCGCGCCCCAGCCATCCCCATCCCCGTCGACCAGATAGGGCTCGCAGCCCTGGGCGCCGGGCTCGTCCACGTTGCCGTCGCAGTCGTCGTCCAGCCCGTTACACACCTCGGGCGCCAGCGGCGACACCGCCGCGTCCTCGTCGTTGCAGTCGCCCAGGATCAGCGACGTGTACTCTTCGGTCGGGCCGCACAGACAGTTGGGCTCGCCCACGCCGATCCCATCGCCGTCCCCGTCCACGTAAAACGCCAGGCACCCCTCGGCGTAGGGCTCATCCAGCTCGCCGTCGCAGTCCTCGTCCACGCCACCGCAGATCTCGGGCGACTCCGGCCCGATGCTGACGTCTTCGTCGTTGCAGTCGGTGTCACAGCCCAGGGCGCCGTCCTCGTCCAGGTCCAGCTCATCGGGGCCCAGCGCGCCGTCACAGTCGGTGTCCAGCCCGTCGCACAGCTCTTCGGCACCCGGGTAAACAGTCGCCTCGCCGTCGTCGCAGTCACCCGCGCAGCCCGCAATGCCATCCTCGTCCGCGTCGTACTCATCGGGCGGCACCGCGCCGTCGCAGTTGTCGTCAATACCGTTGCACTGCTCGGGCGCACCCGTGAAGATCGTCGGGTCGTAAGACGCACAATCGCTCACGTTGGGGTCACCGTCGCCGTCGATGTCGTCGTCGAGGCAGTCGCCAATCCCGTCGCCGTCCAGGTCCCCCTCGTTTTCGTCCGTCAGACCGTTGCAGTCGTTGTCCACCCCGTCACAGACCTCTTCGGTCGGCTCCGGCGCGCTGCACACCAACCCCGCCTCCCCGTGACACTCGTACTGGCCCTTGCACACGCCAAACGCGCTGTGCACCTCACACGGACCACCCCCGAGCTGGCCGTCGTCCGCTACCCCGTCGCAGTCGTTGTCCAGACCGTCACACTCTTCCTCGCTCGGCACCTCGGCCGAGCACGCCCCATAGCCGCCCGGCCCGATGCACACCTCGAAGCCCCAGCATGTCCCAAGCTCATTGACGCGCTTGCACGGCTGCTTCTCGCCCAGCGTCTCGTCGGAGCAGATGCACGACGCCGACTTCGGGAAGCATTGTCCCGGCTCGCCCTCGATGTCCGCCTTGCACGTGAAGCCGCCCGGGCACGGATTGTTCTGATCACACTTGCGCGAGCAGAAGCTGCCCTCTTCCTCGATGGTGATGCAGCGATCCGCAGCCGCGCCACAGTCGTCGTCCACCGCGCACGGCGTACACAGCGGGTCGAACTGCGGCACGCAGATGAAGGTCACATCGCCGCCGGTGTTGGTCACGCCCTTGCACAGCCATCCATCGGGGCACCACTCCAGGCAGGTCTGCGTACACAGAGACCCGTTGGGCCCCTCGACGCACCAGCCGGTCTCGCAGTCCTTGTTTTCGCCGCAGGGCTCAGCAAACCCGGGCTGCACCAGATTGATGTCCTCTTCCTGAGTGCCATCCGGGGTGGGCGCGCCATCCGGCGGCGGACTCTCTCCGTCGATGACGGCGACATCTTCACCCAGATCCTGTTTCAGGACGGGCTTCTCGCCGGGCTCAGAGTCAGAGCCGCAGGCGCTCAGCAGCAGGACAACAGCCAACGGGAACAGCAGCGCGCGAGTTTGCATAAGTGCGCGCCAACATAGCAGAAATGGCCCCTTAAAGTCGACCCAAAAGCGCTGACAGGGAGCCGATTCTGCGCCGGCGCCTCACCAGAACCAGCGCCGCCAGAGCCATCACAAACACGGCGGCCGGCGCGTCGGTGGATCGGGGCGCTGCGCTACATCCGCCGGCGTCGGCAGCGATCGGGTCGGCAGGAGTCTCGCCTGTGGTCTCCGGGTCAGGCTCGTCGGTCAGCGTGTCGCCGCCGTCAGTGTCGCCGGGATCCTCGGGGTCGACCGGATCTTCAGGCTGCACCGGGTCCTCCGGCTCGACCGGGTCCTCAGGTTCGATCGGGTCTTCAGGGTCGGGCGGGTCCTCAGGGTCGGGCGGGTCCTCCGGATCGCCGCAGCCGTCGATGGCCGTGTTGGCGCAGCCGTCAACCGCGTCACAGGTGTCCTCGGTGCACGGATCGTCATCGTTGCAATCGACCGCGTCCCCGGCGCAGCCCTCGGCCGAGCAGATGTCTGCGAAGGTGCAGACGTCGCCGTCGTCGCACGGCTCCGCGTTGGCGGCCCAGGTGCAGCCGATGGCGCTGTCGCACTGGTCGTCCGTACACACATCGTCGTCGTCACAGTCGACCGCCACCCCGGCGCACCCCAGCGCGCCGCACACGTCGTCTGTGGTGCACAGGCTCTCGTCGTCGCACGGGGCGGTGTTGGCCGTGAACACGCAACCCTCAGCCGGGTCGCAGGTGTCGTCGGTGCATGGGTCGCCGTCATCGCAGGCGACGGGGTCGCCGACAACGCAGGCCCCGGACTCGCACAGCCCGTCCCCGGTGCACACCTGCCCGTCATCGCACGCCTCGGTGTTGGGCAGGTTGGTGCAGCCGACGGTCGTGCAGCCGTCATCGGTGCACGGGTTGTCGTCGTCGCACGACTCGCCGTCAGCCGTTAGATGAGTACACCCCAGCGCCTTGTCGCAGCCGTCGGTGGTGCAGTCGTAGCCGTCGTCACAGTCGGTCGGCCCGCCGGATGTGCAGGCGGCGGCCGCACAGACATCCCCCGTCGTGCACGCGTCGCCGTCCTCACACGCTGCGGCGTTGTTGACATGCACGCACCCGGACACGTCGCAGGAGTCATCCGTGCACGGGTTGCCGTCATCACAGTCCAGCCCGTTTGCAGGGTTGTTGCACCCCGACTTGGGGTCGCACACGTCGTCGGTGCACGCGGTCGCGTCTGCGCACAGCCCGTCATCCCCGATGTGCGTGCAGCCGACGCCCGACGTGCAGCTGTCAGCGGTGCAGCTGATCAAATCGTTGCATGGGTTCACCACGCCGGACTGGCAGGCGCCACCCGCGCACTGGTCCAGCACCGTGCAGATGTCGCCGTCGTCGCAGGGCACCGCGTTGGGCGTCGTAGCGCAGCCCGAGGCCGGCTTGCACAGGTCGTTCGTGCAGACGTTGCCGTCATCACACACCTTTGGGGCGCCCGACACACAGGTGCCGGCCAGGCAGGTGTCGCCCACCGTGCACACGTTGCCGTCGTCGCAGTCGGTGGTCACGGTGTGGTTGCAGCCGACGCCCGGCAGGCACTCGTCGATGGTGCAGATGTTGCCGTCGTCGCAGTAGGGCGGATCGGCGGTCACCACCGCGCACTTGGTCACACAGCCCTGATCGTCGCAGTCCCACCCGGGCTCGACCGTGCAGTTGTGCGCGCAGCCGTCCCCACCGGCGTTACCCCCGTCGTCGCAGGCTTCACCGCCGTCCAGCTCGCCGTTGCCGCACGGGTCGGGAAAGTCGGTGTCTTTGGACGGGTCCGTCGGCGACGGCGGCACGTCGTCGCCTGGCACCCACAGCCCATCCGGATCGCCCAGCTCCTCGCCGTTGGTGAAGCCGTCCCCGTCGGAGTCGATGTTGTACAGCTTGGGCCAGTCGACGTTGCTGCCCTTCAGCGTGTCCCACACGTCCAGCCCAAAGGGGTTGTTCTTGGGGGGAAAGCTGTCGTGGCAAAGACCGCAGCCGTAGACCGCACCGTTAGGCACCTGGCCGACCCGAAAGCCCTTCCCCTGCGCGGTTGTCCACGCCAAAACGCACCCCAGCGCCAACACGAGCCGTGTCCCCGTCATCATCGATGTCCCTCCTAGAGCATCCAGTGAAGAGGGTGCGTGAAAAGAGGCGCCGATGCCACCCGGTGGCGCGCAGTGTCCAGCCACCTGTCGTCTGTAGCGGTTTTCCACAGTGGGCCCGCGGCAGGTACACGGGATTCGGGACACGGCGCGCCTGTGGGCCTGTGGCACGCGCCGTGCTCCATACCCCCCCGACAACACGGAGGACCGACATGTTGAATCGTCTCATCATCTCATTAGCTTTCAGCGCAACCCTGGCAATGGGCTGCAGCGCATCCGACGCACCGGGGCAATCCCCATGCGAGGGGGCCGACTGCAATACCAATAAAAAGACCTGCGATTACGGCGGCAAGACCTATGAGAGCGGCGCCTCTTTCGACGCCACGGACGGCTGCAATACCTGCGGCTGTGACGACAACGGCCAGGTCGCATGCACCGCAATGGCGTGCATCACCATCTGCGACAAAGACGGCACCACCTATCAGGTCGGCGATAATGTGCCCGGCGAAAAGTGCCAGCAATGCACGTGCAAAGAGGACGGGCAGATCGAGTGTCTCGACACCCCCTGTATGCCCGACTGCGAGTTCCAGGGCAGCACCTACGAGGCAGGCGAGACCTTCGACGTCGACTGCAACAGCTGCACGTGTGAGTCAGACGGCACCGTGTCCTGCACGGACGCTGTGTGTTTTGACTGCGTGTATGACGAGCAGGAGTACAACGCCGGCGACACCTTCCCCTCCACAGACGGGTGCAACGAGTGCACCTGCGAGGACGGCGGCACCGTCGCCTGCACCGAGATGGCCTGCGCCTGCGACCCGGAGAAGGAGTGGAACCGCGACTACGTGACGACCGATCCCGCCCAATGCCAGGTCATCGACTTCGGCTGCCCCGAGAACACGACGGGCTTTGAAAACCAATGCGGCTGCGGATGCGAGCAGTCGGCCGAGTGCCCGGAGTGGATCAACTGCATGCCGCCCACGCCGTGCGATGAGCAGAAGGACCAATGCCCCTTCTCCGGCATCGCCGAGTAGACCGGGCTACTGCACGGTGACCGGGGCCTGCGGCGCCGTCGGCTTTGGCCTTGCGCGCGCGGCCAGGTGCTGCTTGACCTCGGCGACGCGCTTGGCCTGCGCCGGATCCTCGCCCGCCGCCGCCAGATAGCGCTTGAAGAGCGCGGCCGCCTCCGCGCCCTTTCCCAGCGCCTGCACCGTGCGGGCGAGCTCAAACAGCGCCTCCACATGGTTGGGCTGCACCTTCACCAGCTCCTGAAAGGCGCTGGCCGCATGCGCAAACCGCTCGCCCTTCTGGTAGACGACGCCCAGGCGGAAGAGCACCGCCGCGTCCTTGACCAGCTCCAAGCTCTTGACCAGCGACGCCTCCGCCTCCGCAAGCCGGCCGTCCAGCGCCAGCATCGCCCCCAGGCGCGCATGCACCTGCGCCGTGCCCGGAGCGAGCTCGGCCGCGCGAATCAGGTGTTCGATGCCCTCTTTTGTGCGCTCGGCGTTGGCCAGCGCGTTGGCCAGATTCACGCGGCTGGCGGCGTTGTCCTGGGCCTCGATAGCGCGCTGGAAGAGGGCGATTCCGTCCTTGTAGCGCTTCAAATCGACGTAATGCGCACCCAGGTTGTTCAGCGCCGCCACGTTTTTGGGCGCCACCTCCACGGCTCGCTCATAAGCGGTCAACGCGTCGGTCATTCGCCCCGCCGCACGGTGGATGTCCGCCATGCCCATGTGACCGTACACGTAGGTGTCGTCGGCCTCGACGGCCTCTCGGTATCGCCTCTCAGCGGTCTTGGGATCGTTGCCCGCCGCCGCGATCCGGGCACGTGCCACCAGCCGGGGCGCCTTGTGGGCGTCACCGTCCAGGGAATCCAGCGCGTCCAGCGTCGCCCGGACGGCGGGAAGCTGGGCCTCGGCCAGCACGCTCTCACCTGCCGCGGTCCGATGTGCCGCCACACGCAAGCGCTCGTGGTGAAGCTGCACGTCGTCGGGCGCCAGCATGCTCGCAAGCTCCAGCGCAGCCCCGGCCCGCCGTGCGTCACCGGCTGCGAGCGCCGCGGCGGCCGTATCCTTGTGCACCTGTACCATGGCATCGCGCTCATCCAGCTCATCCCGCTCGCTGGGGGCCTGCCAAAGCTTCATCGCGATCGGCACCAGCAAGGCGACGATGCCGATGGCGGCGATGCGCAACACCCAATCCGGGCCCGATTTTTGTGTCGTGCTCACACCTGGGTGGTACCAAACTCAAGCTCGGTGGGCCATGTGGAAATAGTTTTGGAATAAGCAAAGACCCAATCTGGTTGCCGCGCGTTCATACACCGATGCACATCGCAGCGTTGTTGCCCCACCTCACCGCGCTCACCTGTCTCACGACGCCCCCCGACGGCGTCTGGGAGCGCTTTCAAGCCACAGCAAACGACTACCAGGCCGAGCTTCGCGACAAGGTCGAGCGCGAGCTCACAGCGCGCCGGCAAATCATCGCGGGCGCATTTCAGCACCGGCTCACACGCCACCAGACCGCATCAAAAGAGCGCCGGCAGGAGGCGCGGGCGGCGCTGGAGCGCTTCTTGTCCGCGTACCCCGACCATCCGCAGCACACCGCGCCCGCGATGCTCAAGCTGGCTGTCCTGCTTCTCGAGGACGACGACTCCCGCGCCGTCCCGCGCGCCCGCACCCTGGCGGCCACGGCGCAGAAGCGGTTCCCCGCGCACAAGGACGCCGACCAGGCCCACTATTTGGTGGCGTGGTGCGCAGACCACCAGGATGATTTTGCGGCGGCGCGGCAGGCGTGGGCCCGGCTGGTGGAGGCGCATCCGACCAGCCGCTACGCGGCCGAGGCCTGGCTGCGGATCGGCGAAGGCCACTTCGACGACGCACGCTGGACGGCGGCGGCCGCGGCATACGAGCACGTCGTGCGCCGTACCGACTCCCGCTTTTTTGAGATGGGGCTCTACAAGCTGGCGTGGACGCGGTTCATGCAAGGCCGGCCTGCGGTGGCCGTGGCCGGATTCAATCGGCTGTTGGCGCTGCCCAGAACCGGACCGCTGCGGGCCGCGCTGCGCGACGAGGCGGTGGCGTTCTTGGGACGTACCCTGGCGGAGGGCGACTGGGACGGCGACGGAACGCTCGACCCGGAAGCCGGCGCCCATCGCGTGTTTCGGTATGCCCCGGCGGCCGGGCCCCAGTCGCGAGCGGTGCGGCTGGAGGCGGCACAGGCGCTGTTCGAGCTACACGAACCGGCCCACTACCGGGCCTCGGCGCAGGTGCTGGCGGCGGTTATCGGGGCAGCACCGACCCACGCGGACAACCCGGCGCTGCACCAACGCGTGATCGAGGCGCTGACTCTGGCGGGTGATCGCGCCGCAGCTCAGCATGCGCGAGCCACACTGGTGGCGAACCTCGACAGCGGCAGCGCCTGGGCGCGGGCCAACCCGACACAAGCCCGACGCGCCCGACGCATGGTGGACGAGACGCTGATGGACTCGGCGCGCGCGGACCACGCTCAGGCCCAGACGCTGCGGCTGCGGGCCGTGGTCTCCGGTGGCTCCAGGGCCGCGGCAAGCCGCCTGTACGCCCGCGCCGCCACCGCCTACGCGACCTACGCCGCTCGTCCGGTTGGCGCGGCGCTGGCTCGCGAGGCCCGCTTCCTGCGTGCGGAGGCGCTCTTCTGGGGTGAACAGCCGCTGGCGGCGGCGACCCAGTACGCTCGCGTCAGGGACGGCCGGCCGCACGACAAACGCACCGAAGAGTCTGCCTACTCGGCCGTCCAGGCCGTGCTCGCTCACATTGACACCGAGGTCGCCGCGGGGCGTCTGCGCCCGGCCGTGTTGGGCCTGGAGCGCAAAGATACCGCAGAGGCGGTGCCCGCGATCGGCGTCGTCTGGGCGGAGCACGTCGACGCCTACACGTCCATGCGCCTGGAGAATAAGAAGCGGGGCGCCTGGCTGCCGACGCAGCACGTCCGGGTGGCCACCATGCTGCTGAGCCACGGACGGCTGGATGACGCGCGCCGGCGGCTTGAGCTGGCGGCGCGATACACGCCCGGATCGCCTGTCGCGACCCTGGCTACAGAGCACCTGCTCGCGTCGTACGGCAGCGATCTGACCACCGCACGCGCCACGCTGGCGGCGCTTGCAGGCGACGACATCATCACCCGCGAAGTAGCCGCCCGCCTGGGCGCGCGATTGGCGCAGGCGGCGCTGGTGGCCGACTTCGACGGAGCCACCCAGCATTTCGCCAAGCGCGACTACGCACGCGCTGCGACGGGATTCGAAGCGGTCGCGAAGAAAGCGACCGGGCCAATGCGGATCCGCGCGCGGTTCAACGCCGCCATGGCCCAGCTGCAGCTTGGCCGCCACGCACTGGCGCGCCCGCATCTGAAAGCCGTGCGCGCGGCCACGGGACACGCCCTGCAGCGACCGGCGACCGAGCACCTGGCCGGCAGCTTTGAGCGCACCCTGGAGCTGGCGGAGGCGGCCCAGACCTATCGAGAGCTGCTGCGCCGCTTCCCTGCTGCCGGCACGGCGGCGAGATTGGATCGCGTCGCGCAGGTCGAAAACGCGCTGGGACGGCCGACAGACGCGGCGCGGCTGTTCGAGGGCGCCCGCAGACCGCTGGCGGCGGCCAGGGCCTGGCAAGCGGCGGGCCGGATCACGGACCAGCGGCGCGTGTTGTTGGCAGGCCTGAAGACCGAGTCGAGTCCACTGCGGCGCGTCCGGCTGGCCGCGGCCTTGGGTGATGCGCTGACCGATCGCCGCCGGGCACAGCGCCGATATGCCCAGGCGGTGGCGACCTTCCGCACCGCCGGTGGACGCCCCGGCACGCCCGCAGCAGAGTCCGCCGCGCGCGCGGGCTTCAAACAGCTGGAGCACCGCTTCAGCCGCTTTCAGAGCGTGGAGCTGTCCGGCTCGCCAAAGCGCCTGATGCGCACGGCCGCCGCCCAGACGCGCGCGCTCGTGGCGTTGGAGGCGGCCTACGCGGAGCTGATCGAGTACAAGTCGTTCGGCTGGACGATCGCGGCCACGTATCGCATGGGCCGCCTGCATGAGCTGTTCGCACGCATGCTGCTCGAGGCGCCGGTCCCGCCGATGTCGCCCGAGGAATACGATATCTACGTCGCCGACATCGAGGAGAGGTCGGTGTTCTCGGCGATGACCGAGTCCAGCTCGCAGCTCATGTTCTGCCCGATCTCCAGGTTCAGAACGCTGTTGGTCACAATGACGTTCTTGAACTCTTCGAGGCACAGCACCTCGGTGCCACGCAGCAGCTTGACCAGCACCGTCTGAAACTGGCCGGCGCCGATCGGCAGCTTGGCCTGCGAGACGCGCGACTGAAACTTGAAGATCGGCGGCACCTTCGAGAGCCCCACGGACTCCAGCTGGAAGCTGCACGGGTAGTCCGCGGTCTTGTTGCACGTGATCTCCTGAGCGGACGCCGGCAGGGCGACACTCGAGACGAGCAGCAGGGTTAGAAGCGATCGGGTCATGTCTTTTCTCCAGATCTTCAGGTCGGGTCTCATTACTTGATTCCAAGGGGCATGATGGTGGGGCCGGCGCCTGCGGCTCCGAAGCCGTAGTAGTCGCCGCCGTTGATGGTTCCGCTCTCGTCCTCGTCGATCCAACACGTCACTTCGTACGTGCTGCCCTGAGGCACGGCGCCGTTCTTCTTGGTGATGGCCAGCGAGATGCACTTGCCGGCGTTTTTGCCGTCGTCGTCAGCCGGGGCGTCCGCGCAGTTGACGGACGAGGTGGCCACGACCGGCGAGAACGGCCCGGGCTTCTCGGTGAGCAGTCCAACCCCGGGCAACGCCCACCAGCACAGCATCTTCTGCTTGGACACTCCGCCGAGCGGGAACGAGACCATCTGCCCGATGACCTTGGCGAGTCCCAGCGGCTTGAGCTGGGCGGTCCCGATGCTCACCACGCCGGCGCTTGTCGTCGCCTTGTACGGCAGCGCAATACCGTAGTCGCCGGCGTTGAACAGGGGCTTGGTCGTCTGCGGGTCCGAGTCGCCGTCGTGGTTGATGTACACGTACAGCGAGTAATCGCCCGGCGGCAGCGAGGCCTCGCTGACCTCGCCCGGCTTCGGGTCCGCGCCGGCCGCGGCCATGATGAACAGCGCCTTGCCGTTCTCCAGCACCACGTCGTCCGGCGCTTGCGCGACCAGCTTGCGGTTTGGGCCGTTGCTGAACAGCAGCGCACCGACAGCCGCCCCGTCTGAGTCCGGCCGCGATATCTCCAGCGTGACCAGCGCGGCGTCCACACACGTAATCGTGATGTCGTGCACGTCCTTGTCGCCCACTTTGCACACGCCCTTGGCGTTGCAGGACGATGCGCTCGTCCCCACCGTGCACTTCTGCGTCGGGCTGATCGGCTGCTGATCCACCTGGACGTCGATGGCCGTACCGGGGCCGACCTTGGTCTTGAACTCCCAGGAGCCGTTCACATCTACGTTGAGGAACTGGGCACCGCCGCTCAGCTTGAGCGTCAGGCCCTCGCCCTTCAGGCCCGTGATGGTGCCGCCAATGACGTACTGCTTGGTATCCACGTCGGGGACGCACAGCACCTTGATGTATTTGGTGTCTGCGGCCTCGATGACGCCGACACCGGCCTCCACAGTGCACTTCTGGCTGGCGGGCGGGGTGGCCACGGTGACGGTGTACGTGTTCCCGGTGACCAGCGGCGTGGTGAACCAGACCGTGGGGCTCTTGGACGGGTCATCCGGCGCGTCCACGCTCAGCTTCTCATCGCCGTTGAGCTGAAGCTCGAGCCCGGCGCCCAGCAGACCGATCACCTCGGCCCCGACCTTGTAGGTAGGCAGCGTGTTGCACTCGATCTTCGCGCCATTGTGGTCCGCGTCGGGCATCACACCGCTGCCGCCGGCCGAGATTGCGCAGTACTGCACGGGGTTCTTTGGCAGCTTGGTCAGCACGATGTCGTACTCGTCGCCGGCCACAAACGGGAAGTTGAAGACATGCGATCCGTCCGCGCCCGGCTCCAGCGTGACGCCCGACTTCTTCTCCAGCACCTTCAGGCCGGTGCCCTCCAGCCCGGAAACGTCGAAGGTCAGCTTGCGCTCGACCACGTCCTCACACGTGACGGCGATGTCGACGACGTCCGCGTCGCCCATCGTGCCGGTACCGTTGGTGATGGTGCACTTCTGTCCCTGCGGATGG
Organism: uncultured Myxococcales bacterium; assembly: GCA_964545715.1. GTDB lineage: Bacteria > Myxococcota_A > UBA9042 > CAZJHX01. The sequence continues at coordinate 16,501 of CAZJHX010000038.1, forward strand.
GCAACGACCTTCACGTCGTAGGTCCCCCCGTTGGGCAGCATGGCTTTGATCGCAAAGTCGCCGTTGGCGCCTATCTTCAGAAACTCCTTGCTGTCGATCAGGTCGCCGGTCAGCGACGTCTCCGACAGCAGCAGGACGGTGCTGGACAGCCCGCTGACCGTCCCGCTGACCCCGTGCACCTGAGCGCAGACGACCGAGATCGTCTTGTCGGCCTTGGGCATCGACCCTTTCCCGCCGCCGACAAAACACGTCAGCGTGGTGTCCGCCGGCTGGGTCTTGACGGTGACCTCGTAGTTCTTGCCCCACTTGACCTTGCTCGGACACTTCGTGAGACCGCCCACCACGGTGACGTCCTCGCCGTTGCACGTGAGCACGACATCGCCCTTGGGGGGCGGTCCGGTCAGCGCCATCGTCAGGTCGAACTCGGGCAGCGGCACGCCCTCGAAGCCCATGTCGTGGCCGAAGCTTCGGAACAGCGAGAAGTCCAGCGAGCCGTACGCCAGGCTGGGCCCCTGCGAGATCACGCCGTTGGCCGGGTCCAGCGACGGGCCGACCAACGAGAAACATGGCTGGTTCAAGAATTTGTTGATCTCGACCGTGCACACGTCGCCGTTGTCCAACACGATGGCCCCGGCGCTGGCCGGCCACTCTTTAACGATGATGATGTTCTGGAACAGGATCTGCGCCTGCTCACCCTGGTTGGCCGGGTCGTAGACGTTGCAGTTCAGCAGCGCGAAGCCCTTGCCCGCATAATCGAAGTCGATCAGGCCGAACTCACCCGGCGTCTTGCACTCGTCCGGGTTCTGCACGCACCACTGCGCGGCCTCGTTGGACAGCTCCGTCTCGATGTCGCCGTAGAACACCTTCTTGGGCGCCGCGTTATCGATGGGGATGAGCGGGTCCTTGGTGTAGCTGCCGTAGGCGCAGACCTTGTTTTGGTTGATGTTGTTGAAGGCGGACGCGCCGTCGACCAGCACCTCCAGCACGATGGCCGCCGGGGCGCCGCCGTGCACATAGTCGTGCTCACCCTGCGCGATGCTTGGACACCCGGCCTGGCCGTGCTCCTTGCAGGCGATCGCCGCCTCGTGAAAGGGGATGGTGGAGCGATAGCCCAGGTTGTACTGGCTGCCCTGCGCCGTCCGATAACACGGCGTCGGATCGTACGGCTCCCCCGCCGCGGCCGCCGTCTTCTCGAGGTCGGTCAGGCAGAAGTCCTTGTCCCCGCTGCGCAGCCCGGTCGCGCCGCCCATCACGTTCTCGTAGGGCGACTTCACCAGCCGCAGGCGCAGGTCGTTGAAGCCGTGCGGCACAGTCAGCGTGATAGGCCGGTTCTGGGCCTGAATCGACGTCTTGGCGTGCACGATCGCCTCGCCCACACGGTGCCAACCGCTGCCGTAGAACGGACCGCCCTTGACCTCGACGACGATCTCCGGCGCCGAGTTGTAGTCGGACACGCCGTACGCCGTGATCTTGATCGGGATGCGCTGATCGACCGCCTGGGTGTAGCCGTTCCAGCCCACCGTGTTGTCGGGCGGAACCAGCTGCTTCATCTCTTCGCCGCCCGAGAACGAGCCGGGCGCCACGTCCCACCAATCCCAGTCATGCAACACGCAGCTGCCCTGCTCGCAGTACTCGAGCGCGGGGTCGCACAGGTAGATGGTCTGATCGTCGGCAAACGCGTAGCACTCGGTGACGCACTCGCCGGCCTCGCACCGGAAGCTGCGCTGATCCGGGCAGCCCTCGATGGTCGCGATCTTCAGATCGCCGTACTGCTTGATGGTCTCGCGACACTCGATGCACGACAGCGTCTCTTTCTCGCAGAACCGGCACGGGCCGTTGAAGCACTGCTGCGTAAAGCACTGCTGGTCCACGTTGCAGTCCGCCGCGCACACCCACTGAAAGATGTCGGCGCCGCCCTTGCCCAGGTTCTCCTGCTCCACCGTCTCGGGTCGCAGCGTGCAGCGACTCGAGTGCTTTGTGCAGGTGAAGGGATCGTTGGGATCACAGGCGATCATCTTGCACTCCGACTCGATGCACAGGTAGTACGGCGGGCACTCCAGGTGGTTGTTGCCGCAGCTCGGCAGCTTGGAGTCCAGCTGGCCGTCCAGGCCGGCGTTGGCGAGGAACTCGATACCGCGCTCGGCCTCCGACCGGAACGCCTGCGGGTGCCGCAGACCGCTGTAGATCCGGAAGTCGTCCAGACCACCGCGCAGGCCCTGCAGGATCGTCTTCTTCTGCGGGTGCAAATAACCACCGACCCAGTTGCAGGCCATGAAGCGGTCCTGACGCACCCAGTCGATGCCGCGGATCGCGGTCGGGGACAGCAGCACCTTGGCCGCGTCGGCCGCCGAGATCACGCTCTCGGTCGCCAGCAGAATCGGCCGCGCCTTGCTGACCGCGACCAGCATCAGGCGCTCGCCGTCGGGCGAGAAGACCGCCTGATCCAACCGCTCGAACAGCCCCGCGTTCTCGAACACCACGGGCGGCCCCACGGTCGTGAGGTCCTTGACCATCACGTCGTCCTGACCCACCCGCCCAAACGGAGCGAAATCGATGACCTGGGGGTCCAGGTTCAGCTTCACAAAGCGCAGCACCGCGATCTCACCCGCGGTGATCGGCAGCGCATTCAGCGGGCTGAGAACCTCCACGCGCACAAACGCGCGCCCGGCCGGGTACGCCTCGGCCAGCTTCAGGAACTTGCCAAGACCGCCTTGAGAGATCGGCCCCAGCAGCGCACCGGGCGCCTGCGGGTTGCCGTCTTTGTCCTCAAGCACCGGCTTCCAGACCAGCGGATCGAACTCCACGTACAGGTTGCGGACCTGGTACGGGTAGCAGTCGTCTTTGTTCCAGAGGTTGTCCTGGTTGCGGTCCTCGTCCGTGTCCTTCAGCGTGTTGAAGTTGCTGTCCCAGCAGTTCTCGTCATAGTTCGCCGGCTGGTGCAGCACCTTGACGTCAAAGCCCTCCTCGCCGGCAGGTGCGGCGACAGGCGCCTCCACCACGAACTGATCGTCGCCCGTCAAACACGACTGTGAGCGCGCGTAGACCATGCGCGCGGTGACGATGGGGTTCGGTACCGCGGCCTTCTCACTGTGGTGGCCCGCGATCAATCGCAGCTCGTGGTCCGGATCGCCGAGCCCCAGAATCTCCTCGGAGGTGGACAACGCCGCGTACTCACCGATGGTCAGGCGGTGGACTTTGTGCCCGTCCCAACCCGGATTGGACGTGTCGATCAGCAGCACACCTTTGTGGCCCGCCGCCAAGTTCTTGCCCAAAAGCCACTGCGCGTTGCCGTGGTGGCGGTCAAGCACGGCGCCGGTCAGCCGATAGTCCGTCACCGTCTGCGACGCCAGCAGCGCCTCGTAGTCCAGCTGCGTCAGTACATCGCCGCCGGCCGTCTCGATGTTCACAGCGTTCTCGGGCGCGTCGTATGCGATGTAATACAGGTGCTTCACGCGCGCGAACGCGTTGTCGTTGGCCAGCACGTCGAAGATGTCCGACTCAAAGACGATCGCGCTGCCATCGGGCGCCCATCGCGGCCGGCGGGCGGAGACGCCGCGGAAGGAGTCACCAAACCCGACGGTCAGCTGCTTGCGGTTTTCGCCGTCGCCGTCCGCGATCCAGATCTCAAAATCACCGCTGACGTTGGCGCTGTAGACGATCTTGTCCAGCAAGGCGCTGTAGTCCGGGTCCCGGTACGAGAACTGGCCGTCGCCGATCACCGTGGAGTCGCCGAGTCCAGTCGAGTCCATCCGATGAATCTTGTAGAGATTGGACTGATTGACGGCCAGGTAGACGATCTCCGGCGGGCGCCCGCCCAAAACGTCCCCTTCTTCGTGCAGCTTCACGTCCGTGCCCGCAAAGAACTGCGGACAGGCCACCGCGGCCGGCGGCTGCTTGAACTCGAACTCCTGCCCCGGCTTGACCTCCAGCTCGACCCGCTCACCGTCCAGGTAGACGTCGATGCTGCCGGTTGCGGTGTCCAGCGAGAACCCGACATGGTGCCAGGTCCGGACCTTGATGCCGGTAGCCACAACGACCTCGATAGGCTTGGGCACCTTGGACAGCAGGTCGCCGTCAAAGAGCACCAACGAGACGGTCTCACCGCCCTCGGGCTTGAGCGCCAGCCCAAAGCGGGTGCGCTCGTTGAAAGCCAGATGGCCAAACAGGATCTGCGGCGTCTTCTTCAGCTCGCTGACCGAGTTGCCTTCGGTGTAGAACCAGGTGGCCATCGAGAAGCTCTGCCCGATAGGCGCCAGCGGCTCCCGATAGTGCACGGGCAGCCGCATGTGATCGGCCGCGCCATCCATATATATGGCGCTGCCGCTGAGCCCGGCGATGGACTCGCCGCCCGCCAGCGTGCCCGACTGCAGCTCGTCCAGGCGCGCGATCATCAAGACCTTGGTCGGCTCGTCCTCCTCATTGGCGCAGTCCGGAACCACCTCGCACAGGTCGGCGCCGCTCGGCACCTTGGCGTAGCTGATCGGGTTGTCGACGGTGTCAAAGCCGTACCAGAGCTTCAGCCGCGTGGTGACCTCGCTCAACGGCACGATGCCGACCGGACTGCCCCACAGGTTGAAGCCCTCATCGTCCGCGAGCTGCGCCTGGGTCTCGTCGTCGCCCTGCAGCGGGGCGACGCTGGCCTTCTGCAGCAGATCGTCCTGGGAGAAGCGCACCTCCGTCCCACCCAGCACGTGGCGCTGAAACACCAACTCGATGATCGGGCCTGTCGGGATCGGGTGAGTACCGCCGGTGTCGAAGACCGACAGCCGCATTGTGCCGTCCGACAGGTGCGACACCGCCATCTCTTTGCCTTGCAGCAGCAGCGGTGCCAGCGGCCGCGCGTCTTCCAGGGTCAGGGCCTCATGGTTGTACTCGATGAACAGGTCCAGCACGCGCGCCGGGATCGGGGTGTAGTCGTAATAGACGTGAATCAGGATCTGCTGGTCGTCCTGCGCCACCAGCTCCATATGGAACGCGGTGCAGGAGTCGGTCGCGGCGCACTCCCGGTCGACGCACAGGCCGGCGGCGATCTCGGCGGCGTACTCGCAGGTCTTGGTGAACCCACACACGGCATCGCCGCTGCACAGCGGATCCGAGTTGTCGGGATCGAGATAGTCGAGATGATCTTCGAGCCACTTGGGCAGTCCGTCATTGTCGACGTCAGCGCATTGCTCGATCGTGCGCTCAGGCGCCGCGTCACACACGACCTGCGGGCACGCGGCGGGACGCTTTTTGTCGCCCCACCAACAGATGCCCTCGCCGTCTTTGTCTTCGCACTGCAGATCGGTCTCCAAAGACAGCTCGCAGTCGTCAGCGGTGCACTCTGGCATCGCCTCGCACACCTTGCCGCTGCACAGCGCGCCCGGGATCACGACCGTCTCGTCCACGTCGCCGTAGCAGATCAGCGCCTGCGTCGGGTCCTGGGCGTCCTGGTACTCCAGCAACGCCAGCTCGTGGTCGGTGCGATCGGTCGGCGTGATGCCGTTCTTCTCCCAGAGCCGAGGCGCGAAACCACACTCTACGACGCACTCCTGGTAGGTACGGTGGGACACATAGTCGGCGTCCGGCGCAGGCGCCTCGCCGCAGGTGTCCATACAATCGAGGTACTGCCCGAACTGGAACACCTCGAGCAGGGTCAGGGGGCGGGACTCGGCGGTCGAAGCGCTGATGAGACCGGCCAGCGCGAAGGCCAGCCCAGCTGTTCTAAGGGGGTTACTCATCGTCAGCCACCTGCGACCAGACGACGACCTGGCCGTCCAGAGGGGCCTTCCACAGCGCGGAGTCGGCGTCCGGTGGCGCGAAGATCTGCTCGCGCTCCACCAACTGGAAAACAGCCGGTTCGGCCGACTGCGCTGCGTCTTTGGCAAACTTGAACTTCAGGTACAGCCAGTGCCCGCCTGGAATCTTCGTGGTGTTGGCCGACGAGAAGATCAGAATCTGGGTGGTGCCATCGGCCAGCTCGCGGAACGGCTTGCCGGTGTTGGGGTCGACGAAGAGCTCCTTCTCAGCGTCCAGGATGACCGGGCTGACACCGACCGACTTGAGCTCGACGGGGCCGCTGACGTTCATGCGAATGTCCGCGATACCGGGCAGCGCGTCGCCCTCGGCCGGGCTGAAGTCGACCCGCAGCGTGACTGTCCGCAGCACGCCGCCGTAGTCCTCGACCTCCATGACCGAGAGCTTCAGCGGACAGTCCGTGCAGGATTCGTAGGTGGCGCAGGGTCCGCAGGTGCCGCCGCAGCCGTCAGCCGTCTCGCAAGTCGACAGCGCGCACGCCGGCATGCACTCGCAACGCCCCTGCACGCACGCCTGCTGCGCGCCCGCGCACGACCCGCACGAGACCCCACAGTGCTCTCCACACTCAAAGCCGAGATCTGTGCAGCTTTGGTCGCAGCCGGCGACCGGGTCGACCGGCGGGTCGCACAGCTGGCCGGGCTCGCATTCGCTGACCGCCGGGCTGTCCTCGACGGTCGCGGGTGGTGTGATTGTCCGGTCGCTACAGGCCTGCAGCACTATCGCTGCGGCACCTGTCATAACCAGCACGAGGCAGAACCGTTTGCTCATATGACACCTACAAGTCGTGTCTCTTTTTCTCTTGTGGTGTACCGGCCGGCCCACTTCTTTCCGGGGGTGTAAAACTATTTCCACAAGCCTCCGATTCGGCGCATGACCGCTATGAACGAGGCGCACTGTCTCTGCCCGGATGCGTGGGGTAAGGTGCTTATGGGGGTTTCCATTGGCCGGCACCGAACGCATCTGCCCGACATGCAAGCAGAGCTTCTTTGACGAGGCCCGGGTGTGCCCGCACGACGGCGGCAAGCTGGTCGTCGTCAGCGCCGCCGAGCTGAACCGCGCCGGCGAGGTCATCGACGACAAAGTCACGCTGATGGAGGTGCTCGGTCGCGGCGGCATGGGCACGGTCTATCGCGGCATGCAGCACTCGATGCAGCGCGAGGTGGCCGTCAAGGTGCTCCGACGCTCATTCTCTGAGGACGCCACCGGCGTGCGCCGCTTTCTGCACGAGGCCACCAGCGTCAGCAAGCTGAACCACCCCAACGTGATCACGCTGTACGACTTCGGCCAGACCGACGCCGAAGAGCTGTACCTGATGATGGAGCTGCTTCACGGCTGCGAGCTCTCCGACGTACTGGCCCGCAGCGGCCCGCTGCCCTGGCGCCGAGCGGTCGGCATCGCCGCGCAGGCGTGTGAAGCCCTGCACCACGCCCACCAGGCGGGGCTGGTTCACCGCGACCTGAAGCCGGCCAACATCTATCTGGTGCAGCAACGCTCTCGAGAGCTGGCGAAAGTACTGGACTTCGGCATCGCCAAGATGCGCGAGACCCAGGGCATAGAATCGATCACCCGGACGGGGGTTGTCTGCGGCACACCGGCCTACATGAGCCCCGAGCAGGTGATGGGGCTGGACATCGACGGCGTCAGCGACGTGTACGCGGTAGGCGTCGTGCTGTTCGAGATGCTGACGGGTCGCACGCCCTTTGCCGAGGCCACGCCGGTCCAGCTGATGATGGCACATCTCAACGACCCGCCACCCGCGCTGCAAGATGTCGCGCCGGACCACGACGTGCCGCCGGAGGTGGAGGCGGTGGTCATGCGCTGCCTCAGCAAGGACCCGTCCGACCGCCACCCGACGGCCGGTGAGCTGGCCGATGCGCTGCAGGAGCTGCTGGACGGCCGCCCGCACACGCCGGTCATCGTGGATACCGCGCCGTACGAGGCCCAAGAGCCCAAACAGCCGTCTGCGCCAGACACCGAGGCCGGTCTAGCGCGCCTTCCCGAGCCGGAGGAGCGGACACCAGGGGCTCCGCCATCTCGGCACGGGTGGGTCGCGGCAGGCGCGGCGGTCATCGCGGCGACCGTCTGGCTGGCCTGGCCCTCACCAACCCCAGCACCGACAGATGCGCCCGAAAAGGCAGCCGCGCCGACCCTCACACGCAGCCCGTCCCCGACGGTCCGTGAGCGCCCGCGCGCAGCGGCACGAGCCAGCAGCAAGGCCAGGGCGAGGGCAGAGCGCTGGCGCGAGCAGTTTCGAGTGCGGCCACGACCCGCCGGGGACTCGAAGGCCACGGCGGACCCGGCCATGGTGCGTATCATCACAACCCCGCCGGGAGCGCGGATTCTCGTAAACGGGACATTCATTGGCAGAAGCCCGGTCGAGGTGCTCAAACCGGCGGGCAGCATGTCCCTGCAGGTGCTCACGAAGCTGCGAGGTTATCGCAGGCACGGCGCGGTGATTCGCAGCGAGCAGGAGGGCGACCTGCACCTCACATTGCGCAAGCTGAGGTCCCAGCGCACTGGAAACAAAAGCGCCGGTGTGATCAAGTAAGCGCCCTGAAATGCGCGCTCGCTTGCCCATACTGGCCCTGGCCTGCCTCTGCCTCGTGTCTGAAGCGGACGCGCAGGACGTGCCCCCCAACGCTAAAGAGGCCACTGCGACCCGGCTGCACGAGCAAGCTCTGAAAGCCCGTGAGCGCGGCAAGCGCAAGGCCGCCATCGACCTGTGGAAAGCGGCCCAGCATCTGCACCATCACTGGAAGTACGCGTACAACCTCTGCGCGGTGCTCCTGGAGGACGGGCGATATCTCGACGCCTGGCGCGCCTGCGACGACGCCGAGCGCCTTGGGTTCCCGGATGAGCACCAGGCCAAGCTCACGCAAAACCGCTCGCGCATCCGCGGTAAGCTCAGCGCGGATCACGTCTTCATCGAGCTGCACGTGTCGCCCGAGCAGGCGGACGTCACGCGTGATAGCCAACCGTGGCCCGCACCGCGCGCGATGTGGACGCGTGACGTGGAGAGCCGGATCGAGGTCACCAGCGAAGGGTTCGAGACGAAGAAGCTGACATGGAAGCACCCGTTAGGTCAGGCCTCTGTACGCACCGTCACGCTCAAAGCGGCGCGCGGCGCGCTGAGGGTCACAGGTCGACCACGCGGCGCCACCGTGTACGCCAACGATCTAGCGATCGGCTCCCTGCCTCTGGCGCAAGCGGACGGGCTGGAGCCCGGAATCCACCAGGTGCGCGTGACCGCCGAAGGCCACGTCGCCCAGAAGCTGCCGGTCAAAGTGAGCCAGGGCGGGCTCACGGCGATCGAGATCGCGCTGAACCCAAAGCCCGCGCCCAAGCCCATCGACGCCCCGCCGGTCACACCGCCATCCAGTGGTGTCCTGACCATCACCGGCTGGATCGGCGTCGGGGTCGGCACCGCCTCGCTGGTGGCCAGCACCGTCGCGTTCAGCCGCGTCCGAAACGCGCGCGACGAGATCGCCGATCTCAACGCGGACCCCAAGCTCAGCGACGACGATCACAGCACCTACACCACCAACTACAATGAGACGCAGCAGTCCTTCGAAGACGCCCGTCTCGCCGGCTACATCCTGGTCGGCGCCGGCGCAGCTCTGGCCGTGACCGGCAGCGTGCTGCTGATCATGGACGCGATGGAGACCGACGCCACGGTCGTGCCCATGAGCGTGAAGGGCGGCGGCGGACTCACGGGCATCCTCCGCTTCTAACCGCGGAGCGTGTCCAGCTCGAGATCGTAGTACTTGAGCCAGCGATAGATCTGCTTGCGCGTGCGTCCAAAGTGCTTGGCGACCTGGGCCACGTTGCCGTCCAGGTGCCGAAAGGCGCCGACCAGCTCGTCCGCACTCGGGCGCTCGAAGCCGCCGGTGGCTGCAGCGGCCGCGGTCGCGCGAGTCAAGATGGGCTGGGTCATCGGCTTCGGCAGGGCAAAGACGCGGACCGCAGCGCCAGGACCGGCGATCGCCTGAGCTCTGCCGATCGTGGTCCGCAGCTCACGCACATTGGCGGGCCACGGCGCGATCAGCAGCGCCTCGGCCGCGTCGGCCTCAAACGTGATGGGCGCCTCACTTAGATGGGTGCACAGCGCCAGGATGTCCGGGCGGCGCTCCCGCAGCGGCGGAACCGGGATGGGCCAACCCGCGACCCGGGCGTAAAGGTCAGCGCGAAACCGTCCCTCCTGCACTGCAGCGCCCAGATCCACGTTTGTGGCGACGATCAGGCTGGCGTCGACCTTGCGGCCCCGCGTCGCGCCGACCGGCACAACCACCTTATCGTCCAACACGCGAAGCAAGGCGGCCTGAGCCGGCCCGGGAAGCTCCGCGATCTCGTCCAGGAAGAGCGTGCCGCGCTGAGCCGCCACAAAGTAGCCTTCATTGTCGGTAGTGGCGCCCGTGAACGCGCCGCGCTGATGCCCGAAGAGCGTGCTCTCCACCAGGTTCGGCGGGATGGCGCCGCAGTTCAGCGCGACGAGGTCGCCACGACGATCGCTCAGCCGATGCAGCGCCCGGGCAGCGACCTCTTTCCCGACCCCGGACTCCCCGTTGAGCAGCACAGGGTCTTTCGATCGGGACGCACGCTTGAGCTCCACACGCACGGTGCGCGCCGCCGCCGATTCCCCGACGAAGCCGTGCTCTTCGACCGGCTCGGCCGCGTCGGGCTGCGCCTGTTCGTAGACGAGCAATGAGTCGCCCAGACGCATGACATCTCCGTGCAGCAGGACCCGGGACATCGTGATCTTGCCCCCGACCAGCAGCCGGTTCTTGGCGCCGAGGTCCTCCACCTGATACATCGCGTGCGTCTCGGACCGGCGGAGGCGGGCGTGCTCGCGACTCATCCGAGCGTCTCGAATGCGCAGCCCGCCGTCCTTCGGCTCGCGACCCACGATGAGGTCCGCCCGGCCCAGCTCGACGATCCGTCCAACCGCGCTGCGGTCCGGCGAGTAGACGATATGAAGCAGGTGACGCGCCGGTCCGCCGGGCAACAGGATGTTGGCGGAGGCGGTCAGAGTGGCCGACATAGCGGCTACGATACCACGGCGTTACCGACTCGCGGCCTGGTAGCAATCCAGCAGGCCCGCCCGGTGGGCGTACCGGAAGATCTCGCCCTGAGACTCCACCCCGAGCTTGCCCCGGATGCGGCCCACGTAGTTGCTGACGGTACTGACCGACAAGTCGAGCTCAGCAGCGATGAGCGACACCGTCTGGCCTTCGATAAGCTGCATGAACACCTGGTGCTCCCGCACGCTCAGCCGGTTGTGGGGCACGGGCGACCGGCCGTCGTGGCGGCGGGACAGGCCCAGCAGGGCGTTGGTCAGGTAGGTGAGGCCTTCCGCGGCGCGCCGGACGGCGGTCAACAGCTCATCAGGCTCCGCGTCTTTCGACAAGTAGGCCGCCGCCCCCTCGCGAAGCAGCGACAAGGCGAACTGGTCCTCGGGATAGGCGCTCATAAACACGATGGCCACGCGCACGTCGCTTTGCTCCAGCCGGCGGAACACCTCCAGACCGCTGAGTCCGGGCAGCGAGACGTTCAAGACGAGCACGTCCACGTCGCCGTCACCAGCGCGGGCGAGCGCGTCCTGCCCCGTAACAACCTCTTCCACGATATCGATATCCCTACCGCCGCCCAGCACCTGACGTATGGCGAGGCGGAGAAATGCATGGTCCTCAGCGACCAGAACGCGAATCTTACTCTGCAAGCGGCTCTCCCTTTTCGGTGTCACGAAAGGGAGCAAAGACCACGCCAGAGTTGACAGCGATAACCGTACCGCCACAGCACGCTGTTTACGTCGTTTGACCGATACCTGACTCGGCGGTGTGTCACGTGTCTTTTGGGTGTGTCAGTGTGTCCCAGCCTGCCGCGATCCCGCGTGATCGCTCATATAGTTGGGCGACCGGGCCGATAACACTCCCATGAGTCCGCAACTGCGCCATATCGTCGCCGGAGTATGTGTTCTGCTTGCCGCCTGCTCGTCAGAGGCGCCGACCACATCCCCAACACCGACAGACCCGACCGCCGCAGCCGACGCGGCTGGCTCCAACCCGACAGCGCCGCCCGTAGAGGCGCCTGTCGACCCGACCGGCCCCGAGGCCGACGCGGACCGTACGCCCCCCGAGAGTGAGCCGGAGCCGCGCGTGACACCGCCGGAGCCCAGGATCTCCGAGGAGACCTCCGCCGAGCTTTGCGCCCCGTGCAACGACGACCAAGACTGCGAGCACGACACACTCTGCCGCCAGGTGGCCGACAGCGGCCGTTGGGCATGCCTCGCGGCCTGCAACAGCGCGGCGAGCGACTGCCCGATCGCGACGACCTGCGCCACTGTCGACACCGAGCTGCTGTGTATTCCGGACGCCGACGAGTGCGAGTGCGACGAGACTCATGTGGGCCGCTCAGGTCGCTGCGACGCCGGGTCGGTCTGCGCCGGCGCCTACACCTGCGAGGCCGACGGCCCGACCGAGTGCACGGTGGAGAAGAGAAGCGAGCAGTGCAACGGCATCGACGACGACTGCGACGGCAAGATCGACGAAGGCGGGCACACCCTGTGCGACGACGGGTCAACGTGCACGGCCGAGACCTGCACCGAAGGGGCGTGCGTTTACCAGCCGTCCGGCACGGGGTGCATGATCGGCGTCAACTGCTTCACGACCGGCACCGCCAAGCCCGACGACGCGTGCCTGTGGTGCGACCCCAAGACCTCCGGCACCGGCTGGTCGGCGCGACCCGACGGCCTCCCCTGCGACGATGGCTTGCTATGCACAGTCGGTGATGCCTGCGCGGCCGGGTCGTGCGCACCGACCTCCGCCATGTCGTGCGACGACTCCAACGCCTGCACGGAGGACGCCTGCGACCCGGCGACCGGCTGCGTGCACACGCCTTTGGACCTGGTCGGCTGTGACGACGCCGACCCGTGCACGACCACAGACAGCTGCCAGGCGGGCGCCTGCGTAGGCGTGCCGATGGTCTGCGACGACGGCCTGTCCTGCACGATCGACGTCTGCGAGGACGGAGAGTGCGACACGCAGACGCTGGAGACCGGTTGGTGCTTGATCGATGAGGTCTGCCGGACCGAGGGGACGACCCCGGCCGGCGTGCCGTGCCTGACCTGCGCCCCGGACGTCGACGCGACAGTGTGGTCCCCCCGCCCGGACGGCGCCGCGTGCGACGACGGCAACGCCTGTACCGGACCCGACACGTGCGCCGGCGGAGTGTGCCTCGCCGATTCAGTGGCGTGTGACGACGGCAACGACTGCACGCTGGACTTCTGTCTGCCGACATTCGGCTGCTTGCAGCAGGCCGTTGCCGGGTTGCTGTGCAGCGATGGGAACGCGTGCACGACCACCGACACCTGCTTGGGCGGCGACTGTGTCGGATCCGATCCGCCGGTGTGCGATGACGACAACCCGTGCACTGAAGACGGGTGCGATCCCGCGACAGGCTGCGCGTTTACCGCGACTGAGAGCGCCGAGACCTGCGACGACGGTGACAGCTGCACCACGACCGATACTTGCGCCGACGGGAGCTGCCAGGGCGCTGCCGTGGTATGCGACGACGGCGTGGCCTGCACGACGGACGCCTGCACTGACGGCGCCTGTACTCATGAGGTCGAAGAGGGCGCCTGCCTGATCGACGGCGCGTGCTTTGAGAACGGGGATGCGGACCCCAACGACCCATGTGCGCGCTGCTGGCACGACGCCATCTCCAACGCGCCTCCGGGCTCCCCCTGCAACGACAGCGACGCCTGCACGGCGGGTGAAAAGTGCCAGGGCGGCTCGTGCCTGGGCGGCGCTCCCGTCTCGTGCGACGACGAGAACCCATGCACCGACGACGCCTGTGACACGACGTTAGGCTGCCTCAACACACCCAACATCGCGGGCTGCAACGACGGGCTGTTCTGCACGGTAGACGATACGTGCACGGACGGTATCTGTGCCGGCGCACCGCGCGACTGCACAGCGCTGGACGCCCCCTGCGCGGCCGGCAGCTGCAGCGACGTAGACGCCGCGTGCGTGGCGATCCCGGCCACGGACGGGTCTGTGTGTGATGACGGCCTCCCCTGCTCCGGCCCGGACACGTGTCAAGAGGGCGCCTGCCAGGGTCCGGCGCTGGCGGGCTGTTGCACGGTTGCCGCCGACTGTGACGACGGCAACGCCTGCACAGCCGATCAATGCACCCCCGAGGGGACGTGCTCGTACGATGTCGCGGCCGTGGACGGTGCGGGCTGCGACGACGGCGCGTGGTGCACTGTGGACGATGTCTGCGCATCCGGCTCCTGCGTGGGCGCCCCGCGTTCTTGTGCGTCCGATGCCTGCAACGACGGCTACTGCGACCCCGATGCGGGCGCGTGCATGCTGGCGCCCAAGCCGGACGGCCTGGCATGTGAGGACGACGGCGAGGCGTGCACCTCGGATACGTGCCAGACCGGCGCGTGCGCGCATACGACGGTGGTGGCGCCCTGCGATGACGCCAACGCCTGCACATTCAACGACACCTGCACGGACTCGGGCTGCGCAGGCACGTCCTACAGCTGCGATGACGGGCTGGCCTGCACCGAGGACAGCTGCGCCGGTGACGGTTCCTGCGCAAACACCGTGGCCGCCGGCGCCTGTCTGATCGGCGGCGCGTGCGTCGCAGAGGGCACCCTGCACCCGACCCAGGCATGCCAGCGATGTCACTCGGCGACCGACGCGACGGCGTGGACGGCATCCGTCGACGGCTGGGCATGCGACGACGACGGCGATGTATGCACCGACGACGTCTGCCAGGCCGGTGCCTGCGCTCACCCGGCGGCACCTCCGGCCACGGCTTGCGATGACGGCGACGCTTGCACCCAGGGGGACAACTGCGGCGCGGGCGACTGCGCGGGCACGCCTTACACCTGCGACGACGGACTGCCGTGCACGGCGGACGCCTGTGACGGAGCGGGTGGCTGCACGGCGCCGCTGGTGGCCGGGTTCTGCCTGGTCGACGACGCGTGTTATGCGGACACAATGCTGGATCCCGCCAACGCCTGCCGTGTCTGCGATGCGGCGACGCCGACCCAGTTCAGCGATCGGCCCAACGGCACGAGCTGTGACGACACCAACGCGTGCTCGAGCGCGGACGCGTGTGACGCGGGCGTGTGCAAAGGCAGCACGATCGACTGCGACGACAACAACCTGTGCACCGACGATGCGTGCGACCCCGCGACGGGGTGCATCAACAATCCCAACAGCAATCCGTGCAGCGACGGCCTGTACTGCACGGTCAACGACGTCTGCTCCGCTGGAAGCTGTTCGGGGACCCTGCGTGACTGCACGGGCGTGGCGGACGCCTGCAACGACGGCGCGTGTGATGAGGCCGGCGACGCCTGTGTGCCGGCCCCGCTGGCCGACGGCACCCCCTGTGATGATACGACGGTCTGCACGGGCCCGGACAGCTGCCAGGGCGGGGCATGCCAGGGCGCGCCCGTACCGGCCTGCTGCACCGCCGACAGCGACTGCGACGACGCCAACGCATGCACGGCAGACAGCTGCAACGTGGCGACCGGCGCGTGCACAAACAGCACCGGACCCCTGGACGGCGCCGGCTGCGATGACGGCGCGTTCTGCACCACGGGCGACACCTGCGGCGCCGGCGTGTGCACGGGTGCACCGCGGGACTGCTCGGCGCTGGACGGGGCATGCAGCCTCGGCGTTTGCAACGACGTCTCGGCGGCCTGTGAGGCCGTGGCCGCCAACGAGGGGATGGCGTGTCCCGGGGACGGTAACGGCTGCACGGACGACGTCTGTCAGGGCGGCGCCTGTGCGCATCCAAACAACAGCGCGGCATGCGACGACGGGGCGGCCTGCACGTTCAGCGACACCTGCAACTCGGGCAGCTGCGCCGGAACCCCCTACAGCTGCGACGACGGGATGGCGTGCACGACGGATACCTGTGACGGCGCCGGCGCGTGCAACACGGTGATCGATGCCGGCGTGTGCGCGATCGGGGGCGTCTGCCGACCCGCGGGTGAGGCGCTGCCGGGCGAGCCGTGCCGCCAGTGTGATCCGGCCACCTCCCAGATCGACTTCTCGGCCATGAGCGACGGGTCCGCCTGCAGCGATGGAGACGCCTGCACCGCCGCCGACACCTGCACCTCGATGGTGTGTGATGGGGCCTCGGTCAACTGCGACGACGGCGACGTATGCACGACGGACGCCTGCGATCCGGTCAGCGGCTGCTCCAACACGCCCAACACGGCGTCGTGTGACGACGGTGTGGCCTGCACCTTTGACGACACCTGCAGCGGCGGGTCCTGCGGCGGCACCAGCTACGCCTGTGATGACGGGCTGGCCTGCACGACCGACGCCTGCGACGGCGCCGGGGGCTGCACAACCACGATCGACGCCGACAGCTGCCTGATCTCCGGACAGTGCTGGGCCGACGGCGCAAACGATCCCGCTCAGGCATGCCGAGCGTGCACTACGGGAACATCCCAGACCGCCTGGACGATCGTGCCCGACGGCACCGCCTGTGACGACGGCGATGCGTGTACTGCCGGCGAGGTCTGCTCGGCGGGGGGCTGCTCCGGTGGCGCCAACACCTGTCCGTGCGCGGGCAAAGTCGCGGGCGAGTCCTGTGACGACGGGGACGGCAGCACGATCGGCGACCTGTGTCTGCAAGACCAGTGCGCCGGCTTCGAGGTGCACGTGGTGTCGCCCAGCGGGGCGGACGAGAAGTCCTTCCTGACCCAGGTGATGTATACCGGCGGCGCTTTCCACGCGATCGGCGGCGACAAGTCTGACGGCTGGATCGCCACGGTGGTGGGCTCGGACGTCAACGTGGTCGCCAGCGAAAACGACGAGTTCCGGACGCTGGCCGACGGTGTGGCGTTCACCGACGATGAGGACGTCTTCGTGTTCGACGGCGTGAGCTGGAACGAGGACGGACCGCTGGAGACCGCGCTGAGCAAGCTGAGCGGCAACTTTGACGACGTGCGCACCAGCTGGGGCGGGACCGCGGGCGGTACGACCACCGTGTTCGCGGCGGGTGTCGAGGGGGGCAAGGCCTTCGCCATCCGATGCGACGCGAGCGGAGCCAAGGCCGTCTGTGCCCGGGAGATCGGCACCGGCGACAACCTGCTGAACCTGGTGCCGCGCGGGCTGGCCGGGTTTGGCGCCCCCGGCTCACCGGATCTGCTGATGCTCATCGACAAGCCAGGCTGGCTGAACAACGCCTACCGCAAAACGGGCACTGGGGCGCCGTGGAACCTGGTCTACAACGACACCGGCGCCAGCTCGCAGGTCTCCACCGATGTCTTCGCGGTCGCGGACAACAACGCCTGGTGGTCCGGCGAAAACGGCCTACTACGCGCCCGTCACGACAAGGGTGCGTCGGTCGGATGGACGTTCTTGTGGAACGTGCTGGGCTCCAACCAGGCCACCTACGACATGAACGGCGTCTGGGCGGACGACGACGTGGCCCTGGTTGCCTCGAACCAGGACACTGCGGCCGGACGCTCCTTCAAGCTCATCACCCACGACGTCGCCAGCAGCCCCACATCAACGGCAAACTGGCGCGTCATCGACCTGGGTACGGCCGCCCAGTACGCGGGCTGCACGCCCGGCGACTGCTCAGAGCACAACGGTCAGGTCGGCACGGTCCTGGACGTCTGGTCCAACGGCGGCCAGGTCGCGCTGGTGGGCTGGATCGTGGACGACAGCGACGGCAAGCGCCGCGCTCTGGTTATGTGGCGGAGTCCCTAAGCGACGGCAGACGCGCGACCAGCAGCGCCAGAGGCGCGCCGTGCAGGTATAGCCCCGGCAGCCAGGCGGGAATCGTCCAGACGAGCGGCACCGCATAGCTGAACACCCCCGTGGACGACAGCATCCCCTCGTAGAGTGAGCCACCCGCCGCAAGCGCCGCCGAGAATCCGACCACTGCCCATCGACGGTCCGCCACGGCGACCCGGCCGACGAACGCGGCGGCGCACAGGCCCGCCAGCAGCCAGGTGTTGTCGCCAGCAAACGCGCTGGCGACGTACGCACCGATAAACCAGGCCGACGCGACGGCGATCTCCCGACCGGGCGGCGCGGGCAGATCCTGAGGCTGAAAGAGCCGCGTGCCCAAGAGGATTACGATGGTGGCCAGGCCAAACTGCGGCGCCACCCACCAGGCCTGGGCAAGCACGTCGGGCGACGCGTAGAACAGGACGCCGGACTGGACGTGTATCTGGTCGCAGAGCGCTCCACCGAGGCTCCCGAGGACAAAGACGAGCAGCGCTTTGGCGGCCGTCACGCGGCTACTTGGACCCGGTGGTGTCGGTGGTTGCGGCCGTCGCTGCGGTCTTGTCCGCGGTGGTGGTCTTCTCGCCGTCCTTCTTCTTGGGGGTCGGCTTCTTGTACGTCTTGCACTTCGCCTCATACGTCGGCTTGTGCCCGCGCCGCTTGGCGCCGTCGCTGCAGAAGTGACGCCATAGCGTGATGCAGCGGGTCGGCTTGGTTTTGCCGTGCAGCAGGGTCGACTCGGTCAGGTACAGCCAGTGGAACGTGTCCAGCTGGTCCTCTCGGTCCCGCCCGCGATTGTAGGTCCGGCAGATCCAGCGCCCCAGGTACAAGCGGTACTTCTTGTGCTTCTTCTGGCGCAGGTTCATCAGGAACTTCCGCCAGCGCTGGCCCGGATACCACGTGGAGGCCACGTCAGGCTTCTTGAAGGTGACCTTGAGGCGGTCCTCGGGCGCGGTGTCCGCGTGAGCAGGCGGCACCCCGGGGTTCATCTCACGCCAGACATCAAACTCCGTCCCGTCCTTCTTGGTGCCGGCCATGATGAACCAGCCGTCGCCCTTCATCGGGTACGGCGAGAACATATTCCAGCGCTGATCGATACGCAGCAGCCACGCCAGGCGCTTGCAGCGACTGTGGGCCTGACGCAGCGTGTGCTTGGTCGGCACGCCGTCGACGCCCTTGGTCCACGTGTCGAAGCCCCAGTGGCAGATGTGCGCCATGATCTGGGTCTCTGGTTTGGCCTTCTTGCCTTGGAGCGTGTCGATATTCCAAATCGTGACATACGTGAGGAAGAAGACAGCCAGGAAGTGGTTCAGCTTGCCCGGGCGCCAGCGCAGGGTATCGAAGACCATGCGATTGCTGAAGAAGGTGCCGCGACCGCCCGAGAACAAGAAGTAGAAGCCGGGCGCCAGCGGAGCCAGCCAGAACCACAGCGGCGACGCCTTGAACATCACCCTCAGCGCATCCGCGCGCGTGTGCAGCTTGCCGGCCTCGTCGCGCACCGCCCAGAAGCGGTCGCCGATGGCCTCCGCGACGTCCGGGTCGGAGTCGGCGGTCGCGAGGTTGGAGTCCCGCAATATCAGCAGCTCCCGAAGCACACGCACGAGCTTGTGCCGCGACTCGGACGCCGCGTCGTAGAAGATGGTGATCAACCTCGGTCTGCGGTGGAACAAGGCCTCGCACTTGTCCCAGAACCATGTTGGGATCAGCGGTAGCCATGTAGCGCAGGAGATCGGCACAAACATCCCGACCTTCAACGTGACCCCAAAGCCGACGTGCATCCCCATCATGCTCAGGCACGCCAGCAGCCTCGTCGGTCCCCAGGGGATCAGCCAGATCACGGGCCCCCACGCCTCCAGGAACATGGTCAACACGGTGAAGAACTTGCAGATGTCGGGATGGCCGGACAGCCACTGGCCCAGCGGGGTCGAGAAGTGGTCGATGCTGGCCGCGTAATAGACCGCGGACAGCGCAGCGGGATCATCCCCAAAGTGCCAGTGCACGTCGTTGCCGCGGTGGAGCACAACAAACGTGTAGGCGTAGAAGAACTGCAGCATGATCGCGACAGTGGCGGGTGTCAGAAGCCGCGTGGGCCGCTTATCGGTCACGCGCCCCAGCGCTGCGTCGATGGAGAATCGCGCGTTCAGCGGCAGGAACATGGCCCAGAACAGCATCACCCGGTAAAGCACATCGCCGGCCTGCAAAATCATGGGCTGGCGGCCCTGCAGGGAGATGGTGAAGAGCCAGCACAAGACCACCGCGATGCGGGTCCGGTAACCAAACAAAAGCCACAGGGCAAAGAAGGCCTGAACGGCGAAGAGCGCACCGAGGTACCACTCCTGGCCGGTCATGAGGTGGAAGCTGGAGATCCACTTGCCCATGAACTTGTCGAGGTACTCGTCTCTCGGCAGAACTCCTAAATCGGAGTAATGTGCTTCCAGATCGGAAGTCCGGTTGAAGAGGTCGACCAGCATGATCAGTGCGATTCCGACCCGGAACAGCGCCAGAGAGCGAAGATCCAGCCCAACCCACCAGTTGGCGCGACGACCCAGCTTGCGCCACCACGTCTCCACGGGCGCCTGGTTGGGCATGGCGGCTGAGGCTTCGACGCTCATCGGCGCACCTTACCCACTGCCCCTGCGGGCTGCAAGTTGACCGCGATCATGAAAAAGAGCGAAATCGAGCGCCGAATTACGCACTTTGCAAACGCCGTCACGGTGGACTCAAAAGGCACACTGCAGCCCACTCGACTGTCGGACGCGCAACACACCGCCACCGCCATCGACACACTGCCACCTGTCGCGGATCAGCTTCAGATCGGAACCGTACTGGGCACGGGCGGAATGGGGGTTGTGCACGCCGCAACACAGCACCCGCTGGCGCGCGAAGTCGCCGTCAAGGTGCCGCGAGACGACTGCGGCCCCTCCCCAACGTATGCGCTGGTGCGCGAGGCCCTGGTCCACGGCACGCTGCAGCACCCGAACATCGTGCCAATCCACGTGCTGGGCGCCGGTGAGACGGGCTCGCCAATCCTGGTGATGAAGCGCGTGGAGGGCCAGCCCTGGAGCCGCGCGCTGTCCGAGTCCAGGGCCGACGGGCCACAGCACGCTGAGCTGGAGCGCCACCTGCGCACTCTGGTCCAGGTATGCAACGCCGTGCATTACGCACACTCAATGGGGGTGCTGCATCTGGATATCAAGCCCGACAACGTGATGACGGGCTCCTTCGGCGAGGTGTATCTGCTGGACTGGGGCATTGCCCACAGCGTGGATGCGACCTCGCGCGGGCCGCTGGCTGCGGACGTCATCGCCCCATTGGGCACACCCGGGTATATGTCCCCGGAGCAGGCCCTGGGCGACGGACCGCAGCTGGGCGTCCGCACCGACGTCTACCTGCTGGGCGCATGCCTGCACGAGCTGATCTGTGGCCGGGCGCCGCACGACGCGGAGCAGCTGGAGGCGTCGCTGTTGAGCTCGGCGATGTGTGAGCCGCGCACGTACTCCGCCGACGTCCCACCCGAGCTCGTGGCCATCGTGACGCGCGCAATGCAGCGATCGGTCGAAAAGCGGCACGACGACGCCGGCCAGCTGCGCGACGCGCTGTCCACCTTCCTCGAGCACCGCCCGGCGATCGAGCTGGCGAATCAAGCGGTCGCCAAAGTGCAGCAGGTCGAGGACGCGCTGGCCGGTCGCGTCACGGCGGATGTCTTCGAGGCGTTCAACGAGGCGCGCTTCGGTCTGAAGCAGTCGCTCAAGCAGTGGCCGCACAACGAGCGCGCGACGGCGGCCCTACAGCGACTACTGGAGGCCATGGTCGTGCGCGAGATCGAGCAGTTCGACTTGAAGGCGGCGTCGCGCATGCTGTCGCAGCTGCCACGGCCGAACCCTGCGCTGGACAAGCGTGTGGACGACCTCCGAGGCCGCCTACGCGAGGGGCAGGAGAAGGTCGACTCGCTCAACAAGATCGCGCGTGACGTGGACACCACCGTCGGCAGCGAGCAGCGGCGCAAGGTGATGCTGGGCCTGACCGGCTTTGGCGCGCTGTACATCCTGTTCGGCATTCTTCATCACACGGGCGTCTACAGCGCGGGCTACGGCATGTTCGCGGCGATTCTGGGCGCGTATTTCGCCGGGGTCGTGGTTCTCAACGTCGTGTTTCGGCGAAAGATCGAGCGGACGCGCACCAACCGTCAGTTTCTGACCGCGCTGTGGATGTCCGGCCTGGCGCCGGCGATGCTGGTCTTCGCCGGCTGGCTGTGGGGCCTGCCGCCCAGCTATCCCGTGATTTTGACGATCATGGCCTTTCTGGTCGGCGGACACGTCTTCTGGATCACGGTGGACGCCAACCCGTGGCCCTACACCGCCGTTCATGTCGCGTGCTTCCTCATCGCGGCGTTCATGCCGGACCTGGCGTTCGAGATGCTTGGCGTGGCGACGATCTCCGGCCTGTACATCGGCTCGAACACCGCTTGACCGGCTGACCGCCCCGCTGCCACGATCGTCCGTGGATGACCCGCACAACCCTGGAGCTGTTGTCAGAGAGCGCCCTGGCGCCGATGAATCACCGCCCGGCGATCAGCGTGGTCGCTCACCCCGACAGCAGGTATCTGGGGCTGCGCAGCGCACCGGGCGTCGGCGACCGCATCTTTATCGGGCGCGGCGCCGACAGCTTCATGGCGGGCGCTCTAGACGACCAGCATCTGTCGCGCAACCACGCCGAGATCGTGCGCACGAGCGAGGACGTTGTCCTGGTTCGAGACCTGGGCAGCCGCAACGGCACCCGCGTCAACGGCGTGCGCACCGAGGAGCAGCCCGTCGGTGACGGAGACGTCATCGGCGTCGGCCGAATCCTGCTGTTGATCCACCAGGGCCCGGCCTTTTACGCGGAGCCGCGACACCCCACGCTGATCGGAGTAAGCGCCGCGCTCGCCACCGTGCTGGCGGAGATCAGCCACGTCGCCGAGCGTCCGACCACCGTCCTGGTCACCGGCGAGACAGGTACGGGCAAGGGCCTCATCGCGCAGGAGATCCACGACCGCAGCCTGCGCCACGGGCGCCTGGTCAACGTCACGTGCGGCTCACACGCCCCGCTCGCCGACGTGTCGAAGAAGGCCAGAGGCGGCACCCTCTACCTCAACGAGGTCGGCGACGCCTCACCCACGCTCCAAGCCGAGCTGCTGCGGCTGCTGGCGGACCCGGACTACCAGCGCAAGGCGGACGTGCGCATCGTGGCCGGCACCCACAGAGACCTGGCCGAAACCGGCTTCCACCAGGACCTCTTCATCCGGCTGAACCAGTGGTCGATCCGCGCGCCGTCGCTGCATGAGCGTCGAGAGGACATCCCGCATCTGGTCGCGGCATTCGCGGCAAAGCACAGCGGCCGGCCCATGACCATCGCGCGCAGGCTAATGCTGGCGCTGCTGCGGGCCCGCTGGCCGGGCAATCTGCGACAGCTGAACTCGATCGTGGAGCGACTGGTGGTGCACGCGGGTGAAAGCGCCGAGCTGACGGCAGCTCCCTGGTTGGCGAAGACCCTCGCCTAACCGCCCAGGGTGCCGCCGAAGAGGTAGATGAGCTGCAGGGTGCCGGCGATGCCGCCCAGAACGGCGCCGGCGATGATCAGCTTCCACTCGTCCTGCTGAAACGCCGGGCGCAGCACGCTCTCGAAGCGCTCGGCGTCCAAGCCCAGCATGCGGTCGTGCAGCATCTCGCGGATGGTGTCGGACTGGGCCGTGATGCCCGTCAGCACGCCGCCGCCGCGGAACAACTCCTCTTCCACGACCGTCAAGACCTCGGCCCGCACCGACGCGACGAGCTCGGGCGTGGCCATCGCCGCCGCCATGGGGTGGCTGCTGTAGCGCTCCACCAGCGCGTCCGCCTCCGCCTCGACGATGGCCATGATCAGCTTGCGGGCCTCCTCGGACTGCAGCTCGGCGAAGAGGTTCTCGTCCGTGAACACGTCCTCGGTGGACAGGCGCGCGTACTCAGCCGCCACCTCTTTGTGGCGGCGGTGGAAGAGGCCTTGAATCGTGAAGCCCAGCACCTTCTTGGGCTGCTGCGGCTCAAAGACCAGCTTGATGGCGATCCAGTTGGTCGCATAGCCGACCAGGAAGCCGAAGAACGGCAGGATCCACCACGCCGGATAGAGCACCCAGACCAGCAGCTGCACCATGCCGAACGCCAGCCCGAACCACCATCCAGAGCGCTGGATGAACAAGAACTCGCGGGCGCCGATCTCCACGAACATGCGCACCACCAGCTCGGGGCGCTCTTTGACGGCCTTGGTCACGACGCGCTGCAGGTTCAGGATGTCGGTGGCGTTGGCGATGATCTTGTCGACCACGCGCTGGCTCATGGTCTCGACCTCTTTCCAGGCGGCGGCGTGGACCTGCTCCTTGACGCTGTCGCCCAGCGCGCCCCACATCGCGTTCATCCGCTCGGTGGCCTGGGCCTCCAGCATGTCGCGTGTCCGCTTCTTGAGGTCGGCCTCTACCGGCGCGATGAAGTCAGCCGCCTTGGCACCGGCCAGGACCTCGTCGATGCGCAGCAGCTTCTCGGTGATCAGGCTCAGGCCGCGCTTGGCCAGCGTGACTGCGTTGGCGGGCACGATCCCCTGCCACCCGAGCCACGGCTTTATCCCCACAAACTCCAGCGGGTAAAACATCATCTTCACGGCCACCACGTTGGTGCCGTAACCGATTGCGCCGCCGATTACGGGGATCAGGGCCAGCAGATACCAGGCGTATTCACTCGTCACAGCGCCGGACGTTGGCAGACCCGTTGCGGGGATGCAACGACGAGGTTGCCCCGCTGCAACCTTTCTCTGACGCGCTCCACCCCAAACGGCGCACTGCGCTGCCGGCACGCCCTTTGCTCACGACCTGGGCGAGCAAAGGAGGCTGATCATGACCATCGAGTTGAAAGCGATCGCTCTGACGACGCTGCTGGCCGCGGGGATCCTGATGACGTTGCACGGGCTGCGGGCGGTCTGGCGGGCGAGAGGCTTCCCACAAGCGGGCGTCCCCGGCGCCTCTCAGGCCGTGCTGTTGGTCCGCGCGCTGCGCCTGGTGCTGACCGGCCTGGCCGCCGTCGGCATCGCCTTTGCGTTGACCTATGACCTGTCCACGCTGCTGGTCGCCGCCCTGGTCATCGGCGGGGAGGAGCTCTACGAGACCAGCATGGCGCTGGCGCTGCTGGAGAAGATCGAGAGCAACGAGCGGACCACGACCGGCCCGATCACAGACTGAGGCGGCGCTCCAGCTGGTCCTCAAAAAGCGATGAGGGCTCCAGCAGCGCGCCCTGACCCGCCCCCTCCACCCAGTCCTCGGGCGCCGTGCCCTTGCCGGACGCACCCGACAGCCCGGTGTCCAAGGAGATGTCCGGTCCGGTCCCGATCACGTAGCCCCACCCATACTGCATGGACTTCAGCTCGCCGGCCCCCGCAGTGTTCCAAAACACGGTCTCGGTCGTGGTCAGCCCGGCGCCGCTGCTCCACTGATTGCGATTGAGCGCGCCCCAGCCGTCCTCGATGAGGCTGTCGTCGATCAGGCACGCGGTCGCCAGCGAGTGATGAAACTCCGACAGGGCCTTGGCGGTGATGTCGGGAAACTGCTTGAACACGACAGTCGCGCTGCCGATGGACTGCACGCGCAGCCACACGATGCCGGTCGCCCCAAAGCCCCAGTTCTGGATAAAGTTGTGCCGTCCGGAGCGCGCGGTGCAGTCCTTGAAGAGCACCTCGCTGCTCTGACGCACCTCGAACAGGTAGCCGTTGCCGCCACCGCCCCGATGCTGCGGGTACCCCAGCTCGCTGTCCGCCACCGTCACCCGCTTGGCGTGCTTGATCAGCAGTCCGCCCGACTGCAAGTGGTAGCCGTCGCCGCCCTCGGGCTCAAACGACTGGACGCCGGTGACCCAGCTGTCCTTCACCCCGATGAGCTCCAGCGCGTGCACCTGGTTCAGCTCCCAGGCCGCGTCCCAGTCGACCGCGTTGGCCAGGCCCAGCCCCTCCACCCCGACCTCCGACAGCCAGCCGGGCTCGCGCCGAATCGTGGCCGCGTCTCGCGTTTTGGCGGTGTATCGCAGCGGCACGTCCACAGTCACCAGGTGGGGCGTCACTGCGGTATCCACGGCGACGACCTGCCGGCGAAAGAACGGCTGCCAGGTGTCATTGAAGGCCTGCCAGGTGGCGAGCATGCCGTGCTCCTCGCGAAACTCATCGGTGATCACCCAGCCCACCGCGATGTCGTCACCGGGAGCCAAACCGTCGGCGTCAACCACGGAGATGTGGGTGCTGCGGGACTGCGCGTCCGCCGCGAGCGCCGTCTCCAGGTCGGTGCTCTGATCCCCGTGAAAGCGGATGTGCGAGGAGTAGCCGAGCCCTTCGCTCTGCGTAAACCGCAGACGGCTGCTCTCGGCGCCATCGCCCCGCAAGACCACGTGCGATGCGGTGATGGTCAGCGTGCCGTCCAGTCGGTAGTCGCCCGCGGAGAAGAGCACGACGCCACCGCCGGCCGCCGCAGCCGCGTCGATAGCGGATTGAGCAGCCGCGGTCGCATCCAGGCCGGCCGTCGGGTCCGCGCCGAAGTCCAGTACGACATCAAAGACCTGCGCATCCGGCGCTGCCGCGGGCGCCACCTCCGAGTGGTGATATCCGGCGTACGAGAAGTCGTGCAGGAAGCGGCCGTCATCGTCGGTGTGCTCGGGCGTCCACTGGTCCGGATAGAGGGCGCTTCGCCAGGGCTGCGGTCCGGCGTCCGGCGGCGTCACCTCGACGTCCTCGGCGGGCGGGCCCGGGTCGGGCGGCTCAGGCACGTCGACCGGCACCTCACCGGGGTCGACAGGCTCGCCCGGATCGGCGACGGGCGGCCCCGGGTCGGGCTCGGGCGCCGGCACGTCCTCAGGAGCGACAACCCCGCCGTCCTCCGCACTCTGCTGCGACGAGTCCGAGCAGGAGAGCGGCGTCAGAATCACGGCGATCACAAGGATTAACCGGGCTGCAGTCATGCGTGGAGCATAAAAAACATACGGCATAAAGAAAAACACCTTTCGGAATTGTACGGTGGGGCCGATATCTAACTTTGTGAAAGCCACAAACAGGGCAAGCGTATGAGTGATAGTCGCCAGTTTTCGGCCCGGTCGAGTCTTCTCTTCGACATGAACGACTTCGATGACGAACCGGAAGCGGAGGCCATCGAGATCATTGATCCGACCGCCGCAAGAGCCAAGACCGCGGAGGCCACCGAAGAGACCGAACAGGGCTCCAACGTGACCACCTACATCTACCTGGCCACGCTGCTCGTCATGCTGCTCATGTACGCCACCCGCTGATTCCCCCAGCCACTTTGACTACGGTGAGCCACCTGGCCAACTCCGTGACGCCGATGCCATGCTCGGCCGATGAACCGCTCTACAATCCTCATCATCGTGATGTCGATCGTGCCCGCAGGGACCGATGCCGGCGCAAAGCCGCCACCGCCCGTCGACGCCAGGTCGAGCGCCAGCCCAGCCGCCGACCCCACGGCCGCCGCACAAGCCAAGCACGGGACGTACAAGACCGCCGGCATGGTCCGCGCGAATCACGCACGCATGAAAGAGCAGCGAGACGCCCCCGTTCACGTCATTGAGACCGACGATCCGCTAGAGGCCGGACGTCGCATCTGCGAGGCCGTCGTGCCCAGGCGCGCGCCAGCGACCCCTGTTCTGCTGAAGCCAAACCTCTCTGGAATCGATCGGCTGCGCAGCGGCATGGACAACGGCGTCGAGCTGAGGACGACGGGGATCGAGTTTCTGCGCGGAGTCATCCGGTGCCTGCGCGCCCGTGGGCACAAGCGCATCACCATCACCGAGGCCTGGTCGCGCCCCAAATCGTTCAAGCGCTGGCAGCGACTCACCGGGCTCGATCGGCTGCTGAAAGACGAGCGCGTGCGCTTTGTGGGCATGTGGGACGACCGGGGCCGACGTGGCGACAAGAGCGGCATGCTGCACGCCAGGCTGCCGGGCGCCAAGCACGTCCGCAAAGAGCTGCTGATCCCGCGCCTGCTCGCCTATCACCTGGACCACGGGCTGTTCATCTCAATCCCGCGCATGAAGATGCACCGCTTCACGGTCATGAGCATGGGCATCAAGAACAACATGGGCTTTGTGAACCTGGATGGCGCGACGCCGACCAAGAGCCGACGCAGCCGCCTGCACGCCGAGATCGGGCCGTGGCTGCGAGCGTTCAAGCGCCGGGGGAAGGCGGATCCAGCCGGGTATCGGCGCGCAGTCGAGCTGTTTTCGGAGCGGATCGTCGATGTGTTGGAGCTGGAGCTGCCGGATGCGGTGCTGATCGACGCAGTGCCCGGCGTCGGCGGAGACGGCTTCGCCCGAGTCGTGCCAATGCGTCATGGGGCGGCGATCGGCAGCGTCAACCCGGTGTTGGCGGACGCTGTCGGCATGGAGTACGCGGGCTACCTGAACAACGCCGCCCTTCAGCAGCAGCTAGGTCACGCGACCAGCCCGCTGTTGACGGAGGCGGCGCGGCGCTTTTACGGGGGGACCGACCTCCTGCAAAACATCGCAGTGACGGGCGACACCGGCTTCCGGAAGCGACGCGAGGTGGCGTATTTCCGGGCCTTTCCCGGCTGGGAGATCGGCGTCAAGCCGCAACCCCCGGTCGAGCTGCCGTGGCACGCGCGAGCCGTCAGCGCTGTCCGAGCCTCCGAGGCCCCCACCATCGACGGACAGCTGAACGATCCGGCCTGGAAGACGGCGCGGCCGACAAGCATCGAGACCGACTGGCGCGGGAAAAAGGCCGGACCGCGCACCGAGGTGAAGCTGGTGTGGACCCCAGAGGCGCTGTTCTTCGCGTTTGACTGCGCCTTCGAGACGCTCAACGTCGACGAGGAGGCGCCAATCGACGTCGAGCACCGCAAGCTGTATCGGTACGACGCCGTCGAGCTCTTCATTGACGCGCAGCCCAGAAACCACCGCACGTATCGCGAGCTGGAGATCGGGCCGCTCGGCCACTTCATGGACATCGACGTGGACCGCAGACGCCGCAAGCGGGGCGACGTCAGCTGGTCGAGCGGCATGCGCGTCAAGACGCACATCGACCGCCGGGCCAAGCGGTTCGTCATCGAAGGCGCCGTGCCTGCAAAAGCGTTTGACGCCGACCGATTGAAGGCCGGGAATTGGCGCCTGGGACTGTACCGAATCGCCGGGAAGAAGCCGGGGCGCATCTACATGGCGCGCTTCCCGACGCGCACCGCCAAACCAAACTTCCATGTGCCCAAGAAATTCGGGTGGTTGAGGCTGCTCGAGTAGGGCTGAACGCACGACTGGGCTTCACAAACGCGTCAAACCATGGTATGTACCGAACGTTCCGCAGGTTGTTGTTTCTGCTGATTGTTGTTGCTGTTGCTGTGGAGGTTGTATGCGGTACGTGGCGCCATTCTTGGCGATCGCTGGTAGTGTCTCACTCATCTTTGGGTCCGTCGTCGGCTGTGGAGCCGAAGCCCCAGGACCCCGTGCGCCGTCGGCGCCTGACGCCGGACCGGGAGCGGCGACGGGCGTGTTCAGCGGCCATGGAAGCTCGGGCGGGGGGAGCGGCTTCTCGAACGGAGAGTCAACGTCCAATCCCGAATCGGGCACGGGCTTTGGATCCGCCGACCCGGACCCCGGAAACGACTCGGACGGTCAGGGCTCCGGCAACACCGGCGATCCCGCCCCGCCGGTGAACAACGGGCAGCGCTGGGCCACCCACATCGTCAGTATCACGGTGCCCTCGGACGTCACGGCGTCCGGATGCGACGCCAACAACGACGGCGTCGTCACGTCCGCGGACGGGCAGGTCAACGCCCTGATCGGTCTGGCGGAGGGGCTGGGCCAGGACTTCAACGGCCAGATCAACGCCGGCATCGAAGAGGGCAAGATGGTCATGCTGGCCGAGCTGATCGGCTATAAGGGCGGCGATCAGACCGGCTTTGACCTGGTCATGTATCTGGGCGAGGTCGCCGATCCCGGCTGCTCGGACACCAACGACGACGGTACGATGTGTCCGTGGCTGATCGCAGCCGAAGCATATGACGAGGCGGGGGAGCCTGCCGTGAAGCTGCCGGGCGCGCGCGTCACGGCCTCTCACCTGGCCAGCGGACCGCACAACTTCAAGTTCACGCTGCCGCTGGGGGGCGTCAATCTGCCCATCACCATTCAGACCGGGCGGGTCTCAGGCGACATCGACGGCGGCTTTGACCTGAACAATGGCCGTCTCTGCGGCCAAATCGGCAAGGACGACCTCAAGCAGGCCCTGGACAACGCCTGCATCGGACCGGACGCAGACCCCAACCTGTGTGGTCTCAAGGACGTCGTCGTCAGCTTGTTGGACTGCTCAGCCTCGCCCGACCCGAACCTGTGCTCCCTGGTGATCGAGCTCGAGGGTGTGGAGGCGGAGAGCCTCGAGGACGCGCCCTGAGACGCCCTAAGCGGCCAGCGTGGTAGAGACCAGCTCGAGCAGCGCCGCGCGCGAGAACGGCTTCTGAATGAAGGTGGAGCCGAGCTTCAGCAGGCCTTTGTCGATCATGTAGCTCTGCGGGTATCCCGACATGTGCAGGACGCGCAGGCCGGGGTGGCGCCCGGACAGGTACTCCACCAACTCGGTCGGATCCGTTCGCGGCATGATGAGGTCGGTGAGTAACAAATCGATGCGCTCCACCTGTTGACACACGTTCCGTGCGTCGACCCCGCAATTGGCCGTGAGCACGTGGTAACCGGCGTGGCGGAGGACGCGTGTAGTCAACGCCAGCAGTGCGCGATCGTCCTCCACGATCATGACGACCGGCTTGGTGTCGTCGGAGACCACGGACAAGACGGGCCGACCCGACGCGGCACTTTCGGCCACACACGGAAGCAGCAGGACAAACCTGGCGCCGCCGCCGTCGCCGTTGCCGGCAAACGCATAGCCGCTGTGCTGCTTGATCACGCCATAGACGCTGGCCAGGCCCAGCCCCGTGCCGTGCTCGGCCTCTTTGGTCGAGAAGAACGGCTCGAAGCAGCGCGCCTGGACCTCCTCGCTAAGACCCTCGCCAGTGTCCTCCACCGTCAGCTCGAGATAGGTCCCTGGGCTGAGCGGCACGCCGTCTCGTTGGTCGCCGTCGCAGGCGGTGATCACTGCGGACGCGACAGTGACCGCTCCGCCGTCCGGCATGGCGTCCACCGCGTTGACCACCAGGTTGATGATCGCCTGCTCCACCTGCGCCTGATCCACCAGCATGCGAACATCCTGGCTGGTGAGCGTCGTCTTCAGCTCGACGTTCCGCGGCAGCGTCGACGTCAGCATGTCGGCGCAGTGCGCGATGATCTCCTTGGGGTCGACGGGCGTCGGAGGCTGGACCTGCCGCCGGTTGAAGGCCAGCAGCCGTTGGATGATCCCGGTGGCGGTCTGGCCGACAGAGATGACCGTTCGCAGATCGTCTTTCTGATCCTGGCGCGCGCCTGACAGCACCAACTCGCAAAGCCCGAGCATAATCGTCATCGTGTTGTTGAGATCGTGGGCCATCCCGCCGGCCAGCCGGCCCAGCGCGTTCATCTTCTCGGCGGCGATCAAGCGGGCGTCGCCTTCTCGCAGCCGCTGCTCGATCCCAGCGCGCTCCACCGCATAGCGCACGCTGCGATACAGCGCCTCACCGGTCAGCCCGTCTTTCGTGAGGTAGTCCTGGGCCCCATCCGCCACGGCGTCGTAGGCCAGCATCCGCTCGGTACGCCCGGTCAGGACGATGATCGGCAGCGAGATGGACTCACGCAGGCGTTTGACGGTGCGCAGACCGTCGCTGTCCGGCAGATTCAAGTCCGCGACAATCGCGTCAAACGCGTCCGGCGAGGCGCCGGCCACCAACTCCAGCGCAGAGGCCAGGCTGCCGGTGGTCGTCAGATGCAAAACGGCTTCCATGCCTTCGTTCGACAGCTGAGCGCGAAGCATCGACGCGTAGGCCACGTCGTCTTCGATCAGCAGGGCTTTGAGAGCTCGGGGCACAGATCACCTGTCAATATCGTAGCCTGGTAATTCTACCCGCCGTCCACAATTGCGACAAGAAAGGGATCTGGGCTCGATGTACACTGCCGCCGGTGTGGGCTCTGTATCTGATTCTGTTTCCCGGGGTCGCGTGGTTCGCGCCGGGTTATGCGGTAAGCCGATGGCTGAGCCCCCAAGCCACGCCGTTGGAGCGCCTCGCGAGCTCGCTGCTGCTCGGCATGCTGTTCGTCGTGCCGCTGGCGTTTCTGGGGCCGTTCCTTCTGCGCATACCCTTGACCCCGCTCTGGATTCTGGGCGCCGCGGGAGTCGTCATCGCCGCAGCCGCCGCGCTGATCCGCTACAGACCGCGAGTCCCTGCGCCCCCCAAGGAGCCCGCTGAGGCTGAGGGCTGGCCTCTGGTCGCAACACTGGTGCTGCTGGCCCTTTATCTCGCATTGACCACCGTACCCGACCACTCGGACGCGGTCGGCCTCTTCCAGGTCTGCCCGCACCAGTCCGCCCAATACCTGCTGGACGACGGACTGCACGGGGGTCTGCGCACCTGGGACGCCGAGTGGGGTCGCTGGATCGCGCACCTGGCCTCACATGCCATCGAGCCCGGGTACGGCCTCTTCGACGTCCTCAGCAATCAGCGGTCGGGCTCCATGGCCACGCTCGTCCAGCCGATCGCCTTCCACGGCTCCGGTGGGCTGGTGGTCGCGACGTTCTTGTACGAGCTGCTGGTCCTGGCGCTGGCAGCGCTGCTCGTCGCGCGCACGATCCGGCGCTGGTGGCTGGTGCTGCTCATCACGGCCATGTTCATGCTGGGCGTGCGCTCGGTGGCCATGTACATGGTCAACGAGAACGTGCTGGCGCTCGGGTTCGGCCTGGGCGTGCTCTATTTTCTGCTGCGGGCAGACACCGACGCCGAGGCCGTGATCGCGGGCGCATGCCTGGCCATATGCATCGCCGTCCGCCCCATCGCGGCCGCCTACCTGCCCGCCTGCGCGGTGCTGCTTTGGGGCAGCCGGCGACGTGCGGCGCTCTTTGTCGGCTCCCTGGTCATCGCGGCCCTGCCCTGGCTCATCACTCAGTATCAGGTCTTTGGACATGCGCTGCACCATCCGGCCCTGGGCCGTGGCCAGTACGCCCAGGAGCTGTTTGGCCTGCAGTTCACGTTTCACCCGCTCAACTTCCCGGTCGCGGAGACCATCGTTCGCCCGGAGTTCGACCCGTTCCCGACCCTGTTCCAGATGCCGCTACTTCACAGCCAGGCCTTCGGCGCCGTCTTTTGGGTGGCCGTGTTCGCCGGTGCCCTGGTCGTCGCGCGCCGCCGGCTGGCTGCGTTTGTCCTCTGGGGTCTTCCCAACTACCTGATGCTGCTGGCCATCGTCTCGCTGGATCATCAGAAGCTCAGCTACGCCGTGCTCTCTTTTGCGCCGCTACCGCTCCTCGCGGGGGCCGGCTGTCGCGCGCTGATCGACCGCGGTCTCGACGCGCAGCAGCAGGTGATCACGGCCACCGTGGCGCTGGCCCTGCTAGTCGGCTTTCCGGCGCTGATCGCCGACGTCGACCTCCCGGTGGACCCGCGCGAGCAGCACAACAACCGGCGCTACCTGGACCCCCGCTCCAACGCTGCGAAGCGAGCCGAGCTGGTCGCCCCCGTCTTCCTGCCGACGTATCGCGAGCACCGGCCGGACCTCGCCTGGTCACTGCTGACGAGCAGCCGCCCTCCGCAGCTGACCCAGGACGTGCATACGGGCCCGGTGCTGGTGTGGCGTATGAAGCACCCTGTCGACCACAGCTTCCAAGCCACGCTGGCGAAGCAGCCTAATCATCCAGAGACGCTGGGCCGCATCGTCCCCCTCCGGTTCACGTGGCGCTACGCAGCGATCTCGCTTCGCCTGGCGGCCGCCCAGGAGACCGTTCGCGTCGGAGTGCAGGCCGACGGCAAGACGCTCAAGGTGGCGGTGGAGACGGGCGGCGCCGGCGAGCACACCGGATACCTGTCGCTGGGGTTCGTCGATCTGCAGCTTCCCGATCTGCAGGGGCTGGAGGTGCTGGTGGACGGCGCGCCCATCGAGACCGACCTGTACATCATCGAGCGTCCGGGCTGGGGCAAGACGCTGCTTCGGTTGGTCGCAAATCACCCGTGGCAGTTCCACTCCGGCGGCGGCAGATCCAAGTTGGTCGCAGCGGAGAGCCCCGGCGCCGACTGTCTGCTGGTCCAGGACAATCAGCCGTTTCGGCTGCGCCGCACCAAATCGCTGCGCCCCGCCGATCCCGAGAGCTGTCCGTTGGTCCAGTAGCGTGCCTACAGAGGAGTCATATGCAGCTTGCGGATGACCCCGCGCGGCCCGGGACACGTGTTGTCATGGCACTGGATGCACTGGTCGACCACGGCGTTGAAAGCCTGTACCCGATCGCCCGTCTCGGTGCCCAGCCCCTTGAGGGCGGCGAGGTATTTCTGGGCCATCGAGTAGAAGTGGCCGTTGCGCACCGACGGGTCATTCGGCCACGTGCACAGCATGCGGCGGTGCTGCTGCATCATCGCCTTGAGCTCGGTGCCGCTGCGCAGGCTCTCACGCGCCAGCTGCAGGTCATCCAGCATGTCGCGCATTACCAGGGCCAGCTCACTGTCGCCGTTGGGGTTGCGCTCGCTCTTGACCAAATGCCCCGGGCTGCCGGGGACGCCCGGCTTCAGCTCAGTCGTGAAGTCGCACGCCGGCAGCTCTGGGGCAGGCGGTTGCGCCGCGGCCGAATTGTTGTCTGCGGCAGGCTCAGGCGTGGACGAGCTCTTACCGCATCCGAGCGCGAGCGACAAAACCAAAACGATCAGCGGGGTCCGTTTCACATCGGGCTCTATAGCACGGTACTCTCGTTTGCACCCACCCCTTTGAAGGAGCGACGATGTCCCAGCCAAGCGACAGCGAGAAGGCCTGTCCCTACTGTGCCGAGACGATCAAGGCGGCCGCCATCAAGTGCCGGCACTGCGGCAGCGATCTGACCGCGCCGGTCGCGGCGGCGCCGCCGGTTGCCGAGGAGCCCGCCACGATGGTGTTTGAGGGGTACCCCAGCTGGCGGATCTATCTGCGAAATATCCTGCTCACGGTCATGGTCTTTGTGGCCGCCTTCGTGCTTATCGGCGCGTTCGGCGCCCCGTGGCCGTCCTGGGTCGGCACGCTGGTGGTGGCCGTGATCGCCGCGTTCTATTGGCACCTGAAGCTCAAGAGCGTCCGGATCAAGATCACGACGCACCGTATCGAGATCGACGAGGGCATCATCAGCCGCGAGGCGGACATCATCGAGCTGTGGCGGGTCAACGACGTCGCCTTTCGCCAAAGCGCGTGGCAGCGCATCCTGGGCATCAGCACCATCGAGGTCCACTCGCGAGACAAATCGCGGCCCGAGCTGGAGCTCAGAGGCCTCGCCGGCTCCAAGGAGGTCTTCGAGGCGTTGAAGGACGCTGTGCACCTGTCACGGCAGAGCAGGCGGGTTCTGGGACTAGTGGAATAGCCTACCCTCCACGTAATGCCGTTATGGTGATATAGTGCGCGCAACCCCACGGACACCCCTGCTGAAGAGGCCGCATTCATGAAGGGCGCCGCACTCAGAGTCTTGCTGCTCGAAGACAACGCCGGCGACGCTGTCCTCATGCGCACAAGGCTGGCGCAGGCCGGACTTGGGGAGGCGATCGACCTCACCGTGGCCGCCTCATTGACCGACGCCCGGTGCCACTTGGACACCGATCACAACTGGGACGCAGTCATCGCCGACCTGAACGTGGGCGACAGCTCCGGCCTGGCCACCTTGCGTGGTCTCCGGGAGACGCGGCCGGACGGCCTGCCTATCGTGGTACTGACCGACTACGACGAGGATGCGCTGGGCCTGGCATCCGTGCAGGCGGGCGCCCAGGATTACCTCAAAAAGGACGAGGTCACGGCGCAAACGGTCTATCGCAGCGTGCGCTACGCCGTCGAGCGTGCGGCGGTGGAGCAGCGCCTCCAGGACGCCAAGGTGAGACGGGCTCAAAAGACCGAGGTCATCGGACGCCTGGCCGGCGGACTGGCGCACGACGTCAACAACACGCTGACGGTCATCCTGGGCCTGGGCAAGCTCGTCCTCGCGGAGGCACGCCCCGATCAACGCCAGGACCTATCCACGATCATCAGCGCCGCCGAGAGCACCAGCGGCATGGTCCAGCGCCTGCTGGCGTTCAGTCGTCGTCAGGTCCTCTCACGAAGGCCGATCAACTCAAACGTCCTGTTGGACGAGAGCGCGCTGCTGATGCGCGACACGCTGCCGGAGAACATCGTGGTGACAGTGCGGCACGACGACGACCCGGGCATCGTGCACGGTGATCACGCCCAGCTGCAGCAGGCGCTGCTGGACCTGGCCATGAACGCAGGCAGGGCCATGTCGGGCGGCGGCGACCTGACTCTGACGGCGGAGACGCTGCTCGTCGGATCGGACTTTCGCCGGGACGGGGTTCACGTGCAGCCCGGACAATACATGCGGATCACGGTTACCGACACCGGCGCGGGGATGAGCGAGCAGACACGCGTGAACTGCTTTGAGCCGTTCTACACGACGCAGGGACCAACGGCGTCGGCCGGACTCGGGCTGGCCAGCGTGTACGGCATCGTCAAGCAGCACGGCGGATACGTCTTTGCCGAGCCGCAGCGACAGCTCGGGGCCTGTTTCCAGCTCTACCTGCCCAGCGAGGAGGGCGTCGCTCCGGTCGTCCGGCCCGCCGTCGCACAGGCGCCGGTACAAAAAGGCGCTGAGACCATCTTGGTGGTGGAGGACAACCCGGCGCTTCGCGGACTGGCGGTTCGCGTGCTGTCAGCCGCCGGCTATACGGTGCTGGACGCGGAGTGCGGGGAGGACGCTCTGGCGGTGGCCAATGCCCATCCGGGCAGCATCCACCTGCTGCTCAGTGATGTGGTGATGCCGCGCACCGATCCGCTCAAGCTGGCCGAGATGCTCACAGGCGCAAACCCGGACATGACCGTCTTGTTCATGTCCGGATACCCGCAGGACGGAGTGCTCGACAAGGGCCTGCTCAAGCCGGGCTCCAACTTCATCCAGAAACCGTTTGATCGGGCGACCCTACTGGCTCAGGTCAGGCAGCTGCTCCCACTGTAGCGCTCAGGCAGCAACCGACATGATGACGGCTGTCGCGTCGTCCGCGCCGCCATTGTCGCGTACGTGATCCACCAGGCGCTGCAGCACGTCGTCCACGTCGCCCTGCTCCAAGTTCTCGACCAGCCATTGAGGGTCGTCGATGTACCGCGTGATGCCGTCGGTACACAGCAGCAGCCGATCGCCGTCGGCCAATTGAAGCGCGACGACCTCGGCATCCACGTAGGACCGGCGGCCTACCGCGCGGGTGAGAATGGACGAAAACGGGTGATCCGCGACTTCGTGCTTCTCCAGGACACCCTGCTCAGCCATTTCCGAGGCGATGGTGTGATCGCGCGTGAGCTGTCTCAAGCGACCGCCGCGCATCAAATAGAGCCGTGAGTCGCCGGCGTGCGCGACGATCGCTTTGTCGCCGACGGTATGCACGGCTGTGGCCGTGGCGCCCATACCCGCAAGTGTCGGGGCGCGCGATGCAACCCGTAGGATTTCGGTCGAGGCCGCTCTGACCGCCCGGCGCATGAGCCCCGCGCGATGTCGAACGTGTCCGCCGTCATTGGCGGCGTCCGGCGCCCTGTGCTGCCAGACGTAGCGACTGATCGTGTTCACGCACAAGCGGGACGCAACGTGTCCGGCGGCGTGTCCGCCCATGCCGTCACTGACGACGTACAATCCCAGCGCGTCATCGATCAAGTATGAGTCTTCGTTGCGGCGGCGCCGGCTCCCGGTATTGGATTGGGCTGAGCACTTTATTCGCATGTCTGCTCCTTCGTGGAATCCGCATCGACACGCGTGTTGTGTTCATGGTTCGTGCCAGTTCACCGCACCCGGCATAACCCGCTGTGATCACAGGCTCTAAGGGGAAAAGGCCGCCTACACCGGAGCGCCAGGCTGTGGCGAAACTGTGACGTTGGTGTCTCGACTTGTGACCTCGTGTGCCAAAAGCCACGCCTTGGCGGCCTGCCCGCCGGCGTACCCGCTGAGGCGCCCGTCAGCGCCGATCACGCGGTGACAGGGGACGATAATCGACACCGGATTGCGTCCGTTGGCCGCTCCGACCGCCCGGCTGGCCTTAGGGCGCCCCAACGCTGCCGCCAGCTCACCGTAGGTCCGCGTCTCACCAAACGGAATCCGCTGCAGCTGGCTCCAGACCGCGGCCTGGAAGACCGTCCCACCCAGCCGAACCGGCAGGTCGAAGTCGCGGCGCCTGCCGTCGAAGTACTCCAGCAGCTGGTCCGCGGCCAGGTGAAGCAGCGGCGCGTCCGGACGGGACTCGGCCACCAGTGATGGCGCCCGCTTGTGCTCCGGCAGATAGACCCCACAGATGGCGTCGCGATCCGCAAAGATGCGCACGGGCCCCAGCGGCGTGGAGACGGTGGTTGTGATCAGGTTCTCGGTCATGAAGTCTCACTCTCCTGTAGTCAGCGACGCCCACAACGCCATCACGGCGTAAGAGCGCCAGGGTCGCCACCGTTCGCTCATGGTTCGAGCCTCACGCGCGGTGACACCACCAAGAGCTTTGCGGATGCCCAGATCGTTGGCAGGAAACGCGTCGCAGTGCCGCAGCGCGCGCATTGCGAGGTATTGCGCCGTCCAATCGCCGATGCCGGGCAGCGCCATAAGCGCCTCGACAACGTCATTGGCTGCGCCTGACTCGACGTCCAGCCCGCCGGCAAACGCCGACGCAGCCGCCACCACAGCCTCCGCGCGCTTGCCCGGCAACCCGATGGTCGCCAGCTCGGAGGCCGGCACCTGCGCCAGCTCGGAGGCGGTCGGAAACCGATGCGTCAGCCCGCCTGCCGGCGCCTCCAGAGGCGTGCCAAACCGCTGCACCAGACGCCCGGAGATCGTCGTCGCCCCTTTCACGGACACCTGCTGCCCCAAGATGGTGCGCACGGTCGTCTCGAATGCGTCGACGGTGCCGGGCACGCGGAGCCCCGGCCAGCGCGCGACGAGCGGCCCCACGATGGGACACGTGCTCAAATCGCCCGCGATCACGTCGGGCCGCGCATCCAGGTCAAACATGCGACGCAGCGCACGCACCAGCGGCATCAGCGCCTCCAGAAGCGACGGCGCGATCTCGGCGACCAACGCATGGCGCTTGGGGTCCGGGCTCACAGACACCACGCCGGTCGCGCCGCCCAGGTGAACCACGCGGTGATAGGCCCCATCCGCCACCCGCTCCACCCCGGGGATGGCGCGCCCGCCCAAGAAGCCGGTCAGCCGCTCCCAATGCAGCGGCGGCCGATAATCCAGTCGTAGCGAGAGTCCAGGCCCCGCGCGCTCGGACCGCAGCTGAGACGGCGCCCGCCCAAAATGAGCCGAAAACGCCGCATTGAACCGGCGCACACTGCCAAATCCGCTGCTAAAAGCCACGTCGGCCACGGTCAGCGAGGTGTCCTGCAGCAGCCGCTTCGCCAGCGCCAGCCGTCGCGACTGGGCCAGCGCCACCGGCGTCACCCCCAGCTCCCGAGTCATGGCGCGGCGCAGGTGGCGGTCACTGACCTCCAGCTCCCCAGCCAGCTCCGCAACGCTGTGCTCAGACAGATATCCAGCGTCGATCCGCGCCACCGCGCGCCCCACCAACGTCGAGACCGCATCCACCTCGGCGCTCCCGGGCGCCAGCTCAGGCCGACACCGAAAGCAGGCTCGAAACCCGGACCGCTCCGCCAGCGCAGGCGTCGCAAAAAACGAGCACCGCTCCGCCCGAGGCGTCCGCGCGGGACACACCGGCCGGCAGTAGATTCCGGTCGTCTGCACCCCAACAAAGAACACCCCGTCGAACCGCTGGTCTCGGGCCGCCAACGCGCGATAACAACTCTGGGGGTCGGGCATGTTCACAACCACTGTCTTAGCGCTGAACCGTCGGGCCGTCTCGCCGTTTTCGGACCTGGCAGCAAGAAGCGCTCAAGCCCAGAAGTCGTAGAAGTTGAACCACTGGTACGGATGCGCCCGGACGTACTCCTCCAATGCGGCTACATACCGGCGAGCCAGCGACTCGGCGGCGGCCTCGCGATCGGGGCGGGCGACCGCGCCCAGGCTGATTGGCGGCAGCGCGTAGAAGCACTGCTCAGCCGGGCCGTTTTTGTAGCCAAACGTAAAGATGACCGGCGCCTTCGACAAGACAGCCACACGGAAGGGGCCCACCGGGAAGCGCGCGGGGGCGCCCAGGAAGTCGATCTCGTAGGTCGCTCCGTCGCGGTGTCGATCGGCCAGCATGGCCACGATCTCGCGCTTCTTGAGAACCTTGAGGATCTGCACGGCCGCCGCCGGCCCGTCGTTGATGGCGATGACCGACGGTTGGTTGTCGCCCGCAGCCTTGTCCAGTACCGCCTGGATGGCCTTGGCCTCGTTTTCGTACATCACCAGGTGCAGGTTCAGGTGTCCGAGGCGACGGTCTCCCGAGGCGCGGGCCCCGACGTGCGCGCTGAGGAGGATGCCGCCCGTCTCATTGGCCGCTTCGATGTGCTCTCGGCCCTGGCTGACGTAGGTGAAGTCGTCCCGACCCATCATCATCAGGACCGAGTCCACGATCGAGCGCGCAAAGGCCATTAGATGGCGCCAGGTGTCGCGTTGGCGGCGCCAGAAGCCGCGGGGGCCCAGCACGCGGGTGAGATAAGCGTTGCTGTGGCGGCGCGTCGATACCGCGAAGAGCATGTAGTAGGGCAGCACGACGTAGAGCAGGGCATAGCCGCCACGGCGACCCAGCACGCGCAGGGTCACGCGGAAGATGGCGTAGCCCAGCCCGGTGCCGCGACTACGACCACTCCAGCCGCGCTCGCGCTTCTTTCGGATAGCCTCGATCACACCATAGGTGGCGGCGCCCAGCAGCACCGCCAGCACGAAGCCGACCACGAGGCTGCCGACCCACCAGTCCAGCAAGAAGGCGCCCGCCGACTTCTTGGCCAGCGTGTGGCCGTCCAGAACCATCCACTGGCCGCGCAGGATCAGGTGGCCCATCTGCACGTTGGCGTAAAACAAGAAGGGGGCCACGATCGGCAGTGAGACCTGCTCGCCGATGAGGATGGCCAGCTGGTTCAAGCGGAACAGGCGCCCCAGCCCCACGCCGATCATGAAGTGCAGCCCGTAGAAGGGCGACGTCCCGATAAAGACGCCCAGACTGGTCGCCAGCGCCAGGCGGCCCGATGTCGCGTGCTGGCGCGCCACCTCCAGGACGTGGCGCATGATGCGTTGGCGGATCGTCATCGCGGGATCAGCCGCCGCGTGGGCCAAAACGGGCGCAGCATCCACCGACCGACCAGCCGGCAGTGCAGCAACGAGATGCGCGTGGAGTCGACAAAGCCGCGATAGTGGCTCACGCGCTCTTCGGGCGGGGGGTAGTAGACGCTGATGTCGAGATCGCGGACCGGCATGCCCGCCCACGCGGCGCGCACGATGATCTCCACCTCCCACTCAAAGCGCGACGGCGCCACGTTCAGCGCCAGCGTCAACTCGACCGGGTACACACGAAAGCCGCTCTGCGTGTCGGTCAGCGGATAGCCGGTCTCCAGCCAGACCCAGAAGTTGCTGAAGTTGCGGCCGAACTTGCTGCCGCCGGGCACGTTGGGCACGCTGAAGTCGCGCGCGCCGATGATCAGCGATACGGGCGCCTCGGCCGCCCCAAGCAGCAGCTGCGCCATGTCCGCGGGGTCATGCTGGCCGTCGCCGTCGAGCGAGACCGCGTGCGTGAAGCCCAGCTTCTGTGCCTCTGCCAATCCGGTCAGCAGCGCCGCGCCTTTGCCACGATTTACCTCATGACGAACCACGTGCGCGCCCGCCCCGGCCGCCATCTCTGCGGTCGAGTCCGCGCTGCCGTCGTCCACGACGATCACCGTTTTGACGTGCTCCAGGGCGCCCAGCACGACCGTCGAGATCGTGGCCGCGCCGTCCAGGCACGGAATCAGCGCACAGGCTTTGACAGAATCCCCATCCACAAGGGGACCAAAGTTAACGGATCATGGCCTCGGGGACCACCCACTCGATGTCGGTTGCCAGAAGCTCGGCGACGCCGTCGGCACGTCGCATCGGGTCTTCGAATATGTGGCCGACCAGGATTCTGAAGTCGCCCTCGATGTCGCGATGGGCCAGGCGGCACGCCACCACAAACGTGCGACGCTGCCGGGGATGCAGTACGACGCGACGGCTGTGGCGGGCGCGCCCCAGAAAGTACAGGTCCCCCCACCGCTCGCCCTTGCTGCATTTGATGTCGCGCGTGCGGATCACGATCGGCACCGGACCCGAGTTTTCGATATTGAGCTTGAGATCGAGCTTCTCGCCCTTGTCCTTGACCCAGGTGCCCCAGACCGAGAACAGCCCCTCGACGTACACCTCGTTTTCGGCCCGAATCAGGTGCGTGCGCCGCACACAGCCCGACAAGAACAAGATGGCCAGACAGACCACAACCGACTTGATCATCCACACGGTCAGATGGACGCGCGCGCCCCCGGGGTTATTCACACAGGGGACCGCCGACCGGCTCGCCGGCAACGCACGCGCCAAGCTGGCAGCTGTCGAGGTTCGCGCACTCATCGATGGGCGCGAGTTTGCCATGGAAATCGGTGTTGAGGGTCTCGCCATTGACATCTTCGGTGAACGTGACGCCGTTGTGCACGAGGACATAGTCCGCCCAGTTGGAGTAGCCCAGCGCTTCGGTAAAGCTGCTCGCGCCCGGCCCCTTCTGGAACGGAAAGACACCGGCGGCCGGCTTCTCGGTAAACGACAGCGACCACGCTCCGTCCGAGGTGCCCATGGTGCACGCGCCCGACACCATGTCGAAATACGTCCACTGATCCTGGAAGGCTGTCTGGAACTGCTCCTGAATAAACGGTCCGCCGCTGCCCGGCCCGTCCCGCACCGTGAAGTTGCAGTCCACGCTCCAGCTCTTGGCGCCGTCTTCCTGCGACAGCCCCTCGACGTGGGCCACCGGCCCGTGCAGCCGCGCCGCGCCGGACTCGTCCACCTCAAAGATCGTCTGCGCCGTCGGATTGAAGAAAACCACGCTCTCGGGCGGAATCGGTCCGAAGCCAATAAACGCAAACGCCGGGAAGCCGGGATGCGGCGCCAGCACCTGGAACTTCTCGACCAGCGTGCACACGCCGCTGCACGCGTCGCCGTCATCACAGCCCGTACCGTCCGCCAGCGCGTCGTTGTGACAGCCGGTCGCCGCGTTGCAGCCGTCCGATGTGCACTGCTCGCCATCGGTGCAGTCGACGAGCGACAGGACCTGGCACGCGCCGCCCACGCA
Source organism: uncultured Myxococcales bacterium (assembly GCA_964545715.1). Lineage (GTDB taxonomy): Bacteria > Myxococcota_A > UBA9042 > CAZJHX01. The sequence goes on from CAZJHX010000038.1 coordinate 59,431, forward strand.
GCCGTTGTTGGTGCACAGGTTGCCGTCGTCGCAGGGCGTGTCGGTCAGCTTGGTCTGCACGCACCCGACCCCCGCATCGCAGGTCGCGCTGGTGCACGCGTTGCCGTCGTCGCAGTCGAGCACGCCCCCGCTCTGGCACACGCCGTCCACACAGGAGTCCGCCGTCGTGCAGGCGTCGTCATCGTCGCACCCGCCTGCGAGCGGCGCATGCTGACAGCCGACCGCCGCGTCGCAGCTGTCGGACGTGCACGCGTTGTTGTCATCGCAGCTTGCCGGCAGCGGCCCCGCGCACACGCCACCCGAGCACGTGTCGCCCGTGGTGCAGGCATCACCGTCGTCGCACGGCTTGAACACTTGGACGTGCTTGCACCCGCCCTCGGCCGTGCAGACGTCATCGGTGCACTGGTCGTTGTCGTTGCACAGCAGCGGCGCGCCCGGCAGGCAGCCCCCGACAGCGCAGGTATCGCCGATGGTGCAGGAGTCCCCGTCGTCACACGGCACGTCCAGCGGCGCGAACAGACAGCCGGCGCCCGGGTCACAGCTGTCGGCCGTGCACGGGTTGTCGTCCGAGCAAGACAGCGCCACGCCCGCCACGCATTTGCCGACCTGGCAGCTCTCCACGCCGTTGCAGGCGTCGCCGTCGTCGCACACGATCGCCACCGCGGCCGGACAGACGCCGCCCACGCAGCCCGGATCGGTAGTGCAGGCGTTGCCGTCGTCACACACGATCGCCACGCTGCCCGCGCAGCTGCCGGCTTCACAGGGTGCGTCCGTCGTACAGGGGTCCCCATCTGAGCAATCGATCGCCGCCCCGGAGATGCACTCGCCCAGCGCGCACTCATCCAGCACCGTGCAGGCGTCGCCGTCATCACAGCCGCCGCTGAGGCCGAAGTGCAGGCAGCCCGACCCGGCAAAGCAGAAGTCCAGCGTGCAGGTGTTGTTGTCCTCGCAGTCCACCTCGGTCCCGACGCAGGCGCCCGCCACGCACGCGTCATCCGTGGTGCACGCGCTGCCGTCGTCGCACGCCTCGCCGTCCAACACCGTCTTCTGACAGCCCAGCGCCGCATCGCAAGCGTCCACCGTGCAGCCGCTGCCGTCCTCGCAGAGGGCGTCCGAGGCCGTCCAAGCGGAGTCGTTGAGGCCGGGGTCGCAGACCAGACACGCGTTGTCGGCGCTGGTCTCGTGCGCAGGCACGCAGACGCTGTCGATGACGCAGAAGCCGTCCGCGACCGTGTTGAGACAGTCCCCGGTGACCGGGTCGCAGCTGTCGGCTGTGCACGCGATACCGTCGTTGCACTCGGAGGCGGCGGACAGCTCGCACACACCCTCCACGCAGACGCCGTCGCCGCAAAACGCCCCGGTCTCGCACGGGTCGCCGCTGAACGGGATGTGCGAGACCACGCCCGCCTCGTCACAGATGTCCTTGGTGCACTCATTGCCGTCGTCCATCTCGATCGCGACGCCCGTGCAGTAGCCGGCCAGCCCATCCAGCTGCCAGCAATAGTCGTCCGTGGTGCACGGCTCGTCGTCGTCGCACGCGGCGTCGACGTTGAAAGCTACAGCCACACATCCAGTCGCCGGCTCGCACTGATGGGTCAGGCACGGGTTGTTGTTCTGCGCCTCGCAGGTGTCGACGATGTCGTCCCAGACGCAGTCGCCGCCCACCCCGCAGTGCTCCAGCGTGCAGACATCGCCGTCCGTATCGCACTCGTCGAAGAGGTCCAGGCCCTGGCAAGGCGAGGCCGCGCTCTGACCACCGGCGCTGTTGGGCTCTGAAGGCGAGTCGCCGCTGTCGGGCGCACCGTCAGCCGTGCAACCCAGCGACACGAGAACAAAGACACCCGTCGTAGCCAGCAGGAAGCACCTGCCGAGCTCTGCATGCAACATCGAAAACATCCGCGATAACGACCGGGGTGAAGCTAGCACAAAAGCCCTTTGTAGACAAGGGGTTATTGCGACACTGAACGCCGTATGGTAGGAGCTTTGGCCGTGAGTCGCGCGGACCGATTGGGCCTGGGATATGCGGTGGTTACGGCCGGGCTGGCGGTCGCGGCCGGGCCCTCGGTCATCACGATCGGCGTGCCGACCTTGATCCTGCTCTTGTTGCTGGCCGACGGCGTAGCGCGCCCCGGATCATCGGTGCTGGTGCCCACGGTCACGCGCGGTCCGTCCGGCGGCGACCGGGTCGCGCTGACGTTTGACGACGGGCCGCACCCTGAGCACACGCCCGCCATCCTGGACGCCTTGGCGGACGCGGGCGCCGGCGCGACTTTCTTCTGCGTCGGCCGCCACCTGGACGCCCACCCCGAGGTCGCGCGACGGCTGCGGGCGGACGGACACGAGCTGGGCAATCACTCCTACGAGCACGCCTACACGCTGAACTTTCGCGGCGTCGCCGCCATGACCGCGGAGATCAAGCGCGGGGAGGCCGCCGTCACGCGAGCCGGCGGCCAGAAGAGACCGCTGTATCGGCCGCCCGTCGGCCTCAAGAATCCACCGCTGAGCCGGGTAGCGCAGCGGCTGGAGCTGACGGTGGTGACGTGGTCGCTGCACAGCCGAGATACTCGAACGGAGGATCCGCGGCGTGTGGCCGACAGGGTTTTGAAGCGCGTGACGGCCGGGGACATCGTGTTGCTTCACGATCGGGCGGTCACCGTTGAGGCGCTGCCAAAAATTTTAGAGGGTTTAAAAGGGCGAGGCCTGCGAAGCGTTTCGGTAACCGAAATGCTTGGCAGGCCCCGTGGAGAGGGTTCCTCATCATGAGGAGAGGCTTCAATGAAAATGTGGAAGCCTCCTCCCGTCCCTTCGGACCGGGTGGTACCCCTGGGTGGCAGTTAGGGAGTACTAACAAGTAGCCAACCCTTGGGTGGGTTGGGTTAGCTACCGACGGGAGAAGGCTCCAACTGCCAACTCTTATGAGCAACGGCTGTGCCAAAAAGTGAGTTTGGGTGCAGTGTCACGATCAGGTGTTTTTAGACCGTGTTGAACAATGCGATTGAACGGTTAGTGGACAGTACAGTCATCGTCCACACGACTGTTCACTTAACTATACTGTGTATATTTCTAAATCTGAACGCCGCCGCGGACGAGAAGAAGCCCGCATGGGACGTCATGGCCCCGCCTGGGCCTACGGCGGACGTGACCATCGACGTCGATCAAGGCACGTGGATGAGCGTGGACGTACGCCCGGACGGCAAGCAGCTCGTCTTTGATCTGCTCGGCGACCTGTACACGCTGCCGATCGGCGGCGGCCAGGCGACTGCGGTCACCACGGGCGTTGCCTGGGACATGCAGCCGCGGTACTCGCCCGACGGCAAGCGTCTGGTCTTCACCAGCGACCGGGGCGGCGGCGACAACATCTGGACGGTAGCGCTGGACGGCTCCAAGCCGAAGCAGGTCACCAAGGAGAGCTTTCGCCTGATCAACAGCCCGGCGTGGTCGCCCGACGGACGGTTCATCGCCGCCCGCAAGCACTTCACGTCGCGACGCAGCCTGGGCGCCGGCGAGATCTGGCTGTACCACGCTGACGGTGGCGGCGGGCTGCAGCTGACCAAGCGCAGCAACGACCAGAAGGACGTCGGCGAGCCGGCCTTCTCCCCGGACGGCAAGCACGTGTACTTCAGCCAGGACGCCACGCCCGGGGACCACTTCGAATACAACAAGGACCCAAACGGCGAGATCTACGCCATCAAGCGGCTGGCGCTGGGCAGCGGGCGCATCGAGCGCTTCGTCTTCGGCGCGGGCGGCGCGGTGCGGCCAACCCCCTCCCCGGACGGCAAGCGGCTGGCGTTTGTGCGGCGTGTACGCCTCAAGACGGTGCTGTTTGTTCACGACACCGCGTCCGGGAAAGAGCGCGCCGTCTACGATGGGCTGGACCGCGACATGCAGGAGGCGTGGGCCATTCACGGCGTCTACCCGGCGATGGCCTGGATGCCGGACGGCAAGCACATCGTACTGTGGGCGGGCGGCAAGCTGCGGCGTGTAAACGTGGCGACCGGCGCCGACACCGTCATCGAGTTCAAGGTCAAAGGCACACGGCGGGTCATGAAGGCCCTGCGATACCCCGTGGACGTGGCGCCCAAAGAGTTTGCCGTCTCCGCGTTGCGAGGCGTACGTACGTCCCCGGACGGCAAGCGCGTGGTGTACCAGGCCCTGGGTTACCTGTACGCCCGGGACCTGCCCGACGGCACGCCGCGGCGCTTGACGAAGCAGACCGACCACTTTGAGTCGATGCCGGCGTTTTCGCGCGACGGGCGACTCGTCGCATATGCGACGTGGAACGACGACAGCCTGGGCACGATCCGCGTCGTGCGGGCGAGCGGCGGCAAGGGACGCGTAATAACACAACAGCCCGGACACTACGGGGAGCCGGTCTTCAGCCCCGACGGCGCCCGAGTGCTGTACCGCAAGGCCGTCGGTGGGCACCTGGTCTCCCGCGACTGGTCCAAGGAGCCGGGGATCTATGCGGTGCCGGCCAAGGGCGGCGCAGCGCGGCGAATCACACGCGACGGCAGGCGGCCGCACTTTGGACCGGACCGCGACCGGGTGTACCTGACCGACGACGGGCCGGGCGGCGTGCGTCTGCTCACCAGCGTCGGGCTGCACGGCCAGGAGCTACGCGTGCACCTGCGCAGCAAGAACGCGGTGGGCTTTCAGTTGGCTCCGGACGGGCGCTATGTGGCGTTTAGTGAGACGTCGCATGTGTACGTGATGCCGTTCATCCCGACCGGCCGCCCGGTGGACGTCGGCCCCAAGTTCGAGGGGGTGCCGACCACGAAGATGTCGACGGCGGCCGCGTTCTCGCTGCACTGGTCCGCGGACTCCAAGGCCGTCTATTGGACGCGCGGGGGCACCCTGCTCGAGCGCGGACTGACGGAAAAGAAGCCGACGGAGCACGCGATCGGGTTTATGGCGCCGACAGACCGGCCGTCAGGCGTGGTGGCGATCAAAGGCGCGCGGATCATCACCATGAAGGGCGACCAGGTGATCGAGCGGGGCACGGTGGTCATCGACAAGGACCGGATCAGCGCGGTCGGCGCCGACGTGGCCATCCCCGGCGACGCGCACATCATCGACGGAAAAGGGCTGACCGTGATGCCCGGGTTAATCGACGTGCACGCGCACTTCGGGTCCGCCAAAAACGGGATGACGCCGCAGCGCAACTGGTCGCTGTACGCCTGCCTGGCCTTTGGGGTCACGACTCTGCACGACCCGTCGCACGACACCCTGAGTGTGTTCAGCGCCAGCGAGCTGCAGCGGGCCGGCGGGATCACCGGCCCGCGCATCTTCTCCACCGGCACGATCTTGTACGGAGCGGCCGGCACGATCCGGGCGGAGGTGGACAGCGTGGCGGACGCGCGGGGCCACCTGCAGCGGCAGAAGTCGGTCGGCGCCTTCTCGGTCAAGAGCTACAACCAGCCGCGCCGTGATCAGCGCCAGCAGGTGATCGCCGCGGCGCGCCAGCTGCGGATGATGGTGGTGCCCGAGGGCGGCTCGCTGCTGCAACACAATCTGACCATGCTGGTGGATGGACACACCGGCATCGAGCACTCGATCCCGGTGGCCGGCGCGTACGACGACGTGCTGCAGCTGTGGGCGGGCACCGACGTCGGCTACACGCCCACACTGGTCGTGGCCTACGGCGGGCAGATGGGCGAGCGCTACTGGTACAGCAAGACGGACGTGTGGAGTCACCCGCGGCTGACCCGCTTTGTGCCGCGCAATGTGTTGGACCCGCGCGCCCGGCGGATCACGAAGACGGACGATGGGGACTACAACCATGTGGCGGTTGCCCGGTTTGCCAAGCGGCTGATCGACGCCGGCGGCAAGGTGCAGATAGGCGGGCACGGGCAGCGCGAGGGGCTGGGCACGCATTGGGAGATGTGGCTGCTGGCGCAGGGCGGCGCGACGGCGCTGGAGGTGATCCGCGCCGGGACCCTGCACGGCGCCAGGTATCTGGGGCTGGACAAGGATCTGGGCTCGATCGAGCGTGGCAAGCTGGCCGACCTGGCGATCCTGTCTGCAAATCCTCTGGACGACATTCGCAACTCGGAGAAGGTAAAATGGGTGGTCGTCGGCGGACGGGTGTATGACGCGGCGACCATGAACGAGGCCGGGGCGACCCCCAAGAAGCGAGGACCATTCTTCTGGGAGCGTTGAAGACCATCAGCCGCGTGCTGGCAGCGCGGCCGGAGCAGGGGCAGGATCGGGCGGCGATTCTGGAGCGTCCCTCGGGGCAGCTTCTGGCGGTCGCCGACGGCGCCAGCGGCCTTGCGGGCGGCGCGGCGGCTGCCGACCACGTCATCTCGACGGCCGCCAAGGTCTCTGACTGGTTCGGGCTGCTGGCGCGGGCGGACGACGTGATCACCGAGGATCTGGAGGCCGGCGAGGCGGCCGCGGTCATCGCGTGGGTCAGCGAGCAGCGCGTGGCAGGCTGCGGTATCGGAGACTGCGCGGCGTGGCTGGTCACCGAGAGCGATGTCGAAGACCTGACGGCCAGCGGCGATATGGGTGCGCGACTGGGCAGCGGGCGCTTTGTGCTGGCGTCCTTCGATCGGCCGCACGCCGACGCCACGCTGTTGCTGATGACGGACGGGCTGTGGAAGCAGGTGCCTCGCCGAGAGATAGTGGCGATCTTGAAGCGACGTGATCTGGAGTCGGCGGCCGAGGGGCTCGTTCGCGCGGCGCGGCTGCCCTCGGGCGGGCTGCAGGACGATATCGCGTTTATTCTGTGCCGCCAGGAGTGACGCAGAGAAGGAGCCGACCATGGATCCCGTAACCGAGTGGGTGATCCGATACCGCGGCGTTACGCCGGCCGACATCGATGAGGGCGATCGCGAGTTCATCGTCGAACACATCACCGATCAAGCGATGCCCGGGCTGCGCATGGGCGATGGACCGACCGTCTTTTCTGGTGAGTTTGCCGTGGCGGCCAACGAGGATTACCGCAGCGTGATGGCCTTCTTGGATGACCTGTCCATCCTGGAGGGGATGTTCGAGGGGCTGACCGTGTTCATCACGGACTCTCTGAAGCTGATCGCGCGCGACTCGGACGGCGCCTGGGCGGTGAGCCTGGACGGCGCCGGCGAGGCGCCGGACCCGGGAGACGACCTGGAGCTGGACGAGGGCCCGGTGTCGCTGGCGGACGCCGTGATGGGTATCGAGCCCGAGTTCCTGCCTTTTGAGGATCATTGGGGGGACATCCCGCTGCACGATCCCGAGCCCGTCGCCGCGGAGGCCCGGGTCACGAGCGGGCGCTGGTCTGTGGACGATGTGGCGGTCGTGCGCCGGCGGGCTGTGCAGGAGGACGGAGAGGTCGTCCGCGTGTCCTGCCGATTGACGATGCACAGCGCAGAGGTCGCGCACATCGTGGACGCGGACGTGGCGCTGCTCGACAGCGAGGGCAAGGTCGTGGCCGCCGAGGTGATCAATGTCGGGCACGACGTGCACAGCGTGGGCGAGCTGTGGCTTGAGGTGCCGGTGGACGGTGAGCTCGCGCGGCGCGTGACGGCCATCGCGGTCGGGTTGGACGCGTATTACCGCACGACGGCGACCCTGGCGCGGTGGCGTGCGGGCGGCGGTGTGACGCTTGTGCAGACGCCGGGGCTGACCGCGACCTGCGACGTCTATCGCACGGGGTTCGGCGTGGACTCGCTGGACGCCTGCGGCTGGGTGGAGAACAACGGGCGCGCGTATCTGGCGGATGTCAGCCTCAGCTTCAGCGTTCGCGACGGCGCGGGGGACTTCTTGAGCGACGACCTGGACGAGCTCGTGATGCTGGGTCCGGGCGACCGCCGCGCCTACCGGCTGTGCGCGCCGCTGGAGCATGAGCCGAAGACAGGCCTGCTTCGAGCGCAGGTGACCGAGCGTGTGCGCGACCCGCTCATGCACGTGCGGCTGAGTGGGAAGTAGGTCGCCCAGCACGCCGGTTGATCTGACTGTGAGGCGCTTAATCCCCATCCTGTTGGTCTTGCTCGGAGGCTGCTCCGACCCGGCCCCGACCGGCACACCCGGCTTCATGGAGACCCAGGCGGCCACGCACGGCGACTTTGCAGTGGTCACGGTGCTGGCGCACGAGTGGGGCCACGTGAACCAGAAGGCACTGGAGATGCGCGAGGATGGCGCCACCACGGGGTTGGAGCTGCACGCGGACTGCCAGGCGGGGGCCTTTGCCGCGGCGGAGCAGGCGGTCGGCAACCTCGACTCAGGCGACTTGACCGAGTCGTTTTCGTCGCTATGCGCTGCCGCAGACCCCACGGACGCGGGGGCGCACGGCACGTGTGAGGAGCGGTCGGCGGCGTTCAGCCACGGCTATCGCGGCGCGATAGCTCAGCTGCCCAATGTGTGCGGCAGCGATCCGCTGGCGGCCATGCAGACGATCTTCAGACGTCGGCGTAAACCCCAAGCAGAGTAGCCACCTGGTCGCCACCGCCCCGAGAATCAGCTGGGCCTCTTGTCCCTGCGCCAGCCTCACAATCTGCGCCCGCGACCGCGGCTGGCAGCACGCTGTGCCGCCGGATCACGACCGGTGGGTGTCCGAGGCCGGCCTGTTCTGACCGCCTGCCGGGTCCAGAACAGACCCACAGACGGCCGCCGTCCGAGACCGTCGCCACAATAGGCCGCAAGGGATTGATCTTGAGCACATCACGGGCGATTTGGCGCGCCGCATCGCGTGATAGGTTCGTCTCAACTCGCATACGGAGGACGGGCGATGAGGTTGGTGCTGGCCGTTTCCCTGGTGCTGGCGGGGGCCGGCTTGCTGATGGCGGGATGCGTTGAGCAAAGCGCCGCCAAAGAGCCTCCTGCGACGCCGCCGCCCGCCAAAGAGGCGCCGAAGTACAAAGCCAAGAGCTGCGAGGGGTGTCACCTGCGCAAGACCCCGGGCATCGTGTCGCACTGGGAGGGGTCGGCGCACGCCGACAACGATGTCGGATGTCTGGACTGCCACGAGGCGCAGAAGGACGATCTGGACGCGTACAAACACCACGGGGAGATCATCGCGACCATCGTGACCCCGCGGGACTGCGCGGAGTGCCACGAGCACGAGGCTGAGGAGTTCGAGCACAGCCACCACGCCAAAGGCGGCAACATCCTTCACTCGCTCGACAACCTGCTGGCCGAGGTGGTGGAGGGCCACCGCGGGCCGATGGAGATCCCCGATCCGCACAACCCGGGCCGGAAGATTCAGCTGAACGGCCTGGCGTTCGTCAACTCAGGCTGCATGCAGTGCCATGGCAGCCAGGTCGCGCTGACGTTGAAGGACGGGACCTCGGTGGCCCCCTGGTCGTTGACGCCACCACCCGGGGGCGGCAAGGCCGTCGTCACGTTTGACCGGAGCCTGGTGGACGTGAACAAGGTCAAGCGGTCGAAAGGCAAGCCGATCTTGGACCCGCGGTCGTGGCCAAACACGGGGATCGGCCGATTGAACCTGGACGGCAGCCGGGGCGCCTGCTCGGCGTGCCACTCACGCCACGACTTCTCGGCGAGGCGCTCTCGTCAGCCCGAGAACTGCGGCAAGTGCCACCTGGGGCCGGATCACCCGCAGAAGGAGATCTTTGAAGAGAGCAAGCACGGGATCGCGTACCGCGACCTGAAGCACAAGATGAACCTGGACGCGGAGACGTGGGTGTTGGGCAAGGACTACAGCGCCGCGCCAACGTGCGCCACGTGCCACATGTCCGCCACGACGAAGATGCCGGTCACACACGACCCACGCGGGCGGATCTCCTGGACCAACCGCCCGCCGACGAGCAAGCGCATGAACACCGACAAGGCAGGCAAACGCGTGACGGGGTCCAGCCCGATCGCGAGCACATGGGAGGACAAGCGCAACGCCATGAAGCAGGTCTGCGGTGTGTGCCACGCACCCTCCTACGTCGATGGGTTCTACAAGCAGTACGACGACTTCGTAGAGCTGTACAACGCCAAGTTCGGGCGGCCCGGCGCCGCGCTGATGAAGGCGCTCAAGACCAACGGCCTCATCTCCAAGGCCAACTTCGATGACAAGATCGAGTGGACCTGGTTCTTCCTGTGGCACCACGAGGGGCGACGGGCGCGCCACGGCGCATCGATGATGGCACCGGACTACTCGCACTGGCACGGCACGTACGAGGTCGCCGACCGCTGGTACAATGAGATGATTCCCGAGGTGAGGGAGATCATCGAGCACGCCAAGGGCGACCCGGCAAAAGCCGCCGGCGCGGCGACCGTGGAGAAGCTCCTGAACGAGATCCTGGCGAGGCCCGAGCACCAGTACGTGACGACGGGGAAGCTGCCCAGTACCAAGTAGGGTGTCCTGGCCGCCGCTCGACGTACAGTGACCGCAGCCGTCGGTTCACCCCGTGATTCGTACGTCGCTCAGCGTCGTCGTGGTCCTGGCCACGATGGTCCAGCTTGCAGCGGCTCGAACGGTGTCGCCATAGCGAGGCGTTTTCGTTCGATGAGCACCCGCGCCACCTGATCTTCGATCGCCACGCGATTTTCGGCGTTGCTGTGGTCGGCTTCCTCAAGGCGATCGGGACGAAACCGTGCCGGACTGCTTACCGAAGCCCCTGGCAGAATCCTGTAGCGGAGCGCTGGGTCGGCGGATGCAGACGAGAGTTGTCTGATCATGTCGTGGTGTTTGGCCAGCGACACGCCGTTCGGCTGGTCATATGTCGATGTCTTTAGCGGCGCGAGGCGGCGCATAGAAGTTATTGGCGACTCCGCCAATGATCAGGAAGTCCACGGACAGGTCGTTCAACAACTCGAAGAACTCTCTGAAGTCCCTGTTCCAACCCGCCATATTCCTCCGCGCGAAGACCCTCGCCTATTCGGAGACGCTCTTGGCCCGACAGCGCTAACCACCCGGTCAAGTCGGCCTCATCAGCGTCCGCACAACTCTCGAATACTCGAACGATCTTCTCCATCAGCCCGATCTTAACAGTCGAGTTGCCGGTTGCGAAGTATCGCCCTGGCCGGTGGGCGCTGACGCCGTGGGGTGCGAAAACAAAGCCGAGCTCCATTCCGACTGCACGATCCGATCCGGCGCCTCTCGGATCCGGCGATCCAGCGGCGAACCACGCGCTACCGACCTCGGAGGAGGCACTTCGAGCGCGTCCGGACTGTCCCTGATCCGCCTGGATTCGAGGCCGCAGACACGCGTCTGGCGCTCCAGCCGTGGCTGACCTCGAGCACCCACTGACGCACGCGCTCCGGTCAGGCCGATTCCCGGTAGTAGAACTTCAGCGTTCCGCCGAGCCGCTCTCGGCAGGCTACGCGTCCTTCGAGCCGGCCAGCGGTGCCGACGACATCGGGTTGGGCGAGCACCGCGATGATACGCAGTCTCCCTGAGGCATGGGCAGGCGAGGACGTCGATGAGGAACACA
>CAZJHX010000039.1:0-70677 GCA_964545715.1 uncultured Myxococcales bacterium
GACACCACCGACACGACCGGCGACGACACCACCGACACTCCCGACACGACCGGCGACGACACCACCGACACGACCGGCGACGACACGACCGGCGACGACACGACCGATACTGGCGCGGACACAGGCACCGACTCGGGCTCCACGGGCAGCGCGGGCAACGACAAAGGCGACTCCAGCAGCTGCGCCGCGACCCCCGGACCGCAACCCGGCGCCCTGGCGCTCTTCATGTTGGCGCTGCTGGCGATCTTCGCCCGACGACGCACAGCTTAGCGGAGTCCCGGCGGGCCTCAGCTCGCGCGCGCTCGGCACCGGGCTCCGCTAAGGGCCTTTGAGCGTCAGCCGCCCGTGACGGTCAGCACGACCGGTAGCGACTCACTCTGCTCTTGAGGCTTGTAGAACGGGTAGGCCGTGGCGGCCGGCGTCGTCACCTCCATGGCAAAGCGCGGGCTCAGCGGAATCGCCACCTCAAACGCCACGCCCGGCTCGTCCGGCAGCATGTGCAGATAGATGACCACGCGGTCGCCCTTCAGCTCGTAGCGGGCCACGTTGATGTCGTTGGCCACCAGCTCGTCCAGAGCGGTCAGGTCCGCATCGAAGCCCGGCGGCACACCGACATTCACCATGGGCATATCGCCCGGCTCGGCCGGCCCGCTGCTGGTCACCGTCACGGTCGCAGTCGTCGACTGACCGACCTTGAGCTCCGTCGCGCTGTAGCTCACCCCGATGTCCATCAGCGGACCGACCCGGCGGGTCAGGGCGTCCCACGGCGTGTAGTGGCGCGTAGCCAGCTGATAGTAGAGCTTGCCCTCGCCCGAGTATCCGATGGTCACGTCGGCCGGCTCGTTGCCCTGCAGGTGCTCGGTCAGGCTCACCAGGTGCACGACCTCGCGGTTGGTCTTGTCGATGCCGACCGTGAACACCTGCTTGCCGCCGACTTTGACCGTCAGCTCGGCGTCGGTGTCCCCAGCCGCAAACTTGGCCGCCGCGACAAACGCACGCAGCGCCTGAATGGTGCCCTGCGTCGACTTGAAGTTGCCGTCCGGGCTCTTCTGCTTGGCCAGGTACTTCAGCGCGCCCTGCACCACGGTGGGCGGCGACTCCATGCGGAAGAGCGCCTGCGCCACAAGCGCCGTCGTCTCCACCTTGATGACCTCGCCGTGCGCGTGTGTGAAGCCCGGGTAGTCGCTGCTCCAGAAGTTCCCGCCGTCAGCGGCCTCCACGCGATCCAACAGCTCCGCCACAACCGCGTCCGTGTCGGGGTCGCCCGGCGCGATCGACAGCAACGCGTTGGCGCACATGGCCATGGTGTACGTGTCCGCCTCCAGGTCCAACGCCGTGGTGATGTACGTCATCGCTTTGGCCAACGGATCCGCCTCGCCGCCGCTGGCCGCCAGACCCCACGCCGCGATGCAGCTGGAGCGCAGCTCGTCCCACGGCACGATCTCGTTTTTGGTCCCCTGCTCGCTGGACCACGAGCCGGACTCGTCCTGATAGTTGACCAGCATGGTCTGCGCGCGCTCGATGAGGCCCGCATCCACGTCCCGCAGCTGCGCGATGTCGTCGAACATGATCAGCGCAAACGCCGTCAGGATCGGGTGCGCCGGGTCCGGATCGCCAAACCAGGTGAACCCACCGCCCGTGCACTCAAACGTGGCGCACTGCTGATAGCCGTCGTCCAGGCCGGCCTTGGCCTGCGCGATGAGGCCCGCGTTGCCCGAGCCGGTCCAGATCATGTAGTCACCGACCAGCGCGTTGATCCACGTGCTGTTCATCATCGGCTCAAAGCAGCCGCGCGGCGACCGCAGCAGCGCGTCCATGCCGTCGACCATCTGCGCGCCCGGGCCGCCCATCAACTTCAGGAAGACGTCGTTGCCGCCCTCGATCGCGTCCTCGGGCATCGTGATCGTCTGCGTCACATCGGCCTCCAGCGGCCCGCTCTTGCTGCCGTCGTTCCGCTGACCGTCCGGCAGCACCTGCACGGTGCGCACCACGCCGTCCGTCAACGAGTCCGACACGGCCGTCACGCTCAGCTCATGGTGGCCTGCCTTGAGCACGGTGATGGCAAACGGCACGGCCGCGCTCTTGCCGGCCGGGACGGTCACCACCGACACCGGGCTGCCCTCCAGGCTGAACCACTCGGCGTCCAGCACGGTCACGGTGACCTGCTGCTCGACGTCGCTGAAGTTGAAGACCCCGATCGGCAGCTGCAGCGTGTCGTTCTGGGTCAGCTTGCGCGGTAGATCCGTGTCCACAAAGAAGTCCTGGAAGACGGTGATCTCACCCTTGCCGCCACCGACGCGACCGCCGGCCGTATTGGCCACCATCGACACCCGCCAGGACGTGATCGCGTCCGCCATCGGCAGCGTGACAGTCGCCTTGCCGTCGGCGCCCGTGATCAGCGCGGGGTTCACGTACAGCGTCTCGGGGAAGTCCTGGCGCTTCTTCACGCCGGCGCTCTCCGACTCATCCTGGGCCTCACCGTCTGCCGGCGGGGCTGGGGACGGCTCGTTCAGGCCGTCCGCGTCATCGTCAGCCGCGCCGAACGCGCCGCCGTCGTCACCACCGCCGCCGGAGTCCTTGGACTGCACGTACACATGCATCGTCCGGCTCCAATCGTCGTCGGTGTCCCAGACCTCGTCCATGCCGCGCGAGGTGGCCTCGAACCGGACCGAGCCCCACTCGTTGAGCTTGGTCACGGTCAGCTTCATCTTCTGGCCCCAGACGTCGTAGCGAACAAACCCGCTCAAGACCGCCTTGAAGTTGGACGTATCCAACTTCCCGTCGGCGCTCAGCTCTTGCAGCTCCGCCTTGACGCCGTTGGCGATCGTGCGCAGCGCCGGGTTGTATTGGTTCAGCGCGTCCTGCTTCAGCGACGCCTTGGTCACGCCGGCGATCCCGGTCGGGCTCGCGGGCGGGGCCGACGCCAGGGCCGCTCGGGCCGGGACCTGCACGTCATCCGGCGTCTCCGCCAGCGCGTATCGGTTGAGCGCGGCCGGCACGTCGTCCAACAGGAAGAAGCCCTTCACGTCGTCCGGCCCCACGCTGCCGGCCAGCGCGAACACCGCCTCGTCGGCGATCGTCACGCCCAGCGCGCCCGGCTTCGGCTCGCCTTTCTCGTCCGTGATCTCAAACGTCAGCTCGGCCTCGCCGCCCGGCAGGTACTGCGGCTGATCGGTCGTCACGGACGCGCTGGCAAACGGGCGCTGCACATACACCATGCGCTCGGCGTTCACGACGTTGTCCTGGTCGTCGAAGTACACGCCGGTCAGCACCAGCGTCCCGGTCTCGCTGCTGTCCGGGGTCATCGCCACCGTACCCTGCTGGTTCGTCAGGGCCACGTTATAGCCCTCCACGATGCGGCCGCGATGCACTCTGTCGACGTACACCTTGTCCACGCCCGGCGGACCGATCAGCGTCACCGTCACGGTGTCACCCGGTTGATAGATCGCCTTGTCCGTGCGCAGTAACAGTCCACCGCCCTCGGCGGCCAGGTACAGGTTGCGCGCCGCGGTGCCGGTCAGCCCCTCGGTGGTCGTGCAGGTCACCGAGACCTTCTGCGCCGACACCTGAATCGCGCCGACGCCGCTCTCATCGATGGCCCAGCTGTCGTCGCCGCTCTTGCACTCGGCTGCCACGGGGCGACCCAGCGCGTCCTTGACGGACACGTAGACCGTCCACGTCGCAGGCGACGGCAGGTTGTTGCCCTCGGGCACCAGGGTCACCGTCAGCGCGTCGGGCAAGATCTGCAGCGCGCTGTCCTTGGTGACGGTGAAGCCCGCGGAGTCCGTGACGGTGGCCACGATCGCCAGCGGACCGAAGCTGGCGCCGCCGATCTCAAACGGCATCAGGCCTTCGCCGTTGGTTGTGCCGTGCACCTCGACGTCACCGATCTGCAGGGTGACCTCGGCGTCCACGACGGCCTTGCCAAAGAAGTAGCGTGCCTTCAGCACGCCGGTGATGGCCTCGTCCGGGTTGAAGAACAGCTCGTCAAAGCTGACCGTGACCGCAAACTTGGGCAGCTTCTCCTCGCTGACCTCGACAACGCGATCGGTGCTGACCTCGGACATCACCGCGCGCACGACGTAGTTGCCCACGTTGACCTGGCTGGCCAGCGCCGCGGTGAGCGACGCGATGCCGTATGCGTCGGTGACCGTCTCCTCCTTGAAGATCTTGTTCTGCTTGCCGTCCAGCACCTCCAGGGTGACTGGCGTGTCGGCGACGGGGCCCAGGTCCTTTTGCGCCAGCGCCAGGGCGCGGATGTGGATGGTCTGGCCGGGGCGATACAGCGGCTTGTCCGTGGAGACGAACAGCACGGGCGCCCCGGGCGCGACCACGGTCACCGGCCGTTTTACGACCACCGGCTGGCCGTCGATGGAGGTCCGCGCCTCGATCGCAAACTCGGAGCCGTCGACCGGCGCGCTGAGATCAAACGCCGCGCGGCCACCGGGATCGGTGCCCATCGCTGCGCCGTTGACCGTGACCTCCCGGTCCGGGATCAGCTGGTCCGTCTCTAGATCCCGCACCCACACCCGGGTGCGCGTCGCGGCGCCGGCGTCCACACGCTTCGGCGCCCAGACCCGCAGTCCAAGCTTGGGTTGGGTCACATACAAGCTGCGCATGCCGTAGACCTCGGCGTCCGCGCCCGCGACGGCGATGCCGTAGCGGATCAGCTGGCCCGCCTGCAGCCCCTGGCCTTCCGGCGGTCCCGCGCCCTTCACCAGAACGGAGACGTCGTTGGTCCCCGGCTCCAGCTTGAACGTGGTCGTCCCCGACGGTCCCTCCAGGGAGTCCAGCGGCGTGATCGACACCGCCAGCAGCGCGTTTTTACCCACGCCGTCCACGGTGTAGATCGGGATGGTCACGGTGGCGCCGTCGCCGGTGTAGGACGTACGAATTCCCGCCTCTTTGACCTTCAGCGATGCGCTGGACGTCTGCTCGGGATCCGTCTGGGGGTTGGGGTCGGTCGGAATCGGGGCTACGGGCTCGACCGACTCTTCAGTCGTGTCGGTGCACGCCACCGCGGCGATCGCGAATACCGCGATCCATCGCGCTCTCATGTCTGCCTCTCACCGCCGCCGCACGCATCATAGCCACAGACCCGCTAAGCTGTCCAACGTGCGTTCACTTTGCTTGCGCTGCCAAACCGAGTTTCCTCATCCCGCACCCGCTGTGTGCCCCGATGACGGAAATGAGCTGCGCGAGGTTTTGACGAGCTACAGCACGGACGAATCCCAGCTTTCGGGTCGCGTGGTCGCCGGGCGATACGTCGTAGAGGCCCTGCTCGGCGTCGGCGGTGCTGGACTGGTCGTACGCGCGCAGCACGCGTTTTTGAACCGCACGGTGGCACTGAAGCTGCTGCTGCCCGAGCTGCACTCGCACGGCGAGCACCGGGACCGCTTCCTGCGCGAGGCTCAGGTCGCAAGCCAGGTGCAGCACGAAAACGTCGTACAGATCACCGACTTCGGCATCACCACCGACAAGCTGCACTATCTGGTCATGGAGTACCTGGAGGGCTCCGACCTGCGCCAGCTGCTGAAGCGTCGTGGGCCGCTGGACGCCACGGTCGCCGCGCGGTTTGCGCAGCAGCTTTGCAGCGCGCTGGAGGCGATTCACACGGCCGGCTTCGTGCACCGCGATCTCAAGCCGGCCAACTGCTGGATCGCCGATCCCGACGGCGTGCAGCACCTCAAGCTGCTGGACTTCGGCATCGCCAGTCTAACCGAGCGCTCGGCCGACGCGGCCTCCATTACCGGCGCCGGAACCACGCTGGGCACGCCACACTACATGGCGCCCGAGCAGATCCTGGGCGAGGACGTCACGCCGGCAACGGACATCTATGCGCTGGGCTGCACATTGTTCGAGTGTGTGACGGGCCGCCCGGTGTTTGGCGATCTGCCCGTGGACGCCGCTTTCGAGGCGCACCTGGAGACCGAGCCACCCAAGCCGTCCAGCGTGGCTGCCGACGTGCCGACCTGGTTCGACAGCGCGATCATGTTGTGCCTGCGCAAGGAGCCGCGCCGCCGACCGCGCACGGCCGCCGCCGCCAGCCGGATGTTCGGGGCCCGACCGGAGCCGAGGCCCGACCCGCTGCCCCCGGCCCGTCCGAGTGACGATCCCGATATCAGTGGGCCCGCGTTGGAGACCGGCCGCTGGAGCGAAGAGACCGCGGCGTTTTGGACGCAGCCCAAGCGCGGAGAGGCGCTGACGCGGCTGGATCAGCCGACCCCAAAGCCGGCTCGCCGGGCGGGGTGGATCATCGCCCTGGCGGTCGTGCTGACAGCCGCCGCAGGCGTCGCGTGGTGGTCCCAGACGCGGCCCGACCCCGCAAAACCCAGCACTACGCCTGCGCCGGCGCCGACCACGACGACGATGCCCGCCGTCACCTGGCACACGGGCACGGTGTGGCAGCGCGGGCGTCTGATCGGCGTCGGCACGGTCACGGCAGCGGACGCCAGGCGACGGGCCGCCAGCTATCGCGTAGAAGGGACCACGATCACACGAGTCAACGGAGCGGGCCGACTGGTCGAGAACGAGGGCGGCATAGCCGTATGGGAGCAGGCCGAGCCCGGTCGGGTCATCGAGCGGGATGCCATGCGACGCACGAAGCGAGTACATGTGCTGACGGAGGACGGAACGCGCCTCGCCCTGGTCGACCGCAATGGACGGCCGATCGGGGCGCCTGTTCAAGAGCTGTTGACCTACGATGCCAACGGCTTCATCGCCAGCCGGCGCACCGTCAGCGCCGGCACGGACAGCCCGCGGATGGGCGTTTTGGGTAGCTGGGGGCAGCGGTTCGTGCGTAACTCGGCAGGCCTGACGACCGAAGTAGCGGAGCTTGGACCTGACGGCGAGGACGGCACCGATGAGACCGGCCTGGCGCGGGCGACCTTCACGCACAACGACCGGCTGGAGCTGGTCCGCCTGCAGCGCTTCGATCGAGACGGGGCGCCGATTCCGGACAGCGATGGTTGTGAGGCCCGGACCTGGGCGTACGACGCCGCCGGCAACACCATCAGCGCGGCGTGCCTGCACACCGAGACCACCGAAACGCGAACCACCTACGATTCGGCAGGCCGCGTGACCTCTGCCGCCACATTGGATGGCGCCGGAAAGCCGGTCGCGGGCGCACTGTGGTATGCCCGCAGCGAGGTCGCGCACTCAGGCGGGGCTACCGACAAACGGTTCTTCGACGCCGAGGGAGCGCCCACCCTCGCGCAAAGCGGCGCGCATCGCGTGGTCACGCGCTTCAACGAGATCGGATATCCGGTGGAGGTGACCTGGTTCGGTGTGGACGACCGCCCGACGCTGAATCGGCAGTGGGTCGCTCGCCGCACAATTCGCTACGACGACCGGGGCAATGAGACGGAGTGGGCGTTGTTTGGGGTCGATGACCAGCCGTGCCTGGGACGCGACGGATATGCCCGGGTCAGTCGCCGGTTCGACGACCGGGATCAGCTGCTGGAGGAGCGCTATCACGGCAAGCGGGGCGAGCCGGTCTCGGCCGCGGAGGGGTTTGCCCGGGCGACCTACGCGTACGACGCGGCCGGCAACCGCACCGACGTGCGCTGGTTCGGCGTCGACGGGCGACCCGTGCGCGGTTTTCGGCGGCAGGTTGCGCACGTCCAGCGCCGCTTCGATGACGCCGGCAATGTCATGCAGGAGCGCACGTTTGGCCCAGACGGCAAGCCGGCCACGGACCGCGACGGCGTCGCGGGCTACAACGCGGTGTGGAATCGGGACGGTACGATGGCCAGCCAATCCTGGATCGGTGCCGACGGCGCTCCGACCGTAAGCCGCGCGCGATACGCGACGCGCAAGCAGGCCTACAACGCGCGCGGGGCGCTGATCGAGATCCGGCTCTTCGACGTGGCGGGCCGCCCCACCGAGGGCGCCCAGCGCGCTGCCCGGGAGACGCGCAAGGTGGATGCCCGGGGCCGAATCGTGGAGCGCCGCTATTTCGACACACGCGACCGCCCCGCCCCCAACGCCGTGCGCGTCGCGCGCGTTACGGAGACTTATAACCGTCGCGGGGACGTGGTCGAACGCGCCACGTTCGACAAAGACGGCGCCCCGGTGATCGAAGCCGGGCGGCGCGCGGCGCGCACGATTACGACGTCCGATCGACGCGGCCAAACGCTGAGCGTGGAGCTGTTCGGCGTGGACGGCAAGCCGACCGCCTCGGGCTTTTTGTGGGCGCGATCGACCAGCACCTACGACGCGCGCGGCAACGAGCTGACACGCAGCCACTTTGGACTGGACGGCAAGCCGGTCCTGCTGCGGTCCGGCCACTCCGGCTGGCACGCCACCTACGACGACCGGGGCCTTCAGCTGTCCCGCACGCTGTTGGGCACCGACGGCAGCCCGGTTGAAGACCGCGACGGCGCCTCCCGATGGGTCACCGAGTACGACGCGCGCGGCTTCATGACCTCCAAGACGTGGTACCGCCTCAGCGGTGAGATCGGCGGCGGCCCGGTGGGCATGGGACGCCAGACCCAGGCCTATGACGCGCGCGGGCGCATCACCGAGCTCGCGACCTTCGGCGCGGACGGACAGCCGCTGGAGGTCGGCCGTGGCCTGGCGTTCGGCCAATTCGCGGGCAAGCCGGCGCCGGGCGTCGCTCGCCGCGAGTACGAGTACGAGACCGGCTCCACGCGCCGCACGGTGCGGAAATACGCGAACGACGGGTCGCTGATCGAGGAAATGCTCACCGATCCGACATACGTCAACGTCATCAAGGGCATCCACCGCTTTCGCGGCCTGCTGATCAGCGAGGTGCGCGTCGATTCCATCGCGCACAAAGCCGGTCTGCAGCCCGGCGACGTGTTGCTCAAATACGCGGGCACGGCGGTGAACCAGCAGTTTGCGCTGAACCGCGCCGTCGAGACCCACGAGGCCACCACGGCGCGCATCCTCTTCGCCCGCAGAGACGCGGAAACGGAGGTCGAGGCGCCGTCCGGCGACCTCGGGGTCCGCCTGGCCCGCTGACAAAAGCTGGTACGCTCAGCGGTATGAGAGACATCCGCTGTGTGGTCATCGCGACCTGTTTGTGCGTGGCATCCCCGTCCGCCCTGGCCGAGTCACGCGCGCCCGCCGCCGACGTCGGCGAGCCCACGCCCGTCATCTCGCCGGGTGAGGACTGGTGCGCCGCAGCCAACGCCGGCGCGCCCATCAAGCTGACCGCCGGCACATTTGCGGGCCCGTGCGTCATCGACACGGCGACGGCCCACGTCAGCGCCCTGAACAACGCCGATCCGCCCCTCATCGCCTACGACGGCAACAGCTCCAACGTCATCGACGTAATGGCCGACAACGTGACCCTGCGCGGCCTCGCCTTCGGCCCGACTCAAGACGGCGTGGACGCCATCAAGATCAAATCCGGCAACAACACCCGAGTCGAGTCTTGTACCTTCACCGGCGTCGCCGGCATCTCGATTTCGGCCAACAGCGCCAACAGCAGCGGCGTCACCATCATCGGCAACCACTTCAAGGACCTGAAGGCCACCGCAATCTACCTGGGCTGCCACGAAGGCCAGGCCGAGTGTCGCGCCACCGCCGTCCAGGTGCGCGACAACCTCATCGACGGCGTCGTCTCCAGCGGCGTCGGCTACGGCGTGCAGCTCAAGCTCGACTCCAACGGTTTCATCACGGACAACGTCGTCCACAACACCCAGGGCCCCGGCATCATGGTCTACGGCGACACCGGCCCCGCGGCCACCATCGAGGTCGTCGGCAACTACGTCGTCGGCTCCACCCAGGCCGCCGGCATCGAGGTGGGCGGCGGTCCGGCCTTTGTCGCCAACAACATCGTCATCGGCGGCCCCGAGGGCGGCATCTACTCCTACGACTATCAAGACCGCGGCCTCATCCGTCAGATACGGGTCCTGGGCAACACGGTCATCGGCGACGGCGGCATGGCCATGCGCCTGGACGACTGGAAATCCGGCAACGAACTCGAGGTCGCCGGCAACGCCGTGTGGCAGATGGTCGGCGACACGGACCCGTTCCCGCACATGGGCAGCGACGGCGTCTCCACCAAAAACAACCAGGGCTGCGGCAACCCGGACCTGTGCTGGGCCAACGCCATCAAGCGCGACTTCTGGCCGGTCGAAGACTCCAAGCTGACCGAAGACTCGGGCGTCACCCTCACCACGGATTGGTGTGGCGCCCCACGCGAGACCCCCATCACGTTCGGCGCGCTTCAGCTCACCGAAGCCGAGAGCCCGGGCCCGCTGCCCATCGACTTCAAGGCCGCGTGCCCACAACCCGCCCCGCCGGATCCGCCGGACAACTCCGGTCGCCTCGACCCCGAGACCGGCGCCGTAATCACCTCAGACGTCGGTGTCTCGCCCCTGGCCGACGACGAACAGCCGCCGCCTTCCAGAGCCGAGCGCCCCGACAGCGGCGGCTGCACGCACACCGGCGCCCCATCGCCCGGGTCAGCGGCGATGCTTCTGTTGCTGCTTCTCAGTCTTGCGTTACGTTGGACTTCAGCCAGGCCGCAGCCCAGATCAGCAGCAACAGAATAACGATGTGCCCACCGGCCTCCAGCGGCGTCCGAGTGGCTTGACACCCAGACCCGCCCGAGCTTGACGGCGGCGCCTGCACCACCGGTTCTGCGCCCAGGCCAATCCCCGCTGAATCGCAGTCGTTCAGCCGCACGTGCGTGCACTGGCCCGTCGCCGCCGTGCACCCATCCAGCGTGCACTTGTCCCCGTCGTCGCACGCGTCATACACCTCGTCGGTGCCGCCGCACGCATCCACCCAGGCGATGTGATCCCCCAGACACACGCGCGACTGGCGCGGCGCACACACGTTCTCGCACCCGTTCATCACCACGGCGACGTGCCCGCACACGCCGCTGTTGCAGGAATCTGTCGTGCAGGAGTCCCCGTCGTTGCAGTCCTTGGCCTGCCCGCCGGCGCGCCCGCAGCTGTCCACCCACACGGCGATGTCCCCGGTGCAGGCGGTGGACGCCATCGGAGCGCACCCGGCGCAGTCCTCGCTGTCGATCGCCGAGTGCGTGCACATGAGCGCGCCGGCATCACATGCATCGGCGGTACACGCGTTGGCATCGTCACAGTCGATCGCCACCGCACCCGCGTTGCCACAGCTGTCCAGCCACACCAGGCGCCCCCCGGCACACGCTTTAGAGGTCTGCGAGGTGCACGCCTGGCACTGCGCGTCGCTCAGCTGATCGTGCGTGCATGCGCCACTCAACGCAGAGCATCCGTCAACGGTGCACGCGTTGCCGTCGTCGCAGGCGTCCACGAGCGCGCCCACGTTGCCGCACGTGTCGGTCGCGTACAGCGCGGCGCCATGACACAGCCGCGCCGAAACGGGCTCACAGCTGGGCGGCTTCACCTCGGGCTCGGGCTCGGGCTCCGGCTCCGGCTCGGGGTCCGGCGACTCCGGCTCGGGCTCCGGCTCCGGCACCACGGAATGATAGGTCACCGACAACCGAAACGCGTCCACCCAGATGTCGCTGTCCTTGTATCCGCCTGGATGCTCGTGCAGCGAAACACGCCCGGTCAGCTCCGCCAGCTGGGCCCAGGTCCACGCGTCCTGAGAGCCGGTCAAGTCGACCTCCACCCACTCCAGCGTCGTATGCGAGAAGTTCGTCGTCACACCACCGGCCCCCAGCTTGGCGATCAGCTGATACTTGCCCGAGTCGTATTGCATGCGGGCACGCACGCCCACCACCACGCTGGTGATCACCTCGTCACCCTCGGGATCGCAGACCGCAAATCCGCCGCCGGTGAGGGCCTCGCCTTTGTCCAGGTTCTCGTTGTGCGCCACCTGGTCGTCGGCCGCGCCCAGCGCGTGCTCATTCTGCGACCAGCCCGCCGCCGACGGTACCGACGTCGCATAAACCACCTGCGACGCACCATCGGCGCCGCCGACCAGGCACGGGTCCGCAGGCGGCGGCTCCGGCGGAGGCGGCGCGTCGCCGCAGGTGACCAGCTTGAAGATCACGGCGTCCGCTTCGTCCGACTTGTCATCATCGGTGCCATCCAGCACAACCTTGCCGTTGCCGGGCTCCAGGTAATGCGCCCCCAGGCTGGCGGCAACGGGTCCGTGTGCGTCGTCCTCGGTCGTAGCGCCGTCGGTCTGATCGACCACGGTCTCGACCACGCTGCCGTCAGCGGCGTACACAAAGTAGTTGGCGTCATTAGACCGGTTCTTAGTCGCGCGGAAGATGGCGCGGACCGCCCAGATGCCGGCGATCGGTAGCTCGGGCTGCCACGTGGCCTCGCCCTTGCGATCGGGCCCCCCCACCGTGCTGCTCAGATAACGATAATCGCTGCCCTGAGACTGGCCCAGGTTGCCCCAGGAGGCCCAGTCGTCGCCGGTCTCGGAGTACCCCGGATCACCGTTGTCCACGACGATCTCCATCCCCAGCTGGTCGCAGGGCGACGTTGCCCGGGCCGGCCCGGCCGCCAATACCAATAATGAGGACATCAGACCCAGGCACATTTGTGCCCGCTTTGATGACCATAGACCACGTCCGCTCATCGCTTCGACTCCCTGCACGCGTTCTCGGCCCAAGCCGCCGAGCGCACCGGGTCCTATCGCAAGCGCCGTGCCAGCCCCAAAAGTGAGCAAATCCTCCACAGACCGGGGTGTCTCGCCGCATGGCCGTATCGGCCATTCGACGTACTGCGCCCACCACCCTCCTGGCACACCGCTTGCGGACGAAAGTCTCATCGTGTCTCAAAATGGGAGGATTCATGGGACTGAGACTGGGAATGGGACTGGCGTCGCTCTGCGCGCTTTCTTGGCTCGGCTGCGGCGAGGGTGACCCATCGTCCAACGGGGGGCTTGACCCCGTCTACGCGCTGGAAGAGGCGCCGCCGTTCGCACCGACGACGCCGCTGCCCGAAGGCGTCGTTCTACAAGTGACCGCCGAGGACGAGTCCGAGCTCCCGCTCTTTCTGGCCGCGGACGACCGGCACCTCTACTGGGTGTCGGAGTCCGGCGCCGCGTCCCGGGCCGCCATCGGTAGCCTGGCCGATGAGAAGCCCGAGCGGTTAGGCACCGATCAGCGCCTGCCCCGATCGCTGGTGCTGAGCAACGCGCACGTCTTCTGGTCGGTGCTGGAGAGCGACGATGAGGGCGCCCTGCTGCGCGTCGCAAAGGTGGGCGGGCCCGTCACGGAGATCGCCACGGGTCTCATCACCGGGCTCACGATCGACGACGGCCGAATCTACTGGACCCAACGTCTGAGCTTGAACCAGGACGTCGCGCGTAGCGCCCGGTTCAACGGGACGGACGTTCGCACGCTCGGGACGGCCCCGGTCATCAGCGCTGTGGCGGCGGGCGCCGGCAACGTGTACTGGGCGGCCGAGGGCATCTACAGCTCGCCGGCCACCGGGGGTGACGCCGCGCTTGTCACCCACCCGCACGGCTTCTTACGCGGCCTCAGCACCACGAACGACGCCGTTGTATGGCTCGATGAGGACAACAGAGTCCGCTCTTTTCACGCCATCAGCGGCGACAAACGCAACCTCGCGGACGACGTCGTGGACTTCAGGCTGGGACCTGCCCACATCTACGCCCTGAGCGCGGGGGATGTGCGCGGCATCGTCCGCGTGCCGCTCATCGGCGGCTCGGTTGAACCGCTCGTGGACGTGTCGGCGTGGAACGTCTTCGGCCTCACTGCGGACAACGGCGCTGTCTACTGGATGGAGACGAGCTCGGAGTGCCTCGAGATGGTGTGGGACCACAAGTTCGAAAACTGCGTCGAATATGCGCACACCAGAACGATCAACCGGGTCGCCAAGTGAGAGCCGCGTGTGCAGCTGCGATCGCCGCGATAGCGTGCAGCGACCCCGTCACCGTCGTCTCGGACAACGGCCTGCTGGCCCCTCCACCTGTCGAGCGAGGATCCCAGATCTCGATGACGGCAGCGCTGGAGGCGGGCCAGGAGGTCTCCTGGTGCCGATACGTCCTGCCGGGCGCCGGAACTCCGGACGGCATCGACGTTGCGCGCATGGAGCACGCGACCGGCGGAGCCCTGTCACATCACGTGATCTGGTACCAGATGGCCCAAACGCCCGAGTCGGTCGCGGACAACATGGCGCCCTTTCGGTGCGACGGCGGCATTCACCTGCTGAAGGCCGGGGTCCTGTATGCCCCACCCTCCGGCGCCGGTGAGCTGACCTGGCCTGAAAACGTCGCCGCCCATCTGGCGCCGGACGCGGTCACGTTGCTGGAGTGGCACGTCATCAACCCCACGCCGAACCCGGTCCGGGCTGAGCTGCGCGTCAATCTGTGGCGCTCAGCCCACCCCCGTCCGATCCCGGCGGGGACGTTGCTGTTCTACGACTACTTTGTGCATCTGCCGGCGGCGTCAAAGAGCACGGCGCGCATGCGCTGCCGGGTGACGGACGACGTGACGCTGATGTGGGCATCCTCGCATATGCACGAGCGCGGCACGGCGTTTACCTCACGACTGCTCACGCGCTTTGGCGCCCCGATCAGGGACCTGTTTTCGGCCGACCGCTGGGACCCGGACCCGCTGTGGTTTCCGCGTGGCGTGACGTTGGAGCGGGGCCAGTGGGTCGAGTTCGAGTGCGCCTACAACAACCCCGACGACTTCGACGTCATCGAAGGGGCGGGCGCCGACGACGAGATGTGCATGTTCGTGGGCGGCTACTACCCCAAGATCACCACGCCGTTTGGCGAGAACTGCATCTACGCAGACGGCTCGGGCCCGATCTTCGACGGCGCCAACACCTGCGAGCAGTCCCTGGATTGCCTGCGTCAGGCCGACTCCGCCGTCGCCGCCAAAGCCTGCTGGAACGCGACCGTGGAGGAGGCCTCCAGCGCCCTGGTCGACGTGGCTTTCGTCTGCGCGGCAGCTCAGTGCCATCCGGTGTGCGACGCCGACTCGGACTCCGCGATCACCCCCCAGTGTTTCGATTGCCTGATGCAACAGTGTACGGACGAGCTTGGGGTGTGCTACGACCCTTAAGTAAGATGCAACGGTATCTCCTGATCGCCGTCGGTCTCATCGTGGTCGCCTGGTTCTTCTGGCCCAAGAAGAAGCAGCTGCCGCCCGAGGCCGCCGTCAGCGCTGCCATCGACGAGATGATCGCGGCCGCCGAAGGCAAGAGAGCCAAGCCGATCATCGCGCGGCTGTCCAAGTCCTTCAAAGGCGACGGCATGAGCCGCGACCAAGCGAAAGCCGCCATCGTCATGCACCTGCAGCGCGGCTCCTGGAGCAAGGTCTTCATCGTCGCGCAAGACGTCGCCGCCGTCGGCCAAACGCAGGTGAACGTGCGGCTCAAGGCGGTGCTGGCGCGCGGCGGCAACGTCAAGACACTTGCGGATATCGCGCCCGAGTCGGCGGGCGCCTTCCAGTTCACTCTCACCTGGGAGCTGGAAGACGACGACATATGGCGGATCGTGGCCGGCGCGTACTCCCGCGTCGATGTACGGGGGTTATTGCCCTGACGTGAAGGCAGCGCTCATTGGTGTCGACTGGGGCATGACGTCTTTTCAAGCGATGCGGTTGGACCGCGACGGGATCATACTGGACCACATGGAAACCGGCGACGGCGTGCTGTGTGTGACGCCCGGGGAGTTTCCAGCGCGCCTTGATGCGCTGATCGGCCCGTGGCTGAAAGATGCGCCGTTCACGCCGGTCGTCATCAGCGGCATGGCTGGCGGCAGGGACGGGTGGCTCGACACCGGCTACCTCGACTGCCCGCTGCCGCTGAGGACGGTGCGCGGCCACATGATGACGGCGCCGCAGCGCGGGGTCTACATCGTCCCCGGGCTGCGCGTGTCCGGCGATCGACTGCGCGCACCGGACGTCATGCGCGGCGAAGTGACCCGCCTACTCGGCCTCGACGCACCGGACTCCGCCTGCGTCTGTTTGCCGGGCCTTCACAGCAAGTGGGTGTGGCTCAAAGGGGAGCAGGTGCACCGCTTCTCGACCGCCGTCACAGGCGAGGTCTTCAACGCCCTGCGGCCGAGGGGGGAAGACGGCCCAATCGACCGCCAAACCCTGGACACGAACGCGTTCGACAGCGGCGTCGCGGCCTCAGGCAAACGCGGCGGATTGTTGCACCAACTGTTTGCCGGTCAGACGCTCCCTGAGGCCGGCAAGCTGTCCAACGACAACGTCGGCGCGTACCTCTACGGCCTGCTCGTCGGGCACGAAATACGCGGACTGGCGCCACGTGGCGCGATCATCCTGGTCGGCGAGCCGGCCACCACGCAGCTATATGCGCGCGCCCTGACGAGCCTGGGACGAAAACCAACCGAGGTCGACGGGGTGGAGGCAGCCGCCCGAGGTCTTGCGAGAATGCTGCGCTAGCCAGCAGCTACGGGTTGTAGCGGAACAGGAACGGCCACTGGATGACGCACAGGCCGTTCTCCGGCCTGGGGAATCGCAGACGCCGGATCGCGCGCATCACGCAGCCCTCCAGCGCGCCGTGGCGGAGTGTGCCGCCGATCACGTTGGCGGCGGACACCCGGCCGTCCAGACCGATCGTCCAGCGCGCAGTCATGCGTCCACCCTTGGTAAAGCCAACCATCAGCTGGCGCTCGTAGCAGGCGCGGATGGACGCCGATGCGCGCCGAACGGTGCGACGGATATCGCCCTTCTTGCACCCGGTGGTCGTGGTCCCGGTGCCGATCTTGATGCGACGCACGCGCCGCATGTCCTTGCGACCCGGACGCACCTTCACGCCGGTGCCGTCGCCCGGTCCGGCGATCGGACCGCCGATCTCTTGAAACACGCCGTACGTGTCGCCGCCGGTACCCAGCCCGCGCGTGCTGAAGCCGCGCACGCCGCCCCCAAATGCGACCTCATCGCCGCGCACGCCGGCCATGGCCGTGGTGATCTTGTTACCGATAGTGCGGTTCTGATCCAGCACCGCCAGCGACTTCGTCACCCCTTGGAACCGCAGCGTGTTGATCACCCCGACCAGGCCCACATCCTCGACTTTCTTGGGTCGCGGCCGCGGCGTCGGGTCCGGCTCCGGCGTCGTCTGCAGCTTGGTCATGTCATCGTCGGGCTCGCCGACGCGCCCGGGGTCGACGACCGGCGCCACGCTGACGTCCTCGGCCGCCCCCTCATCGCTGTCGGTCTGGGGCTCCTCGATCTCCTCGGGCACCTCCTCGATGATGTAGCTGATGTCGATGTCGAGGTCGCGAAACATCATCGAGTTGCGCTTCACGGAGTCGACCTCCTCCCAGAGGAACAGCGCCGCCAAGATCACGGACAAGTGGACCAGGCCGCTGACGGCTCCTGCCGCGAACGCGTTGCTGTCGACACCCATCAGCGGGTGCGCGCCGGGGACGCGCTCGGGCGCCACAAACTGGAAGAACAGCGCCGTCGCGCCCGCGTGCACCAGCCCCCAGTCGGTGTTCTGCAGCGGCACGCGGGTGATGCCGTCCGCGTCCACGCCCAGGACGTCCCGCCACTCGGCGATAGAGCGCTCCTGACCGTCGATGCGCGCCCGACCGCCCATGTCGCCGTCGACATGAAGCGTGTACCGCCCGCTACGATGCGCCTTCAGAATCGGCGTCGGATCGTCCGACGTCAGCCCCACATCGCGTGGCTCGGCGTAGATCGTCTCCCGAAGAATGCTGCCGTTCCAGACCGTGGCCACGCGCAGCGGCCGTGCGCCGCCGAAGAGCACCGCGTCCTGCGCAAAGACGTGCAGCGCCCCGACCAGAATGAGTGAAGCCCCCGCCTCCAGCAGCAAGAAGCCCGTCGAGGGCGACAGTGACCACGCATCGGGCAGACCGATCTCCGCCGCCGCTCCAAACCAGGCCCACGCCGCCGCTCCACCCAGGAGCAGCGCGCTGACCGACTGACTGATCACCAGCGCCCGTCGCTTGAAGACGACCGCCGCCACCGTGCCGAGCATCGCCATCAGCGCGATGACCGCGGCCGCACGCCCCGGGTCCAGATCGCGCCCGTTCACATGCTCGCCGACCGGCGAAATCAAAAACCAGGGCTCAAAAAAGACCCCAAAGAGCACCAACACAGCGCCCGCCAGCGCCAGGGCATATCCCGCGTACCGCATGAACTTCCTCCTCCACTTGTACTGTCAGCTTCCGCTAAAGAGAACAGACACTCGGTTTCTGGGAAGGTTCCGAACCCGTCAGAAAAAGTTATGCTCGACCGCGTTGGAGGATCTGCTCGCCGCCCGGTCTCAGATGGCCATGTCCCTCGCATTCCACATCGTCTTCGCGGTGGTGGGCATCGGTATGCCGTTGCTCATGGTCATCGCCGAGGGCATGTGGCTGCGCACCCGAGAGGCGGTCTGGCTGGATCTGGCCAAGCGATGGTCCAAGGGCACCGCCATCATGTTTGCCGTCGGCGCTGTCTCCGGCACGGTCCTCTCCTTTGAGCTGGGCCTGCTATGGCCGGAGTTCATGGCCTTTGCCGGCCCCATCATCGGCATGCCGTTCTCCCTGGAAGGCTTTGCCTTCTTCCTGGAGGCGATCTTCCTGGGCATCTATCTGTACGGATGGGACCGCGTACCTGAGCGCATGCATTGGTTCGCCGGCGTCATGGTCATGATCAGCGGCACCCTCAGCGGCATCTTTGTGGTGTGCGCCAACGCCTGGATGAACACGCCGACCGGCTTCACATTGGAGGACGGCAAGCTGGTCCACGTGGACGTGTGGGCCGCCATGTTCAACCCCGCCTCATTCTCGACGGCCCTGCACATGACGCTGGCGTCGTTTGTCGCCATCGGGTTCGCCGTCGCCGGTATTCACGCGTGGCGGCTGCGCACCGACCCCGAAAGCGAGTTTCACCGGCGCGCGTTCGGCGTTGCCCTTGCCGTGGGCGCGGTCTTCTCCCTTCTACAGCCGCTCAGCGGCCACATCAGCGCGCAGCACGTCGCCGAGCACCAGCCGGTCAAGCTGGCCGCCATGAAAGCCCACTGGGAGACCGAGCGCGGCGCGGCCTATCGCATCGGCGGCTGGCCGGACGTCAACGCAGAGAAGACCACCCACGCCATCGAGATCCCCAAGCTGCTGAGCCTGCTCTCATTCAACGATCCCAACGCCGAAGTCCGAGGGCTCAAGGCCTTCCCAAAAGACGAGCGCCCCAACGTACCGGTCGTGCATTTCGCGTTTCAGCTCATGGTCGCCTGCGGCGTCGCCATGGCCGGCGCCGGTCTCCTCGGGCTTCTTCTGTGGTGGCGTCGTAAGCGTGTCCCGGTATCGCGACCATTTCTCAACCTGATCGTGGCGTGCGCTCCCATGGGCATCATCGCCATCCAGGCCGGTTGGGTCGTGACCGAGGTGGGCCGCCAGCCGTGGATCATCCACAACATCATGCGCACCGCCGACGCGGTCACCCCCATGCCCGGCCTCATCATCCCGTTTCTGGCGATGAGCGCGCTATATCTCATCCTGGGCGTGGTCGCCGTCGTCCTCGTGCGCCGCCACGTGTTCGCCGCGCCATGACGCCCGCCGTCTGGATCGCCGTCGCCATGCTGGCATCGCTGGGGGCCTACACCATCACGGGCGGCGCCGACTTCGGCGGCGGGGTCTGGGATCTGCTCGCACGCGGCCCCCGCGCCGACGCCCAGCGCGCCACCATCGCCAAGGCCATCGCGCCCATCTGGGAGGCCAACCACGTCTGGCTCATCATCGTGGTCGTGCTGCTGTTCGTCTGCTTCCCGGTCCCGTTCGCCGCCATCTCGACATCCCTGCACATCCCGATGCTGCTCATGCTCATCGGCATCGTGCTGCGTGGCGCCGCCTTCACTTTTCGCGCCTACGGCCGGCCCAGCCCCGATGAGGTCATCCTCTTCTCACGCCTGTTCGCCGTCACCAGCCTGCTGACCCCTCTGATGCTCGGCATCGTGCTGGGCGCGGTCGCCCGCGGCGTTCCAGTCGACCCGGTAACAGGACGCGCCACCACCAACTTTGTCGACGCCTGGTGGGCGCCCTTCCCCGTCGCCGTCGGCGTGTTCGTGCTGATCCTCTTCGCCTTTCTGGCCGCCGTCTACCTGATCTTGGAGACCGACGATACAGCCCTTCAAGACGACTTCAGAGCGCGCGCGCTCGGGTCAGGAGTCGCGCTGGCGGCCGCGGCGCTGGTGGCCTTCTTGTTGGCAGGCGGCGCCGCGCCCGCTCATCCGGCGTTCCACATTCTGACCGGCGCGGCCGCAGTCGGCGCTTTGGCTGCGCTGTGGACACGCCGGTACGCCGTCGCACGCATCCTCGCGATCGGCCAGGCTACGCTCATCGTCGTCGGCTTCGGCGCCACCCAATACCCCTACATTCTGCCGCCGCACCTGGAGATCGCCGCATGGGCGGCCCCGGACTCTGTTCTGAGCCCGGTCCTGACCGCTCTGGCGGCGGGAATCGTTGTACTGGTGCCCAGCTTCTGGTACCTGTACGCCGTATTCAAGGGAGCCCGGACATGAGCAGTACACGTCTTCTGGTCGCGCTGGCCGCGACCGCCCTCACCGCGTCCGCAGCCGCGCAGACCACCGATTGCACCGAGCCCAACGTGCTGATCTTGTTCGACGTCAGCGGCAGCATGGGCACGGCCAAGCCCGGCACCAAGTACACCCTGGCCGTGGACGCGATCAGCCAGGCGGCGTTCGACCTGGACGCAGAGATCCGCTTCGGCATGCTGATGTTCCCGGAGCCCAGCCAGAAAGGCGCGGACGCCACCGAGCCCGGCCTCGGCGTGCACTGCGATCTGGACCCCAAGCCCCAGGTCGGCTTCGCGCTGCAGAACGGCGACGCGATCTTCAACCTGATCGACCCCACCGGCAACAACTTCTGGGGCGGCCCGACCAAGTGGCACGACACGCCGATGTACCAGGCGCTCCAGGCCGCCAACGGGCTCAGCTCGCTCAAGGATCCGGACCGCCGCAGCTACGTCCTCTTGATCACCGACGGCAACCAGGACTGCTGCATCGCCGGCGACTACGACGACGATCCGGACTGTGAGCCCGGCTCTGTAGTCCTCGAGGCCAACGAAAAGGCCGAGAACATCGCGGACCTGGTCGGCCAGGTTCAGCAGCTGTCCAACACAGGCATCAACACCTTTGTGGTCGGCATCAAGGAGAAGGTGAGCGCTGAGGCCCTCAACCAGATGGCCATCGCCGGCGGCACCCCCAAAAGCGTCAAGTGCGACCCCGAGCAATCGGACCCGGCCGCCGACGACAACTGCTTCTATACGGTCAACGACAGCGCCGGCCTGCTTGCAGCGGTCGCCGCGATCTCCAAGATCATCAGCGAGGAGACCTGCGACGGCATCGACAACGACTGCGACGGCGACGTCGACGAAGACTACCCGGATCTCGGCCAGACCTGCGACGGACCGGACGGCGACCAGTGCCAGGACGGCGTGATGATCTGCACCGAAGACACCGTATCCACCCAGTGCGACGAGAGCGGCCCGGGCGAGACCGAGTCCTGCGATATGGTCGACAACGACTGCAACGGCCAGACCGACGAGAACAACCCGTGTCCGGCCAACTTCAACTGCATAGACGGCACGTGCATCGAAGACGCCGAGGACAACCCGGACGACCTGGGCCCCAAGCCTGAAGAGGACCTGGGCACCGTGCAGCCGGACGTGCAGGACCAGCCCCAAACGCCAGACGCAGGCGCCGTCATCGACACAGGCCCAACCCAAAGCGACGACCTCGGCGCTCCACTGCCGGTCCCCGGCGCGGACTCATCGGGCGCCGGTCTTCCCGCCCCCGGCAGCGGCGGAGGCGAGCTGGGCGAGGACGGTGGCTGCGGCTGTCGCCAGGCAGGCGGCGGCGGCTCCATTCCCAGCGGCGGCATCCTGATCGTCGCGCTCCTGGCGCTGGCCGTCACACGGCGAACCAGGTCCGACCACATCGCCGGTGCCTCACATGTCCGGGCCATCTCAGACTGAGATCCGACCTGTTGAAAGTGTCTCACTTTTAAACACAAGTTCGGCGTTCACGCACCGCCCGATCTAGTGTTTTCACCGGCTTACCCGAGGGCACGGTTTTTGCTCACCTCCTCCACAGCTGACAGTCGGAGGTGGAGATGAGTGCAGTACCCACGCCCATGGGCGGATCGAAGAAGGCGGAGGCCGCGCGCCTCAATCAACTCGGCGAAGACGCCATGGCGCTGCAGCGATACCGACTAGCCGAACGCTACTTCGTGGACGCGTACAACGTTGACCGCGAGGAGCCCCTCTACGAGCTGAACCTGGGACGAGCGATTCAACACAGCCCCAAACGCCCGCTGGCGATGCGCCTGCGGATGGCGCGCGTTCATCTGGAGCTGGCGGTGAAGCGTGGGCCTGACGATGCAGACGCGAGGCTGCACCTGGCCGGCTGCCTGGAGGAGAGCGGCGACCTCAAGGCCGCCCGAAAGCACCTGGAGAAGGCGATAGAGCTCAAGCCCTACTTCCCTGAAGCACAGACGATGCTGAACGAGCTGGGGAAAGCGAAGCGTGCGCGGAAAGCGCGGACCACAAACGACACGGCGCCCTTCGGATGGCTCTTCGGGTGGTTGAAGAGCTGAGCGCCGGTCGCGGCTCGGTGCGCTACTTGATGGTGAACCCGAGCGTGTAGTTGTTGCAGGACCAGGTGCTGCTGGTCACCTTCACGTAGATGCAGCCGTTCTGCCAACCGACCACGTCCAGGTTCCCGGTGTTGACCGTCAGCTTTCCACCGCCACTGGCCGTGAAGTACTTCTTGTTCTTGCCGTTGCAGTCGCGGTCCCAGATGACCTGCAGCGTCTTGGACCCAGCCCCACCGCTGAGAACCACCTCCCAGCCCCAGTACCAGTCGATCAATGACTGCTTCTCGTTGAACTTGAACTTGTAGTAGTCCACGTCGCCGGGCTTGTGCACCGTACCCGCAATGGAGGCGATCGAGTTGCCCTCGGTCTTGGTGCCCAGGAACTTGGCTTTGCTCGTGGACCCGTTGCCGCTGCTGCCCTCGTACTTGTCCGTCGTGTACTTGCAGGACCCATAGCCGCACGAGCTGCTGCAGGTCTGTTTGCCGCAGCCGGTCGTGCACGACTTGGTCTGGTTCGGGTTGCACACGCCCTTGTCTTTGCAGCTGCCATAGCTGTTCCACTTGCACTGCGAGTTGCACGTCGCCGTCTGCTCACCGCACTGAGTGCAGCCCTTGGTCTTCTTGCTGCCCGGGCTGCAGACGCCCTCGCTGCCGCACTTGCTGTAATTGTTCCACTTGCACTGGCTGTTGCAGGTACGCGTCTGCTTGCCGCACTTGCTGCCGCAGCTCTTGGTCTGCTTGGCCCCCGGCTGGCAGACCCCCGCCCCCTGGCAGGACGACCAGTTGCCCCAGCTGCATGAGTTGGTGCAGGTCCGAGTCTTGGTACCACACGCACCGTCGCACTTCTGCGTCTGTGTCTGGCCCGGCTTGCACGTGAAGCCCTCGTCCACCGCGGCGTTGCAGTTGTTGTCCACGCCGTCGCACATCTCGACCGGCTTCGGCGGGCACGACGTCACACACATCTGCTCGGTCGAGCAGCTGTTCCAGTTCTGGCACGTCTTCGGCTTCTGTGCGTTGCACCCGTTCCAGCTGCCGAACTGGCACGTCTCCGTCCCGGAGCCACAGTCGCTGAAGCAGGACTGCTGCATGCCGTCCACCTGACCGTCACAGTCGTTGTCCTGACCGTCGCACACCTCGGCGCCCGGGAAGACCACCTGCTCGCACACCAGCGAGCCGTTCTGGCAGTGACGCACACCCTGGGCGCACGCACCCTTGGCGCCAGGCACCATGCACGGCGCGCCGCCGCCCGGGTCGCCGTTGTCCGGGATACCGTCGCAGTCCTCGTCCTGACCGTTGCACACCTCGGGCTTGCTGCCGGGCTGGATGTTGGGCTGGCACTCGATGTTGCCGCCGGCGCACACGGTCTTGCCCAGCTTGCACAGCCCCGGGAACGTCGACTCGCACTGCACGTTGATGCCCTTGGGCTGCTCGTCGATCTCGCCGTCGCAGTCGTTGTCGATGAAGTCACACATCTCGGGCTCAACGGTCCACTCGCACCCGTCAAAGGCGCTCTCGTTGCAGTCCTTCAGCCCCGGCTTGCAGGCCGGCACCACGCACTGGCCCTCTTCGCACTTCTGATAGGCCGCGCCCGGCAGGTTGCAGACGTTGCCGCACATGCCGCAGTTGTTCTTGTCGTTCATCGTATCGATGCAGGTCCCGGTGCCGCAGTCCATCAGGTGCGGCTTGTCGAACGGGCACGCGCACTCGCCGAACTGGCACAGCTGACCGCCCTTGCAGTTGTTGGGGCCCTCGTCCACGGTGCCGTCGCAGTCGTTGTCCACGCCGTCACAGGTCTCCACGGTGCTGGTCTTCTCGCACTCACAGCCATTGAACAGGTCCTTGTCGGCGTCCACGAACGGCAGCTGGCACTGGGACAGCTCGCAGTTGCCCTGGCCGCACTTGTACTTGGACACGTTGGGCAGCCCCATGGCGCCGCACGTGTTGCCGCAGAAGCCGCAGTGGTCGATGGAGGAGCCCACGTCGCTGCAGCTGTCGCCATCACCGCACAGCATCAGGTTGGCCTGCTTGGGGTCGCAGATGCAGCTGCCGTACTCGCAGATCTTGGCGCCCTTGCAGTCTGCCAGCGGGCCTTCGTCGATCTCACCGTCGCAGTCGTTGTCGATGCCGTCGCACAGCTCGATGGGGCTGGTCTTCTCGCACTCGCAGCCGTTGTAGGGGTCGCCGTCCACATCAAAAAATGTCGCCGCACACGACTTGACCGCACAGGCCCCGTCCACACACGAATAGCCCTGCACGTCCTGCCACTCGTTGTCCGCGCAGCTGTACCCGCACGAGCCGCAGTGCTCTTTGTCGTTCGCCAGGTTCTTGCACCCCAGCTCGGGGCAGTCGAACAGGTCAGGTTGGTC
Organism: uncultured Myxococcales bacterium; assembly: GCA_964545715.1. GTDB lineage: Bacteria > Myxococcota_A > UBA9042 > CAZJHX01. The sequence goes on from CAZJHX010000039.1 coordinate 24,869, forward strand.
GGCCGGGCACTGGCAGTAGCCGTTCTCACAGACCTTGGCGCCGTCGCAGTCGGCCAGCGGCTTCTCGTCCACGATACCGTCGCAGTCGTTGTCCACGCCGTCACAGATCTCCGCCTCAACCGTCCACTCGCAGCCGTCCAGCTGGTCCATGTTGCAGTCCTTGAAGCCGTCCGCGCACAGGATCGACTTGCACTGGCCGGCCTCACACTTGTGAATCGCCGTGCCCGACAGCTCACACGCGTTGCCGCAGCCGCCGCAGTTGTTGGTGTCGCTGTTGTACTGGTCGGTGGGCATGCACGTGCCCTGGCAGGCATCGCAGCCCTCTTCACACGTGCACTGACCGGCGGCGCACACGCCACCACAGCCACCGACGCCGGAGCAGAGGTCACCGCCCTCGTCGATCTGACCGTCGCAGTCGTTGTCCAGCCCGTCGCAGATCTCCGGCTGCACGCTGCACTCACAGCCGTTCTCCGCCGCGCCGTCCTTGTCCTCGAAGCCGGCGGCGCACTTGGCGATGCCGCACACCCCGTCCACACAGACAAAGGCGCCCACGTTGTCCGCGTCACACGGCGCGCCGCAGTCACCACAGTGCGCGGCCGACGTCATCACGTCCACACAGCCCGACCCGCAGTCGACCTCGCCCGGCGCGCAGCCACACGCGCAGCCCTGATCGTTGCAGTTGCACTGCTGGTTGCCCTGGCACGATCCCTCGTCGAGGAGGCCGTCACAGTCGTTGTCCAGCCCGTCGCACTCCTCGGCTTGCGGTACCTGCGCATCGCACGCAGTCAGCGACTCGGACGCACATGCCCGCGTGCCGGAGCAGCTGCCCAGATCGTTGGTCACGGAGCACGTGGTCTCCGCACCCTTGTCGCTCGCCAACGCGCTGCAGCCGCAGAAGCCCGACTCCTGCACGCACTGCTTGACCATGGCGCCGTCGACCGCCTCGACCTCGTCGCAGAGCAGCCCCTCGGGGCAGTCCTCGTCCACGTTGCAGCCGGCCCCGCAGAAGTTGCCTGCGTCGCCGTGCCTGACGCAGCGCGCGCCGCCCGCCTCCTCAAAGTAGGGGTTGCGGCACTCGGCGTTGGTGTTGCACGGATCGCAAAGCGTCACAAAAGAAGGAATGCACACCTGCGCGCAGTCCGGACACGTCCCGACCAGCACGCCGCACTCAAAGCCGCTCGGACAGTCCTCGATACAGTTCTTTGTACAGACCTTGCCCTGGGCCCCCGCGAGACAATACCCGCTCTCGCAGTCGGCGTTCGTGTCGCATGGACATAAGAACGGCTGTGGGTCGCCATCGCGCGAGGGGGTGCAGCCCGTCGGCACCTCCGTCCCCGGCGGCGTCGGCTCGACAGCCCCGCCGTCAAAGTTCGGCGAGCGCCCGGCATCGCCCTGCACGCCGGGTTGTGGCTGGCCTGGGTTGTTGTTTGGTGATGCCCCCATCACATCTGCAACGCTGGACAACTTGAGACCGGGGCCCGAACCCGACTCACAACCCCACAGGCAGACTGAGAAAACGACTACGAGAGAAGAGAAAACGACCTTGTTTGCTGTGCTCATGTTGTCAGATTAGTAAATTCCCCAATGTTTCCAGTGACTTATTGCGCCGCAGAATGGGGGACAGTGACCCCAAAAATCGCACCCCAGCCTCTCAGTGCAGCGTTTTTGCCGCTCGAACGGGTCGATCTTTCTGAAAACACGAAAAACGGGGTGGGGTTCGAAGACCCCCCACCCAAAATACTGCGTCAAAGCCTGCTACTATTCGTGACCATGCGAGCCCGCAAGACACGTTTCAAGGATCGGATCGCGCTGGTCACCGGCGCAGCCTCCGGCATTGGATTGGCCCTCTCCGAGCAGCTGTCCGCAGAAGGCGCGACGGTTGTGATGACCGACATCAACGCCGAGCTCTGCGCCTCCGCCGCGCATCGGATCACCGGCGCGGAGTCCGTGGGGCTGGACGTCACCGACGCCGGCGCCGTACAAGCGGCGGTAGACGATGTGGTCGCTCGGCATGGGCGGCTGGACCTCATCTTCAACAACGCCGGCATCGCCACGGCGGGCGAGGTCCGGCACATGACGTTGGATCAGTGGCGCACGATCTTCGACGTCAACGTGAACGGCGTGATCCACGGCATCCAGGCGGCCTATCCGCATATGCTGCGGCAGGGCAGCGGGCACATCGTGAACACGGCGTCGATGGCCGGCCTGGTTCCAGCCCCCGGTCTGACGGCCTATGCCGGCACAAAACACGCGGTGGCGGGCATCTCAACGTCGCTGCGGTTGGAAGCGGCGCAACTTGGGGTTCGGGTCAGCGCCGTCTGCCCCGGCTTGATCCGGACCAACCTGCTGCGCACCGCCACGCTCATCAATGAAGAGGGGCTGGATGTTGAGCGCGACGAGCTGTGGGACCTGCTGCCCACGGGCCCGGCGACGCCTGACTTCTGCGCGACGGAGATCCTGAACGGTGTGGTGAAGAATCGGGCGCTGATCGTGATTACGCCGTTTGCGAAGACGATGTGGAGAATGTACCGGACGTCGCCTGAAGTGATGCTGACCCTGACCAAAGGACTGTTTGGAAGAATCTGGAGTCGGGTCGTAGCGCACTGAGGCGCGACTGTGGCGGGGGCGTGTGGGGGCTTAGGCTGCCCAGCGCTCGTCTTCGGCCAGGGCGGCGTCGAGCTCGGCGTCGGTGACCACGAACGGGGTCTGCGCGACGACGGGCATCGGGCGGCTGGTGACGGGCGTTGCCACAGGCTGACGACCCGCGATGACGGGCTCATCGACGGTCGGGAAGCCGCGCATGGTCCAGGCAGCGCGATCGACGGCCTCGGCCACCTGACGGGCGGGGGCGGCGGCGCCGATGACGGCGAACGCGGACTCCTCGAGGCCGTTCAGCGGCGCGTCGTCGGTGTAGTAACCGGGGATGTAGACGAGCGGGTAGGCGCCCACAAGGTGGCTGACGCGCTCGTAGATGGTGCGCTCGTCGGCGTCCGGCTGGTCGCCGTTCAGGACAACGATGCCCTTCCAGCCCAGGTCCAGCACGTCGATGGCCTCGCCGGCGGTGCGGCAGATGAAGAGCTCGTACCCGAGCTGGTTCAGGCGGTCCTCGATGCGCTCGGACAGGGTCGGGTCATTCTCGATGACCATGACGCGGTTTGCAAAGCGGCTCATCCGGTAGTCGCGGGACTCAGTGTTGAAGTTTTTGATGCCGTTCATTTCGATTCCTCCTGGCCTGGAGTAGGAGCAAGTTGCGGGCCAACTTTTGCCATGGGTCAAAAAAGACCCACATTGCCGCGCAGTACCCTTGTTTTCATGACGGCTGTACACTTTACGGCGGCGTCATGAAAACTGTACAGCGACGTTACGTATGTACTATTTTGAACTGTCCAAGAAGGTGTGGGCGGATGCCCGGGGGGGCGCTTAGCCCTGGGGGGTGGCCTGGCGGTTGCTGGCCATCTCGACGCCGACCCGGATGGGATAGGTGGCGTCAGAGTCCTCGAGCTGCAGCTGCAGCGTGCTGCCCATGAGGCGTACTTCTACATATATAGGCTGCTCGTTGGCGTCGACCGCAACGGCGTCCCCATACACGAAGCCGGCCTCGTAGCCGGCCGAGAACGCCACGCCCGCGTCTGCCTCGAGCACGTCCGCAGACATCGTGGTGGACACGTCTCCCTGAATGACCAGGCGCCCGGCGCCCGGCGGGCGCGTCTTGACCTCAAAGGCTTGAAGGATCACTGACGGGGAGTCCACGTACCACTCGACAACGTTGTCGCGATCGTATTCGAGGCGGGTGCCCTCGGCGCGCAACGACAGTACGGGCGTGGCGGCGACTGCTTGAACCATCGTCGTCGGGCGACCTACGGCCGTCAGCTGCCATCCCCATGCCCACGCGCCTTTGGGCGCGGTCATGGTCAGGCCTTGCTCGGTGAAATGCATGGACACCTGCTCGGGCCCATCGATGCGAAAGCCGGCCTGTGTCGGGTTGATGATGTGCTCAGGCGGTGGTTCGCCCAGCGTCGGTTCGGTGGCACAGCCTGCGGCCAGTAGCAGCAGCACTGCTGCGACCCGGGTCAGGGTGCGCTCCCTCTGGTTAAGATACGAGTCCATGACATTCCTTGCCCCCTCGGCAATCTAATCCTCTGCAGGTTCCATCCTGCTTGGCCAGCTTACGCGATATAGAGGGGATCGGATCGCAGTCAACGTGTTGCGCCTGTCAACGCGAGGCGCTGTAAACTTGTGAAGTTTGCAGACGGGTCTGCTACCTTACCGCGCCATGCGAACACTCATCCCTATCGTCATCGCTGTTGCGTCCCTCGTTCTCGGCTGCGCCAAGAAAGCCGACGACACCAAGAAGGCCGAGCCCACCGCCAAGAAGGTGGACCCGGCGCCGGCGCCTGCTGCAGCACCCGCAGCGGCCGCCACCACCCCACCGGCAGCCGAGGCCAAGCCCGCTGAGGCCAAGCCCGCCGAGGCCAAGCCCGCTGAGGCCAAGCCCGCTGAGGCCAAGCCCGCTGAGGCCAAGCCCGCAGAGGCCAAGCCCGCAGAGGCCAAGCCCGCAGAGGCCAAGCCGGCCGCCGTCGAAGGCAAGCCGGGCGGCACAACCGCCACGGTGGTCGCAGCGGCGCCGCCCAAGCCCGGTGACATCCCGGCGCCCGCGGACGTCGCAGCGCCTCCCGCGGATGCGGAGAAAACCGCCTCCGGCCTGGCCTCCAAGGTGCTGAAGCCCGGCACGGGCACCGCGAAGCCTGCGCCCGCCGACTCGGTCAAGGTGCACTACACCGGCTGGACCACCGACGGCAAGATGTTCGACAGCTCGGTCAAGCGCGGCGAGCCGATCACGTTTCCGCTCAACCGCGTCATCGCCGGCTGGACCGAAGGCGTCGGCCTCATGGTGGAGGGCGAGACGCGCCGCCTTTGGATCCCGCAGGACCTGGCCTACAAGGGCCGGCCCGGCGCACCCGCGGGCATGCTGGTCTTTGACGTCCAGCTCATCTCGATCCAGGGCGCGCCCAAGGCGCCCGCCGACGTCGCCGCACCCCCGGCAGACGCCGAGAAGACCGCCTCCGGCCTGGCCAGCAAAGTGCTGAAGCCCGGCACCGGCGACGCCAAGCCCAAGCCCACGGACCGCGTCAAGGTGCACTACACCGGCTGGACCACAGACGGCAAGATGTTCGACAGCTCAGTGACGCGCGGTCGCCCCGCCACGTTCCCGCTCAACCGGGTCATCCCGGGCTGGACCGAGGGCGTCGGCCTCATGGTCGTGGGCGAAAAGCGCCGCCTGTGGATCCCCGAGGCGCTGGCCTACAAAGGCAAGCCCGGCGCACCGGCCGGCATGCTGGTCTTCGACGTCGAGCTGCTGGAGATCGCCCAGTAGGGCCCGCCCCCGCTCGTTTCACAACGGGCGCTGCTCACAGCGTCCCGCCTCGCCATAACACGCCCCATTTACGCAGCATCCGTCGCATTCGTCCCCCAGCGGACAACTCCGGCGTGTGCAGTGGCCGCTGCTCGTGCAGTCGTGATCGGCCTCGCAAGGCGCCGTCTCACTGCAGGGCCCGACACGGCAGCGGTGATCGGAGCCACAAAACTGCCCCTCGCCGCAGCCGGCATCGTCAGCGCAGCCCTCCGCACAGCTTGCCGGAATCGGGAACGGACACAGGCCCGGCGGCTGATTGCAATAGCCGACACCGGAGCTCGTCTGGCAGTCGGCGTCCGAGCTGCACCCGCTGTCGCGCCAATCAAAGGGGCACGGCCCGCTCCCGGGCGCGTACATGATCGTCCCGGGCGCCATACACACCGTACCGGACGAGCTCTTGCAGTCGGAGTCGCTATGACACCGGCCGCTGTCCACCGAGCATATGTCCGCCTCGGCGGCGTCCGAGGTCCCGCTACCGGAGCTTTCGTCTGAGCTGGAACAGCCGGCCAGCAGAGCGGCTGCGGCGAAGAGGATGTTGAGTCTACACATGACGCTAGCTCGAGCCGCGGTGAGTGGTATCGCAAACATCGGTTGTGCAGCCGCCGGTACAGTCGATCCCGCACGTCTGGTAGGTCTCGCCTTCTTCGCAGGACCCGTTGCCGCAGCACGGGGACGCAAACTCGATATCGCCGCACGTCCCGTCGATGCACCTGACATGGCAGCACACGCAGCCGGGCTGCGCACAGTCGAGTTCAGTCGAGCACGACCCGCCCGGCATGCAGTTGCCCGGCTCACAGTTCGAGCACCCCGCCGGTGCTATCAGGAGGACCGCCACCAACAGAGTCGTTATGGTCCCGGACCACGGCAGAGAGCGTTGCATCGCAATCCAGATGGTAGTCCAACACCGGCGCTTCCCCACGGACGGGATCGCACGACAGCCCTCAGGTGTGATGCACGTCAGAGGGGCCGTTCAGGGTCGCCGCCTGCCCCGAATCGTGCGCATCAGAGCCAGGCCCAGCAAAGCGCCCCCAACCATGAAATACAGCGGCCAGGTCTGCGACTCCGGCTCGGGGTGACCCACGTCCAGGGTAATGTCGCCGCCGCCCTCAGGATCGTCTCCAGCTCGGGCCGGATCGTGCGGGAGCTCCACTTCTGGGGGTGGGTTGCCGTTCTCGTGAGGTTGCGGCGGTGGTGCGCCGCCATCGCCGGATGACGCCTGTTCGCCGGGGTCCGGCGCGAGTGGATCGTCCGTATTGTCCGGTGACTGCCTGTCCGTCGAATCGCCTGCGGCAGGACCACCCATGCCTGGCGCGGACGGGCGGTTCAGCGCGCCGTCGGACCCGGCCGTCGGCGCGGGTGGGCGCTGGGAGGGATCGATGCGGCTGTGGGTGCCGGCCGCAGCAGACGGCGCCGCTACAGACGCGCCCGGCGACGGACGGCTGCTCGGGTCCACACGGCTGTTTTCGCCCGGCCCGACTCCCGGCTCGCCGGTCTCGCCCTCCGTCTCTTCTTCCGGCTCTTTCTTCTCACCGCCGTCGCGGAAATCCGGGATGCCGTCGCCGTCCGAGTCCACCGGAGGCGTGCGCCAGTCCAGGTCGCCGGCCTCCATGCGGTCGAGCTTGCCGTCGCCGTCGGAGTCGGAGTCGAGCGCGTCTGGAAAGCCGTCCTGATCGGTGTCGACCGGCACACCGCCGGCAGCCTCATCGCCGTCCGAGATCGTGTCGCGATCGGTGTCCGCCTCCATGGGGTCGGTGCCGGCCGCGGCCTCCTCGGCATTGGACAGCCCGTCCTCGTCGGGGTCCGCGTCCGCGCCGTCGCCGGGGGTCTCGTCGCACAGATCGCCGATGCCGTCCTCATCCTGGTCCTGTTGGTCCGCGTTAGCGATATCGCGGCAGTTGTCCTCTTCGTCCGGAACGTCATCGCCATCATCGTCGTCGTCGCAGCCGTTCAGCAGGCCGTCGTTGTCGGGGTCCTTCTGGCCGGCCACGGCAACCTGCCACTGCGTGATCACGTGCCGGTTCTTGCGCGCGCCCGTCGCCGCGACCAGGCCCATATAGCCCGTGCCGCCAATGAGCTCGTGCAGGACCAGCGAGACGCCCATCACCGGCTCAGCAGGCCGGTTGGCGCCCGCCGACATATAGACGGTCAGGATGCTCTCCGGCGCGGAGTACTCGATCCACGCGTACACGGTCTGACCGCCGTTGAGGTCGACCGGCGACAGGCTGTGAGCGATGTGCTTGCCCGGCGCGCCCGAGCTGACCAGCCCGACGTGGTTGTTGTCGTGCTCGTGCGCGTTCTGCCAGGTGTCGAACTCCACGCCAAAGCCCGGCGCCACGCCGCCAAACGCCAGCTCGCCGCCCAGGCTGCCCAGCGCCGCGGGTCCCATTGCAGAGGCCTGGATCACAAACGCGATGCCGTCCGCGCCATCGGTGCCCTGCGACCCATCGATGGCAAACTGCAGCGTCACCTGAAACGACGACTGAAAGTCCAAGGTCAGCGGGCACGTCCAAAACGCGCTGCCGCCTTTGTAGGTCATATCCGGCGTCAGGGTCAGGCCCGAGGTGCTCGAGACGGCCGTGCCCGCCAGCGAGACAAACTGCGACTCCGCCAGGCCGTCGATGCGATACGGCGGCTCGCCCTCACCGATGAGCAGGGCGGACAGCAGGGTGACCAGCGCGATATTCACCTCGGGGAGCCTACAGCTTTTTTGCCCCGGTCAAATTCCAGACCAGCGCCGGGCCGGTTGGGCTCCCCTCGCTGGACACCGTGTCCTTCTCCACGCCGAAGAACTGCTCGCCGGTGGCGAACTCCGCTGTCAGCTCCGACACGTGGGACAACACCGGCGGGCCCTCCTCTGTGTACTTGGCCGTCAGCACAAAGGCGTTCTCCGTGAGGGCGCCCGTGTAACTGCGGTCGGGAAAGGTCAGCGTCACCTGGCCGTCGGCGATCTCCAGCTGCGCGTCGCCGCCCGCGTACATGACCTGACCCAACAGGCCGCCGTGCTGCTTGTCCGGGTCCGCGGTCACCGTCCAGGTGCCGCTGTAGTCCGCATCCACGCACGCCGCATCCACGCACCACTGCCCCTCCTGGCACATCTCGGCCACGCCCTCGGAGTTGCCGCAGGAGTCGAACCAGAAGACGTTGTTGTTGTGGCACTCCTTCTTGTCGTTCGTGTAGCAGATCTCGTTGCACTGGCCGAACTGGCAGACCTTCTCCTTGCCGCACAGCTCGTAGATCACGCCCTCGTTGCCGCACGAGTCCAGCCACACGACGGTGCCCGCGTCCTGGCAGGTCTTGGAGAACTTGGGCGCGCACTCGATGTCCCCCTGGACCACATCCGGCGGTTGATCACCGTCCGCAACCACCACATCGGCGCCGTCTTCAGGCGTCGGCACGTCAGCCGCGACATCCCCTGAATCGGTCGGCGCAGGGTCGTCGCCGTCGTCGCCGCATCCCACGATGGACGTGAGCAGGATCAAGCTGCAGACCCCGGCTTGTCTGACCTTCAACGCGAAACACCCTCCCGTTCAGCGGCTGAGTCTACTACGCTGGGTAACTCGATGCCCGAGATCACGCCACGCACATCGCCGCCCACCCGCCGTATTCGCGGCTTCCGCGGCATCCTGGACCTTGGAGACCAGGTGCAGCTTCGGCGCCGCAGCTTCTGGGCCGGCTGGGGTGGCGCGATCACCACTATCTTCATGGGCGTACTGGTCGTCGCGCTGCTGGTCGGCTGGGTGCTGCTCTGGGTCAACCGGCCCGGCGGCGCCAACATGGCCCTGCTGACGATGGGCTGCATCGCGTTTACGCTGGTCCTGGCGCTGCTGGCGACCCTGCAAAACCGACTGACTGCGCACTGGCGTCTGCGACAAGCAGAGGCCCTCTTCTTGACCGGCGTCAGCCACAATCTGCGCACACCGATCGGCGCGATCCGGGCGGCGGCGCAGGCGCTCGAGAGGCCCGCCCTGGATCCCGACAAGCGGCAGCGACTGGTGCAGGCCATCATTCACGAGACCCGGCGACTGGCGCTGCGGGTCGACAATGTCATCGAGTCGGGACGCATGGAGGTGGAGCGCCTGTCTTTCGGCGGCGAGCCACTGGATGTCGGTGGCCTGATCGGCAAGATCGTTGAGGAGCATCGCGCGATCATCGAGACGCGGGGCGGTACCATCACCTTGGATGCGCCGGCGGCGGTCGGGGTGCAGGGTGACGAGCGCGCATTGCGCCTGATGCTGGAGAACATGCTGGACAACGCCGTGAAATACTCGGATCCGACCCCCGACATTCGCGTGACGGCGCGGCAACACGGCGCATTTGCCCTGCTGCAGATCCAAGACGGCGGCATCGGCTTTGCCCAGCCGGAAGGCGCGGAGCTGTTCCGCCAGTTCTTTCGCGGCGACACTGGACGGTCCGGCAGTGGGCTGGGATTGCCGCTCGCTCGGGCGGTCGCACGCGGGCACGGCGGCGAGATCCACCTGACCAGCGACGGGCCGGGCAAGGGCGCGGTCGCCGAGATATGGCTGCCTTTGGCGGGAGCGGAATATGGCTGAGATCCTCCTGATCGAAGACGACCACACCCTGGGCATGACCCTAGAGATGAGCCTGGCCGACAACGGCCACCAGGTGCGCTGGTGTACGACGCTGGCGGGCGCACGCAAAGCGACCGATGAGGTGCCGCCTGACCTGGTCGTGCTGGACCTGGGCCTGCCGGACGGTGACGGCATGGACCTGTGCCGTGAGCTGCGCACGGGCGGCAGCATCGCGCCGATTCTGATCCTGACGGCGCGCACGACCCTGGAGGCGCGCCTGGAGGGGCTGAGCGAGGGCGCCGACGACTACGTGACCAAGCCGTTTGAGCTGCCGGAGTTGGTGGCGCGCGTGGACGCCCTGCTGCGCCGACAGGACTGGCACCGGCCGGGAGACAGCGTCACCATCGGGGAGCTGCAGGTGGACTTCCGCCGCCGTGAGGCCAGACGCGGCGGCGAGCCCGTCGCCCTGACCGAGCTCGAGCTGAAGCTGCTGCGCTTTCTGGTGGATCGCGCCGGCGAGGTCGTGTCGCGTGAGGAGATCCTGTCGCGTGTGTGGGGGCTGTCGCCGTCGACGCGAACCCGCACGGTGGACGTGTTCATCAGCCGGCTGAGGCGCAACCTGGAGCCGGACTCCGCCAAGCCGCGCTACCTCGTCAATGTGCGCGGAGTGGGCTACCGGCTGCGGCTGGCGGGCGAGTGAGCACCGCGCCACGGATGAATAGACGGTCGCGCGCCACCGTTTCAATGGGTATGAGCAGCTCCCTCCTCCTTCTTCTCGCCCCCCTTGTCACTCTCGACGCAGGCGCCTCCAGCCTGGAACTTCAATACTCCGTTCGCGTCCGCGGCCACCGCGTCGGGCAGGCCAAAATCACCGTTGGATCACCCAAGATGCGGGCCGGCGCCAGGCTGCGGCGCGTGGTCTTCGAGGCGGACGTGAGACCGGTGGGCATCAGCGTGCTGCGCTTCGCCGGCAAGGCCACCAGCTGGACCCGCAAGGGCTGGACTCCGGTGGATGCGAACTGGGACTGGCAGGAGATGGCCACCCGAACGCGGGTAGAGGCGTCGTGGAAGAACGGCCGGATCGACGCCAAATACCTGCGCGATGGCCGGCTGAGAAAGCGGATCCGCAGCAAGACCGAGGGGCCGTGGTCGGACGTGATCTCGATCTTCCCCTGGCTGATGGACCAGAAGATGAAGCCCGGCAATGTGCTCAAGACGACCACGTTTACCGGCAACCAGATCTACAAAGTCAGCGCCGTGGTTCAAAAGCCGGAGTCGATCGCCCTGCCGTCGGGCCGCACAAAGGCCTATCCGCTGGCCTTCACGGCGATTCGGCCGGGCAAGACCCGCAAATTCACGCTGTGGATCGAGGCCAGGAGCAAGACGCCGTGCAAGATCCAATTCGACTACGAGCTGCTCGGCGCGGTGGACGCGGTCTTGACGCGGAAACGCCGACGTAAGTAGCGTACCCAGGTCGTGTCCTCAGCCCGCTCTCCCATCGTGCTCCTGATCCTGGCCCTGGCCGCCTGCACCGGCTCGTCCGGCAGCCGGTGTGTGGAGACGCTGACGCCGGAGCGGCCCGGATGGCTGGCGGCTGCGCCAAAGGACACGGATGCCGCGCTGCTGCGGGTGGGCCGATCGGAGGATCCGGCCATGGGTGCGGCGATCAAAGCCGCCGAAAAGGACGCGGCGCGGCAGCTTGTAGAGCAGCACTACGGCACCGTGCTGGAGCGCGACTACCAGCAGATCCGCACCGAGCTGCAGACGCGTGTGGTGGAGCAGCTGAGCTCCAGCGCTGAGGGGGCGGTGGCCGGAACGCGCCAGCGCGAGGTCTACTGGGAGCGCTGCCGCACGGACGGCGCCGGCTTCACATTTCGGGCGTCGGTGCTGGTGGAGGCGGACCGCAAGACGTTTGCCGAGGCCGTGCGTCGCTACATCGAGGCGTCCCCGAAGGTCGTAGAGGCCCGAGCTATCGCCGCCGAGAGCCGCCGGCTGCTGGAGACGCACTCACGTGCGGCCGCGCAGGGCCTGGAAACCGACAAGCGTGCGGAGGTGGCGCGCGAATACGCCGAGATGATCCGCACCGGGCGAGCGCTGGACCAGCGCGAGGCCCGCTATCGCCGCTTGTTGGGGCGCGACCTGCCCCTGGCGCGCTGGCACACCGACAAAAACGCGACCGCGCTGCGGGAAAAGGCGGCAACGCTGCGTGCGGCGACCCGAGTGGCGATCTCGGCCGGCGATGATCGGCTGCGCACGGCGCTGGCAGCGGCGACCGAGGGCCTGGGGCTGTCGGTGGTGGCCGGCGGCTGCCGCAAAGGCGTCACGCTGGCCCTGCGCGCGGTGGCCAAAGAGCCGGCCTGCGAGGACACGGGCATGCACACCCAATGCGAGTTGGTGGTCGCCGTCGAAGTGCGCGACTGCGCGGCCCGCAAGCGCCTTGAGCAGGCGCAGTTCCGGGGCGCATCCACACGCGGAGCGGCCATGAGCGTCCGCGACGCCACAGCCAAGGCGTGGCGCAATCTGGGCGGTCAAAACCAGGCGCTGTTGCGTGCCGAGATCGCCTCAGTGCTGGGCCGGCATGTCCCGATGCATTATGATCCTGGGCGCAGTGAAGATTGAGAAGCCCGTATTTCCAGAAGACCTGAGACCGGACGAGAGCGGGCTGGTGGGCTGGGGCGCCGACCTGTCGGAAGCGACCCTGGTCGAGGCGTACTCAAAGGGCATCTTTCCCTGGTCGGGCGACCCTCCGATCCCGTGGTACTCGCCGGACCCGCGGCTGGTGCTCTTTCCCGAAGAGTTTCGAGCGTCCAGGAGCCTGAAGAAGCTCGCCCGCAAGGGCGTCTACCGCCTTACATTTGACCAGTCCTTTCGCGCTGTGATGACCGCGTGCGCGGAGGTGGAGCGCCCCGGGCAGGGCGGCACCTGGATCACGGGCGATCTGATCGACGCCTACTGCCGGCTGCACGCGCGCCGCATTGCGCACAGCATCGAGGTCTGGGAGGGCGACACGCTCGTAGGCGGCCTGTACGGGCTGACGCTTGGGCTGGGCTTTTTTGGCGAGTCGATGTTCGCGCACCGACCCAACGTCTCGAAGCTGGCGTTGATGGCGCTGTGCCGCGAGCTGACGACACGACAATTTCACTTTATCGACTGCCAGCAGAATACAGACCACCTGCGCAGCCTGGGCGCGTCCCCGATCTCGCGGTCGGAGTACGAGTACCGGCTGCGGCGGGCGCTGAGGCACGAACCCCATCACTATCAGTGGTCAAGCTGGGGCGTTCAGCCGCCGTAGCGGTTGTGCGTCTCCAAAGAGGGGTCGGGCGGCAGGTTCAAGAACTCCTGCGGGAAGTTGTCGGCCACGTGGCTGAGGATGTCGCGGATGCTGATCGAGGCCACCGGGCGTCCCGCCTCACCGATGACCGGCAGGCTGCGACAGCCGCTGGAGACCATGATGGCAAGGGCGCTGGCCAACGACCGCTGCGCCTCCACGCACTTCGGCTGCGGCGTCATGACGGCGGCCAGCGGGCCCTCGCGCCAGGCCGCATCCTCCAGATTCACGCGGGTGCGCACGTCTTGCTGAGTGAAGATCCCGGTCACGCGACCGTCAGCGCCCTGAACGATGCAGCCGCCGCGGTTCTTCTCGCGCATCTGGGTGATGGCGTCCCCGACGGTGGCGTCTTCGGTGATGACAACCGGGTTCCGTGTGGGGATCTGCTCGACGGTCGTAGCGGCAAGTGCTTCCAGCATGTTCAGCCTCCTCCGATATCGACCCAGCCGTCGATCTCAAACTCCGACGTCTCGGAGCCCTTGTCCTCGAGCACAGCGAACAGTGCGCTCAGGTGGGCCATCACCTCGCGAACGCCCAGCAGGGCGACGGGGCGGCCGATGTTGTCGACGATCGGGATGTTGGTGAAGCCGAACACGGCCATCTGATTCACGGCGTACGTTACACAGTCTTCGCGGCGCAGGGTGCGCGGGTCGCTGGTCATCACGTCAGCCATCGCGGTCTCGCTCGGCTTGCGGCCAACGGCAGCCACGCGATTGAGCAGGTCGCGCTCGGTGAAGATGCCCACCAGGCGATCGCCCTCACATACGAGTACGGCGGCGCTCTTGCAGCGCTGGATCGTCGCGGTTGCGACATCCACGGTGTCCTGCGCGGATACGATCGGCAGATCACCTGGCGTGATCAACTCACCGATCGTCTTCTGAATGACGTGCACGCTGCATTACCTCCTGCTATTGGGGTCGGCCCAACGATAGCACGAAAGGGGCGAACAGGCGTATGCTCCAGGCATGGGGATAACCGCCATGAGCGGATACGGCGTATCCAGAGATTGGCGGGAAGCCGTAGACCAGGCGCTGGCTGCATTGGAGCCCATGCACGGCCGAGCCAGCGTCGGTTTTTTGTATGCCACCGACTACTTCGCTTCCGCCGCGGACAGCATCCGCCGGTTGGTGGTCGAGCGCACCGGTGTAACGGTGCTGTCCGGCACCGTCGGCATGGGCGTGTGCTGCACCTCAATGGAGTTCATGAACACGCCGGCCGTCGTGCTGATGCTGCTCCGCGTGCCGGACGGCGTGGCCTCCGAGGTGATCGGCTGCGACGACCTCGTGTCGGGCGAGCACGGCGCGGTGACGATCGCCCACATCGACCCCCGGGAGGGGCGCGGAGTCGGCGGCGGACCCCAGTTCGGCGGAGCGTTTCTCATCGGAGCCCTGACGTCATCGCGGGGTCCCAGCGTCCAGTTTCACCGGGACGGCATCGAGGAGGAGGGCGCCACGGGCGTGGCGTTTGGCGAGGGGATCGAGGTCCAAAGCGGCTTGACCCAGGGGTGCACCCCGCTGGCGGGCTGGCGCCGGGTGACGCGGGCGATGGGGCCCGTACTGATCGAGCTGGACAACCGGCCGGCGCTGGACGTGCTGATGGAGGACGCCGCCGGCATCGTAGCGGGCGACGTCGAGCGGCTGCGCGGGCGGGTCTTTGCCGCGGTCGCGCTGCCGAACCGGGACCGGGCGGACTACGTCGTGCGCAACCTCATCGGCGTAGACATCCGGGAGCGGGCGGTCGCGATCGCGCAGCCGTGTCAGGTGGGTCAGACCGTTCAGTTCATGCGGCGCGACCCAGACGCGGCCGCGGAGGATATGACCCGCATGCTGCGCGAGCTGAAGGGGCGGACGTCCCGGACGCCGGCGGCGGCGCTCTATTTCTCGTGCGTGGGGCGCGGACAGAACCTCTTTGACACCCCCGGGCGTGAGCTGGAGCTGATCACGGATGTGCTCGGGGATCTGCCGCTGGTGGGCTTTTTCGGCAACGGCGAGATTTGCCATCGCTACATCTACGGATATACCGGAGTTCTGGCGCTGCTCTACGCGCCGAAGGACGTGCATTGAGCTTTCTGGATCGTGTGACGCGCCGGCTCGAGACCGCCAAGAAGCAAGCCGAGGTGGTGGCCAGGCGCCTGGTGGACGAGGCCCGAAAGCGTGCGGACGAGGCCGGTTTGACGGATCGGCCGGCCGGCTCTGGACCGCCGACTCCGCCACCGCCGGCGCCGCTGGCCACCGAACAGGTCGCCACGTCGGACGCGTGTGTGCTGATGGGGCTGACCGGGCTGAAAATGGGGCTGGAGCCGCAGGGCCGTCCGCTGCTGATCAACCACTGGGCGACGTGGTGCGAGGGCTGCGTCGCCGAGCTGCCGCTGCTGGTGGAGCTGAGGCGCCGCTGGCGAGGCAAGGTCGACTTTGTCGGCGTCGGCTGGGAGGGGTTCAGCGGACTGGCGACGCCTCAGCAGCAGGTGACCGCTGTCGAGAGGGTGGCGGCGGAGCACGGCGTGGACTGGGCCACCATGATCTTTGAGGGCACAGCCGGCCAGCTGTTCACGGGGCTGAGCCTGACGTCACACGAGATCCCGCAGACGCTGCTGCTGAACCCAGCCGGCGCCGTGCTGACGCGACACGATTCAGTGCTGGACGGCGACGCGATCAACCGCATCGAGGCCGCTCTCCGCGAGAGCATCGGCTCCGTCTAATGCCAAAGTCGCGGATGGCCTTGCTGGGGCTGGGACTGCTGCCGTTGGCGATAGCGGCGGCGGTGATCGTCGGCGTGATCAAGCTGTCCGACTACGAGCACGCCAACAACCTGCCCGACGGGTACGAGCGCATGGAGCGCGGCCGGTTCGAAGTTCACTATCCGCGCGGCCTTCGCGGCGAGGCGAGCCGGGTCGTCGATGCCGCCGAGGTTTTTATCGAGCTGGCGGTCGAGTCGATGTCACCGCTGCTGGGCGACCTGACGCCGCCGACGGGGCCCTTTCGTCTGACGCTGTTTGCCGACCGGGCGGACTTTGAGCGCTTTGCGTCGGCGACGCTGGACGATGACATGTCCCACAACGGCGGATACTTCGACACGATGACGCTGGAGATCGTGCTGGTCATGTCCGAGGTCGAGTCGGAGACGGGCATGGGCATTCGGCACGAGGTCGCGCACATGCTGGTGGGGCGCGGCGGTGGGCGGTACGGCACCAAGATGCCCGCCTGGCTGCATGAGGGCCTGGCGACGTACCTGGAGACGGCGGACCCGAAGCGGCCGGGCGATCCAGCGCGAGTGGCCCAGTGGGTGCGCATGGTCTCAGCCGTAAACGCGCCACCGACCGTCGCGGAGATCGTCGGCGCGAATCGCCGCGCGTTCAGCGGTGAGGGCAACGACGTCTATTACGCGTACTCCAACCTGCTGGTGCACTTTCTGATGCGGCGATCGGCGGACCGCTTCTGGCGCTTTGCCCGGGCCGCCCGGGAGGGCCGCGACCTGGACCTGGACGGCTTGCTGAAACACTTCGGGCCGCACGACCTGCTGGAGGCGGCGTGGACCGGCGCGATGGAGGCGGCCCGCACGCAGTATGCAACCGAGCTGGGAGAGCGGATCGACCGCCTGCGAAAAGTACAGTAGTCAGCCGGGCTCAGCCCTGTCCGACCAGGACCAGCACCCAGCCGATGCCCACCCAGGCGCCTAAAGCGCTGCCCAGGGTGGCCATGACCGCCACTAAGAGCACCCTCGTAAACTGGTTGCGATAGATGCCGCGCAGGCTCTGCACGTCTTCGTTGATGCGCTCGCAGTCTTCGACGGTCGGCTTGCGCAGCCAGGCTTCGACCAGGCCGACCACAACGCCGGCGGGTAGCAGCGGATTCAGGGACGTGACCGGGGAGCATAAGAAGGCGGTCACGACCGAGAGCGGCTTGGCCAGCGCGGTGGCGGTCAGCAGCGCGGCCATCACCGAGTTGGGCAGGATCCAGGCGGTCAGCATCTCTTCGAAGGTGCGACCCTCGTGCTTGAAGTAGCCGTAGGTGAAGGCGCCCAGGATGAGGGCCGGGATGATCCACTTGGCCAGGCCGACCCACCGCTTGGGGGGCGGCAGCTCTTCCAGGGTCTCGCGGTCGACGGTCTTGCCGAAGTAGTTGACCATGCCCTGCACGTGGCCGGCGCCGACCACCGCCACGATCGTCTGGCCCTCGGTCTGCTCGATGCCGGACATCAGGTACTGGTCCCGCTCGTCGATCAGCGGCTTGTGCACCTCGGGCAGCATGCGCGCGAACTCCGACATGATCTCGGTGAGCTGAGCCTTCTCCTTGAGGGACTCGATGTCGACCTCTTCGACCTGCTCTCGGGAGACCAGACCCTCGATCATGGCGCCCATCAGGCTGATCTTGCGCCAGAAGCCGAGGCTGGCCCAGGTGCGCTTGAGCGTGATGTGGATATCCCGGTCGACCAGCGCGATTCGGGCGCCGACCTCTTCGGCCTTGTGCACGCCGGCGAGCATCTCTGCGCCAGGCTTGACGCCCAGCTTGGCGCCCAGCCGTCGCTGGTAGGCGCCGATGGCCAGGTTGGCCAGCAGAAAGAGCGTCTTGCCCTCTTTGATCACCTTGAAGATATCCAGGCTCTTCCAGCGATTCTCATCGGTCAGCGCCTTGTGGCGGGCCTCG
Organism: uncultured Myxococcales bacterium; assembly: GCA_964545715.1. Classification (GTDB taxonomy): domain Bacteria; phylum Myxococcota_A; class UBA9042; genus CAZJHX01. The sequence goes on from CAZJHX010000039.1 coordinate 42,782, forward strand.
TCGAGCTCGACGGCGACGACGTCCGGGCGAACCTGCTCAATGATGTGCGCGACCTCGTCGACGCTCTCCTTGGAGACGTGCGCCGTACCGACCAGGTAGAAGGTGCGTCCGTCGCGCTCCAAAATGGTGACGGTGTCCGAATCGGTTATGGAGAGCTCAGGGGATTGCACGGCGTGCGCTTTGTACCTTACATCTGCGACGCACCACAACTAGAAGGGCAATCCTTCAAAGCACGTAGGGGATAACGGCGCGGCGCTCGGCAGGGTAGTCGTCGAACTTGTCGCGGTACCACTTGTGGTTGGTCAACGCGCGGGGGACCAGGTTGGCGAAGGTCCAAAACGCAAACGCCAGGCCGCCGATGGACCAGGTCGCGATCGCCCAGCCGGTCCACTCCACCACCTCACCGAAGTAGTTGGGGCACGAGACCCAGCGATAGAAGCCGCCCTTGGGGATCTTGTAGCCGGTCTCACCGGGCTTGCGCAGGTTGCGCAGGATGTCGTCGGCCTGCAGGTTGATGTACCAGCCGGTCAGGAAGACGGCAGCGCCGACCAGGAAGCGGGGATCGGCCAGCCACTCGGTGGGGTAGCCGCCGCTGAGCGTGAAGATCCAGCGGGCCTGCACGTAGCCGTTGCCGCAGTTGAAGATGACGCCCATCAGCATCACGAGCGCGGGCATGCGCTTGTCTTTGTCGCCTCGGATCCTGAACGGGAAGATCAGGGTGCGATTAACATAGTGCAGGTGCCACATGGCGGCGAAGACGAGCGACGCGGCGCTGGTCGGGTAGTCGCCGATCAGCCACAGCACGTCGAACACGATCAGCGTGGGGGCCTCCATGATGATCCAGCCCAGGCGGTTGGACACGGTGGGCCCCCAGCCGCCGCGCGCGTGCCGACCGTAAGGTGCCGAGATAAAGAGCAGGATCAGAAATACGCTGCCCGCGAGCGCGAACCAGCCGATGAGCAGCTGATCGTAGAAGGCTTGCTCAGCCATTCAGCCTACCGGCCTCCTTGAACCAGGCGTAGGTGTCAGCGACGGTCTGCTGGACGGGGCGCGGGTCGAAGCCCAGCTCGTCTTTGGCTTTCTGGTTGCTGATCCGCGGGTTGCTGCGCAGCGCGTGCAGGGCGGCGCCGGTGAACTTGGCCTCGGTCCCGGTCATGCGGGCCCAGCCGACGGCGAACGGGGCGCTGGCACGCGCGAGCCACATCGGGGTGACGAATCGTGGCGCCTTCACGCCGGTGGCGGCCTCTGCGTATTGTCCGATCTCAACGGTCGAGCGCCACTCGCTGGCCAGGATATAGCGCTCGCCTTTGCGGCCGCGCGCCTCGGCGGCGAGGGCGCCGTCCACGACGTCCCGGACGTCGACCCAGGTGTATCCGCCGTCGACGAGGCCGGGCAGGCGCTTATTGTAGAGGTCGTGGAGGACCTGCCCCATCCGCGACGGGGCGTAGTCGTGTGGGCCGATGACGCCGCACGGGTTGACGATTACGGCGTCCAGCCCGCGCTCCACGGCAGCCAGGATCTCGCGCTCGCCGGCGGCCTTGCTGCGGTCGTACGGCAGGTCGTCCTCGCCGGCGGGCTCGTTGGTCTCGTCGATCGGCTTCTCGCGCGGAAACTCATTGAGGGCGTGGGTCGAGCTGAAGTGCACCAGGCGCCGTACGCCGTTCTCCAAGCACGCCTGGGCGATATTTTTGGGCCCGCCGACGTTGACGGTCTGCAGCACAGGCTCGTTGCGACCGGAGATCGAGATGACCGCCGCCAGGTGAAAAACCACGTCCACGTCGCGGGTGGCGGCACGAACGGACTCCAAATCGGAGACATCACCGTCCACACGCTGAATGTCCAGGCCCTCCAGCGCGTCATTGTTGCCATGAATAAGGGCCCGGACGGGGCGACCACGGTCGACGAGGGTGCGCACGAGATTGCACCCGATATGTCCGTTTGCGCCGGTGACGAGGACGGTCATCAGGCCGACCGTAGCCGCGCATGCGGGCGTTTGCAACCAGCGCGGTTTGACACGGCCTCCGGCGCGGGAGGTATGCTCCCGGCCCTGAGGCGTGTGGTGTTTAGAAGAGACAGGGGCGGTGATCTAATGCGGTTTACTTTCTTTGCGTTGGCGACAGGTGTGGTGCTTGCGGGTTGTCCCAGTGACCCCGTTGACGGCGGGTCCCAGGGTTCGGGCGATCTGGCGGACGTCTTGTTTGACACGGCAGGCGACGCGCAGGGCGACGACGCGGGCGACACGACCGGCGACGACGACGCCGACACCACCGGCGCGGACGACACGACTGAGCCGACCGGCGACGACGACGCGGATACGGGCGACGTGGAGCCGACCGAGCCGAGCTGCGGCGCGTACTGCAAGGTGCTGGCGCAGGCATGCACCGACGACAACGAGCAGTTCGCAGGCGAGGCGGAGTGCAACACCTACTGCCAGGACACCGCGCAGCTGCCGCTGGGTGCGGCCGCCGACACCGACGTGAACTCGGTGGGCTGCCGGATGTACCACGCCGGCGTGGCGTCGCAGCAGGAGCCCGAGGTGCACTGCCCGCACGCGGGACCGACCGGCGCCGATACCTGCGGCACCTGGTGCGAGAACTACTGCCACCTGGCCATGACCAACTGCACAGGCGCCAACGCGGTGTACGACACGCCGGCCGATTGCGAGGCGGCCTGTGCGGACCTGGTCGACGACGGGGAGGCCGGGGACACGGACGGCGACACCGTGCAGTGCCGCATCTATCACGCCGGCGTGGCCGGGACCAACGGCGACACCAGCGCTGAGATCCACTGCCCGCACGCCGGTCCGGACGGCGGCGGTGTGTGCGTGGACGCGATCGAGCCGGTGGACCCGACCTGTGAGGCCTACTGCGCGGCGATCACGGATGCCTGCACGGGCGACAACCTCCAGTACGCCGATGAAACGGCCTGCCTGACCTACTGCGGCGCGTCGGCCCAGCTGCCGCTGGGTACGTCGGAGGACGTGGACGGCAACACGGTAGGCTGCCGCATCTATCACGCCGGTGTGGCGTCCACGAGCGACGAGAACGCCGCCATTCACTGCGTCCACGCGGGCCCGACCGGCGGCGACGTCTGCGGCGCGTGGTGCGACAACTACTGCCACCTGGCACAGACCAACTGCTCGGACGACAACGCGCTGTACAGCGACAGCGCGGCCTGTGACGCGGCGTGCGCGGACTTCCCGGCGACGGGCGCGGCCGGTGACGTCGACGGTGACACCGTGCAGTGCAAGATCTACCACCTGGGTGTGGCCGGCAGCGACGGGGACGACAGCGCCGCGGTGCACTGCCCGCATGGCGGCATCGACGGCGGGGACGTCTGCGTGGCGCCCGTACTGCCGCCGACGTGCGCGGAGTACTGCGCGGCGGTCCAGGCAGCGTGCACCGACGACAACGCCCAGTATGCGTCGGAGGACGCATGCAACGCGTATTGCCAGGATTGGGCTCAGATACCGGCCGGCGCGCTGTCGGACACCGGCGGCAACACGATCGGCTGCCGCCTCTATCACGCAGGTGTGGCCAGCGCGAGCGAGGACAACGCGGTCGTGCACTGCCCGCACGCGGGTGCGTCCGGTGGGGACGTGTGCGGCACCTGGTGTGAGAACTACTGTCACCTGGCCGAGACCAACTGCACCGGTGACGATGCGCTGGACTTTGGTGACGGGGACTGCCCGGTCGCATGCACCGGCTACGGTGTGGACGCCGCTCCCGGTTCGGTCGACGGAGACTCGGTGCAGTGCCGCATCTATCACCTGGGTGTCGCCGGCAGCGACCCGCCCGACTCCGCCGGGGTCCACTGCCCGCACGGCGGTCTGGACGGCGGCGGTGTCTGCGTGCCGCCACCCGAGCCGACGACATGCACGCCGATCGCCGCGCTGAGCTGCGGTGACAACCTGTCCGGGGTCTCCAACAACATGGACGGCAGCACCAACGTCATGGGCGACTACTTCTGCTCGCCGTTTGGCGACGACTACGGCACGGGCCCCGAGGCGACCTGGTCGTTTGAGGTGAGCGAGACCACGATCGTGGATATCAGCGACGGCGGCGCCGGCGAGGTCGACATCTTTTTGCTGGAGGACCACGGCAACGGGTGCGAGGCGAGCGAGGCCAGCTGTGTGTTGGGCGAGTTTGACGACCTGTCGTTTACGGCCGCTCCGGGCGCGACCTACTACGTGGTGGTGGACACCTGGGGCGGGGACGACGCGACGTTTGATCTCTCGGTGACCTGCTGTACGCCGAGCTGCACGGACAAGGCGTGCGGCGACGACGGCTGCGGCAGCTCGTGCGGCGACTGCGGTGACGGTGAGGTGTGCAACGACGCGGGCGCGTGCGAGGAGGCGGTGCCGACGTGCGAGGACTACTGCGCGGCCGTGGCGGCGGCGTGCACGGACGACAACGCCCAATACGCCAGCGTGGACGCGTGCTTGAACTACTGCGCAACGTGGGCGCAGCTTCCGGTCGGCTCGCTGGCGGACACGGACACAAACACGGTGGGGTGCCGCACGTACCACGCGGGCGTCGCGGCCCTCAGCGAAGACGACGCGGCGATCCACTGTCCGCACGCGGGCCCGTCGGGCGGCAACGTCTGCGGCTCCTGGTGCGACAACTACTGCCACCTTTCGTCGGCCAACTGTACCGACGCCAACGCGCTGTATGCCGACGGCGATGCCTGCTCGGCCGCGTGCGAGGCCTTCCCGGCCGTCGGTGAGGTGGCGGACACCAGCGGCAACACGGTGCAGTGCCGCATCTATCACCTGGGCGTGGCGGGCTCGGCGCTGCCCGACTCGGCTGGCGTGCACTGTCCTCACGGGGCCGTGGACGGCGGCGGGGTCTGCGTAAAGGGCGGCTCGACGTGCGAGGACGCCATCACGGTGGGGGCCCTGCCCTACAGCGATGCGGGTGAGACCGATACCGCCAGTGGCGACTACAGCTACAACGCAGGCGACTGCCCGGGCGAGAGCAGCGGGTGGGGCGCGGGCAGCAACGACGTGGTGTACGCGTTTACGCCCGAGACCGGCGGCAATCACGACATCGAGCTGACGGGTGCGCCCGGCTTCGACAGCAACCTGTATGTGGTCACGGACTGTGGGGACATCGGGTCGACCTGTCTGGCGGCGGACGATGACATCGGCAGCAACATCACCGAGTCGATTACGCTGAACCTGACCGCGGGCGCGACCTACTACATCATCGTGGACGGCTGGAACAACAGCGGCAACGTCTCGGGCGCGTACACGCTGACCGTGGACCGCTCGGCGCCGACCTGCGCCGAGTATTGCGCGCTGATCCAGTCCGCGTGCACGGGCGACAACGCGCAGTATGCGGACGAGGCCGTGTGCCTGACCTACTGCACCACGCAAGCGCAGCTTGTGGCGGGGGCGGCGGCGGACGTCGACGGCAACACGATCGGGTGCCGCACCTATCACGCGGGGGTCGCCTCGCTGAGTGATGAGAACGCGGCAGTCCACTGCGCTCATGCCGGTCCGTCCGGCGGCGACGTCTGCGGGACCTGGTGCGACAACTACTGCTACCTGGCGGGCCTGAACTGCACCGGCGGCGATGCGCTGTTCGTCGACGACGGCGCGTGTGGCGCGGCGTGCGCGGACTTTACGGACGACGCAGAGCCGGGCGCGGTCTCGGGCGACAGCGTGCAGTGCCGCATCTATCACCTGGGCGTGGCCGGCTTTGACGCCGACTCACCGGCCATCCACTGCCCGCACGGCGGCACGGACGGCGGCGGTGTGTGCGTGGAGGCCCCGTCTGAAGGCGACACATGTGAGTCGGCTTTTGTGGTGGACGCGGCGCCCTTCTCGGCGACGGGCGATACGACCGGGGCCAACGCGGACTACGCATACGGCGACGGGGAGTGCCCCGGCGAGACCAGCGGCTGGGGCGCGGCTTCGGCCGATCAGGTCTACACGTTTACGCCCACGGCGTCGGCGCTGTACACGATCACCCTGGAGGCGGACGCCGACTTCGACAGCAACCTGTACGTCGTGAGCGACTGCGGCGACATCGGCAGCAGCTGCCTGGCGGCGGACGACGCGATTGGGGGCGGCCAGACCGAGTCCGTCGCTGTGAACCTGACCGCCGGCACAACGTACTTCATCGTGGTAGACGGCTGGTCCAACGCCAGCGACATCGCGGGCGCGTACACGCTGTCGATCGACGGCGGAGCTCCGACCTGCGAGAGCTACTGTGCCGATATCACCGCCGCGTGCACCGGCGACAACGCCCAATACGCGGACGCGGATGCGTGCCTGGCGTACTGCACCAACTCCCAGCTGCCGATCGGCGCCACGGGCGACGTGGACGGCAACTCGCTGGGCTGCAGGACCTACCACGCGGGCGTGGCGGCGCAGACCGACCCGGCCGTGCACTGTATCCACGCGGGTCCGTCGGGCGGCGACATCTGCGGAAGCTGGTGCGACAACTACTGCCACCTGGCGGCGAATAACTGCAGCGACGGTGACGCCCTGTTTGGGGACGACGCCGCCTGCGCGGACGCGTGCGCGCTGTACCCGCTGAACGGTGACGCCGGCGACACGGTCGGCAACAGCGTGCAGTGCCGCATCTACCATCTGGGTGTGGCCGGGGACGACACCGGCGCGGGTCCGACCGTGCACTGCCCGCACGGCTCGATCGACGGCGGCGGCGTATGCAGCGGCCCCGGCGGGCAGACCTGCGAAGACGCGTTTGCTGCGACCGGCGGGCTGCCGTACACGTCGGCCGGCACGACGGTGGGCAAATCCAATGACTATTCGATTCAGCCACAGTGGTGTGACCCGGATCTGCCGAGCACCTCGGGCGCGGGCTCGTCGGACGAGGCGTACGTGTTCACGGCCCCCGCGGACGGCACCTATCACGTGGATGTAGACGTCAGCTTTGACGCGCTGCTGTACGCGCTGGGCGACTGTGCGGACGCGGAGAACACCTGTCTGGGCGGGTCGGACGCGATCGGCGGCAGCGCAAACGAGCACCTGGAGCTGGACATGACGGCGGGCGAGTCGGTGTACCTGGTCGTGGACGGCTGGTCGTCCACGTCGAACATCAGCGGCGACTACAGCCTGACGATCAATGGGCTTGGCCACAACTGCGCGCTGCCGCATCCGATCTCGGAGCTGCCCTTCAGCCACACGTCGTCGACCAACGGCGTGGGCAACGACGCCAGCTACTCTGCGGGCGGCTGTCCGGGCGAGAGCTTTGGGTGGGGCGCGGGCTCCAGCGACGTGGTCTACGCGTTTACGCCGGGCGCCACGGGCGACTACAACGTGACGCTGACCGGCAACAACTTCGACAGCAACCTGTACGTGGTGACGGACTGCGGCGACATCGACGGCACCTGCGTGGGCGCCGACGACGAGGTGTGCGCCAACTGCACGGAGGAGCTGACGCTGACGTTGAAGGGCGGCACGACGTACTTCATCGTTGCGGACGGCTTCGGCAACAGCAACAACGTCAACGGGGCATACACGTTGACCGTGGACCTGGTCGGGCTGCAGGCGCCGACGTGCGAGACCTACTGCGCGGACGTGACGGCGGCCTGCACAGGCGACAACAGCCAGTTTGCCGACGAGGCCGCCTGCCTGGCCTACTGCGGCACCTGGGCGCAGCTGGACGCGGGTGAGCCGGGCGACACGGACGGCAACTCGATCGCCTGCCGCATCTACCACGCGGGGGTGGCGTCGGCCGATGAGGCGTCCGCTGCGATTCACTGCGATCACGCGGGTCCGTCCGGCGGAAACGTGTGCGGCAGCTGGTGCGAAAACTACTGCGATCTGGCGGCGACGAACTGCGCCGGAGACAACGCGCTCTTCGCGGACGGCGACGCGTGTACGGCGGCGTGCGAGGCGTACGACGACCTGGGCGGGTCGGGCGACACCGACGGCGACACCGTGCAGTGTCGCATCTATCACCTGGGCGTGGCCGGCAGCGACGGCGACACATCGGCGGCGGTTCACTGTCCGCACGGCGGCATCGACGGCGGCGGCGTCTGCGTCTACCCCGGCGACAACTGCGACAACCCGTTCAGCGTCGGCGCGCTGCCGTACACAGCGACGGGCGACACCGGCCAGGCCTCACCGGCGGTGACCAACGAGTGCGTGGGCGCGACCGGCGACAACGGCGCCGGCTCAAACGACCACGTCTATGCGTTTACGCCGACGGCGGACGCGACGTACCTCATCACGCTGCAGGGGGCCTACGACTCCCTGCTGTACGTGGCGAGCACCTGTGAGTTCTCGGGGGGCGCGTGCCTGGGCAGCGACGACAAGATCGGATCCAACCTGATCGAGGCGGTCACACTGCAGGCGACTGCGGGCACGACGTATTACATCGTGGTGGACGGCTGGAGCTCGTCGGGCAACGTCAGCGGCACGTACACGCTGACGGTGGAGGAGAAGTCGGATGTCGAGCTGACCTGCGAGTATTACTGCGGCCTGATGACGGCCAGTTGCACCGCAGACGACGCCCAGTATACGGACGAGGCAGCGTGCCTGGCCTATTGCGGAACCTGGGCCGCCTTCCCGGCGGGCACGGTGGGGGATACCGCTGTCAACACGCTGGCGTGTCGCATCACGGCGGCGACGGACAACGGCTCGGGCGCGGACTGTGCGGCGGCGGGTCCGTCGGGCGGCGACTCCTGCGGCACCTGGTGCGACAACTACTGCTATTTATCGGCGACAAACTGCTCGGGCGGCAACGCGCTGTACGCGTCCGATGCGGAGTGCCAGACGGCCTGCGACAACTTCTCAAACGGCGGGCTGCCGGGCGCGACCGACGGCGACTCCGTACAGTGTCGCATCTACCACCTGGGTGTGGCCGGCAGCGACGGTGACACGTCGGCGGCTGTCCACTGCCCGCATGGCGCAACGGACGGCGGCGGCGTGTGTGTGGCGGCCCTTGGCGAGACCTGCGCCAACCCGTTCTTGATGGAGGGGGTGTCCTTCAGCGCGTCGGCCTCGACGGTCGGCGCCTCGGGCAACTACGGTTATGCGGCCGGCGAGTGCCCCGGCGAGAGCTCCGGCTGGGGCGCGGGATCCAGCGATCACGTGTACGCGGCGACGCCGTCGTTCGACGGGACGTGGCTGGTGACGCTGACCGGCGCAAGCTTCGACAGCAACCTGTACGTGGTCACCGACTGCGACGATATCGGGAACTCCTGCGTGGCGGCCAACGACGAGGTCTGCAGCAGCTGCACTGAGAGCGTCACGGTCGACGCGACAGCGGGCACCACGTATTACGTCATCGTCGACGGCTGGAACAACAGCAGCAACACGGCAGGCGACTACACGCTGACGGTCGACCTCGTGGGCAACACCTGCGAGACCCCGAACGTGGTCTCCGCCCTGCCGTTCAACGCGACGGGCGACACGAACAACGCGACGGGCGACGTCAACGCGGACGGGTCTTGCGCCTCGGTGGGCGCGGGCAGCAACGACAACGTGTACTCGCTGACGGCTACGGCGGACGGGCCGGTGACGGTCACACTGGACGCGGCATACGACTCGGCGCTGTATGTGTTGACGGACTGCGCGGATGCGGCGTCGTGTACGGCGTCGGACGACGTCATCGGAGTGGGCGTGGAGACGCTGACGTTCGATGCGACGGCCGGCAGCACCTACTTTGTGGTCGTGGACGGCTGGAGCAACGCGAACAACGTCGCCGGCTCCTACAGCATCGAGATCACGCAAGACACGTTCAAGGGCACCGAGTACACCGTGGACATCAAGGACTTCGCGTTTGCCCCGGCGGATCTCACAATCGTGGTGGGCGACAAGGTCACCTGGGTGAACCTGGATGCGACCGCGCACACGGCCACATCCAGCGATGACCCGCCGGTGTTCGACAGCGGCACGTTGGCCGAGAACGACACCTACTCGTTTGTGTTCGAGGAGGCCGGATCGTTTGCGTACTTCTGCGAATTCCACGCGGGTATGACCGGGACGATCACGGTGGAGGCGCCGGTGGTGCCGGGCCAGACGTGCGACGCGCCGCTGGTGGTCGACGCCGTACCGTACAGCGCAACCGGCGACACGACCGACGCCAGCGCCGACTACAGCTACCCGGCGGGCGCGTGCCCGGGCGAGGGCGGCAGCTGGGGTGCGGCGTCCAGCGACAACGCCTATGCGTTTACGCCAACCGTGACCGGCTCGTACACCATCTCGCTGACCAACGCCGACGGCTTCGACAGCAACCTGTATGTGGTCACGGACTGCTCGGACATCGGGGCCAGCTGTCTGGGCGCCGACGACCAAATCTGCAGCGACTGCACCGAGACCGTGGTGCTGGACCTGACGGCGGGCGAGACTTACTTCATCATCGTGGACGGCTACAGCAATAACAGCAACGTGGCGGGCGCCTACACGCTGACGGTCGACCTGACCGGCGACACCTGCGCGCTGCCGTTTGCGGTGGATGCGCTGCCCTTTGACGCGACGGGCGACACGACCGGCTTCAGCAACGCGCTGGCCAGTCCAGGATCGTGCCCGGGCGACGGCGGCTGGGGCCAGGCGGCGCCGGACCATGTGTACGCGTACACGCCGGATGCGGACGGCACGATCGACGTCAGCGTCACCGGGACGGACTTCGACACGACGCTGTATGTCTTCTCGGACTGTGACGACGTGGAGAACACGTGTCTGGGCGCCGACGACGTCATCGGCAGCAACACAACCGAGAGCGTGTCGGTGGCCGTGACCGCAGGAACCACCTACTTCATCGTGGTGGACGGCTACAACAACGACGCCACGTTCGGTGTGGAAGAGGGCGCCTACGCGCTGTCGGTCACCGCAGCGCCGTAACGTAAAGGGCCGCCGGTCGATCCGATCGCGGCGCTGCTCCGTACCATCGGGGTGGTCGAGTTGACTTTGGGACGCGTTCCAAGGTGTAGTTCACCACCTTAAACGGCACTACAGCGAACGCGTGGGGGCATATGCGGCGCATCTTTCTTTGCCTACCTCTGGCAGCGGCCCTGATTCTGGGCTGCCCCGGTGAGACAACGACCACCGGCGACTCTACAACCGACACAACCGATACGGACACGACGGACACCGGAGGCGAAGACGCCGGACCGACCGGCACCGATGACGACGCCACGACGAGCACGACGGGCGACGACGACGCGACCACGACGACGGACGACACGACGGACACGGGCGATGTGCCCGATCCGGTGGAGCCGACCTGCGCGGAGTACTGCCAGGTCATCATGGAGAGCTGCACCGGCGACAACGCGCAGTACGCCAGCGAGGCCGAGTGCACGACGGTGTGCAAGGACATCGCGCAGTGGGACGTGGGCGAGCTGGAGGACACGGACGTCAACACGGTTGGCTGCCGTCTGTACCACGCGGGTGTCGCCGCGACCGAGGAGCCGGAGGTGCACTGCTGGCACGCCGGCCCGACCGGCGGCGACTTCTGCGGAACCTGGTGCGACAACTACTGCCACCTGTCCGAGCTGATCTGCACCGGGCCTGAGGCGGAGACGCACCCGACGGCTGAGCAGTGCCAGGAGGCCTGTCTGGACTTCCGCAGCGACGGCGAGATCAACGACACCGGCGGCAACAGCGTTCAGTGCCGCCTGTACCACCTGAGCGTGGCCGGGACGAACCCGCCGAGCAGCGCGGAGCTGCATTGCCCGCACGCCGGCATCGACGGCGACGGCACCTGCGTGGACGAGCCCAAGCCGGACCCCAACTGTGAAGACTATTGCCAGCTGATTCAGGTCGCGTGCACCGGCGACAACGCGCAGTACGCGGACGAGGCGGCGTGCATCGCGTACTGCAAGGTCGCGGGGCAGCTACCGATCGGGACGGCGGACGACATCAAGGGCAACACGCTGGGATGTCGCCAGTACCACGCGGGCGTGGCTGTTCAGCAGCAGCCGGAGATCCACTGCGACCACGCCGGCCCGTCCGGCGGCGACGTGTGCGGCTCCTGGTGTGACAACTACTGCCATCTGTCCGGTGTGAACTGCTCGGGCGACGACGCGATCTTTGCGGATGACGCGGAGTGCGCCGCGGCGTGCGGGGACTATGCCGCCGACGGCCTGACCGGCAACGTGGACGGCGACACGGTTCAGTGCCGCATCTACCACCTGGGCGTGGCCGGCTCCGACAAGGACAACGGCACCCCGGCGATCCACTGCCCGCACGGCGGCGTGGACGGCGGCGAGGTGTGTGTGGACGAGGAGCCGCCGCCGGACCCGACCTGCGAGGCGTATTGCGCGGCGGTCACGGCGAATTGCACGGACGGAAACGCCCAGTACGGCAGCGAGACCCAGTGCAACAACTACTGCGAGACCTGGGGCAAGCTCCCCCTGGGCGAGGGCACCGACACCAGCGGCAACACGGTTGGCTGTCGCATCTACCACGCCGGTGTGGCCGGTGGCGGCGAGGCGGAAGCGGCGATTCACTGCGCGCATGCCGGTCCCTCCGGCGGCGACGTGTGCGGTACGTACTGCGAGAACTACTGCCACCTGTCGGCGACCAACTGCACCGAGGACAACGCGCTGTATGAGGACGACGACGGCTGCGCGACCGCGTGCGCGGACTTTGCCGCGGGCCCCGACCCGCTGGCGACCGACGGCGACTCTGTCCAGTGCCGCATCTATCACCTGGGTGTGGCGGGCAGCGATCCGCCGGACTCCGCCGGAACACACTGCCCGCACGGCGCCATCGACGGCGGCGACGTGTGCGTCGGACCGGTCGCCGAGACCTGTGAGCCGGTGGGCGCGCTGAGCTGTGGTGATACGATCAACGGCGCCAGCAACGAGACGGGCACGCAGCTGATGAGCAGCTACCAATGCCAGGTCTTCGAGAGCGACGACTACGGCCCGGGGCTGGAGGTGGCGTACACGTTCACCACCGAGACCGACCAGCTGGTCACCGTGTCCGACACGTCCAGCGCCATGGATGTCATCGTGCTCAAGGACGAGGGCTTCGGCTGCGTCTCCACGGGTACAAGCTGCCTGGACAGCGGCACGACCAGCGCGTCGTTCGCGGCCAAGGCCGGCGTCGAGTACTTCATCGTGCTGGACGCGTATGACGGTGACACGGACACGTTCGACATCACGGTCGACTGCTGCGCGCCCACGTGCGAGGGCAAGACCTGTGGCGACGACGGCTGTGGCGGCACCTGCGGCACGTGCGCCGAGACCGAGCTGTGCACCGACGCTGGCGTGTGCGAGGCGATCCCCGAGCCGGAGGCCGACACGTGCGACGCGGCCAACGCCGTGGGTGCGCTGCCGTTCAGCGCGGAGGCGACGACCGAGTACAACTCTGACAACTATGGCTACTCGACGGGCGCGTGCCCGGGCGAGGAGGGTGGCTGGGGCGACTCGGCGCCGGACCAGGCGTGGTCGTTTACCCCGGACGAGGGCGGCCTGTACTCGGTGGCCCTGGAGTCCAACTTTGACTCCAACCTGTACGTCGTGACCGACTGCGCCGATGTCGACGGCTCGTGCGTCGCCGGTTTCGAGGAGGTCGGCCCCAACGAGTCGCTGACCACCTACCTGAGCGCCGGGACCACCTACTACATCATCGTGGACGGCTGGGGCTTTGACGAGGGCGGCGCGTACACGCTGAACGTGGACCTGGTTACGCCGGGCGCCACGCCGCAGTGCCAGTACTACTGCGACCTGATCCAGGCCGCGTGCACCGGCGCCAACGCCCAGTACGACAGCGTTGACAGCTGCGTCAGCTATTGCACGACCTACGGTGCGCTGCCGTTGGGCGCCAACGAAGACGTGGACGGCAACACCGTGGGCTGCCGCACCTATCACGCGGGCGTCGCTGCGACGGTGGCTCCCGACGTGCACTGCGCCCATGCCGGGCCGTCCGGCGGCGACCTGTGCGGCACCTGGTGCGAGAACTACTGCCACCTGTCTGCGCAAAACTGCACGGGCGACAACGAGCTGTTCGCGGACGACGGCGCGTGCGCGGCTGCGTGTGACGAGTACGCGACCACGGGCCTGCCCGGTGACACCGGCGGCGCCACGGTCCAGTGCAAGATCTACCACCTGGGCGTGGCGGGCAACGCGGATGCCGGCGGCGGCGACGTGCACTGCTCGCACGGCGGCGTGGACGGCGATGAGGTGTGCGTGGCGGCGACGGGCGGCAACGGCGACAGCTGCGACTCGCCCTTCATTATCGGCGCCCTGCCCTACTCCAAGACTGCGGACACGACCAGCGCCAGCAGCGAGGTGCAGAGCGAGTGCAAGAAGCTCTTCAACGGGTCGGCCTCCAACGAGCATGTGTACAAGCTGACGGCCGCTGAGGACGGCGACTACGTCTTTACGCTGGTCGCGGAGCACGACTCTCTGCTGTACGTGGTGACCGACTGCTCCGGCGCGGGCACCACGTGCCTGGCCGCGGACGACGAGTTCGGCAAGAACCTGACCGAGACCGTGACGGTGACGTTGAAGGCCGACGAGGAGGTCTTCGTGGTGGTGGACGGCTACTCGGCCGCGGAGAACCAGGCCGGCGAGTACACGCTGACGGTGGAGGTGCTGCCGCCGTTCGGCGTTACGTGCGAGTACTACTGCGCGTCGATCACGTCGACGTGTACCGGGGACAACGCCCAATACGCGGACGAGCAGGCGTGTCTGGACTACTGCAAGGTCGCCGGCGCCTTCCCCGAGGGCACCATCGACGACGTGGACGGCAACAGCCTGGGCTGCCGCGTCTATCACGCGGGTGTGGCCGGCCAGGTCTCGCCCGAGGTTCACTGCCCGCACGCCGGTCCGTCCGGCGCCGACACCTGCGGCTCTTGGTGCGACAACTACTGCCACCTGGCGCAGCAGAACTGCACGGGCGGCAACGAGCTTTACGCCAACGAGGCCGAGTGCCTGTCCGCGTGCGACACATTCGACACGGGCGGTGAGCCCGGCGACACCAGTGGCGGCACCGCGCAGTGCAAGATCTATCACCTGGGCGTGGCCGGCTCGGACGGCGACACCAGCGCCGCGATCCACTGTCCGCACGGCGGCGCTGACGGCGGCGGCATCTGTGTGGCGGCGCCGGGCGACAGCTGCTCCAACGCCATCGCCATCGAGAGCGTGCCGTTCAACACGGTCGGCGATACCGGCAGCGGCACCCCGCAAGTGTCCGTCGGCTGCGCCGAGGCCAGCGCCAAGGGTGCGGGCTCCAGCGACCTGGTCTACTCCTTCGCCCCGCCGGCCGAGGGCGAGTACGTGATCACGCTGAACGCGGACCACGACTCTCTGCTGTACGTGACCACCGACTGCTCAGGCGACGAGGAGAGCTGCGTGGCCACCGACGACGTGCTGGGCGGCGGCAAAACCGAGACGCTGACGCTGACGCTGAGCGCCGACACCACGTACTACATCGTGGTGGACGGCTGGGCGGACTTCATGGACGTCTCCGGCGCCTTCACGCTGTCCGTGACCGCGGTGGGCGGCGCCGAGCTGACGTGCGAGTACTACTGCGCGTCGATCATGGCCGCTTGCACCGGGGATGACGCGCAGTACGCCGATGCGGACGCGTGCAACAGCTACTGCAACAAGTACGGCGCCTTCCCCGAGGGGACGCTGGACGACGTGGACGGCAACACGCTGGGCTGCCGGATCTACCACGCCGGCGTGGCCGGGACTGTGGCCCCGGACGTGCACTGCGCACACGCCGGTCCGTCCGGCGGCGACATCTGCGGAACGTGGTGTGAGAACTACTGCGACCTGGCGGAGAAGAACTGCACCGGCGGCGACGCGCTGTTTGCCGACAACGGCTCCTGCATGAGCACGTGCAACGGCTACTCCGACGACGGCGCCCCCGGCGACACGGGCGGTGACACCGTGCAGTGCCGCATCTATCACCTGGGTGTGGCCGGCAACGGCGACGCGGGCGGCGCAACGACTCACTGCCCGCACGGCGACGCGGACGGCGGCGGTGTGTGTGTCGACGACACCACGCCCACCCTGGACGTGAGCGGCTGGACGGTGATCCAGAACGGCGGCGAGAAGACCTTCGAGTTCCCGGCCGGCACCGTCGTGAAGGAGGGGGACTACATCGTGATCGGGCGAAACGCATCGCAGGAGGACTTCACCCTGTACTGGGGCGTGAACTTCTCCGGCGGCGTGCATTACTTCGACGCCAACAACCAGTTCCCGATAGTCAACGGCGACGAGTCCTTCGATTTGCTGGACGCGACCGACACGCTGGTGGACGGTCCCTCGGCAAACCTGAAGTCGGGCTTCAAGCTGCAGCGCAAGCAGCCGGTCGGCGCCGCCAGCGACGCCGGCTCATGGGACCAGCAGAGCGCGGCCACCGGCGTGGGTCCGGCGCCAAACCCGGGTACCGGCCAGACGCCGGGCGTGGACAACGGCCTCTACCTCAGCGAGCTGAGCGACGCCAACGGGTCGGGCAACTTCATCTACGAGTTTGTCGAGATCTACGTCTCGGGCCTCAACGGCGACGTGCCGATCGTCGAGCCGGAGCCCGGCCCGGTCGAGGTCGAGGTAAAGAACTTTGCGTTCAGCCCGGCCGACATCACGGTCTCGGTGGGCACGACGGTGACCTGGACGTTTTTGGACGGCTCCAGTCACACCGTGACCAGCACCGACAACAAGACGTCCAACCAGACGACCAACGATCCGCTGGACAGCCCGTTCTTGAAGAGCAGCGACGCGCCCGACAACACGTACAGCTACACCTTCACCGAGGCAGGCCTGTTCACGTATCGGTGCATCCCGCACGCCAGCATGAAGGGCAGCGTCAACGTCGAGTAGGCGTTGGCTGTCTAGGACGCCATCGTCATCGGCACGGGCGGCGCAGGAAGCGCGGCCCTGACCACCTCGCGCGACGCGGCCTGCGCACGCTGGGCCTGGATAGATTCCAGCCGGGCCACGCCCGCGGCAGCTCGCATGGCGACACCCGCGTCATTCGCCAGTGCTACTTCGAGCACCCGGACTACATCCCGCTACTGCTGCGCGCCTACGAGCTGTGGGCGGACCTGGAGCAGCGGACCGCCCGGCGGCTGTATCAACGCACCGGCGTCCTGGAGATCGGCCCAACCGACGGCATGGTGCTCCCGGGCGTGATGGCGGCGGCGGCCCGGCACAACCTGTCCATCGACTCGTTGGAGCCGGCGAATATACGCCGCCGCTTCCCGGGGTTTGACGTACCGGAAGGCATGGCGGGCGTCTTCGAGCACGACGCCGGCATTCTGTATGTGGAGGACTGCGTGCTGGCTCACACGCGGGCGGCGCAGGCTGCCGGCGCTCAGTTGGAGATCGGGCCGGCCGTACTCGGCTTCGAGCGCACGTCGAGCGGCTTTCGGGTCGCGACCGAGTCGACGACGCACGAGTGCACGCAGCTGGTCGTGACCCCGGGCGCGTGGGCCGCTGATCTGCTGGGCATGCTGGGTCTGCGGCTGGAGGTCAGGCGCAAGGTGCTGCTGTGGTACGGCGCTGAGCGGTACGAGACGTCGCCGGTCTACCTGTACGAGCTGCCAAGCGGCATCTTCTACGGCTTTCCACAGGTTGACGGCGCCGTGAAAGTGGCGGAACACTCGGGCGGTGGACCGGCGGGCGATCCGCTGAATCTCGACCGCGAGCTGCATCGGGCCGATGTCGACCCTGTCGAGCGTTTTCTGTCCGACCACCTGCCGGGCGCGGACGCCACGGACCGTCAACGTCATGCGGTCTGCATGTACACGATGACCCCGGACGACCACTTCGTCATCGACCACGACGACGGCCTGGCCTACGCCTGCGGTCTGAGCGGCCACGGCTTCAAGTTTGCGTCGGTCCTGGGAGAGATCCTGGCCGATCTGGCGACGACCGGCGCCACGTCGCTGCCGATCGGGATGTTCTCCAGCGCTCGCTGACCGGCGGTGCTAGTCTCGCCCCATGTTGGAGCGAAAGACGCTGACTTTCCTGTTCACACTGCCGATCCTGGCCTGCTCGACAAGCTCGAGCGACCCCGCGCCCACAGGCCCGGAGCCCAGCGACGACGTCGTTCAGGCCGACATCGCCGAGCCCGAGGATGTCGCCGACATTGTGGGGCCGGGCCCGGCCGACACCCCTGAGCCGGACGCGGGACCACCCGACGCGGATCCGGTCGATGCGGGACCCCAGGACACCGGACCCGAAGATGCTGGCCCGGAAGACACCGGCCCGGAAGACACAGGACCCGAAGACACCGGGCCTGAAGACACCGGCCCCGAAGACACCGGACCTGTGGGACCGACGTGTGCCGCCTACGTCGAGATCACCGCCCCGGCAGCGGACACGTTCCACCTGACTTCGGCCGGGGTCACCCTTGAGGCCACGGTCACCAGCGATGCGGCGCTGGACACACTGAAGGTGCAGTGGTCAACAGCCGCTGGAGTGACACTGGGCGTGTCCGACGTTCAGGCCGACGGCACGACGTCTTTCGCCAGCGGCGCGTTGGGCCCTGACGACCAGAAGGTGGTGGCCGCTGTGCACAACGCGGACGGCGCCTGCGAGGGCGTGCCGGCCGAGCACACGCTGCTGTTGTGCAACGCGCACGTGGTCGAAAACTTCGACGCGGCGCTGGATCCGGCCATCTGGCAGGTCAACGGCAGCGGGTCCTGGGACTCGGGCGGCTGGCTGGAGCTGACCGGCACGGTCAAGGGTCAGCTGGGGCAGATCGTCAACGTGGTGGAGTACGTGGCCAAGGGACACGCTCAGATGCGCGTCGATCTGGCGACGGGCGGCGGCTCGGACCCGGGCGCTGACGGGTTCGCCATGACCATCTTCGAGACCGACACGGTCGCTGAGCTGGAGTCGGTTATCGCGACCGCGATCAGCGGCGGGGGGCTGGGGTACGGGGTCTCGGGTACGTACGGACCGTGGACTGGGAAGGCGCTGACCGTGGAGATCGACACCTGGTACAACAAGTTCAACGGCACCACCGAGAAGCACACCGACCCGACCGAAGAGGACCATCTGGAGCTCACCCTGGACGGCGACCCCGGCAAGTCGCTGGCGTGGACGGCCGTGAGCGACGTCGAGGACCTGCAGTGGCGCACCGTCGAGATTCGGGTGCTGCCGGGCAAGGTCCAGGTGCGCATCGACGGCGTGCTCAGCATCGATCAGGTCATCGACCTGGACTTCCGCGGCGGCTACATCGTGTTCTCGGGCAGCACCGGGTACTACACAAACTTCCACCGGGTGGACAACCTCGACATCCTTCACGACTGCAAGTAGGACGGCGCCATGAAGACCGTATTGACATTGTTGACGTTGATGTGGACCGCGCCCGCGTTAGGCGCCTCGCTGTTCGCTGCGCTGCCCGACAACGGCTGCGCGCTGGCCTCCAAGGACGGCAATGCGGTCGTCTGCACCGCGCTGATCGACCAGACCTGGGAGGTTACGGCGCGCAAGCGGGTCTGGCAGCGTGGGTGGCACCACACCACGGATCTGCTGCTCCGACACAAACGGCCGGGCAAGCCGACCGCGGCGGAGATCGCTCGGGTCGAGGGCGCGCTGGCCAAGCTCGGCGTGGGGACCAAACACGTTGAGATGCTGCGTGGCAAAAAGACGTGGCACGCGCCGTTCGGCCGCCGGCTGGAGCTCCGAGGGGAAGAGCTGACGTTTGTAACCGAGTCGAAGGACGGCACCATCGAGCGAGGCAGGTTGGTGCGAACGCAGGCGATGACGGTTGGAGCGGTCGCCTATGTTAAGGGCGGCCAGCGCTTCGTTGTGGCGCTGCGGCTCAAGGGCTTTGTGAAGTTCGTGGACGTCACTGCGCCGCCCCGGGTCGCGATGGCCGGCATGGGCAGCACCTTCGAGCAGGGCAAGGGCGGCATGGGGTTCAAGGGCGGCGGCTTTGGCAGAATCCACGGAGTGGGCACGATCAAAACAACCCGCTCCAAGCAGAAGCGGATTCCCGGCCGCATCAAGCTGGGCCAATACACGGTGGACGGCACGTGTGAGAAGTCCGACTTTCGCAAGGTGTTTCGGCGCCGCGCCAACTCGCTGCGTGCGTGCTACGAGCAGCGGCTCCAAAAAGACCCCAAGCTGGAGGGCACGGTCACGGTGGCGCTGACCATCGTCGAGAACGGCCGGACAACCGATGTCCGAGCGGAGAAAGCCACGCTGAAGAACAAAGGGGTCGTCGCCTGCTTCCTCCGCGTGACGCGGCGCATGGCGTTTCCCAAGCCCCAAAAGGGCACGTGTTCGGCCACCCAAACGGTCGCGCTGACCCCCGCGAAGTAGCCAATGCCGGTTTAGGGGTGTTCAAAGACCGATTCCCGACTACACTCCGACCCGCTAAAGGGAGGGTAATCCATGGCAGGCAAACAGATTCTGGACTTTGTGTACGAGCGTGAAGCGGCGCAGCCGAACAAGCGCTACATGATTCAGCCGTACGATGGCGGCAAGACCACCGAGTACACCTGGGGCGAGACACTTCAGCAGGCTCGCAAGTTCGCGACCTGGCTTCAGGGCCAGGGGCTGCAGCCCGGTGACAAGATCGCCATGGTCAGCAAGAACTGCGCGCATTTCATCATCAGCGAGCTGGCGATCTGGATGGCCGGGTACGTCACCGTTGCGGTCTACCCCACCGTCAACGAGAAGACGCTGAGCTACATCCTGGGCGACAGCGACGCCAAGCTGCTCATCGTCGGCAAGCTGGACACCTGGGACGAGATGAAGGGTGGCGCGCCGGCCGATCTGCCCAAAGTGGCGCTGCCGCTGGCACCCAAGACCGACATTCAAAGCTTTGACGATGTGATCGCCGATCAGGAGCCGCTGGCGGGCAACCCCGCGCGTGACCCGTCAGAGCTGGCCATCCTGCTCTACACGTCCGGCTCCACCGGCGATCCCAAGGGCGTCATGCACAGCTTCGGCGCCATGTCGGACGCGGCCCGCGGCATCGTCACCGGGCTGAAGATCACGCCGGACGACCGCGGCCTGTCGTATCTGCCGCTGGCGCACGTGTTCGAGCGCGCCTACGTCGAGTGCGCGTCGCTGGTCGCCGGGCACACGATCTTCTTCGCGGAGGCGCTGACCACGTTCGTCAAGGACCTGCAGCGCGCCGAGCCCACGCTGTTCATCTCGGTGCCGCGGCTGTGGCTGAAGTTTCAGCAGGGCGTCTTTCAGAAGATGCCGCCCAAGAAGCTGGCCTTCCTGCTCAAGATCCCGATCCTGGGGGGCATCGTCTCGAAGAAAGTGCTCACCGGACTGGGCCTGCAGCACGTGCGCCTGGCCGGGTCGGGGTCGGCGCCGATCCCCGGCGAGCTGATCGCCTGGTACCGCAACCTGGGGCTGAACCTGCTCGAGGGCTACGCCATGAGCGAGGACTTCGCGTACAGCCACCTGTCCACGCTGGAGGCCTCGGAGCCCGGCTACGTCGGCGTCCCGTACCCCGAGGTCAAGGTGCGCATCAGCGAGGAGGGCGAGATCCTGATCGACTCCCCCGGCAAGATGATGGGCTACTACAAAAAGGACGAGCTGACCAAGGAGTGCTTCACGGACGACGGCTTCTTCAAGACCGGCGACCGCGGCGCCCGCAAGTCCAACGGCCTGCTGAAGATCACCGGCCGCGTCAAGGAGCTCTTCAAGACCTCAAAGGGCAAGTACATCGCGCCCGCGCCCATCGAGAACATCCTCAACAACCACCCCAGCGTGGAGCTCAGCTGCGTCACCGGCTCCGGGCAGCCTCAGGCCTACGCGCTGATCCTGCCGGCCGAGGCGCTGCAGTCCAAGCTGGGCGACCCCGCCGTCAAGCAGCAGCTCACCGACGACTTGACGGCCCTGCTGGCCGAGGTCAACGGCAAAGTGGAGCACCACGAGCACCTGCAGTGCCTGGTGGCGGTGTCGGATAAATGGGAGATCGGCAACGGCTTCCTGACGCCGACGATGAAGATCCGCCGCACCACCATCGAGGACAC
Source organism: uncultured Myxococcales bacterium (assembly GCA_964545715.1). Classification (GTDB taxonomy): domain Bacteria; phylum Myxococcota_A; class UBA9042; genus CAZJHX01. The sequence goes on from CAZJHX010000039.1 coordinate 64,672, forward strand.
GTACAAAGACAACGTGACCGGGTGGTACGAGAAGGGCCAGAAGGTGGTCTGGGCGTAACGCTCAGTCGGTGTGAATCAAACCGGCGACGGCCGCCAGCGTGCGGCGACGGCGCCAGGCCCACCACGGCAGCGAATCCGACCGCTGCAGCGCGTCCAGTCGGCGCTGTGTGACAGCCAGCCGCTCCTCGGCCTGCTCCTGACGCACACGCGCCAGCTCGGCGACGACGTGGGAGTGCTTGGCGCTCTCTTCGGCGCGCTCCAACGAGATTCTGGCTTTCTCCAGCTCGTGGGCGGTGTGCAGCTCCGAGATGTGCAACTGATCCAGCGCCTCGGCCGCATCGGCGCGCGCCCGCTCAGCCTGGCCCAGCGCCTCGGCCTGCGAGGCCAGCAGCGTGTCGATGCGCGCCTCGTACCGCTCCACCAGCGCCAGAGCGCGTCGTGACGGCACCATCGGCGTGACGAGGTCGGAGCCCGAGTCGTCCCAGTGCTCAACGAACTCGGTTGGGCTCTGCTCGGTGTTCGTGGCGAGGCGGTCGCCGGAAAAGTCGTCGTTATTGTGCAGGTCTTTCATCGATCGTGGTTCCCCCTGAGGAGCTCAGTTTCGACCCGGTATCGGCCCGGGTCCAGAAAACCGTCCACAACCTGGATCCACACGCGCCAAACCACCGGCCTCGGCGTACACTGCGCGCATGACATCCTGGTGGGACAAGACGGAGCTGGGGGCCACGGGCCTGAAGATCAGCCGAATCGGGCTCGGCTCGGCGTACGGACTGAGCCAAAGCGACGTGGAGTACGCCCACGAGCGCGGCCTCAACTTCTACATGTGGGGCTCGGTGCGCAGACCCGCCTTCGGCCGCGGCGTGCGCGCGATCTGCCAAAAGGACCGCGACTGTGCCGTCGTCGCGCTGCAGACCTACGACCGCTCCAAAATCTTGATGAAGCCGATGTTGTGCAAGGGCCTGCGCGAGCTGCGCATCGACTACGCCGACATCCTGATCCTGTCGTGGTGGAACAAGATGCCCAGCGAGCGCATCAAAGACGCCGCGCGTCGCCTCAAGGATCAGGGGCTGGTCAAGCACATCGCCGTGTCCTGCCACGAGCGCACGACGTTTGAGCACTTCATCAACGATCCGTACTTTGAGGCGATCTGGGTGCGCTACAACGCGGCCCACCCCGGCGCCGAGACGGACACCTTCCCCCACCTGGGCGACTCCGGCACCGGCGTCGTCGGCTACACCGGCACGCGCTGGGCCTCGCTGCTGAAGCCCGAGCTGACGCCACCGGGCGATCAGACCCCACGCGGCTCAGACTGCTACCGCTTTCAGCTGAACAACCCGCACGTCCACGCCGCCATCAGCGGCCCCGCCAACCGGCTGCAGCTGGACGAGGCGATGGCAGCCCTGGACCGCGGCCCGCTCAGCGCGGAAGAGGACGAGTGGATACGCCGCGTCGGACGCCACGTAAAGCTCAAAACCGGCAAACGCGCGATGGAGGTCATCGACGACGCGGCCGGCGCGCGAACGCACACGTAAGCGCCAGATCTCACCTGTTGTGCCGGGAGTGACCTGCTTGGCTCAGCGGCGGCGCAAGCCATCAGTGAAACCCGTTGGCTTGCAAGGGCGATTCACTTAGCCCTGAAAGCGCGAAACTGAACGGCCGTTGACGGGAAAACCCCCTCAGACCGTTGGAATCACAAGTTAATTCTTTACACGGCTCAGTGAAAAAAAAACATTGATCCGCGAAGTTGCGTTGCTTCATAGTCATGATCGGGCGCTGGACGCACCCATTTTTCCAGACAAAGAGACGCCGCCTGCGCGTGGTTGGACCCGGACGGTCCATCCAGCGCCGTCCTGCGTCTCATCGCTGCGAGGAGGATAGCCGGAAGGTGCTGCGCACGATGCGGAGGCCAGGGTTATGCCGGAGTACACGAAACATCCGCTGGGCCACGGATTGCTGGTCGCGTTCGAGCACATCGCGCTCAATGACGGCACGTTTCAGCATCGCGCTGAATTGCGCGTGGCCTCGCTCGTGAAGCAGATTCAGCAGAACGGGCAGCTGGTCCCCGTCCTGTTGCGTCCCCGACCAGATGGCAGGCTTCAGCTGGTATCGGGCGCTCGGCGCGTCGAGGCCTTGCGTACTCTGGGCCGGCGGTCCGTTCTTGCGGTGGTGAGGGAGCTGGACGACGAGGAGGCCTTCGCCGCGTCGGTCCGAGATAACGTCGAGCGACAGTCGCTATCCGACATCGATGTCGGCCGCGCGATACTGGCATATCAGGCGACCCATCCAGATGTGACGGTAGCCCGGCTGACGACCGTCTTTGGGATGCAAGAGCGCAAGCTGCAGCGGCTGAAACAGTTGACGGTGCTGCCCGACCCGCTCAAGGGCGCGCTGCGAGACGGCAAGGTATCGACAGCGCAAGCCATCCGGCTCAAACAGCTGCTTGGGGCCGATCTCACCGACGAACAAGTGCGCTACTGGGTTGGTCGGATCGACCGAGAGGACCTTACCGTCTCGGGACTGGTCAAGGCGGTGAAGGTGCAACGGTTCCAGGCCCGCGATTGGCAGGGGCCGGCCAGGTTTGTCGATACCGCTCGCGAACACACGCTGAGGTTTCGCCCGGTCGTCTATGACCTCAACCGGCTGCCGCACAAGGGTCGCATCCGACTGGCGGACGAACTCCGGCGCATTGCGGGCGTGCTGGAGGGCACCGCGTGACGGAGGATTGTGCAGCCAGGGCAGCCGACATCGATGTCGGCAGCGTCGCAGGCGCACGATCTGTGTCCGTAATGATCCCGGCCTACCGCGCCGGGCGGTGGATTGCAGGCGCCGTGAACTCAGTCCTGGCGCAACAGCTTCCTGCGGGGTGGACGTTGGAGGTGCTGGTGGGCGTCGACGCGTGTCCAGAGACGTTCGAAGCCGCAAGAACCATCGAGGATCCACGAGTGCGACTCTTCGAGATGGCGTCCAATGTCGGGCCATACGTTGTGCTGAACACGCTGTGCGACCACGTGGCCGGCGACTACATGACCTTTCATGGCGCTGACGACGAGATGGTGGGTGGGCGTCTCACGGCCATGCTGGCGCTGTTGACCGAGTGGCCGGCCGGCGAAGCGATTGCGGGCACCTGGTTTGTCGACACGAACGAAGCTCTTCAACCGCTGCGATGGCATCGGAGCCCGGCCGATGGCGCGATCATGATCCACCGCCGGCTCATCGAGCGCATCGGCGGGTTTCGCGCGTGGCGCTGTGCCGCGGACACGGATTTTGTCATCCGGGCCCTGGCCCTGGGCGTCGAGCCGGTGACCGTCGATCAGTTCTTGTTGTTGCGCAGGTGCCACGCGCAGCAGCTGACGGCCGCGGGCACTACGGGTCACTTCAGCGCCCTACGCGCCGAGTATCGGGCCGAGATCCAAACGCAGATCGATCGCCTGAGAGCGGGGCATCCGCCGGACGTTGTCCAGCGCTGTACGGCGCCGGTTGCACGCATGATCCAACGGGCCGCTTCGTGTGCGGAATAGGCGGCGTCGCGGGCGGCGATCCCGCAACGGCCCAGGCGATCGCGCTGCGGATCAACGCGGCCCAGGCCAAGCGCGGGCCGGATGGGGCCGGGATCTGGGCATCAACCGAAGTGACGCTTGCGCACACGCGCTTGGCCGTGCTGGATTTGTCAGCGGCCGGCGCTCAGCCGATGGTCCGGCCAACGTGGGCTCTGACCTACAACGGCGAGATCTACAATCACGGCGAGCTGCGGGCGGAGCTTCGGGCCGCCGGCCACCGTTTTCGCGGCACCAGTGACACCGAGACGCTGCTTGTGGCGCTGGAGCGGTTCGGTCTGGACCGCACGTTGGAGCGGATCAACGGCATGTTTGCGTTTGCCGCCTGGCATCGGCCCAGCCGCACACTGCACCTGGTACGCGACCGGCTGGGGATCAAGCCGCTGTGCTGGTACGCCGCTGACCAGTCACTCGTATTCGCGTCCAACCCGGCCGCGATCGTCGCGGCGGTGGACACTCACTGGTCCGTAGATCGGCACGCCATCGTTCGATACCTGCACCTTGGGGCGCCCTATGGAGACGACACGTTGTTTGCGGGTGTGTCGCGCATACCGCCGGCCACTGTGCTGACCTGGAAGGACGGCGTCACATCGCAGCGGCAGTACTGGACGCCACAACCGAGAGACGAGCCGCTGGACGAGCTGTTGACTGACGCGGTGCGCATGCGACTGATGAGCGACGTCCCGCTGTGCATCCTGCTCAGCGGTGGCGTAGATTCGACGTTGCTGGCCAAATTGGCGGACCGGGGTGGCGTCACGGCTGTGCACCTGGACAACGGTAAGGAGCGTCAGTACGCCCAGCGAGCCGCCGAGGCCTATGGGCTGCGTTTTGAGGTGGTCTCTCCGGATGGCGGCACGATCGACACACTGATGACCGAGTACGTGGACTTCACCGGGGAACCCAGCATGGCGGCGGCGATCCCCGCAATGGCGTGCCGAGCGTTGCGGCGCCACGCCGTAGTAGCGCTGAGCGCCAATGGCGCCGATGAGCTCTTCTTGGGGTATCCGCGCACGCTCAGCCGTCTGCAGGCTCTTCACATTTTTCGCGCGCGCCTGCCCCTGACCGCCCGGTACGACCGCCTCGTTCACCTGCCTGACGAGTTTCGGTTCGTACTTGCGGGGTTCGCCTCGGACACCGGCGCGCCGGCGCAGTGGTTCGAGCTCAATACCTATATTCGATACGACCTCAATCCCGTGCTGGACTACGCCGGCATGATGTCCAGCGTCGAGGTGCGCGTGCCATTTCTCGACCACCGCGTTGTCGAGCGTGCGCTGACCCTCAAGGTGGCCGACAAAATCGATCGGTCGATCGGCGACGTAGAGCAAGGACGCAAGGCGCCGCTGAAGCGCCTGCTGGGCGACGTCCGCCAGCTGTGGGATCGCAAGAAGCTGGGCTTCTCAATGCCGGCTGGACTGACACAGACCACGCGCGACCAAGCGGTAGCGGCATTCTTGAAGCGAGGCGTTTTGACCACGATTGGCGGCTCGGGCCCCTACGCCGCACGAGACGCGATCTATCTGCGCAACAGCGCTTGGAGCTTGGAACACTGGTTCCGCCGCTGGGTGGACAGCGGCCGGGTCGCTGCATGACTCAGCGCCCTTCTATCGCCCTGCTGACCTGCCTGTGGCGCCGTTGGCCTCTCACCGGCCTGGTTCTGGCTCACTACGCTGATCTGCGCGAGTCGATGGCCGATCGCCTGACGTTGGAGCTTGTGTGCGTCGGCTCTGAGGGCGATGTGTCCAGGACCGCTGCTGAAGCCGCGGGTGCGCACTACCTGGAACATGACAACCTGCCTCTGGGGGCCAAGTTCAATGCCGGGCTGACACTGGCGCGCTCGCTTGAAACCGAGGCCGTCCTCATCGCTGGGTCCGACGACCTGGCGGATGTCCAGTTGCTCGAACGCTATCGCTGCGGATTGGTTGAAGGCGCCAGATTCATGGGACTGCGCGATATGTACTTTCTGGATCTGCGCACGCGCCGACTGTGCTTTTGGCCGGGTCATAAGCCCGGGCCGCGCTACGGCGACACGCTGGGCTTCGGCCGTCTCATTCATCGCGAGCTACTCGACACGCTCGACTGGCAACTGTGGGACGACGCATTGTCAAAGGGCTTGGACGCCAGCATGTCGGCTCGCCTTCAGCCCCATCTGTATGACTGGGCGCGCTTCCCATCGCGCACGTTGCGCTGTATGGAGGACTCGGTAGTGGCCGTGGGTGTGAAGTCCGATACGAACATCTGGACTTTCGACCAGGTCGCTGCCGTGACGAGACCGCGGCGGTTGGACGCGATGCCGTTCATCCGGAACCACTTTCCGAGCTTGGAAGCTCTGCTCGTGTGAGGGCAGGCCAGCCGCCTTTCCCGGCGGAGCCGCGAACGGCAAAACGGGTTTTCTCAAAGGCGCTGGAAAGCGCGCGTAATTCCTGCCGCTTGGCCATATGTGCTGTTCCAACAG
>CAZJHX010000040.1:0-48112 GCA_964545715.1 uncultured Myxococcales bacterium
CGGGGGGGCCCGGGCGGGCGCCCCCCCCCCAAACCCCCCCCGGCGGGCCCGCCCGACGAGCTGGGCCCGATCGATCGGGTCGACAGAGGACACGTCCAGCGTCTGCGCCGAGCCGCCCGCTAGCTGGACGCGGACCAACCGCGGTGACGACGTCACCACCGTCACAGTGGCCGGGTCAGCCGGGCAGCTGTCGCGATTATCGGCGTTGGAGAGGGTCAGATGGGAGGCCGCTTTTCGCTGCTCGAGACGCAGCGCCTGGTCCAGCGCGTCGGCCTCCAGACCGGCGACCGCGCGCTGACGAACCACACACACCGCGCCGCCCGCCCTGGCTGGGGTCGGCGCCAGAGTCGCGCCCAGCAGCGCCAGGCACAACAACCGCGAGCGCGCGGCGGCGGGCAGTCTACTCAGAGCACCTCCGGGGGACCGAGACACTCCTGGGTCAGCTCACCGCAGTGCTCTGCGAGACAGTCGCCCTGCCAATCGCACTGGGCCGCTGCCTCGCACTCCAGCAGCGCCCAGAACAGCTCGTGCACCTCGGGCGGCGCCTGCTCCAGGCACGGCTCCACGCAGGCCTCGGGCGGCCCGTCGCACAGCTCAAACGTGCAGATCATGGCGTCAGCGCACGACGCCTCGGGCTGCGGCTGGTCACCGGGCATGTCGGGGTCCGGACAGATGATCTCACCATCCGGCGTCTCCTCGCACTCCCCGGTGCTCGGGTCCTCGGGCGGCATGTCCGGGTCCGGGCAGATGATCTCCCCATCCTCCGTCTCTTCGCACTGGCCGGCGTCGGGCGGCAGGCCGGGGTCGCCCTCCAGACACATCATAATCTGGTCGGGACAGTGCATCTCCAGGCACCCGATGTCGTTGCCACAGTCCGTGTTCTCGGCGCAGGCGACCAGCTCGCCCATCATCACGTGCGTCCACTCATCGGCCCCGTCCAGGCACATGAAGAGGCACTCCTCGGGCGGCATGTCCGGGTCACAGTTCAGCGCGCAGTCCAGCGTGGCCGGGCACCCGTTCATCGTCGGATCCGGCGACACGACCTCGCCGGCGTCGCCGCAGTTCTCGTCCTCCCAGCAGTCCTGGGGCTCGCACGGCTCGTCGGGCCAGCAGTCGTCCCCGGGCTCCAACCACGGGTCGTCCGGCTCGCTCGGCTCCCCGGGCTCGCCATCGCCCGACTGCATCAGCAGCGTCGCGTGGCCCTTACCGTTGCCGTCGAACGTGGAGATGATCGCGATGTACGTACCGCCCTTCTTCACCGTGTAGGGCGCGATGTACGAGAACATGCCCTCACCGCTGTCGTCGTCCATGGCCACGGGCAGCTCGCCGAAATAGCCCTCGCCGTTGTCGGGGCCGTACAGATACAAGACCGTGTCCAGACCCCAGGTGCCGAACGTCTCCAGCGTGACCGACTGGCCCTCCTCGAGGTCGGCGATGTAGCCGAAGACCTGCCCCGGCTCGGTGAACTCCACGTCGATGGACGCATTGGCGCTCAGCTTGACGCCGTCGACCGTGATGGCCGCGTATTGAGCGGCCGTATCGAACTTCAGGGCGCTGAAGGCGCCGTCCGCCTTGGACACGTCGGTGGGTGCCGAGGAACACCCAAAGGCGCCCGCGACAAAGGTGATGACAAATAGTGCTCGCAAATGCTCGTTCAAACCGTACTCCACAGTATTACGCACAACTCGACTTAGATTCCTTGTTGCGTTTCGGGATACAGCGGACGTCCTCACCCGATGGTCACCCCATAGGTACCCACCCGGCATCCGTCCGTTCACGAGAATGTGGAAAAGGCGCTCAGTGCGTGTGCGGCTGCAGGACGAACTCGTCGGCGGTCAGCGCACCGGCCTCGGTGGGTACACCCACAGTCACGATCGACTCGAAGGTCTTGCCCTTCAGCCACGCGGCGTCCGCGCCTGTCTCACCGGGAAAGATGAAGTAGTTGGTCTTGCCGTCTCGCAGGGTCGGCTTGCCGTCTTCGTCCTCGTTCTTGACCGTGTTGCGCGGCGCCAGCGTCACCTGGCGGCCCTCGCGATCGATGAACGTGACGTTCGGTCGCGTTGCCAGCGGCAGGTCAAAGGGCTCTTTGCCCGCTTTGTCCCGGGTCACCCACAGCTCCAGGTCGCCCTTGTCGTCGTGCAGCTTCAGCTCGATCCACCCCGCGCTGCTGCCCAGTCGCGCGACCACCCCGTCGTGCGGGGTCTTCTCGTGGGCGTGCTCCTTGGCCTTGCCGGTGGTCGCAGCCCCAGCCCGGAGAGCCATCCGCACCCGCTCGTCCAGGCCGTCCTCGCGCAGTCTGAAGACCAGCGTCGTCGGCGCCGTCGAGCCCGCTCGCAGCGACAGATGCATGTGCAGCCTGCCCTTCTCGACGATGGCCTTGGAGGGCGCGCTCAAGCGCTTCTTATCCGCGTCCTCCGCCCACAAATAGAGGTTGGCGCGCAGCCAGTCTCGGCCCTGTGGCGACGACTTTGCCCGCGCCGTCACCGCGCCGTCCACGCCCGGTGCGATCGGGCCCAGACGGGCGATCTCAAACGTGTAGCCGCCTACCGTGACGTCGCCAAGCGGGGCCGCGTCACCGTGGTCTGCAGCCGCCGCCTTGGGTTTTGGCTTCTCTGCCGGCGCCTTCTGTGCCGGAGCCTTCTCGGCCTCCTTTTTGGCGCAGCCCCAAGCCAGAATCGCCACCGCCAGGACCATCACATGCGCGCGCATCAGTACGCCCTCCCCTGCTTTGCGGGCGGCGCCAGTACAACACGCTCCGCCTGCCGACGCGAGAAGCCCCGCCGGCCGAACAGCGCGAGATAGCCCGCCGGGACCACCACCAGATTCAAGAACGTCGACGTGACAAGACCGCCCAGAACGACGACGGCAAGCGGCGCCAGCAGCTCGGTTCCCGGCTGGCCGCTCGCCCACGCCAGCGGCAACAAACCCAGCACCGCGGTGAGCGCCGTCATGAGAATGGGCACTAGCCGCTCTATGGACCCGCGGTGAACGGCCTCCGCCAGCGGCAACCCCTCCACCTCCTGCAGGTGCGCGTAGTGGTTGACCAACAGGATGCCGTTGCGGATCGCGATGCCGAACAGCGTCACCAGCCCGACCATGCTCGCCACGGAGACGACCGGCGCGACGTAGCGACCGTGTGACAACCCCAGCAGCGCCTGGATATTGGCCCATAAATCAGGCGACTCGGCCACGAACACCGCGAGGATCCCCCCAATCAAGCCAAGCGGCAGGTTCACCATCACCAGCGCCGACGCCGACAACGATCCCAGCGCGATGTTCAGCAACAGCAAGACCAACAACGTGACGCCCGCGCCGTACCACAGCAGCGTGTTGCGCGCCGACTGCTCGGCCTCGAACTGACCGCCGAAGCCGACCTCCACACCGTACTCCTGCGCGATAGGCCCAACCGCGCGCTCGACGTTCTCCACTACATGCCCGAGGTTGTAGCCATCCGCCACATTGCACGACACCACAGCCTTGCGTTGGGCGTTCTCTCGCGTCACCACCACCGACGCCTCTCGCGGCGCAACGGTGGCCACATCCGACAGCCGCACCAACTGACCGTCGCGCCCGTGCAGCACAAAGTTCTCCAGCTCGCGTCGCCCTCTGCGTCCCTCGGGGTGCAGTCGCACGACCAGGTCGTAGACCCGTGTTCCGTCGCGAACGGTGTCGACGACGGCGCCCGAGAACCCGTTGCTGACCTGCTCCGCCGCGGCCGCCGGGGTCAGCCCCCATCGCGCCAGATCGGCGTGCCGATACCGCACCGGCAGCGTCGTGACCAGCGCCTCCCGGTTCGCCGCGACATCCCGCGTCCCCGCTACCGCTTGCAGCGCCGCCTCCGCCTCTTTGGCCACCTGCCGGAGCACGTCCAGATCATCGTGATAGAAGTTGATGGCGATAGCCGCCGGTGTGCCGCTCAAAATATGGGACAGGCGATGCTCGATCGGCTGCCCGATCATCGTGGTGATCCCCGGCGTGGCCTGCAGCACCTCGTCGATGCGCCCCCGCACAGCCACCTTCTGTGCCCCGTCCTTCAAGGTGACCTCCAGCTCCGAGCTCCACACCGGCTCCGCGTGCTCATCGCGCTCGGCGCGCCCCGTTCGACGGACGACGCCGGCCACGCCCTCCAGGTCGGCCATGCGGCGCTCGACACCGCGGGCGAGCCGGTCGCTCTCCGTCAGCGACGTCCCGGGCCGCGCGATCAGAAAGACCGTGAAAGACCCCTCACTGAACTCCGGCAGAAAGCTGGTGCCGAAGGTCGTGGCCAGCAGGATCGCCAGCGCCGTGAGGACAAGCGCGGACGCCAGGACGGTGCGCCGAAACGCCAACACCCACCGCAGAATCGGCGCATAAGCGGCGTGCAACAGCCTGACCACCACGCTCTCTCGACCACCGGACGACCCTGTCACCCGCAGCAGGTGCTTGCACAGCGCGGGCGTGACGGTCAGCGCCACGGCCAGCGACGCCATCACCGCCACGATGTAGGCCATCGCCAGCGGCAGAAAGAAGCGCCCCTCCAGCCCCTGCAGGAACATCAGCGGCACAAACACCACACAGATGATGAGCGTGGCGAAGATCACCGAGCTGCGGATCTCATTGCTGGCCTGAAACACGACCTGCACGTGCGCCAGCCGCGCCTCCACCGGCAGGGCCGCGTTCTCCCGAAGCCGTCGGTGCACGTTCTCTACGTCGATGATCGCGTCGTCCACCAGCGCGCCGATGGCCACCGCAAGACCGCCCAGCGTCATCACGTTGATCGTTAGCCCAAACGCATCAAACGCCAGCAACCCGACCGCCAGCGACAGGGGCAGCGCCGTCAGCGTGATCAGCGTCGTGCGCACGTTGAGCAAGAACAGCAGCAGCACCAGCGACACGATGATCACCGCGTCCCAAAGCACCGACGTCACGTGGTCCACCGACCGTTGGATGAAGTCCGTCTGCCGGAAGGCGTGGCGATTCAACGTGACGCCCGCGGGCAGCGTCCCCTCCAGCTGGTCGAGCGCCTCGTCCACGCGGCCGGTCAGCGTCACCGTGTTCGTGCCCGGCGACTTCTGCACCGACAGCACGACAGCCGCGACCCCGCGATCCGCTGCAGTCCCCCGTTTCGGTGCGCCACCCAAGTCCACGGAGGCGACCGCGCCAAGCCGCACGGGCGCCCCGCCGCGGGTCGTCACCATGGTGTCACGCACGTCACGTACCGACCGCACCTGGGCGCTCTGTACGATGGCCTGCTCCTCGCCGCCGACGTTGGCCAGGTAGCCCGCCGACCGCGTGCTGTGGGCGCCTCCGGCCGCTTCTGTCACGTCGCCCATCGTCAGCCCGGCCAAAAGCAGGTCGTCCTGGTCAACGTGCACCTGGTACTCGGCCAGCTCGCCGCCGATCGCCACGACCTGGGCGACTCCGGTCACCGCCAGCAGGCGCGGCCGCAGCTCGAACTCCGCCAGAGACCGCAGCTCGAGCTCGTCCACCGACTTGTCCGGGCTGCTCAGAGACAGCAGCATAATCTCACCCGTGATCGACGTCACGGGGCCGATCTCCGCATGCGCTCCGTCAGGCAGCCCCTCCGCCACGCCCGCCAGCTTCTCGCTGACAAACTGGCGGGCCCGGTAGATGTCGATGTCCCAGCCAAACTCCACCCACACCAGCGACAGCCCCATCGCGCTGGCCGAGCGGACGCGCCGCACCCCGGGCAGCCCCGTCATCGACGACTCGATCGGCCGCGTGACGCGCTGCTCCACCTCGTCTGCGCTCAGCCCGCCGCTCTCGGTCAAGACCACCACCGTCGGCGCGTTCAGCTCCGGAAACACATCGACCGGAATCCGCGTCATCACGGCGCCGGCCCACGCGACCACCAGCAGGGCCGCGGCCAACACGACGCCTGAGCGGTCGATCGAAAACGCTATCAGTCGCGCGCCCATTACTTCTTCACGTCCTTGTGAAACGAGCCGTCGGCGTGGAAGTGGCCGGACACGCTGGGCTTCCTCGAGCTGGCAAGCTCCAGCTCGTAGGCGCCCTCCACGACGACCTCGTCGCCCGCGTTGACGCCGCTGAAGACGACAACCCAGCGGCCGTCGTCCGTGCCCAGGTCCGCCGCTACCCGTATCACCTTGTCCGGATCAGCCGGATCGCGGCGAAAGAAGACGCGCTTCAATCCCGCCCGCACCGCCGCCTCGCGCGGGATCGCGACCTCCGGCTCGCTGTCGCCGTCCACCACGATCTCGACAAACGCGGCCACACCGTGACGCGCCCAATCCGGCGCCTCCTCCAGCGTCACAAAGATTGGAAAAGTCCGCGTCGTGGAGTCCCCGGCGACCCCGACGTGCACTGCGCCTGTCGCCCTCTCCTGTCCGTAATCACCAATGATTCTAGCCTCTTGACCCTCCTGCGCACGCGCCAGATCCGGCTGCAGCGCCACAGCCCGAAAGCGCAGCGCCCGATCGTCCGTCACCTCAGCCAGGGTCGCCCCCTGCTCCGCCCATGCGCCGGGCTTGATACCGACCGACGTAACCACGCCGGCGCTCGCCGCCCGCAGCTCGATCCGCGTCAGCGTGTCCCAGCGCACCTGAGTGGGATGGTCCTTGTTGCCGGTCTCTACCGGCTCCTCCAGCACGGCCACGGTCAGCCCGGTCAGCCCGGACAGCGCTCTGAGCAGCACCTCATGGTGATGGCGCTCCCGCTCCACATCGGCCCGCGACGCCGTGAGCTTCGCCTTCAGCACCGGCAGGCGGGAGTCCATCTTGTTGCGCTCCGCCTCCAGGTCGGCCTTGCGCACATTGGCGCTGCCCAGTCGCTTCATGCGCCGCCTAAGAAAGCCGATCCGCTTCTCGACTGCCCGCACCTCCGCGCGCGCCAGCGTGACCTGCTCCACGGCCCTGCGGATCTCATGCGCGGCCCGATGCAGCTCGTGCTGGCGCTCTTGCAGCTTGGGCGAGCGAACCGTCGCCAACAGCTGCTTGGCCTCAACCCGCTGCAGCGGCTTGACGTGCAGCTCTACCGGACCCGGCAGCGGCGCGTGGTAGACCCGGGTTGCCGTCGGCTCCAGCTCAAACTGGCCTGGCATCCGCAGCGTCCGCTCTACCGCACGCTCCTCGGCCTTCACGAACGTGATGCCCAGGTTCTGTCGCACCGCAGCCGGCACCGCTACGCGGTCGGTTATCGGCGCCTCTTCATGATCGCCGTGGTGCTCATGTTCGTCAGCGTGGTCGTGGTCGTGCGGCGTACACCCCGCCAGCGCCATCATCATCAATATCAGCGTGGTCCTCTTCATCGCTGCGCCTCCGTCGCTGTGGGCGGCGTCACCAGCGCCCGCAGATCCACCGTCGCCAATGCCGCGTCCACCTGAGCCTCCAACAGCGCCAAACGCGCGGCATGAGCCCGGTCCAAAAAGTGCCGCACCAGCAACGGATCCAGCTCACCGTCCGCCGCCAGACGCCCCAAGCGCGTCAGCTGGGCCTCCACGGCAGGCATCAGGCGCTCGGTCAGCCGCTGTGCCCTGCTTGAGGCCCTGGAGACACGCGCCCGCACCACGCCGGCGTGTGTCAGCAACGCCTCCACGGTGGCGACAACTCGCGCTCGCCCCGCGGCTCGCTCAGCGCGCGCCCGGGCAATGCCGCGCTTGTTCAGGTTGATGGCCGGGATCGGCAGCCCCAGGCCCAGGCCGACGGACGATTGCCCGTCATCCAGCTCGAAGCTCGGCCCGAGGACCAGATCAGGAAACTGTTTGGCGATCTCGGTTCGCACCCGCTGCTCAGCGACCTCGTACCGGGCCAGCGCCGCGCGCACAGCGGGATGGTCTCGCTGAATCACGGCGCCGTCTTCGGCCGCCGCCGCCGTGGGCCCAGATACGTGCAGCGACGCTACCAGCTGCACCGGCGTGGTCGCTTTCAGGCCCAGCTGTGCGAACAGCTCATGGCGTAGCGCCTCCTCGGTGGCTACCGCCTCCACCGCCTCTTCCTCGCGCTCCAACCGATCGACCGCCAGCACCGCCGCCTGGGTCGCGATGATCTCACCGGCCTTGGCCAGCGCATCCGCCGCCGTCTGCAGCGGCTTGATGGCGCGCCCGTACTCCTGCAGCAACGTCACCCGCCGGTCCGCTGCAGACCAGCGGACCCACGCGCGCCGGACGGAGCGCTCCAGCTCCCACTCCTCCTCCAGGATCTCCAACCGCGCGGCCTCCACGGCCGCCTTCGCCCGATCCTGCTCGGCGCCGCGCCGACCCGACAGGGGGATGACGACGCCCAGGCTTGTCTCCAGCTGCCATCCACCTGCGCCGTCCAGGACCCGCCGAGCGTCGACATTCAGCTCAGGGTTGGGAAACGGCGCGACGTGCTTAAGGCCGGCGCTCTCGACGGCGGCCGAGCGACGCGACGCCCTCAGCTGTGGATTGAGCACCAGCGCCGTCGCGACAGCTTCATCCGCGGACATGCCGTCCGCCAGGTCGTACGTTGTCCCGCGCGCCGTTGCCAGCTCACGAACCGGGTCACTCTGGGCTGTCCGGGCCCGCCACTGCGCCAGTATTTCGGCTGTGTCGATCGGGCTGCGTCGGTACTGCTGGCACCCCGCCAGCGATATCGACACCACCCACACAGCAGCCCGGCGCACCACGCGCCTGTGTTGCTCTAGCTGCATACATCACCGTGTCTTGTATGTGTTGTTCTGATTTATGGGCGCCGAAGGCCGGCGCAGAGAGCCGGTCGGCTCAAATCAGCATCACCACGGTGCGACGATGGTAGGGGTGTGCCGGTGGCCCGCGCGCACCGTCGTCGTTGACAAGGGTCGCGCCGGTCGGCAGCGCCAGCGTGCTCGTGACGAGACAGGCGGCCTGGACGGGCGCGGCGGCCGCGACAGCAGCCCCGGCGATGACAAAGCGATCGTCCAGCGGGCGATCGGTGCAGCCGTGGTCGTGATCGAGCAGCTCGTCGCTGCCGTGGTCATGCGCGACCTCGTCGTGCCCGTGGTCGCCTCCCGCCTTGTGCGCGCAGCTGCCTGAGGCGTGCGCCATCTCCAGCGAAACCGTGCCGTCCGCAGCGAAACACATGACCATGCCGGTCCGCGGCGTCACGGCGACAAGCACCATGGCGACCAGCGCCGCAGCGGTCGGAACCACCCTCCGCCAGTTCATCTGCCGAGACATCACGTACACAACGACAAGGTAAATCGGCTGGTTATCCGAGTCAATTCAGTGATTTGTCACGTGAAAGCGCACGTGCCCTGCTGCGGTGCGCCCCGGACCGGTCAGCAGCACTTTGACCGCATACGCTCCCGGTGCCTTCGGCGCCGTCAATTTCAATGTCACCGGCCCGGCAGCCAGCGCATGGTGCGTAGTCGCCACCACCTTGTCCATGGCGAGCCGGTAGTTGGCGGCCATGGTCTGCTGCGCCTGCGCCGCCTCCATCTTGCGAATGCGATCGTAGGGCACCAGGGTTCCCCGGATCGTGGTGCGCTGCGTCTCGACCGTGACTTTGGCGTCGCCGCCCGGACTGTCGATCGTTACCGACAGCGTGGCGCCACGTCGCACGCGAGGCCGAGCGATGGTGATCGCGACGGGATCCGGGTACCGCAGACGGGTGGCCGGGTCCCCCAACAGGTTGTACAGCCCCTCGTGCTCGGCCAACAAGGCGGCGCCATCCGTCTTCAGCCAGGCCTCCACCATAAAGTTGCGGTAGGCCGCCGCGCGCGCCTTCATCGCGACCACACCCTCTCCCACCGTGCGCGGACGGGACGTGAAGAACTTGTCGATGAGCGCCTGGGCGTACATGCCGTTGGCGTATGGGTGCACCACGCGACTGCCCGCCAGGACGGCGACAGGACCGCCCTCGTTGATGGCCATGGCCTCGGCGATGGCGCGCTCCCCACGGCGGTCAAACGCGCCGGTCAGGCACGCCAGCGACACGAAAAACGGGTTACCGGTCTTGATCGCCATCGCATCCGCCTCTTTGACGCTGCCGATGTGATGCAGCCGGCCTCGAAAGAAGATCCGGTCGAAGGCGTGAATTTGACCGTGGCCAACGTATCCGGCGATCAGCGCGCCGCGGTCCAGGGTGTCGACCAGCTTTCGGCTCAGCCCCGCGGGTGGATACGCATAGTCGGAGTCCAGCTTGGCAAACAAGAAGCTCAGGTCATAGTCGTACGGCACCACCGTATCCAGCAGGTGACGCGCCGTGGTCTCCACCAGGTTGTCCGCAAACTTGCCGTAGCGCGCCGGCCCCGTGAAGACCGCCAGTCGCCGCCGCCACTCACCCTCGGCGGGCTGGGTCTCGTAGCGGACGATCTTGCGCACCACTGCTGCCAGCTGCTCCCGCGTCTGTGCCGGAATGCGCCCCACGGCCAGCCGCCCGTTTCGACCCGCCTGCGCGTACTCGTCGTCGGTCGGATACTGGCTTGTGCCCCGATACAGCCCTTTGCCGTACAGCATCTTGCGCTTGTAGTGCGCGGCCACGGGCGCCACCGCCTCAGCGCTCGGCTTGTACTTCTCCGTGATGTCCGACGCCAACAGCAGAAAGCGCAGCTTGCCGGCCGTACGCTCCACCAACTCCCCGACGAAGTCCCGGATGGCGTCCGGCGTGGGGTTGCCCCCTTTATGCCGTGAGTAGATGTCCTCCACCCCCACGGCGACGACGCGGTGACCCAGCCCCTGCCGATGCGTGATCAGCGGCTGCAGCGCGGGCAGCCAGGCGCGCGGGGCGATCATCAGGTAGTCCGCCTCCTTCCACGCATCCCAATCCGGCTTAAACGCGGGTACCGAATGCGCCTTTGCCCGCGCCAGACCGCTCTTGCCGGCCGTCAGCCGACCCGGTGTGCATCCGCCCGTCTTCTGGGGTGCGATCTCGTACAGCAGGTAGGGGCTGTGGGGGTTCTTGTGGGCGACTTCGAAGGTGACGCCGCGCCGGTCCTGCCGGCACAGCACCGGCTCTGAGGCAAAGCGGACAACAGCGGGTCCTTTCACGCCGGGCACGTCGATGACCAGCCCCATCTTGGCCGGCACCTTCACGACAGCACCGGTCGCGGAGGCCGTCCACAGGGTGGCCAGAATGACGAGCGCCCGCCTCACGGCAGCGTCTGCAGCTGCTTCACATCCAACGGGTCGTCAGGCTTGAGCCACGTGACGCCCACCGTGTCATCCAGGTCCGGCAGCGGATACCGGCGGCCGCCGATGTCGACCTCGGCGTGCTCCAGGTCCAGCTGAGCGCAGCCATTCGGCGCGACCAGCGCACCGTCGTTGGGCGCGTACGCCGCCAGCGCTTGCGGGATCGGGTCCAGCTGCGCCGTGAGGTGGAGCGCGTTGTGATTCTGAGCCCATGTGCAGCAGTGCAACATCGTGTCTATATACAGGTCCGGCCGGCCCGAGATCTCCACACGCTGCGCCTTGTCGCTCTCAAACTCGGCGCCCGCACGCTCCGAGCCCAGCGAAAACGCGATGCCGGACAGCGTCTCCAGCGATGTGATCCGGGGCGGATTATCCAGAGGCTCATCAACGCGCAGCGTGGCGTCGCGCTTCAGGATGCCGCGCAGGTCGGCCAGGTGCTCCTCGCCGAGCAGCTGGGTCGCACGCACATCCGTGACTGTCGGCACTTTCACCGTCATGAACCCCGTGTCGTCGTATCCATGCGGGCCGCCCGAGTAGCCGTGCCGCTCCACGTACAACGAGATCATGTCGCCAAAGATGCCCATCACCGTGATCGCATGCGTTGCGCTGAACCCCGGCGGCGAGTCGTCGCCCCAGTCGTCGCCCGGTCCCTTCGCGCCCTCCGGCACCGCCCCCGCCGCCTCCGGCAGCTGTGGGTCGGTGTCCAACAACACGATCGGCTTGCCACCGTGAGGCCCGCGAGCGAAGAGCACCTCCCACTCCCCCCTGGCCACGTGCCGGCGCTTGTAGACCGTGTACGCCACGCCATCCGCGCCATGGACGACGTTGGCCTCGCCGTAACGAACCGAAAGCTGCGGCGTCATGCGCACGTCCGCCACACGACCCTCTTTGAGGTTGAGCAGCGCGCGACACGGGCGGGCCGGAGCCGATGTGCGACTCGAGCGCTCCTGGGGCTCTTCCGGCGGCAGAATTCGCAGCGGCGGGGGCTCGGAGGGCGCAAAACGCGGCGCGGGCGCCTCAGCCGGTTGCGCCCCCGTTCCCAGGACCCCGGACGGCGACGGAGGGGCGGTCGGCTTGGCCGCGTGTCGCTTGCATCCGCCGCACAGCGCAAGCCCCACGAGAACCGCTGTCAGCCTCATTGCACCGCCAGCGTCTGCGGATTGAAGCCGTCGTGCAGCACGGTCAGCCCAACAGCCGGCGCATCGGGCGTCACCTGAAGCTCTACGATCCCGCTGTCGTCCGTGTGAAGGCCGTCCTCATCACAGCCTTCGCACAACACCGTGGCCCCTGAGACAGGTGCGTCCGTCAGGTGGTCCCACACGGTGACCGTGAGCGTGGACGCCTCCAGCACCGCCGCGATGCGCATGTTCTTCAGGTACAACATGCCGCCCATCGGCTGGATCAGCTTCACGCCTGACGCGGCGATCTTCTGTGCAAAGCCGGATGCCTGATCCGGGTCCTGCTTCTCCATGCCGTGGTCGGACACGAGCACCACCACGGTGTCCTCCAGCGCGCCCCGCTCCTCATATGCCGCCAGGATCTGCGCCACCTGGGCGTCGATCTCGACCAGCACCCCCCGCGTGACCTCGGTGTGCGGCCCGGTCTCTTCCCCGGCCGCGTCGGTGGCAAACAGCGACACCTGCACAACGGTCGGCACCGGCACGTCCGGATCGGCCAGCACCTGCGTCACCTGGGTCACGGCCAGCTTATCCGCGAGCTGGTACTTCGGAATGTCTGCGAAGGGGTCGAACACCGCCCCCATCAGATAGTCGATCGTGGTGTAGTCCGCGCCGCCGACCGCGATCTCGTTGATCACCACCACGAAGTGATCGTCGCCAAACGCGCGGTGTACGGCCTGGGCCAGCGTCTCCGTCCCGTCCGCCACCGCGGTCTCGTACAGATCGTACGCCTGCTGCGGGTCCTCCAGGATGTCCGCCAGGTCCGTGATCAGAGAAAACGGGTTGACGACGGCGCCCCCGTCCCGGTCGTAGAACGCGTTGGCCACAAAGCCGTGATGGCCCGACCACAAGCCGGTGCCGTTGGTCATATGGCCCGGCGCTGAGACGGACGGAAAGTTGGCCACGGCCCCGTGCTGATACACGACGCCGCCCTGGGCAAGCGCGCGAAACGTGGGCAGGTCCACCTCAGGGTCATCGTCCAGGGCCTGGTGGTTGATCTCGCTGGCCATCAGTCCGTCAAAATCCAGGATCAGCGCGCGCTTGGCACGCCGGCACGGGTCCGGGTCCAGCGCCTCCCAAAGCACCGGACCGTCCTGCCGCAGCATGTAGAGGCCGTCGTCGTAGGTGCCGTCGGGTCCGACACCGCCGGTCGTCGGCGCTCCCAGCGCGGCCATTACAGTGGGCACCATCGACGGCAGCACGGGGGTCCCGTCCAGCACCACACCCTGGCGGACGCCGGCTCCGGAGAGGATCAGGGTCGATCGGGACTGCAGCAGGCTCAGCCCGCCGTGAGTGCCGGGCGCCGGATAGGCCCACGGATAGACACTGCCGACGACATCGGGCGCCGCGGGCGCGTCAAACAGCACGGCGATCCGCTCCATGGGCAGCGGATACGACTGCTTGTCCGCGGGTAGAACGCCGTTTGCATAGGCCGCCATCAGCGACGTCCAATCGCCGTACAGCGCGGCAGTGGTCTCCGGGAAGATCGCGCTCAATTCCCCCGCCAGCACGGTGTACTCCAGTCCGCCGTCGGGCTTGGCGACGCGCGTAAACTCCACCGTCTGGCGTGCGTCGACCGGACCCGATTCGACGACAAACCGCTCGCGCTCGACGTCCCAGGTCGCAACGAAGTGCACCCCGGGATCCGACAGCGCAGCGTCCCGCAGAGTCTCGTAGTCCGAGCGCTCCCAGTGATCGATACCGCGCTTCGGCTGCACGGGTGCGGGCAGAGGTCCCGTGGCCGCCAGCGGCACCTCTGGTGGCGCGCTGCAACCCAAGCCGGTCGGCTCCGGCACGTCGGGCCCGGCATCCACGGTGTCCGGGGTGGCGGGCACGTCGGGCTCCGGTGCTACATCAGGCGCCACGTCGGGGACGCCGGCCTCCACCGGCGGCGTCGGCGGGTCCTCGCCACAAGCGGCGGTCACGAGGACCAGGATTATGGTGGCAACCCCCCTCACGGCCTACGAGACTAACCGAGGTGTGGCCTGATTGACCACCGCTGACCGTGGCCTTACGATGCCGGGCATGATCTACGCCGTGGCCCTTGTTCTGCTGACCACACCGCCGAACGTGGACGTTAAGAGCTTGGTCGAGCAATCCCTGGCCGCCTACAAACGCGGCGAGGTGGAGCAGGCGCTGAAGCTTATGCAGTCCGCCGCCGACGCCCGCCCCGACGACGCGGGGATCCAGTACAGCGTGGGCGTCATGGCGCTTCAGAGCGAAAAATACGGCGTGGCGATGACCGCGCTCACCAAGGTCGTGGCGGTCAAGCCCAAGCACTACGACGCGCGCTTCAACCTGGGGAAGCTGCTGGCGGCGGCGGGCAAGCCCAAGGCGGCCATCGAGCACCTGATCGCAGCCGGCAAGCTGAAGCCCAAAGAGACCGCGCCGCGCATGGAGCTGGCGGTGGCCTATCTGGCAGCGGGCCAGGACAGCGACGCGCTGAAGATCCTGACGAGCATGAAGCCGCGAACGGCGGAGGTCGTGTCGCTGTTGGCCTTTGCCGCGCTGCGACAAGCGGACTGGGCCGGCGCGCTCAAGTACGCGGTGAAGGCCAGAAAAGCCGCACCGGACGCCCTGCGCCACCGCTTGATGCACGCGACGGCGCTTATCCACTCGGGGGACTTGACGGGGGCGCGCAAGATCCTGGAGCCGATGGTGCGCAGCTCCCCGGCCACGCAGTCCAACATCCCATACAGCCTGGCGCTGGCCGGCTTTCTGGACGGCGACGCGCTGACCACTCGCCGCTGGATGAACGAGGCCGTCGCGCGGGCGCCGAAGATGTTTGACCCCGACGCGGAGAGCTTTGACGCGATGGCGTTTCCCACGCTCAGCGATATGGCGCTGCTGCGCTGGTTCAAGTCCGCCCCGGGCAACCCACGCGCAACCGAGGCGCGCTTCAGCAAGCTCACATTGACCGGCCGGAAGTGCCACGCGGGAGTCGTCATGGAGACGCTTCTGCGGCGCGCCATCAACGCCCAGCGCTGCCTGACGGCGGACCGGAACACGGTGATGACCGTCAAGGCCGCGATAAAAGGCAAGGGGCTCACCTCGGTGACGATCAGTCCGCGCGGCGCCGCGGCCGGATGCCTGCAGAAGACGCTCTCGAAAGCCCCGGTGGCCGCGCCCAAAGGCATGCGTTGCAAGGCGAGCTTCGAGGTGCGATCCACGCGTTGAGCGACCTGGCACCCGAGGCCGCCGGGCCGTCATCACCGACCACCACGGCCGCCTGGGGCTGGCTGTTGGCCGCCGCCGTGGCGCTGTTTCTTATGCCCGACGTCGCCGCCCGTTACACGCCCAACACGTGGCTGGTAGGCGACGGCGGCTTCTACCTGAACATGCAGAAGTCGCTCACTCGCTACGGCACGCTGGACCAGACGCGCCTGCATCCGCACTCCTGGTACTCCGGTAAGACGCCGGTCGACGACGCGTTCAGCAACGTGTCGCTGGGGCGCTCCGAACAGTGGTGGCCCAAGCACTCTTACTTGATGCCGATCGCCGCCCTGCCCTTCTATTGGCTGTTTGGGGTGTCCGGCACGCTGCTGTTCAACATGTGCATGATGGTGTCGATGGTGGTCCTCGGCTACCACCTGGCCCGGTCGGTGGCGCCGCCGGGCATCGCAGCGGCCGCGGCGTTTGCATCGGCGGTCGGCGGCCCCTTCCTGCTGTACGCCTACAACTTCTCCAATGACGGCTTCTACACCGTGCTGCTCATGGGGGCGCTGCTGGCGATCACGCGTGACCGGCTGGTCCTGGCCGGGGTGCTCTTCGGCCTGTCCATCTGGTCCAAGATCACGTGTGTGCTCGCCACCCCCGCGGTGCTCGGCTACCTGTTGTGGCGGCGCGTCTCGGCGCGGGATGTGGTGATGTTCTGCGCGGCGGCGGCCGGGCCTGTCGCGGGGTATGCGCTGGCCAACTGGTACATGTTCGGCGCCCCGTGGATCACCTCTTATCATCGCGTGCTCGTGGTCCGAGAGGGCATCACGACGGTCGCCTCGCACACGGACCTCTTCACGGTGAACTTCTGGACCGGGCTCAAGCAGATCCTGTTTTGGACACACCGGGGGCTGGTGACCGGCTATCCGTTTGCGCTGTTCGCCTGGCTGGGCTTTATCCCGATGTTGCGCAGCCGGCGACTGCGGCCGCTGGCGCTGGGTCTGGCCGCGACCATGCTGATCCTGATCGGCTTCTATGCGCCGTTCAAGTACTACATGGAGCGCTTCCTCTTCCCGTACTTCGGCCTGATGATCATACCCGCGGCTGCGCTGTTGGCGGGTCTATCGGCGCTGTCCGAGCGCATCTCGATCCCCCGACGCGCCCGCATCGCCGCGGTGGTCGCGCTGCTGACCGCGATGGCGGGGGTCAGCCTGGCGATGACCCTGCAAAAGCGCTCTCGATACGTCATGTCGGAGCACATCGAGGATGCGCGCGTCTATCTGGGGGACCGCCACTGCGACTACTTCAACAACATGCGCTGGTCCTGGGAGTGCGTGGGCCGGGACCGGGGGGACGCCGAATTCGTGGGGGTCAACGCAGCGCAGGTGCACGAGTTGGATGGCAAGCCGGTCGAGGGCTACATCTTCGTGAAGGGCCATCACACCCGCAAGCAGCGGCGCCTGGTCTTTGTCTCGGTGCCGATGGGCGACACGCTGCGCATCCGGTATGGGCTGGACGACGCGAGCAAGCCGCCGTTCAAGGCCGAGCTGATCGTCTACATCGGGGTGGCCGAGGTGTGGCGCGGCAAGGCTGTCACCAAGGGCACCCTCTTTGAGCAGAGCATCAACACCAGCGACGTGTCCGGCACCGAGCAGGACGTGACGTTTGTCGTCAACAGCCGCCATCGCCGCAACTCTCGACTGGTGCTGAACGGCTGGGTGGAGTAGCGCGTGGACCGGTCTATACGCGTTCTGGCGAGCCGCTCGGTCGCGGCGCTGATGCTGATGGGCGTGATGATCGGCTCCGAGCTCGTGGTGCAGGATGCGGCGCGAACCAGCCGCGAGGCGGACACGGAGGTGCTGGACGCGGCGATGCACCACCAGCTTCTGTTGCAGCGGGTCGGAATTGTCGCTCAGCGCCTGATCCAGGCGCCTGTGCACGAGCAGCAGGCCGTGCGCGAGACCCTCCGAGCGGTGTCCGAGGAGCTGATGTCGCGCCATCAGGCGCTGGTTCACAGCGAGGCGAAAGGGGCGCGTCACGAGTTGATACGGGAGCGTCTCCTGGAGCGGGCCGACCTGGACGCCGCCCTCCACGCGTGCGTTGCGGAAGCCCAGCGCTCCTCGGGGGGTACGACCAGCGCTCTGCGTGCCGGGCAACTGATCTGGCTGGTCCGCGAGACCACGACAGGCGCCTTGCCGGCCGCGGCGGAGGACCTGGTCTGGCGGCTTGAGCGCCACAACACCCGCGAGGCCGAGCGCGCCGACCTGGTGGGGCTGACGCTCAACGGCGCGGGCATGGGTGTGTTGCTGCTGATCGTGTTCTTTGTGCTCGGTCCCGCCGCGCGTCAGGCTCGTCGCACGCTGCGTCAGCGCAATCTGCTGCACGAGATCGCCTTTCTGGTCAGCGGCGACCATCCCATGGGATGGACTTTTCAGAAGGTGCTGGCTGACGTATGCAAGTACGCGGGCTGGACGACCTGGACGGTCAACGTCCACAAAGGCGGTCCTTATCGGCCCAGCGTGACCGAGGAGTCGACGATGAGCACCCTGGACGGCGGCGGCGAGCACGAACGCCTGATGCGCATCGTCCAGTCCCTGCAGCTTCAGCCCGGCACGGGACTGCTGGGCGCAGCGCTGCACACCGGGCAGCGCAAGCTCATCACGCCGCTCGGCGACAGCCCGCCCTGGTGTGCGGTGGCCCGGCGGGCGGGGTTTGATGCGGCGTTGGCGATGCCGATCATGCTCCGCGGTGAGCTTCGCGCGGTGGTGCTGTTCTTTGCGGCGGAGATCCTGGAGCCGGATGAGTTGACCGATCGGCTGCTGACCGAGGTAGCCGCTCAGTTGAGCCACGTGTTGCAGCGGGAGGAGGCGCAAAAGGCCAACGCCCACCTGGCGGCCATCGTCGAGTCGTCCGCGGACGCCGTGATCGGTCAGTCGTTGGACGGGGCGATCCTGTCCTGGAATCCGGGCGCGGAGCGGCTGTACGGCTATACCGCCGAGGAGGTGGTCGGCGGCCCGATCTTCTGCATCGTGCCCAAGGATAAGGAGCCCGAGACGCTGGACAGCCTGGCCCGGCTGGCGGCCGGTGAGCCGGTCACGACGGCGGAGACGGTGCGCACGCACAAGGACGGCAGCCGCATTCCGGTGTCGCTTGCGGCGTCGCCGATCGTGGGCGCAGGCGGTCAGATCATCGGCGCGTCGTCCATCGCGCGGGACGTCACGGAGCAGCGCCTCGCCGAGCTGCGGCTGGCTCGCTACCGCGCCGTGGTGAAGTCGTCGCGCGAGGCGATCCTGTCGACCACGCTGGACCGCGCCTTTGTCTCCTGCAATCCGTCCGCGCTCATGCTCGCGGGGTACACCGAGCCGGAGCTGATGAGCCGGCGATTGGAGGTGCTCTCGCCGGACGACCGCGCGAATGAAGCCGGCGAGCTGCTGGGGCGTGTCGGGCGCGGGCAGGTCATCGTGGACCATGAGACCATCTGGGCGCGAAAGGACGGCACGCCGGTCGAGGTGGCGCTGACGCTGTCGCCGATTCGAGACGCGGAGGGCGAGATCATCGCGGCGGCCGTACTGGCGCGCGACATCACAGAGGCCAAACGTGGCGAGCGGCACTTGAAGCAGACCGCAGAGGGCCTCAAGCGGTCCAACGCCGAGCTCAAGAAGTTTGCGTATGTGGTGTCGCACGACCTGAAGGCGCCGATGCGCGCGATCGACAGCTTGTCGCGCTGGATCGAGGAGGATCTGGGCGACGTACTGCCCCAGGAGAGCCGCGATCACCTGCAGCTGATGCGCGGCCGCGTGGCGCGCATGGAGGGCCTGCTGAATGGGCTGCTGGAGTACTCACGCGTAGGCCGAATGTGGGCGGAGCCGCAGCGGGTCGGCGTGGCCAAGGTCATCACGGAGGTCCAGCAGCTGCTGTCGCCGCCCGAGGGTTTCAAGATCGTGGCAGGCACGCCGATGCCGTGGCTGGAGACGATTCACGCGCCGTTTCGGCAGGTGCTGCTGAACCTGATCGGCAACGCGATCAAGCATCATGATCGCGACGAGGGGACGATCACCGTCACGTGCGAGGAGTTGGAAGACGTGTACGCGTTCACCGTGGCCGATGACGGCCCGGGCATCGCGCCGAAGTACCATGAGAAGGTGTTTGAGATCTTCCAGACGCTGAAGCCGCGCGACGAGGTCGAGGCGACCGGCATGGGCCTGGCCATCGTGGCTAAGGTGATCGAGACGTTTGGGGGTATGATCACGATCGCGTCCGAGGGCTGGGGCACGTCGTTTCGTTTCACCTGGCCCAAGGAGTTCACTCGGGAGACCGCCTCATGATGGGCAACACGGTTCACATCCTGCTGGTCGAAGACGATCTCGTGGATGTCATGGCGGTGAAGCGCGCCTTTCGCCGAAAGAAGATCGGCAACCCGATCCACGTCGCCACGGACGGCCTGGAGGCGCTGGAGCGCCTGCGAGCGACGGACGAGACGGCGATCCCCCGGCCCTATCTGCTCCTGGTCGACCTCAACATGCCACGCATGAACGGCTTGGAGTTCATCGCCGCGCTGCGCGCCGACCCGGAGCTCGCCGCCTCCGTCGTCTATGTGCTCACCACGTCTGAGGCCGAGGAGGATCGCGAGGCGGCCAAGCGCCTGGGAGTGGCCGGCTACGGGGTCAAGTCCGAGATCGGCGAGGACTTCCTGCGGGTCCTGAGCGAAGTGCCGCATCTGTGGCGAATCGTGGAGTTCACCTAGATTCCAGCAGTCCTCGGCTAACGGCCGATGGCGTGATCCAGCTCGGCGCGGGCGATGTGGTAGGCGAGCAGCGCGTCGTAGTAGCCCTTTTTCGCCGCGACGTAAGCCCCGACCCCCTCCAGCAGATCCTTGGCTTCGCCAGTGCCGGATTTGAAGGCCAGGCCCGAGAACGCCATCCACTTGCGGGTAGCGCGCACGCCCTTGTTTGAGAGCTTGGTGAGCTTGCGCTGGCGCACCACCTCGTCATAGGCCTTGCGCACCTGCAGCGGGATGCCGGTGCGGGCAAAGCGCCGCAGCGCCCGGACCTGATCACGAAGCGCTCGGGCCTCTTTGGCTTTGGCAACTGACATGCCGGCGTCGATATCGAACTTCAACCCGACCGCGATACCGCCCGAGAGGTCGTTGAACTGGTCGTTGTGATAGGGATTTTTGGAGTCGTCCCGGGTCGGGGCCCAGTCGAAGTCGATGGTGCCGGCCAGAAACAGGACCGGCGCGTTGGCCAGCTTCTCGGCCGACTCCAGGGCGATCGCGGCTTTCTCGCCCTGCTTCAGCTGGGCCCACTCGGGTCGGCCCTCGGCCGCGCGGCGCATCAGGTCGGTCAAGTCCAGCTTTTCGGCGGGGCGCGGCAGCTTGGGTAGCTTTTTGGCGGCCAGGGCCAGCGGCTGATCCGCGGACATGCCCATCGTGTGCTTCAGCGCAGCCAGCGCCAGCGCCGCGCCGTCGACCGCCTGGTGCCGAACTTTGGCGACCTCGGTCTGGGCGAACTCCAGGCGCATCAGGTCGGCCTTGCTGACCTTGCCGGTCTTGTTGTCGTACTCCTCCTGGGCCTTCTCCCGCGCCTCATTGACGATCTTGGAGACGTTCGCGATGGTGGGCAGCACGCTCTTGGCCATCAGGTGCGCGTAGAAGAGCCGCTTGACCTCCAACCCGACGAAGTTCTCGACCTGCCGGACCCGGGCCTGCTCCACCGCAGCGCGGGCAGCGGCGGCGCGCTTGCCGGCGGAGACGCGGCCAAACGTGTACAGCGGCTGAGCCAGCACCGCCTCGATGTGTGTATAGGGGCCCCAGGCGTTAAAGGAGTAGTCGCGCTCTACGTCCTTTTCGAGCGCGCTGCCGCGGACCGTGTTGATCGGCGCGATGTACATCATGCCGCTGAGCTTGGGATAAAAGACCGACTGCACCTGGGCCAGCCGGGCTTTGTACTGGGCCACCTTGGCTTCGGCTTCAGCGATCTCAGCGTTGGAGGTGCGAGCGATCCGCACGCAGTCGGCCAACGTGCGCGGGGGCGCGTCGGCGGGGAACGCCAGCGCCAGCGCCAGGAGCAATCCCGTCAATCAACCGCCCCGCGCTCGCGCGTCACCTTGGCAATGCGCTCTTTCAGCAGCTTGATCAGGCCGTCCACACCGCGCTTGGTGATGAGGCGACCGAACTGGTTGCTGTAGTCGCCCATCAGCGAGTCGCCGTCGAACAGCACATCGTAGACCCGTAGCGCACCACCCCCGCGGTGGAAACGAAAGGTCACCGCAAGCTCCACATCGTCCTCTTCCAGCAGCGTGTCGAGGACGACATCATTGCCTTTGCCGGCCCTTACGGAGGTCTTGGCCTTGCGCAGAAAATCGCCCGAGTCGGGATAGCCGATGATGCGGATCAGCGTGCGGAAATGGGTCTTGAACTCCGCCAGCTGGGCCGCGTTGAGCTTGGACTGGTGCGCCTTGATGGCGTCGGACGTCATCCGGTCAAAGTCAAAGAAGCCGTCCAGCGCTTTGTACGCCGCGCTGTTGGCCGCGACGTCCGCCGGGGACAGCTTCTTGCCCTCGGGCGCCTTCTTGACCGCCTTGAACGCGGCCACGAGCGCATTGGTCCGGTCCGCCGCGGTCTGACCAGCGGCGGGGACGGCAACGGCTATGGCAACAATCATCAGGACGTACTTCATGCGGTGCTCCTTGCGAGGCTCAGTGTACCGATCAGCGCCGGGAGCGCCACCAGGCAGGCCAGTAGGTTGGCCGTGATCCCGAGCAGCATCACCTGCCCGACCGAATTAAGTCCGGGGTGGTCCGCGAGCAGCAGCGTCCCAAACCCGAGCGCCGTTGTCAGTAGCGCCCCACAGATGGCGCGGCCCGTCTCATCGACGACGTCACTCAATGCCGCGCCATCGCGTACCCGGGTGACGATGTGAACGCCGCCGTCCACGGCCACCCCGAACAACACTGGGACGAAGATAACGTTGAGGTAATTTATTTTTACGTCAGCCCAGGGCATCAGAGCCACCATCGAAAGCAGCGTGATCGAGGCCGGAACCAGGCACAGAAGCGTGTCCGAGAAGCTGCGCAGCAAGACGAACAGCACCAGCAGGACCAGGATCCCGGTCAGCGACAGGATGGGGGTGATCTCCGACAGCAGCTGCCCCAGCACATCGGCCATCACCATGGCCTCCCCGGCCGCGGACACCGTCGCGTCGCCGCCAACTGGGATTCGGGTGACCTCGTCCTTGAGATCCAGCACCAGCTTGCCATCGCGGGTGTCGATGGCCGGAAACGCCAACACCTGACCGCGCTCGCCAGCGCCCTCCTCGACCTCGTAGCCGCGGCGAATCTCCAGCGGGAAGTCGTGACGTGTAAAGGGCTGTGTCTTCACCATGCGCTTCATGTCCGCCAGGTACGCCTTGTGCTCCTGGGGCACCCACTTGTCTTTCACCTTTTTCAGGGTGCGGGCGATGCGCTTGATCACCACCTGCTTGGCCTCCTGGTTTTTGGGAACCAGGTCCAGGGCTGAGCCGACGCGGCGCAGGGTGCTCTTCTCGCCGCGCTCCTGCATGCGCGCCTTCAGCTCGTCCACGACCCGCGCTTCGGCGGCGTGGTCCTCCGTCAAGACGACCAGGGGCATCTCCGAGAAGCCAAGCAGCGCGTTGGCCTGCGGATCCATCAAAAACGCGGGCAGGCTTCCGGCCTCCAGGGACCTGAAGTCGTAGTCGAAGCCGGCGTCGTTCGCGCCCGTGGAGAGCAGCGCAAAGCCCACCACAAACACGACCAGCAGCCTCTTGCTCCAGCGCTCCACGCGCGATGCATACGGCGATTTCGACTCGGCATCGACCCGCCGGGCGTGCCAGCCGAACCGCTCCCCCGCGCCGATCAGCGCCGGCATCACAGTGGTGTAGGACAGGACCGCCAGCGCCATGCCGATGGCCGCCACGATGCCGAACTCGTGAAAGGCACGAAACTCGGACAGCCCGACCGACCCGAAGGCGGCCAGCGTCGTGAGCGCGGCGATGGTGACGGCGCGCCCGGTCTCCCCAAAGGCCCGCCGCACGTCTCGCTCGGCCTCGTACCGGCCCAGCAGGTGGATGCCGTGATCGATGCCGAGCCCCAGAAGAATGGCGCCCACCAGGCCGGTCAGGATGTTGAGCTGCTCGAAGACCAGCGCCGCGATACCGATGGTCCAGGCCAGCGCCAGCAGCAGCGGCGCGATGATCAACCAGACAGCGGCGAGACGGCGAAAGTGGAAGGCGATGTAGAAGATCATCAGCGCCAGCGCCAGCACGCTTGCCAGCTCCAGGTCGGCGGTAACCTGAGTCTGCTGATCAGGCCACTTCTTGTACCGCCCAGTCAGCCCGGTCGTGATCCCCTCCGGCGTCCCAGCGTCCAACACCGCCTGCACGTCGTCGACCAGCTTGCGGGCAAACGCCAGGTCCGACCCCATGCCGTGCGGCTTCACGAGCACGGCGATTCGCGCGATGTGCGGGTCGATGTAGTACTCGTCCACGGGCGCGTCGTCGCTGCGGCGGTCCTCGTACTTGCCGCGCAGATCGTCAAAGTCCAGCGGAGGCGGCTCCTCGTCCTCCTCCAGATCGATGTACATGGGGTTGCGCTTGCGCTTCTCGTACTTGACCCGCTTGCGCAGGCGCTGATGCGCGCTCCTCAGATCCTCGACGTCTACAAAGTACAGCGCGCGGTCCTTGAACCACTGAACCGGCCGCTTGTGCTCGACGTACCGCACCTGCTCCAGCGCATCCAACCTGGGCGCGATAGCGTCCGCAAAGCGCTTGAGCGCCTCGGGATCGTCAGCCTCCGCCAGGACGATCAGGTAGCCGAGGCCGCCGAAGCGCCGCTCCAACGCAGCCAGGTTCTCGATGCTGTCAAAGCGCTCGGGCAACAGCGCCGTCAGCTCGGCGTCCAGCTCCAGAGAGCGCATGGGGATCCCCAGCAGCGCGGTGATGACCACGGCGATGCCCAGCGTGGCCCATGGACGCGCGTGTGCGGCGCCGGCCAACGCGGCCATCGCTCTGGTGAGTCCCAACACCCGGCGGACACTACTATTGCACGTTGAGGGTGTCCACGCCGCAGGTCACGGTGCCCGAGAAGAGCGGGGCGTGACGCTCGCAGTAGTCCTTGAAGCTGGTCCCGGGCACCACAAGACCATCCGGCGTGGCGGCCGGCAGGTCGGGTCCGGGGTTGCCCAGCAGCTGAAACTGTGGCGTGGCCGTCAGCAGGCCGCAAATCCGTCGCAGCCCGGCCTCATCGCTGTCCGCGAGCGGCTCGGACAGCGCCTTCTCCGCCAACGCCTCCAGCACCACGGGCTCGGCTGCCGCCAGCGACGGATCGCCCAGCAGCCGGTCTTTGAGCGCCCGCACCGCCGCCTCCAGTGTGCCGCCCTGCCCTGCGTCCATGATCCGGTCGATGAAGTCACCGCTTCCGGGCGCCTCCCACGTCGGCCAGACCGAGAGGTCGATCAGCGTAGGGTCCCCGGTCTCGCACGTGTCGTCGCACCAGGTCTCCCACGCCAGATCGCAGCAGCGCGCATCCCAGTCACACGCCGCATCCTTGTTGTTGCACAGCTCGCACGTGGTCGCCGCCGTGCCTTCGTCCGCCGGCGCATCCAGGATCGGCCGCAGCGGACATTGGGGATCCGTGTCCGGATCCGCGCAGACCCCAATCGACGCCTCCCACGACAGCGCGCTCTGAAAGCTGGTGCCCCTGAAGCCCGAGTCGCCGTTGGCCAGAAACACCCCGATCTCGCGCTGCAGGCGCGCCGCCGGCTCCAGGTAGTACATCAGGTACTCGGGCAGCGCCGCCCACTCCATGGCGCCGTACGCCGAGCGTAGCAACACGCGCGCGGGCGCACGAAAGATCGTATGACCAAACTCGTTTCGGCGATGCTCCATGACCGGCACATCGTCTTGAAAGAAGGGGTCATAAAGCGCCGGATAGGGCTGTGGATCGCCACCCTGCGACGGGAGCGCCCCGTTGAACAGCGGGTCGGTGGTCACGGCCACCAGAAGGTCGACCAGCGAGTACCCGGCGCGCACAAACGTATCGGTCATCGCCTTCAGCTTGTCGCGCTGCGCCGGATGGCGCGGAAAGCGGTGAGGTGCCTGCAGCCGACTGGCGTACGCGGTCTCCCAGACGGTCTGCACCGTCGCCATCGACACCATGTAGGCAAAGGTCTTCGGCCCGTCGTCGCAGACCGCGCTCAGGTCGCTTGCGCGCAGCGACTCAAAGCCGGCCGCCAGGTGGTCCACCAGATCCCAGATCGACCCCAGCGCCCCGGTGTTTTGGATGAAGTGGCCCTCGAACTCCTCATAGTCGTCCGCCCGGATCTTGTCGCGCTCCAGATACTCGCCGCACTCGGCATCCCAGCCCCAGGGCCTCACCGCGCCGGCCAGCTCGCCGGTCAGGTCTTCGTCGTCGTCGTTGGTGTAGCGATAGCCCGCGAGCACGCCCTTGCGGCGAAAGAAGCTCGTCAGCTGCATGATGTCGACGCCCAGGCTGCTGCCGAAGACCGCCTCTTCAAAGAGGCAGTCGATCTGAAACGTCGTCTCCTTGGTGACCGAGGACGCCGAGTTGTGGCACTCCAGGCACGACATGCGGCGGTCCAGGTAGTGCGTCATGAAGCTCTGGGCCCGGCTGCGACGCTGAGACACGGACGCCAACAGGTGCATATCGTCCAGCGCTCGGGTCAGCTGAGCCGGCAGGTTGGCCACATAGAGCGCCGACAGGTCGTCCAGCACCAGCGCCGAGTGCAGCAGATCCCGCATGGTCCAGGGCGTGTCGTAGGGCGCGCCGAACGGGCCGTTGTCCATCACGTGCTCGGCCAGCTGAACCTGGATCTCGGGTGCCGCGGACCGGCCGTAGCAGCCCGCGTTGGCCCGAAACTGCAGCCGGTGCACGGCCAGCGCGTCCTTGAGCACCTGCTCCCAGTGCGCACGATACTCTTCGCTGTTCGCCATCGCGCGCACCAGCGCCTCGCGTCCGCCCTGCTGCGCCATCTGGGTAAGCACCGCCGTCTCGCGCGCCGACAGCGTCCGGCGTCCCCACATCAGCGGGATCACGCGCTTCACGAACGCCTCGTCGCCCGCGTCCAGTGGTCCGGTGGGAGCGCTGCTCGGCGTGGGCACGTCTGAGTCGCTGCACGCGATCACCAGCGACAGCGCGACAATAGCCAACCGCCGCAT
Source organism: uncultured Myxococcales bacterium (assembly GCA_964545715.1). Taxonomy (GTDB): domain Bacteria; phylum Myxococcota_A; class UBA9042; genus CAZJHX01. The sequence goes on from CAZJHX010000040.1 coordinate 26,613, forward strand.
CACGACTCGTGTCCCAACAGATTGACCCGCAGCCGCGCAGCCAGCTGGGCGCGGTTCTCGCCCGTCCGGACGTCACCCACAGCGAACGCCTCGTTGTTGAACGGCCAGATCCCCATGCTCATCAGCACCGCGGCACGGAACTCTGCGGGGTTGAAGAAGTGGTGGTCACCGTCGGCGCGACCATTGGCACGGATGGCGCCCGCGATGCCCGCCTGCTCGGCGCCGATCGTGCCCCCGATGGCGATGACCACATAACCGAACGGCCAGTGATCCAGGCCGAACTTTTTGCCGGTCTCCACGTATGGGGTGCGCCCGAACTCGGTCGTCAGCAGAATCGTGTGCTTGTCCAGGTCCAGCTTCTCGGGGTCGCTTTCTCCCGGCTTGTTGATCCGCTCCGCGAGCAGTCGCGACATGTGAACCACGTTTCTGGACGACTCCACCACGTGGTCGTCATGGGTGTCGTACCCCGCGCCGCTGGCGTTGATGAGCCCGGAGTCGATCACGGTGACGTGCTTGGCGCGGTCGGTTTGGCGCGTGAGCAGGTTCGTGGCCAGCGTCAGGCCCATCGCGGTGGTGTCGTATGCGCCCACCTCGGCGGTTTTGACGCCGCACTCCTCACCGTGAACGGCCTTCAGCAGGTCCGGCGTCAGCACATCCAGCAACGCCGGGCTGTTGCGCAGCGCATGGCGCACGGCCGCGATCTCGTCAAACGCGCGCGCCTTCAGAAAGGCGTCGAGCTCCGGCGGTTTCAGCGCCTGCCGATAGGCCCCGATGTAGTGCTGCATGGCCGCGTCCATGGAGTCGGCAAAGCCCCCCAGGTGGTCGCGCGCCAGCTGACCCGGCAACGGGTTGTTGGGGACCATGCGCACGGCGAGCGGTGCAAACTGCGCGGAGTGCAGGCCCGTCGCGGACGCGGTGTGAATATCGAACTGCGCCGCGATCTCCGAGTCCAGGGAGTACAGCACGTACGCGTGGGGCGTCACCCGATCCGGCTCCAGCTGCCGAAAGAAGCGCTCCACGTGTGCGCCGGTCGCCGCCATGCGCGGGGTGCCGCGTGGCTGTCCGGTCAAAGCCAGCGGCGAGGCGACGCCATGCGGCTCAAACTGATGCTGCATCACGATGATGCGCATGCGGTCCAAGATGTCCTGGCGGTCCCGCAGCGGGTAGATCCACGGCCCGAGGTTCACGTCGTTGTCGGCCGCATCCTTGCCGAACGGCTGTGTCAACGGCCGCTCCGCGCCGCCGCATGTGTTGAAGTACTCGGGGACGGACCGCTCACCCTCCATAAAGGTGTGCAGCATGGTCTTGTCGTCCTTGCCGAAGTCCTCTACCGCGTAGAACGTGTCCCAGGGATTGAGGCCGCCCATCAGGTACAGCTCCAGCACGCCCTGGGGCTGAGCGGACTGCGGAAGCATCAGCGACGAGAACTCCGCGGGCGCCACACCCCAGGTCGGGATGGACGCGACCGCAGACTCTGACTTGGCGCAAACCCCCGCGGAGAGGCCCATCCCGGCCCCCGCGAGCAGTTTAAGAAAGGCCCTGCGTTCCACGACTAGAGAGGATACCTGAACGGCTGTGGCGAGGATCTGTTAATTCCCCACCGTCAAGATTTATCAAACGCTGCATATTTTTTAGTTCGACTGTGTATTTTTTTCTGGACGGCCGTACATTTTTGCCCGTAAACTCAACAACATCCTCACAACATTCGCTTCTGGTACCAGTCGCGAATATTAAATTAGGCACGAAGATGGCCGCTCATGGGAGCGAGGGGCGCAATGCCCCTCTGCTCCTCCCCCCTCCGGCGTGGTCTGGTTTTCCAGGCCGCGCCGAACCTTTTTAAACCCCAACGTTGGGGTAAACGCTATTTGGCGCAGCGGAAGCCGATGTTGCTGTCCTGGTGAGACTGCGGGAAGGGGAAGCGGGTCGCGGATGGCGCCGCGTAGTCCCTATTGGCGTGGCTGGCGCCCCGAGCGACGGCGATGTCCTTGCGCCCGTAGAGCTTGCTGGCCTTGGGGTCACCCCCGTCGTACGGCTTGTACTCCTCCTCCACCCACTCTGACACGTTGCCGTGCATGTCCATGACGCCGTAGGTCGAGCGATCGGTGGGGAACGAGCCGGGCGGCCAGGCGCGGATCAGGCTGTCGTCGGTGTCGCCCTCCAAGAAGCCCTTCCAGGCGCCCTCGCTTTGAAGCGGGCCCGTAATCCGCTCCACGGTGTGCGCTTTTCGCCCGTCCCAGACATCACCCCACGGGTACTTGGACCCCTTCGCGCCTCGGGCGGCCTTCTCCCACTCAGCGCCCGTCGGCAGTCGCTTCCCTGCCCACTTGCAGTACGCCGCCGCATCGCGGAGGTCCACCAACACCACGGGGAGGCCGCCGGTGCCCTTGGGATACGTCCGCTCGCGCCAGGAGTAGTCCCGCGCCCAGTCATCGCGCAGCGACGGCTGCCGGTGCTCGGTGGCCTCCAAAAACCGCTTGTACTGCTCTGAAGTCACCTCATAGCGGTCGATCCGAAAGGCGCGCACATGGGCCTGCCGCGCCGGAGCGGACGTCGGGATGGCGTCGTCGCCCATCAGAAAGTCGCCGCCCTCGATCTCGACCATGTCGTCCAGCGGGTGCTCCGCCTTGCCCGGCGGACTGGAGATCAGAAGCTCGGCTTTGGGCGTCATCGACTCGTCGGGGTAGCCTACAAACGGGTGGTTCTGCTCTTCCCAGTCCTCCGCGACGTCGGCGTTATCCGGGCGCGGCTCGCCTTTGGCGCCGCGATCCGGCTCTTCTTTCTTGCCGCTGGGTCCCTGACTGCCCTCTTCGACCGCGGTGTCATCCGCCGGTGCGGTAGCGCCCTTGACGATCAGCGACCGAACGCCGAACCCGACGATAACGAGCCCGGTCACGACCAGCGCCGGTGTAAGCCATTCCTTCATGCCGCTCCCTCGGTCACCTTTGCGATCACGCGTGCATCGATCGAGACCAGCCCGCTCTCCGTGATCACCAGCGGGTTCAAGTCCAGCTCCACGATGTCGTCCACCGCCTGGACGAGATTCGAGACGCGCACCAGCACCTCGGCCAGCTCCTCGCGGTCCAGCACCGGCCGGCTGCGAGCCCCGTCCAACAGCGGCTGGGCCTTGATCTCGCCGATCATGGCCAGCGCGTCAGCGCGCGACAGCGGCACCAGGCGGAAGGCGACGTCCTTGTACACCTCGACAAAGATGCCGCCCATCCCGACCATCAGCAATGGACCAAAGTCCGGATCGCGGCTCATGCCTACGATCACCTCAGTGCCGCTGACCATCTCTTCGATGGTAAAGCCGTCGATGCGCGCGCCGGGTTGGCGCTCGGCGACGGTGCGCCGGATGCGCTCACAGGCCCCACGCACGGCGTCCCCGTTGGGTACCGACAGCACGACCCCGCCCACATCGCTCTTGTGGATGACGTCCTGGCTCACGATCTTGACCACGACCGGGTACCCGATCCCGTCCGCCAGCCGCACGGCCTCGTCGTCGCTGCGGGCCGTCCCGGATTTGTTGTAGCGAAGGCCCGCACACTCCAGCACGTCACGCGCGCGGGAGAGGTCCAGGTTCTTCTGACCCTCGGCCTGCGCAGCGGATACCAGCTCGGCTGCACGCGCCAGGTCCGGTGCGGGCATGTCAAACGTGCGAACCGAGGTTTCGCCATCCGCCCACGCGAGCCGGCGCCCGCGGGCCATGAGCGCTCCCATGGCGCTGACAGCGCGCTCGGGCGTGTTGAACTCCGGGATGCCGCGCTCGTCCAGATAGCGGCCGACGTCGGTGCCCAGCAGACCGATGAAGCTGCAGGTCAACGGCTTGGTCCAGCCCTCGCCATCGTGCGCGGCGGCGATGGCGGCCGCGGTTTTCATCGGATCCGTCATGGCCTGCACCGTCATGATGACAACGACCCCGTCCACCTCGGGAGCGCGACCGATGATGTCCAGGGCGGCCTGATAGCGCTCCGGGGTGGCGTCCCCGATGACGTCGATCGGGTTGTTGCGCGACCAGACGGCCGGCATGACCTCATCCAGCGCGGCCATGGTCTCGTCGCTGAGTTGCGCCAGCTCGACGCCGCTGCGGAAGGCGGCGTCCGCGGACAGCACGCCGGGGCCGCCCGCGTTGGTGATGATGGCCAGGCGGTTGCCTTTTGCGGGGGGCTGGTGCGCCAGAGCGCGGGCCCAGCCCAGGAAGTCGCCCACGCTGGACGCCTCGAGCACGCCGGACTGGGCAAACGCGGCGCGGTAGGCGCTGGAGGAGCCGGCCAGGCTGCCGGTGTGGCTGCTGGCGGCTTTGGCGCCGGCCTCAGTAGACCCGCCCTTGATGCAGACGATCGGCTTGGTGACGTTGACCTCGGCCAGCGTCTCGTAGAAGGCCCGCGGGTCCTGGGCGGCCTCCAGGTAGATGGCGATGGCGTCGGTGCGGTCGTCCTGGGCGAAGTAGCGCAGGATGTCCTGGTCGTCGATGTCGGCTTTGGCGCCCAGCGACACGGCGGCGGAGAGACCGAAGCCCTCGCGGTTGGCGTAGCTGATGATGCCGGTGATCAGCGCGCCGGATTGGCTGAGCAGCCCGATGCGGCCGGCCGGCGGGGCGGTGGCCGCGAAGCTGGCGTTGAGGCCCGACTCGGCCACGATGATGCCCAGGCAGTTGGGGCCGATGACGCGCATGTTGTGGCTGTGCGCGCGCCGGACGACGTCCTCCTGCAGGGCGATGCCCTCGGCGCCCATCTCACCGAAGCCGGCCGAGATCACGATGGCGCAGGTGACGCCCAGGCCGCCCGCCTCGTCGATGAGCGCGGGGATGTACTTGGGCGGGATGGCGATGACGATGAGGTCGATCGGCTGGCCCACCTCGGACAGCGACGGATACGCCCGGCGGCCCAGGATCTCGCCGCCTTTGCGGTTGATCGGGTACACCGCGCCCTTGAAGTCCAGCAGGTTCTTGAGCACGGCGTGCCCCACCGAGGTCACGCGGTTGGAGGCACCGACGACCGCGACGGAGCGGGGCTTGAAGAATGGATCCAGGGCATGCGCGTCATTCATGCGCGGTAGCATCGCGTCAACCCGATCGCGATGCAAGGCGGCTACCGTGCTGTTGGCGAGGGTGCGGCCGGATCCAGCTCGTAGACGGACTCGATCCAGCGGCGGTCGCGCTCGACATCCTGGTCGGGGTGAAACGTGGAGGCCGTGTAGATGAACCCGGCGGCGATGACCATGGCGGCGAGCGGCCAAACGGCCCGGCGGATAGTGCTTTTGGCGCTGACGATCAGGTCGTAGACGCCGGCGGCGGCCACGGCTACAGCGATCAGGGTGGCGCCCGTCTTGGACGCGATGCCCAGCGCGCTGAAGTGGGACTGCGGCAACCAGCCGTCGCGAAACAGGGGCCAGCCGATCGAGAAGAAGGGGTTGAGCAGCTGCTCTTGATAGTGCGGCCAGACGATCGTGCTGATGCCGGTGATCACGATCGCGGCGCCGGCCAGCCCACAGAGGACCGGGCGCGCGTCGGCGAAGCGCGTGACCAGCAGACCGATGGGCAGAAGCAGCCACGGCACCATGGGCGTGAGGTGGCGCTGCGAGACGGTCCAGCCGCCGTCCGGGTAGACCATTGAGACAACAAAGAGGCTGTACAGCGCGACCATGATGCCGGTGACAAGGCCGTCGGGACCGGCGCGGCGCAGCAAGACGAGACCAGGGACGGCCAGAAGTAGGAACGGCGCAAAGAAGAACAGCCCTTTGCGCGGCGCGACAAAGCTGACGACCACGTGGGCCCACTTGGGACCGGCGATGCCCATGAACCCCTGGGCGTGCACCTCTTTGAAGTTGCTGGCGACGAAGCTGTAGCCGGTGGTGAAGGGCGAGCCGAAGGCGGCGTCGTGGTAGAGGCCGAGCGCGATCGCCAGAGGGGCGGCGCCCAGCAGCGCCATCACGACCGGGCGCACGCGAGCGCGCGTACGGACCATGTAGAGGACGGCCAGCGGCAGCAGAAACAGCGCGTTCTGGTACTCGACGCAGACGGCGGCGGACGCCAGGAAGCCGGCTGCGGGCCCGAGCCAGCCCGGATTGTGCGGCTCGGCACGGCGGACCACCAGGAAGCAGGCAAACACGAGCACTGCGCCGAGCTGATGCCCGAAGAGCAGCTGACTGTAGGTCGTGGCCAGCGTGCCGAAGGCGTAGCTGATCAGAAGCACCCGGATCAGGCGGTCGTCCTTGAAGTGCTCCTTGAGGAAGCCCAGTAGGATGAGGAGCAGCAGACAGGTCGGCAGCGTATTGACCCACAGCCGGGCCCAGCGCATCTCGGAGCGCAGCGACGGCTGGTCGGCGACCTGGTAGTAGAGCCAGACGACCGGGACGGCCAGAAACGCCGCACCGGGCGCCTTGTCGCTGTAGTAGTGGCCGTCGCGCAGTGCCTTGTCGTGGATGTTGCCCAGACGCTGCAGCTGACCGTCGATGGAGACGGAGCCCTCTTCGACGATGGCGTTGGCCAGGTAGAGGCGACTCAGCTCATTGGCGGAGTGGATCGCCTCGAAATAGGGAAAAAACGCGGTTAGAACGAGGAAGGCCGCGGCCAGGGTCAGACGGTCGAAAAGTGTTGACGTCACAGGCGTTTATCGATACCTCGGGGACCATGCTTCGTACCAGTCTTTCGATGATTTCTTTGGCCATTATTGCGACCTTCGTCTGTGCCTGCGGCGCCGAGGACGACCTGGCCCCCGAGGGGAAGCTCGCTGAGCCGCCACTGTACGGCAAGAGCGACCTCGCCAAGACCTTCAATGTGGTGGAGTCAGGCCGGTTTGTGGAGGCATCGGCAACCGTCAGCGGCCGGATTGAGGGCAGCGAGGCCCTGTCGTACCGGTTCAACGGCTTTGGCGACACGACGGTCCGCATCGAGCTGACCTCGCCCGGGCTGGAGGTCGATACGTATGTGATCATCGACGGGCCGTTCCCGGGTGGCTCGGGCACAATCGCGGCGTACAACGACGACCGCGAGGACCAGGACACGCTGGACAGCTTCATCGAGGTGACGCTGCCCGAGCCGGGCGCGTATCGGATTCTGGTGGGCTCCTACAGCGTCTTCCACCAGCAGGCGGAGCCCGGCGGCGCCTTCGACTTGAAGTACGAGTGCCTGGAGAACTGCACGATGAAGCAGATCTCGCTGGGCGAGCTGCTCGCGGCGCTGAACGAGGAGCTGGGCGCTGACGGCACGCAGCAGACGCTGGTGTCGGCGATCGACGCGCTGTTCCCCGACGAGAAGTCGGCGGCGCTGGTCAAAGGCCAGCTGGCCGCGGCGCTGATGGACCCCAACGTGGAGGGCTTCCCGTTCCTGCCGCTGGACCTGGGCAACGAGGCGCAGGGTCTGTTCGAGGCTGACGAGACGGTGGTCGACGCCCCCACGGCGGTGCACTTCAGCGTGGACCAGATCCTCAACGAGGGTTGCACGGCCAAGCGCAGCGAGATGAAGCCGGTCGACGAGCGGGTGCCCGGTTTGATGTCCGGCAGCTGGGCGGATTACACGATCGATGACTGCTCGCTGCAGCGCGCGCAGGCGTTTGCCGAGGTGCTGAACAACCTGTCGCTGGAGAACGGCTCAACGGTGACGTACGAAGACCGCACCTACAACTCGGTGATGGACGTGATCACGGCGCTGACGGAGTCGGGGCACCACATCAAGGTGACCAACGACCGCTTCTTCGCCGACTTCCTGGGGCTGTACTACAAGGGCGCGGCCGTGGCGGCGCCGATGTGGCTGCAGACGACAATTCCGCTGGCCGGAGGCGAGGGCACGCTGTCGATTCCGTCGCCGCACACGCATCACACGTTTGTGGTGAGCGGGCCGCTGGTGAACGCCACGCTGATGTTCTACATGGGCGTCTCGGGCGGTACGAGCTTCCGCGCGGTGAGCAACATTCGCAGCCCGTGGACGGGCCTCAGAACGCTGCACACCTACGACAGCGACGCGGAGCCTGAGCAGATCCGCGAGATCTTCTGGGCGGCCGGTCTACTGCGCAAGCTGTGGACGGAGCAGGCGGCGGGCCTGCCGGCGGGCGGCTACGGCACGCTGGGCGTATGCAACGACTCGACGGCGGTGCTGGAGTCGGTGGCGGAGTATGGCGCGCCGGCGACGATCTTCCCGCTGGCGCACCCGGTGTTGGACGAGGTCCCGGCGGATGATCCGGGCGGCGTGTCAGCGGCGTTGAAGGCGCTGCCGTCGGACGTTGACGGCTATGACTCGACCGACGCGTTGAACCGCATTCTGAAGACGCTGCCCGCGGAGAACCTGGACGACATCGAGTTCCCGCAGTTTATTGGTCACATTCGGGCGCTTGCCCAGTAGTCACGATGAGGCGGGTGCATACCGCCCAGGCGGCCTCGCAGCCGAGATCGCCCAGCTCACACAGCAGGAAGCACTCGAAGCAATCGTCGCAATCTGAGCATTGCTTGTTGCACGTCCCCTTCTCCTGACCCTCCAAGTCGTGGCAGTAGTCGCAGATGCTGTCGTTTTCCAGCGCCAGCGTCGTGTTGGTGAACTGGCATGCGCGCTCGCCCAACAGCCCGGTGTCCGTCGGCGTGCTCTCCTGGTAGGGGTCGGCGGTCAGACAGCCCAGCAGAAGCAGGGCGGCGGCCGGCAGGCTAAAAGCGCGCATTGAACACCATGCCCGCGCCCCCGTCGTGGAAGACGGTGGGGGTAAAGATATGGCGCCCCTTGGCTTCGGCGACAAAGAGCCAAACCGAGGCGCCGAGCGCCAGCGCGGAGACGGCATACACGGTGTACGCCCCGATATCGCGGGCGCGCATGTCGGCGACCGCGTCGTCGTAGCTCTGGCGTCGATTTGGATCGTCGCTGGGGTTGGCCAGGCGGTTGGCGTCATCCCGGGCGTCCAGCGCGGTCACGTGCAAGACGACGCCGCTGACGGCCAGGGCGGCGCCACCGGCCAGCAGAACCCACTTGAAGCGTCCCTGTGCAGCCGTTGGCCGCTCGACGACGACGACCGACGGCTCTGGGGCGGGGCTGGCTGCGGCGTCGGACTTTTGAAGCGTGATGACCATGCTGTGCTGACGACCGACGGCGTGCGTCCACTGGTGTTCAAAGGAGTGGTGTCCGTCACGGGTGACCAGCAGCGCGCTCTGAGTGCTGGTGGTCCAGCGCTTGTACGGCGGCTCCCAGGCCTTGCCGTCCAGGGTGACGGTTGCGCCCTCGTCCATCAGGGTGAGCTCGAGCAGCGCCCGGCTGGGCAGCAGCTCGCTCTCCACGCGTGTTTGCAGGTCGGAGACGATGGCCAGGCGCTCGTCAGGCACACCGTAGGTGCGGGCGCGGTCGATGGCGTGCCAGGCTTGTCTCCAATGCTCGAGGTGGGCATGACCGCTGGCCTGGTTGAACGCGTACCGCCAGTCGCCGTGGATGGCCTCCGCGGCCTCCCAGAGCTGGAAGGCGGGCTCCCAGCGGCCGTTCCGCGCGTGGTCCAGGGCCTGCTTGTGCAGAGCGTCTGCTTTCTCTTTGGGAGTCCTGGCCGTGGCTGGGGCGGCGCCCAGAAGCGAGACCATTGTGATGAGCATGATCGCGCGCATTCAGGCCGCTTACTGTTCGTCCCGGGGCTTCTCGAGCGGTCGGATGACGCGGTCTTTTTTGTGGACCAGCGTGAGGCCGCCCTTGTCGCGCAGGGCCCAGTCCGCGCCCGTGTCGGCCTCCTGGTGACGCGAGCGCTTGCGGTCATGGTTACGGCGCTGTGGGGCGTTTGCGTCCAGCGGTACCCAGTCTGGTACGCGCTCGGACTCCTCGTCGTTGACCTCGGCGTAGTCGTCGCGATCGGAGGGCCGCCGACGCGGTCGGACGTCGACGCGCTGGCCGCCGGGCTCGACCTTTGTGGGGACGTCGTCTTCGAAAGTGCGACGGCGTGACTGTACGAAGTCCGGACCCAGCTCGACGGCGTAGGGACGCAGCGGCTGGTCCTCCTGCGGGTCGAAGCCGGTCTCAGGCAGCCCGTCGAAGGAGTCCTGGATGGGCGCCTCGCGGAGGTCGGGCACGTCGGGAGCCTCGGACCACGCTTTGACGCGGGTGTTGCCGATGCGGATCTCGGCGCCGTCGCGGATGTTCATCCCGTCGGCGACCTTTCGGCCGTCTACGTACACCCCGTTGTAGCTGCCGTTGTCGTCGATCTGCATCAGCCCGTTGCGGAAGCGCTTGATCGTGCAGTGCAGGGCGTCCAGCGTGGCGTCCTCGACCAGGATGTCGGCGTCGGAGTTGCCCAGGTCCAGGCGCGCGCGGTGCGTGCGGATCTCCAGCGGCGGGCCTTCGGGCGGCCAGACCACCAGCGTCATCGGCCAGCCGAGCTCTTCGCGCGCGGTGGTGTAGACGGCAAAGAAGTGCTCGAACTCGAGCTCGTCGCCGCCGCGGAGAACCTGACTCTTCTCAACCAGGCGGTTGTTGATCTTGGCGTTGATGCCAACGGTCGGGACAAAGCGGTGGCCGCCGTGGACACGCTGGACGCGGGCGCGCACCGGGGGCTTGGTGCGGCCGGCGTCCCACTGTGGGGGGAGATCGGTGACGTCGTCGTCCAGCGCAACTTCCATGCGCCGCTCGTCCTTGTACACCTGCAGGTACGCTTCGCCTTTCGGCCGGAACCTGGCTTGGGGCTCCCCAACGCTCATATGGTCAGGGTAGCATAGACAGTTGGAGAGCAGCCCACGGCTCGGGTATGATGCCTGCCATGACGATCGCACGGGCGCTTCTTGGAGTGAGTCTTCTGCTGGCCGTAACGGCCTGCAACAACATTCCTATCGATGGACTGCAGCGGAACTTCTTCGTGAAGGTCACGCAGGTCGAAAACAACACCGAGCCCGTGAAGGTCGACTTCCTGTGGGTGATCGACAACTCGGCGTCCATGTGCCAGGAGCAGGCGTCGCTGGCGGGGTCGTTCGACGAGTTCCTGCAGCGCATCTCCAGCTTCGTCAACATCGACTTCCGCATCGCGGTGGTCACCACCGACATGCTCTCCGAGGAGCACTCCGGCAGGTTCCGCCACCACAAGACCACCGAGTTCCCGTTCGCCTGCGCTGAGACCTCGATTCGGTACTGCCTGCGCGGCGAGGACGACATGTGCACGCAGGGCTACGACGAGCCGGGTCTGCCGGCGCGCGAGGGACTGGGCTCAAACTGGGTGTGCGACGCCCCCGACAAGGTCAAAAACATCACCAACTGCAACGAGAGCCTGAACTCCAAGTGCCGCAAGCTCTGCGAGTCCGATGCCGAGTGCGACGCCCAGTTCTTTGGCGCCGAGCAGGGCACCTCCTGCAAAGACGACCCGGGCACCTGCCGGTACAAGTGCCTCATCCCGTCCGGCGACCCCAACAACTCCGGCTGCGTCCTGCGCCCCCAGACCACGGTCTGCCCGGGCACCGAAGACATGTACAGCCTCCTGGTCCAGGGCGCCGGCAAGGACCCCAACCAGGGCATCTGCGAGTCCAACGGCGTCCCGTGCTACGTCAGCGACGGCTGCCCCGACGGCAGCAAATGCGCCCGCCCGGCGGCCTATCTCACCCCGTCCACGGCTGACGAGCTGTTCAAATGCGTCGGCGTCGTCGGCGCCGAGCAGCACAACAACGCCAACCTCGAGCAAGGCCTCAACGCCGCCATCTTCGCGCTGGACAAGAACGGCCCCAACGCCCTCCAAGCGCGCGAGTTCCTGCGCGACGACGCCTACCTGGTGATCGTCTTCGTCTCCGACGAGGATGACTGCTCGGTCGACGACAACCGCGAGCTCAAGAAAGAGCAGTACGGCACCTGCACCTGCCTCCCAGACACCAACAACGGCGGCAAGATGCGCCCGGTCAACGAGGCCGTCAACCGCATCAAGGCCCTCAAGCAGGACCCGGGCTTTGTCCTCGTCGCGGCGATCGTCGGCGACTCCCAGCTCGAAGAAGAGGGCGCGATCACCGAAAACCGCGAAGACTACTTCGCCTCCAAGTGCTCCAAGTGCGAAGAGCCGGGCGCCCAACACCCGCTCCTCTTCAACACGTACATCTGCGAGTCCGCGGCCGGAAAAGCCGACTTCGGCAGCCGCTATGTAAAATTCGTCAACAAGTTCGGCAAGAACGGCATCCTGACCAACATCTGCTCCGACGCCGGCGTCGCCCCGGCCCTGGACACAATCGCCGACCGCATCATCCGCGTCTTCACCAAGATCTGCCTGCCCAGAGCCGTCGACGAGGACCAGGATCTGGTCATCCACAAGCTGGGCCCACAGGGCAACTGCGCCAGCGGAGCGGCCTGCTGCATCAAGACCTCCCAGCAGTGCCCCGACCCGGAAGAGTGCGAAGACGGCACCCTCTGCGAGCCGGTCCGCAGCGAGCAGCTCACAGAGTCCGACGAGCCCGACACCTTCACCTACAAGGTCCAGGCGTCCTCCGACTGCACCGAGACGCCGGACAAGCGCGCCGTCTTCTTCAACTTCCTCCTGGAGCCCGGCTCCGGCGTCGAGATCGACTACCAGGCAGCGACCAAGGTCGACCCCACCGTCGCCCCCGAGTAAGCCGGCCGTCACCCGCCGTCCTGCATCTATATCGGCGTTGGCACTCTGAGCTGGCTGGGACGGCTAGCGGCGCGACCAGCCCAGGCGGATGTGCAGGCCTCGGGTCTTGCCCTCGCCCTCGAACTCGATGCCTGCGCCGACCGTGCTCAGGGTCTCGAGGAGGCGGGTCAGGGGGGCGCCCTCGACCGGGACGGCCGGCACGATTGGTGTGGTCTCAGTGCCGTAGAGGGTGTGGGTGAGGGCGCCGTCCGTGAGTTCGAATTGGCCGCCCTGGACCGTGGCGGGGTGGAAGCCCAGGTAGGCGAGCGTTGATTCACGTGTGGGGAGGCCCTTGCGGAGGCCGTTGACGAGCACCTCCATGTCGCGGAAGGCGGCGCTTCGTTGTCTCAGGGCCTCGGTCTCTATCATCGCCTGGGCTACCTTGATGAGCCAGCTGTCTGGGCGATCGGCGGCGAAGCCCAGATGGGTTTGCACGGCCACCTCGTCGTCGGTGCCGTCGCGGGCCGGTGGTCTGGGGGCGTGGCCGTCGAGGATGCGGTCCACCTGTTGCAGCAGCGTTGCCTCGTTCAGGGCCACTATGATGGCGGAGTCGGCGATGGCGTAGTGAATTGCGAACGGGTCCGGCGGGGCGTTGCGGCCGCGAAGTGTGACCTCGATCTTCACCGTCTTGACGTTGCGGTGCCTGGCGCCCTCTTTCCACTCGACCATGCCCGGGGCCGCGCTCTCGGCGAAGGCGCGGATGGCGGTCAGGGTGGCGACCAGCGAGATCGGGTTGCGGACCTCCGCTCCGACGTAGAGCGGGGCGTGGTTCAGGATGCCCGCAACCTCGGCGTCTCTCGGGCTCTTCCAGTGGCGCTTGGCCCTGGGGACCATATCTGTGAGGACCGCCAGATCCCACAGCGCGGGGCCGTCGCCTGTGCCGACCATCACCCAGTCTCCCAGCCAGCCGAACTTGATCCGGGTACTGCCGAGAAAGCGGCCCATCTTGTCCAGCTCGCGTCTCAGGCGGCTCTTCTCGCCGATGGCCAGGGTCCACTGGGCGCCGTTCATCAGCACCGGGGGCACGATGAGACCCCGGCCGACCATCCCGATGAGCTCGTCGTAGTCGGAGCGCTCGATCAGCGGCAGCATGCGACCGTCGACCTCAAAGCGCTTGCCGTCGCTGGATCTGCGGATCCGAACCGCAATCGGGTCGATGAACGTCCGCCAGTAGCGCTGATAACCCGTCCTGAACTGGTCATAGGCGGCCTTCTCGGCCGGGGTCGCCTTCGCGATATCCAGGTCGGCCAGCGGGGTCAGGACCGACGTGCGGCCCCAGACCTTGGATGAGGCGCCGGTCGCGGCGTCGAAGGCGATCGGGGTGCCGTCGGCGTGCTTCAGCTCATCGCGGCTCAGATAACCCGCCTCAACCACCGCATCGATGTTCTTGGGGGCCCTGCCCTCCAGCCAGCCGTACATCAGGGAGGCGTAGCCCACCGCCGCCATGTCGGCCTGGGCGGCCATGCGTCGGGCCTGCAGAATCTTCGTCCTCGGGGAGATGGCGCGCGCGACAAAGGCGTCGCTGATGAACACGTAGCCGTCCTCTTCGGCCCGGTCATACGGGTACACGGCGCGCATGTAGCGATAGTCGCCGCTCTTCTGCAACGCCGGGGCCCTTCCGTCGTAGACATCGGCAAAACGCTCGATGGCGCGGCGGCTGTTGGAGACGTAGATCACGCCATCCAGGTCCATGCGGTGCTGATTTACCGTTCTGTCGGCCGTGAAGACGTTGCGCACGCTGTGGCCGTGCACCGTGTACGTGGCCTCCTTCATCTTGGGATGTCGGCTGCGCGCGGACGCCTCATAGCCCGACAAGCTGGAGTTCAGCAGCGTCTTGTTGCGCACGTGGAACAGGATGCTGACGTCCGCGCCCTCCCTCAGGAACGGGTCGCCGCAAGTCACCGCCACGCCTTTGGCCGCGATGTGTCCCAGCGTCTTGGACAGGCCCGTGCGCTCGATCATCAGCTGGCGCTCGTACCGCTCTGCAAGAAAGCTGTCCCCCGAGCGCCACTCGACCAGGCGCGCCAGCGGGGTCAGCCACTGGTCCACGTCCGCGGCCGCCTTCACCGCGGTGCGCAGGTCATGAAAATGCAGATACAGCATGTCGTCGGGCACCCGCGCGGCCAGCGGCTCGCTTTTGACCGGCTTGCCCAGCTCGCGAATCATCTCCTCCCACGGATGCGGCTTCAGCGGCACCGCCTCGATGCTGTCGATGGCGACCGTCCGCTTGGAGGCGTCCTCCTCGCGATATCGCAGCCCGCGATCGGCCTGCAGCGCCTCCTCCACCGACGTGGCGCCCGTGTACAGGCTCATCATCTCGCCCAGATCACTTCGCCTCTCGCGCCGGTTAACCGCTGTACCCGTCGCTGAGCGCCCCGCCATCACGCTGGCCCGCGAGGCAGCAAAGCTGTGAAACGGTGTGCGCCGTCCCCACCACGCGTCGCCGCGCGCTCGGATGTACTGCGACCAGGCTCTGAAAAAGCGCGCCGGCAGCTCTTTTGGCGCTGCCACCTTCCGCGGCACATCCACGTGCACCGTCTTGCGCGTCCAGCCCGTGACGCTGCCGCGCTGCCAGGTCTGGCCGCCGACGTGGGCGACTACCGTGACGCGCTTTGGCGCCTTCTTCCCCACGAGCCGCACGTACAGTCGCGTCCCGTCGACCGCCGCCACACCGTGCTGCGGGCCCTGCACGCTCAGCTTGAGGTTGGTGTTCTGCCATCGGTTCGGCGCCCATCCGCCCGGTACCGCAGCCTCTATATATATATGGCCTTTGGCCCGGGTGCGGGCCACTGCCGACGTCGTCAGCGGCGGCTCCTCGGTCTCCGCGACCCGACCCCTCTGCACCATCACTGTCGGTTGCGGCTCCATGGCCGCTGTGACCAACCGGACGAGAGACGCCACAGCGGCGCTGAAAAGGAAGAGTCTGAGCTTCATCGAATCTCCTGCGAGTGAAGACACCACGTGACACCGGCCGGACTCGCTGTTGCCAGCGCCGTGCCAGCAGCCAACCCATTGAAATCACAAGCCGCGACCACCCGCTGTGCGAAGCTCGGGTGGCGGAATCGGGAAGCGCGCTTCGCGGGGACACGAAAATGCGCTATGACACCGCCCATGGACGCCGACCAGCTGACGACCGCGCTCATTGCCCAGCTAGCCGAGAGCGCGCGCGCCCGGGAGCTGGCAGCCGCTGCTTTCGACTGGGCCCTGGCGCAGCCCATCACAGACATCATCGACCCCGAGCTCGTGGCCAAGCACGTCATCGCCGCGCTGTCGGGTCCGGCACCGACCGCGCTGCTTCAGACCCACTTTGCCCGCGCCGTCGCCGCCGAGCAGGCGCGAGTCGCCGACAGCAAGGAGCACCTGGAGGCCAACGTCCCCAAGCCGGTCGTGACCGAGTTTTCACAGCGCATGACGCGGCCTGCCAGGTTGCCTCGCGGCTGGGCGGCGGACATCGTGGATCCCGCTTTTGTGCAGACGATCCTGGCCAACGCCCTGGCCGACGTACTGGAGGACTTTCTCAAGACGCTGCCCATCCCGCGCGGCGCAGGAAACCTGCTGGGCTCGCTGACCCGTCGCGCCGGCAAGCTCAACGTCAAAGCCGTGCCGTTCTCCGGCCAGGCGTCCGACTTCGCCCAGAAGGGCGCCGAGCGCATGCGCAAGAGCGTCCTGGTGCAGCTGCGGGCGCCCAAAAACAAGCCGCAGGTCGACGCCGCCCTGGCCCGTGGAGCGGACGCCGTGCTGGGACTGCCCACCGATCAAGTGCTGGCGCTGCTGGACGATCCCGGACCCGAGACCGTCTCCGGATGGATCAGCGCCACGCTGGCCCACAACCTGGCCCGACCCGAGATCACGCAGACCGTCACCGCCCAGATCCAAGCCGCGATCGCAGCCGAGGGTGACGGTGAGCAGACTATCGGCGCCTTCTTGCAGCGCATGGGCGATCTCGACACCCTGCGCGCTGACCTGGAGCCGCTCGCAGCCGCACACTTCAGCGACTTTGCCGCGACCGACGCCTTTGCGCAGTGGCTGCGCGGCGTGGTCGACGGCGCACTGGAGACCTGATGTACACCCTGGCCCGCCCAGTCTTGTTTCGCCTGGATCCCGAGCGCGCCCACAATCTGGTGTTCAGCGCACTGCGAGCCCTCGGGCCCGTCGCGCGCGGCCTCGCCAACCTGGCCTGGGGACCGCCGGATCCGGGCCTGGCCACCGAGTTTGCCGGCATCAAGGCCGCCGGCCCGGTCGGGCTCGCCGCAGGGCTCGACAAGAACGGCGTCCTGGCGCGGTTCTGGCCCAACTGCGGCTTTGGCTTCGTCGAGCTCGGCACCGTCACCGCGCTGGCCCAGCCGGGCAACCCCAAGCCGCGCATGTTCCGCTTCCCGGAGCACCGCGCGATCATCAACCGCATGGGCTTCAACAACGGCGGATCCGCGGCATTGGCGGAGCGTCTCGCCGGCGTCGGGCGGCTCTCTGTGCCCTGCGGCATCAACCTCGGCAAGTCCAAGGTGACGCCGCTCGAAGAGGCTGTCGCCGACTATGTGACCAGCACCCAGCGCGTACATACCCTCGCCGATTATCTGGTCATCAACGTCAGCTCGCCCAACACGCCCGGGCTGCGCAAGCTGCAGGACGCCGGGTTCCTGGGCGAGATCGTCACCGCGGTCTGCGCTGAGGCACATGGCGTCCCGGTCTTCGTCAAGCTGGCACCCGACCTCACCGACGAGGCCCTGGCAGAGGCCGTCGGCGTGGCCACACAGTGCGGCGCGGCCGGCATCATCGCGACCAACACCACCATCGAGCGGCACGGCGTCCCCGACGTCGGCGCCGGCGGGCTGTCCGGCGATCCGCTGCGCGCACGCTCGCTGGAGGTGATCCGCAAGGTCTGCCGGCAGACCGATCTGCCCGTGATCGGCGTCGGCGGCATCTCCACTGTGGACGACGTCGTCAACATACTGGGCGCGGGCGCCGTCGCCGTTCAGGTTTTCAGCGCGCTGATCTATGAAGGTCCCGGGCTGGTGAGCCGTCTGAATCGAGGACTTCTGGCCCGGATGAAGACACAAGGGCTGCGCGATCTGGGCGAGTTGCGCGCGGCTGTCAGGCTACAGTAGGTTGGCACCATGAAAAGACGAACGTTTCTGAAAGGCACTGTGGTGACCGCGGGCGCCGTTGTGATCGGCTGCGGCGACGATGACGGCACGGACACCACCGGGGGCACGACCGACGGTACGGATACCGGCACAGACACCGGCACAGACGACGGCCTGGAGGACGGAACTGCTTACTTCCCCCAGTCGGTGGCCAGCGGCGATCCGACCCCTGCGACAGTGATCCTGTGGACGCGGGTCTGGGATGCCGACGACACCGGCGACCTGGCGCTCGAGCTGCAGGTCTCCATCGACGAGGCGTTTGCCGAGTTGGTGCCGCTGTCCGATGCGGCCTCCAACCTGACAGCGGCTGCAGACGACGATCACTGCGTCAAGGTCCGCCTCACGGAGCTCGCCGCCGGCAGCATCTACTACTACCGCTTCATCTACAAAAGCGGTGACACGTCCTACGTCTCGCGCACCGGCCGCACCAAGACCGCCCCCGCCGCAGACGCCGACGCCAAAGTCCGCTTTGCGTTCGTGTCCTGCCAGGACTTCAACGGGCACTACTACAACAGCTACAACCGCCTGCTGCGCGAAGACGACATCGACTTCTTCGTGCACCTCGGCGACTACATCTACGAGACCACGGGCAACCCGAGCTTCCAGGACACGCACCCGGACCGCCGGATCAAGCTCACCGACACCGCCGGCGCCATCGACTTCGGCGGCTACTACGCGGCCAAGTCTCTGGACAACTATCGCGAGGTCTATCAGCAGTACCGCGGCGACGAGTACCTGCAGCGGATGCACGAGCAGTTCGCCATGGTCGCCGTCTGGGACGACCACGAGTTCAGCGACGACTGCCACGGCATCACCGCCACCTACGAGGGCGGGCGCGTCGATGAGGCCGACCTCGCGCGTCGCAAGTCCGCCAGCCAGGCCTGGTTCGAGCATATGCCGGTCGACTACATGGGTGACCCCGACTTCAAGTACGACCCCGAGGTCGAGTTCCCCGACGACATCAAGATCTGGCGCGACCTGGGCTTCGGCAAGCACATGCACCTGGTCATGACCGACCTGCGCACACGCCGCACCGACCACCTGATCCCCGAGGACGCGTTCCCCGGTACGGTGATGGCCACGCAGGAGGACCTGATGGAGTCCTTTGGCGAGATCACCGACGAGGCCGGCGAGTACGTCAACATCGACGACTTCGAGGGCGGCAAGTACGCCGACCTGCTCAAAGCGGGCGCGGAAGCGGGCGAGTATCCGGAGAGCGACGTCACCGGCGACATCAGCGTGGCGTACATCAACGGGCACGTGGCCAAAGCCAACGAGGGCAAGGACGAGGCCGACTGGATCGCCGCCATCGAGCCGGATGCCGACCGGAAGCGCGGCTTGTCCTACTCGGACCTGGGCAAGCGCGGCAAGTTTGGCGGGGTCGGCTCGCGCTACCTGCTCAACAAGGACGGCGTGGACCCCGCCAGCAAGGTGCTGTGGGACAAGTCCGGCGGCGAGAGCGAAGTCATGATGGGCAAGGTCCAGCGTGAGTGGTTCCTCTCCACCATGCAGGGCTCGGACAAGACCTGGAAGGTGTGGGGCAGCGAGTTCTGCCTGACCCAGTTGGTGGTCGACCTGCGCGCCGCAACCCAGTTCGGCAGCCTGGCCAAGCGCTTCTACATCACCGGCGACGACTGGACCGGCATGCCCAACCGCCGCAACGAGATTCTGGAGGCGCTGGGCGACCTCGAGAACGTAGTCGCGATCACCGGGGACATCCACTCCTTCTTTGCGGGCACGCCCAAGTCGCGCGGCGACAACACCAAGGGCATCATCGAGCTGGTCACCGCCGGAGCCGCCTCCAACTCGCTGTCCACGCTCTTGCTGCGCACAGCAAAGTCGGATCCGAGCCTGCCGCCCGAGGCCACGGCCCTGGCGTTTGCCATCCAGTCCGTGCTCACCGACAAGTACAGCAAGCCCAATCCCGACCTGGCGCACGCCAACTGCTCTGCGCAGGGCTTCACCATCGTCGAGGTGGACGGCGCCGCGCTCACCGCGACAATGTGGGCCATCCCGGAGACGGGCCCGGACGGCAGCAAGTGGGTCGAGATGGACTTCGGCGACGGCGTCATGGACAAGTTCGAGACCACCCGCTGGCAGGTCAAGGCGGGCGAGAACGCCCTCTACAAAGAGGTGGACGGCGCGTTCAAGAAGTGGGACGCGGCCGCCTGGGACTTCGTATAGTCCTTCAGGACCGCTTCACGGCGCTGACCGCCCTGCTGCAGGCGCGCCGACCCCTTTGGGAGCCCCGCCCGTTTGTCCACGCCACCCTTGAGTGGGAGGCAGATCACCCCGAGGTCGCGCGCTGGCTGCGCGGTCTCGACGACGCCGGAATCGACGCGCTGGAGGGCGATCCGGCCGCAGGCGCCGGTCCCGACCCCTTCTGTGCCTGGGCCGCCGAGTCGCGGGCGCTCACACAGGTCCCAACCGCTCCGCGAGTCGCCCTGCCCCATCGTGAGGAGCGGCGCGTGCCGGCACGCAAGCGCGTGCAAATCGAGGCCTTTGCGGCGGCGGCGCTCGCGGGCTTTGGTCCAGCGGTCTCCAGCGTGGTCGATTGGTGCGCGGGAAAGGGCCACCTGGGGCGCCGCATCCACCAGGAGACCGGGCTGCCGTCCACGATGGTGGAGCTGCGCGCGGACCTCTGCGAAGCGGGCGCGGCGCTCGCCGGGACGGGCTGCCGATACATCCACGGAGACGTGCTGGAGCCCGACGTGGCCCTGGAGTGCATGACCGACGGTGCCGCCGCTGTGGCGCTGCACGCCTGCGGCCACCTGACCGACGCGCTGCTGCACCGAGCCGCCGACCGGGTGGACACCATCGCAGTCGCCATGTGCTGTCATCACCGGCTCAGCCGCCCGGGCCAGTACCAGCCATTGAGCGACGCCGGACGAGCGAGCGGCTTCACCGGCGTCCCGCTGCGGCTGTCGACGGCGGACGAGGTGGTCGCCCGCCCCCGCCGCCGGGTCTCCCGACGCCGAGAGCTGGCCTGGCGTCTGGGCCTGGACACGTTGCTCAGGCAGGGCGCCAGCGTCGACGAATACCGCACGATCGGGCGCCTGAGCGCGGCCCAGATCGACCTGCCGTTTGAGCGCTTTGTGCACGCGACCGCCGCGCGCCTGAATCGTGCACTGCCGGGCGCCTGGGATCCTGCCGCTGCCGAAGCCGCTGGGTGGGAGCGTGCACGGATCTCGCGCGCGCTGGCCATCGTTCGCGGTCTGTACCGCCGCCCGGTCGAGCTGTGGCTGGTGCTTGACCGCGCCCTCTATCTGCAGGAGCGCGGCCGCCCGACCACGGTCTCGCGCTTTTGCGACGCGGCGATCACGCCGCGAAACCTCCTCATCACCTCGGTGGCTGCCTGACATGACCTACCAACACATCGCCTACGCCGTTGACGGACGCGTCGCCCGTATCACCCTCAACCGCCCGGACCGGCTCAACGCGATCTCGATGACCATGCCCGGCGAGATCCGGTCCGCCGTCGCAGAGGCCAACGCTGATGACGCCGTCCACGCGATCGTGGTCCAGGGCGCCGGACGCGCCTTTTGCTCAGGCTACGATCTCAAGGCGTTTGCCGAGGATCCCGACGTACCCTTCACCCAGCAGATGCCGTGGGATCCGATGAAGGACTACCGCGTCATGAAGGGCTTCACCGACGACTACATGAGCCTGTGGCGCAGCTATAAGCCGACCATCGCACGCGTCCACGGATATGCGGTGGCGGGCGGCAGCGACATCGCGCTGTGTTGCGACCTGGTCGTCATGGAAGAGGACGCGCGCCACCGCATATCCG
>CAZJHX010000040.1:48122-61200 GCA_964545715.1 uncultured Myxococcales bacterium
AGGCTACCCGCCGGCGCGGGTCTGGGGCTGCCCGACGACGGCGATGTGGGTCTACCGGCTCGGCGCGGAGAAGGCCAAGCGCATGCTGCTGACCGGCGACCTGGTCACCGGCGTGGAGGCCAAGACGATGGGCCTTGTGCTGGAGGCTGTACCGCCCGCCGAGCTCGACGTGACCGTCAACGCCCTGGCCGCTCGCATCGCGTCCGTCCCGCGCAACCAATTGATGATGCAGAAGCTGATGATCAACCAGGCCTATGAGTCGATGGGCCTGGCCAACACGCAGATACTGGCGACGGTGTTCGACGGCATCACGCGCCACTCCCCGGAGGGCATCTGGTTCAAGCGCTACGCGGAGGAGCACGGCTTTCAGGAGGCGGTGCGGGTGCGCGACAGCGGCGAGCCGATCCCGGATGGCGGAGCCGAGTGACCCTGACCGCCCTGGAGGCGACGCTCGGCGGCAGGCGGCCTCGGCGGGTCTGGCGGCTGGTCTCTCCGCGTCGGGCAGCGGTGGCTGTGCTGTTGCGGGACGGAGCGGCGGGCCCCGAGGTGCTGCTCACGCGACGGGCGCCGCGCGACGGGGATCGATGGTCTGGTCACGTCGCCTTTCCCGGCGGCATGGCCCAGGCCGAGGACGCGGACAGCATCGCCACGGCCACGCGCGAGACCCAGGAGGAGGTCGGCATCGATCTCCGGGTGTCGGCCCGGCTGCTCGGCCCGCTCGACCAGGTCCGCGCCATCACCCATCGCGGCGTGCGGCCGATGGTGGTCGAGCCGTTTGTCTTCGTCGCGGACGGCGTCGTCACCCCGTCGACGAGCGACGAGGTGACCGGCACCTTCTGGCTGCCGCTGTCCGAGGCGGCGTCCGGACGACTGAACGAGCTTCACCTGTACAAAGGCTGGTTTGGGGTGACGGGTCGGTTCCCTTGCTGGCGCTACGAATCGCACATCATCTGGGGCCTCACGTACGACATGCTGAAGGGGCTGCTCAAACTCATTTAGCGCAGCCCGGGTTTTATCCTTTACTGCGATAACCATTCACCCGATTGAATTGTGCAGATGAGTAGAACAGCTCAAGCACGACGCGCCCCTCTAGACAGAATCTGCCCGGATTGCCGGAAGTGGACGTCCGCGAGGAAATGTCCCGAAGATGGGTATATGACCGTCCGCCAGGACGAGGGCCCGCCCTCCGGTGGCGAGCATCTGATCGGCACGACGCTGCAGGGGCGGTATCGCTTTGAATCGCTGCTCGGCCAGGGCGGCATGAGCTACGTCTATCTGGGCACGCGCCTCAAGGACGACTTTCGCAAAGTCGCCATCAAGGTGCTGCGACCGGAGCTGTCTTCGTCCAAGAGCAATGTGCTGCGTTTCGAGCGTGAGGTGAAGACCATGCGGCGCCTGAAGCACCGCAACATCCTGCGCTACTACGGCTGGGGTCGCAGCGACTTCGGCGAGCTGTCACTGGTCACCGAGCTGCTCGTCGGCTTGAGCCTGGCCGATCTGCTCAAACAGCAGACCACGCTGACGCCACGACGCGCCACACAGCTGATCATCGCCACTCTGGACGGCCTGCACGAGGCGCACTCCAAGGGCATCATTCATCGCGACATCAAGCCCGGAAACATCTTTCTGACCCGCCGTCCGTCGGGCCGCGAGGTGGTCAAGCTGCTGGATTTCGGGCTGGCGCTACGGCCGGCCAAAGACCAAAACCGGATCACGCAGACTGGCCGGATCGCAGCCACCCCGTACTACGCCGCTCCCGAGCAGGTGAAGCGCGCGGCGATCACGCCGGCGACCGACCTGTATGCGATCGGCGTCCTCATGTACCGGATGCTGACCGGCATGCTGCCCATCGACGAGGGCGTCGCCGTCAAGACCCTGATGGCGCACGTGAAGAAGGCGCCGCGCGTCCCGTATTGGGAGCGCCACGGGGTGCCGCACGCGCTGGGCGACATCGTGATGTCGTGCCTGGAGAAGAGCCCCGAGAACCGACCGAGCAGCGCAGTCGAACTGCGCAACCATCTGGAAGCCGTGCTCTGCCTGAGCGAATCGATGGCAGTGCCTGGCTTCTTTGCTGAGACCCCGCGAGCCGCCCGGCTGTCACAGCTGACGCAAGCGTGGGTCCACCTGGGTGACGACTGATGAGAACCTGTCCCAATTGCCGTCAGAAGATGGACGCGATGGTCTGCCCGATCGACGGGTTCATCACCATCACCGCCTTGCCGGAGGCCCGGAGCGACGGCAGTCACCTGCTGGGCACCATCCTGAACGAAAAATACAAGTTCGAGTCGCACCTGGGCGAAGGCGGCATGAGCCTGGTCTACCAGGGCACACACGTGTCCTCGGGGACTCCCGTCGCGATCAAGGTGCTGCGCTCTAAGCTGAGCAATGCCAAAGCCAACATCCGCCGCTTCGACCGCGAGGTGCGGACGCTGCGCCGCTTCGATCATCACAACATCCTGACCTTCTACGACTATGGCCGCACAGAGTTCGGCGAGGTCGCGATGGTGACCGAGCTGCTGGAGGGCTGCAGCCTGAAGGACCTGATCAAGAGCCAGCCGTGGGTGGAGTGGCCGCGCATGGTGCGGGTCGCGATCCAGGTTCTAGACGCGCTGGCTCACGCACACGGCAAAGGCGTCGTGCACCGCGACATCAAGCCGGGCAACATCTTCTTGCAGGGTGGGCCCGATCGCACCGACAAAGTGAAGCTGCTGGACTTCGGACTGCACCTCAAGCCCACCGCCGACGAGGCGCGGCTGACGATGCAGGGCCGCATCGCCGGCACCCCGTTCTATGTGGCGCCCGAGCAGGTGCTCCGTGGCGACATCACCACGGCAGCGGACCTGTATGCGCTGGGCGTGGTCCTGTTCCGCGGCTGCACGGGCCTCCTCCCGTTCGACGAGGGCTCGATCACCAAGACGCTGATGGCCCACGTGCGAAAGCCGGTGCGCGAGGTCTTCTGGGACCACCACGGCGTGCCTCCCGAGGTCGCGCGATTGATCCTGGCGTGCCTGGAGAAGCGCCCCGAGGACCGCCCCCAGAGCGCGTCAGAGCTGCGCAATCAGCTGGCAGTCATCCTGCAGCAGGCGCGACGTACGCACGCCGACCGCATCCCGCGCAAGGCGACCGGCACCTACGCGCGATAGGGTTATACTCGCCCGCACTACGGAAGGGCGCGGGACCGACTCCTGGCCCAAGGTGAGCTACGACACATGATTCGACCCGGCAGGATGCCGCTCCTCTTTTCCCTGACACTCATCGCCTGCACGTCGCCAAGCGGCTTGCGGTCGACCACCAAGACGGACGCGCCCGAGATCACGGAGGCGCCGGATGTCCCGGACACAGCCCAGGCCGAGGACGCGCCCGCTATGCCGGACGTGCCGCCGGCCCCGGATCTTCCGGACGTACCGGATGTGCCCCCTGCCCTACCCGGCGGCTGTGGAGCGGCGCCCCCTCACGGCCCGGGCCAGGTCACAGTCACGATCGACGCCGGACCGGACGGCGACGACATGAGAAACTTCACGCTGAGCGTGCCCACCGGCTACGACCCCAACGTGCCGCACAAGCTGATCGTCGGCTACGCGGGGACAAACTGGATCGGCGAGCAGATCCGCCCGTACCTCAACCTGGAAGAGGGATCGCCTGGCGACGAGATCTTCGTGTATCCCGACCCGCTCTGGCGCGACTTCGAGGGCTGGGGGAAGCTGGGCGGCTGGGTGCTCGGGCCCTGGGCGACGCCTGCGCACGGTGAGCAGGACCTGGTGTTCACCGAGGCCGTGCTCGACTATATGACCGACAACTACTGCATCGACGCCGACCGGATCTTCGCCACCGGACACAGCTGGGGCGGCGACATGGCCATGGTCGCGAGCTGCTTTCTGGGGCCCCACTTTCGCGCATCGGTTCCGGTCGCCGCCAACCGTCCGTATTGGTTTGAGCATCCCGACGGCCACCTGATCAGCTGCGAGGGCGACACGGCGGTGTGGACCATGTTCGGCATCGGTGACGACCACTTCAGCTGGCAGAGCTTCCCCGGCGAGTTCGGGGACGAGTGCCGAGACTTCTGGCTGGCCGAGCGCGGCTGCGACGGGCCCGATTCCTACACGGACCTCGGGCTTGGAGAGCCCGATGAGTGCCGCGAGTACACCGGCTGCTCCAGCGTCACTCGCTACTGCCTGTACGGGCCCGCGAGCGCGCACCAGATCCCGTCGTACTACTCAGAAGCGACCATGGCGTTTTTCCGCTCCTTCTTATAAACATTCAGGCTTGACTGTTTGTTTATGGTGAGGCAAGGTGCGCCTCATGAGACGGACGCAAGAAGAGCGAAGTGAGACCACGCGCCGCAAACTGGTGGAGGCGACCGCCCGCTGCCTGGCACGCGACGGCTACAGCGGCACGTCGACCACGCGCATCGCCAAAGAGGCCGGTGTCTCGAGAGGCGCGCAGCTGCACCACTACCCGACCAAGGCGGACCTGGTGCGCGCCACCATTCTTCACGTGTACAAGCAGCGAGTCGCTCACTTTCGCGACACTGTAACCGCAGGCGCCGATACCGCCGACGTCATCGACCGCCTGTGGGAGGCCGCATCCGACGCCGAAGTGTTCGTGCCCTGGCTGGAGCTGACCGTCGCCGGCCGGGCCGATCCCGTTATCGCCGACGCGCTCGCGCAGGTCACCCATCAGATGCGCGACGAGACCACCGCGCTGGCCGCCGACCTCGGGCTGGGTACGCCCGCGACCGTCGCGTTTGCTTTTGCGCTGTTCGACGGCCTGGCGCTGCAGCAGCTGGCCGCACCCGACGAGCCGCGCCGCGAGGCCGTGCTCACGACCCTGAAAACCATCTCCCGCTTATTGGAGGCGTCCCCATGATTATCCGTCGCGCCAAGCCCACCGACGCACCGACCATCGAGCACGTCCTGACGGCCAACCGTGCCGATCCGTCGCTGTTTCAACAGCCGCTGCGCCGCATCCGGCGCCAGATCAATGACTTCGTGGTTGCAGAGTCCGGCGGCGAGATCGTCGGGTGTGCCGCCTTGCACTGGCACCGGGCCGACAACGTGGAGATCCTCGCGTTCGCCGTGCTTCCGGAGCACCACGGCGCCGGCATCGGCAAAGCGCTGATGACCGCCTGCCTCGAGGTCACCGACGGGTCCGGCACGGTCTGGCTGTCTACGCGCAAGCCCGGCTACTTCGACAGATTTGGCTTTCGCTCTGTCTCCATGTGGAGCATGCCGCTCACGGTCCTGCTCACGAAGGTCCGCCTGATCTTTGAACAGCCCCTGCGTCGCTGGTTGACGGCCGTGACGCGCAGCCAGTTCATGCGATTGGCGTAGTTCCAGTTTGGTCAGGGACTGGTGCCGGACGTGAAAATCGGCGACAGTCGTGCCCCATGCATTACGCGACTCAGACCCTGAGCGTCGCTGTCCTTGCGGGCGTTTTGTTGGTCATCGCGGCACACCGCCTGCGCGTACCATCCATCGTCCTTCTCCTGGGCGGCGGCATCCTGCTTGGCCCAGAAGCGCTGGGGCTGGTGCATCCGGAGTCGCTTGCGGAGGGGCTGGAGACGCTCATCGCATTGACCGTGGCCGTCATCCTGTTCGAGGGCGGCCTGACATTGGACACGGACGGCTACCGCCGCGCGCCCGCCACCATCAAGCGCCTGCTAAGCATCGGGCCATTGGTCACGTGGTTCGGCGCCGGGGTCACCATGTGGTTCCTGTTCGACATGACGCCCTCGCTGGCCATGCTTGCCGGCAGCCTCGTCATCGTCACCGGCCCGACCGTAATCTCACCCTTGCTGCGCCATGTACGCATCAAAGAGCGCCTGCACCAGGTGCTGTATTGGGAGGGCGTGCTCATCGACCCGGTCGGTGTCTTCGTCGCCGTGCTCTGCTACGAGTGGCTCACTCCGACGGCAGACGGGCAGGCCTTTGCGACCCTGGGGCGCTTTGGCGTGCGGCTTGTCGTGGGGCTGGGCATCGGCGCGGTGAGCGGACTCGCCGTGACAGCGGTTCTCCAGCGCCGCTGGGTCACCGAGAGTCACATCAACATCTTTGTGCTGGCGTCCGCGCTGGGCACCTTCGGCGCTGCCCACGCCATCATCACCGAGGGAGGGATCCTGGCGGTCGTGGTCGCGGGTCTGATCGTCGGCATCAAGCACCCGCCCATGCTGGACAACGTCAAGCGATTCAAGCTGCAGCTGACCGAGCTTGGGATCGGCACGTTGTTCGTCCTGCTTGCCGCCAAACTAGAGCTGGCCCGCTTCGCTGACGCACGGCTGCTGATCGCTGTTCTGCTCGTCATGCTCGTGCTGCGTCCGGCCGTGATCTTCTTGTCGACGTGGGGTCAGGGATTTCGCACCAACGAGCGCATCTTCATGTCCTGGATCGGGCCTCGCGGCATCGTAGCGGCCGCCATGGCGTCTCTGTTCGCGCTGCGGCTTACCGCGCTGGGCTACGAGCAAGCCCATTATCTGGAGACGTTCACCTACGCGGTGATCGCCGCCACGGTCACTATTCAGGGTCTGTCGGCGCCCTGGGTCGCGCGCCAACTCGGCGTCATGCGACCCAGCGCCAAGACGTGGGTCATCGCCGGCGACAAGGTGGTTGCTCCCGCTTTGGCTCGCGGCCTTCGTCAGGCCGGCGCGCAGGCGGTCAGCTTTGTGGGCACCGGGCCCGACGAGGAAGACTTCGCGGACCCGAAGCTCAACGACATCGCTGCCGTCTTCTGTGCGTACCACACCCGAGAGGAGAACGTCTCGGCGGTTGCAAACTGGGAGCGTCGACTGCCGTCGGACGCCTGTTATCGTTGGGCTCCGCAGGAGGAGGTCTCCGAGTCAGCGCCCCCGGACAGCACCGCCAGCGCGGGGCTCTCCGTCTGGCCGCGTACACATACGCCGGCCGGCGTCGCCACAGGTCTGGCGGAGAGCCGCTTTCGTGTGGACGTGCTCGATATAGGCCGTCCCGAGGAGTACGGGCGGTTCGGCACGGATCTTCAGCCACTGTTCTGGGTCAACGACGGCGAGGGCCATGTCGTGGCCGATCCGATGAACGCGCGCGTCCCCGACCGCGGATTCGCCGTCGTGTTGCGCCGCCCGATTCACGGCCTGGCATCGCTGCTGGAGCACGTCGAGGTGATCCACAAGAAGTCCAGCACGTTTGAGGATGTACTCGCCGCGCTGGTCAGGAGCGCAAAGCGCACCCACCCCGAGCTGCCGGCCGAGCAGGTTCTCACCAACCTGAAAGAGCGCCGGCGCACGATGCCCGTCGCAGTCGGCGGCGGGGTCGCGATCCCGCATGCCTACTGGGAGGGTGTGGACTTCAGCGCCTGCTTCCTGGGCGTCATACCCGACGGGCTCGAGATGACGACGCCCGACGAGCACCCCGTGCGGCTGGTCTTTCTGCTGATCTCGCCCGAGGGTCAGGCCAGCACGCACCTGCAGTCGCTGGCGGCGATCGGCTCGCTGGGCAAAGATCCGGCGTTTTTGAACTTATTGTCGCGACAGCGCGTGCCGGATCGCATCGCAGCCTTTATTCTCGAGCGCGCCTGATCAGCTACACAGGAGACACCCCATGGTCATCGTGACTTACAAAGTGAAGCCCGAATGCGTCGAGGAGAACGAGGCGCTGGTGCGCGCCGTCTACGCCCATCTGCACGAGGTCGCCGATCCATCGGTGCACTACGCCACGTTCAAACAAAACGACGGCTGCACCTTCGTACACATCGCCCGCTTCGATGATCCCGACAAGCGCTCCATCCTGACCGGCAGCGCGGCCTTCCAGGCGTTTCAGAAGGACCTCAAGGCGCGCTGCGACGTGCCGCCGTCCCCTCAGCCGGTGACCGAGGTCGCCTCATACAACTTTCTGAACACGGCCGGATGACCACGCTGGAGTCCGTGCGCGCCCACATGGACAGCTACCGGGGCGCCACGTCCGGCTATCCGTTTGGTCCGGGCGCCCAGGTCTACAAAGTGGGCGGCAAGATGTTCGGCCTCATCGCCGAAAACGAGCAGCCGCTGCGGGTCAACCTCAAGTGCGACCCGGAGGCGGCGCTGCAGCTTCGTGCCGGGTTCGAGGCGATCATCCCCGGCTACCACATGAACAAGCGCCACTGGAACACGGTCATCCTGGACGGAACCGTGCCCGAGCCGATTGTGCTGGAGATGTTCGACGACTCCTATGAGCGGGTCTTCGCCAGCCTCACTCGCACCGTGCGCGACCGGATTGCGCAACACGGCGCTTAGGGCGTCTTCTCGATCCCCAGCTCGCGAATGTGGCGCGTCACGGCCAGGGTGTCGCCAAGCTGGCGGCCGGCGCGCCCCTCAAACGGCGTGGGGACCGTCTCCAGGCCCTGCTGGGCCACAAAATAGTCGAGATGCCCGCAGTTTTTGCCGGTGAGGTTGCACGCGATGCCCTTGAGCAGCAGCGACTCCCCGGGCGGCATGACCGCGCTGAGGCTGTGCCGATTCCACGCCGCGACGATGCTGTCGCGCCCCAGAAACTCCCTCCACTGCTGCCTGAACTGCTCCGGCGCAAGGCCGCCCTCGATCTGCGCAAAGGTCAGCCCCATGTGCTCGATGTGCAGCGGGTTGGGAGTGACGCGCGTGGGCCGGACGAAGCGCGCAAACGTCTCCCCGGTGGCGGGGCGAACAGCGCACCAGTACACGATGTCGCCAAGCCGTTCGCCGTCGCGGGTCTCCTTGGCCACCTCGCCGTAGCACACGACCAGCTTGTCGTACCGGGTAGTGAGCGCGCGGGGCAGCGAGGCCTGCAGCGACCGCCGTGCTTTGGGCACCTTGATCCGGCGCTGCGGCACCCGGCCGCTGCGGTCGATCTGGCGGTCGATCATCAGGCGAAAGGCGCCCATCAGCTCGTCCAGGCCGACAGTCTCCGGCTCCAGCGCGCGCAGGGTCGCGATTGTCGCCTCGATGGTCGACAGGTAGTCCGCTTTGGGCTCCCGCCGAAGCCGGTACTCGCTTGGCGTGACCGGATCCAGGCGGATGCATGGCAGCGCCCGCAGCCACGGGGCGTGACTCACTACAGTCCGGGACTGGCCCCACGTCGCATCCACCAGCACGATGTTGTCCGGGCGCTCATCGGGCGGGATGGTCCGCACGTCCCGCGCGTCCGGCGAGGGGTACAAAAACGCGGTGTTGGGCGGCAGCCTGGACGCGCGCGCCATCGACTCGGGGTCCTTGGGCCCGCACACCTGCACCTGCACCCGGTTGAGGCCGAGCCGCGCAAAACGCGCAGTGCCCAGCGGATGATGCCGCTCGCGGGGGTGCTGCAGGATGATCACGCCGGTGTGATTGTCGACGCGTTTGATATCCGCGCACACGCATGCGACCGCCGGTTTGAAGCAGCGGTAACACATCGCGCGCCCACCGGGTGTGGCAGCGCGCTCGAAAGACGGTAAAGTCACCCCACACCCTCTATCACAAGCTGCACGTCCGGCAGGGAGGTGAAGATGAGTATTCGCGACCGATTTGCTGTCGAGACACGGCACGCGTTCGCTACGCCGGTCACTGGGAACGTCGTGGCCCACACGGTGCCGCGCGAGGAGTGGATGGCGGCATTCAAGACGCTGCAGGCGGTGGCGTTCCCGTCCGAGTCCGGTGTCGACTATGGCCGCGTCTTCTCCGCGGAGACGCTGCAGGACCATGCCGCTCTGGACGCCGCGCTGGGCGCCTCACCCCTGGAGCACTATGTACTGCTGCGCGACGGCGCCCAGACGGTTGGCTGTTTCTGGGGCGCCCAACAGCAGTACGCACGGTACTACATGGTTTTCAGCATCATCGCCCCCGAGCGCCAGGGTCAGGGCATCTACACGGCGTTTCTCAAGCGCCTGCTCACGGTGCTGGACGCAGTCGGCTTCAAGGAGGTCACCAGCCGCCATCATCCGGACAACAACGCGGTGCTCGTGCCCAAGCTGAAGCTCGGCTTCACTATCAGCGGCTTCGAAGTGGCCCCCAACTATGGGCTGCTGATCCATCTGCGACGCCCGGTCACCGAAGCCCTGCGCACGTTGTACGCGTGGCGGGTGGACGGCAGCCGCCATGGGCGGGAGCTGCGCGCGGCGGGCATCGTCAACGAGCAGGTCGGCGAAGGTGATGACGCCTACGAGCTCACCTGCGAGCACGACATGGCGGCGCCGCCGGACGTGCTTTTTCGGGCGTGGACCACCGACCACTTCGACAAGTGGTTTGCCGCCCCGGGGACGGTGCTCATGCGGGCGGAAGTGGGCGCACCGTACTTCTTTGAGGCGCGCTTCGAGGACCAGCGCCATCCGCACTACGGCCGCTTTCTGAAGCTGGAGCCCGACCGGCTGGTGCAGATGACCTGGCTGACCGAGGCGGGCACGCAGGGGGCGGAGACCATCCTCACGATCGAGCTGATCCCCAACGGCGCGGGCACCCGGCTGCGGCTGACGCATGCAGGCTTCCGGGACGCGGCCGCGCGCACAGCACACGCGGAGGCCTGGTCCGTCGCGCTGGCCGAGCACCTGGACGTGGCCTTTGGCGCGGAGGAAGCGTAGCTGAAGATCCGGCCCTTCGCAGAACGTGACTACGCGGCGGCGACACGCATCTGGACGTTGGCGTGGCCCGACTATCCGCACACGGAGACGGAGTACCGGCGCTGGGACCAGGATCGGGACGCCCGATTGGACCAGGTGCGTCTGGTTGCCGAGGTTGACGAGTCGATCATCGGCGTAGGGTCGCTGAGCCACCTGTCCGAGTCATTTCACCCCAACCGATACGAGGCGGAGATCGCGGTCGACCCCGCGTTTCTCAGACAAGGCGTGGGCACGGCGTTGTTTCATGCGCTGCGAAGTGAGCGTCCGCAGGCCCTGGCGCTGCTAAGCGGCTGCCGGGAGGGGGCCGTGGGCGTCTCGTTTCTGGAGGCGCTCGGCTTCGACCGGACGCTGAGGGAGCCGGTGTCGGAGCTGGATGTGCAGGCTTTTGACGCTGGGCGGTACGACTACCTCCTGCGGCGGGTGGGCGCCCGTTATCGGCTCTGCTCCCGGGCGGCGCTCCAGTCCCGCCAGAGCGGCGTACTGCGCCGAGTCCATGCACTGCACAACGCCGTGCTGGCCGACATCCCGCTGGGGGCGCCTGCGACGGCTGTCCCATTTGAAGAGTACGAGACCGAGCGCACCTATCCAGGGTACGACGCGGCGGGGTGCATCCTGTGCCTGAGCGGGGACCGCCTCGTCGGGATCAGCGAGCTGCTGAGCGCGGAGGCCGAGCCGGGACTGCTGAGCGTCACGATGACCGGCGTGCTGCCCAACCACCGCCACCGGGGCATCGCGACGGCCATGAAGGTGCTGGGCATTCGATGGGCGCAGACCGCGGGCGCCACGCTGATCCGCACGGACAACGAAGAGAACAACCCCATGTACGGACTCAATCTGTCGCTGGGCTTTGTGCCGCGCCCGGCCTGGCTGACGTATGCCCGCGGCGAGTCCGCGTAGCTACCCTTCGGCGTACCAATCCACCACGCGCGGGTGCGCGGCCACAGCCTCGATCAGGCCGGTAATTTGGGGAAACGGGTCCAAAATCGTCGCGGGGATGTGGTCGTAGACGCCCTTGGTGTAGGAGCGCATGGCCACGAAGAGCTTGAGGTCGGCCACAGAGATGTCGTCGCCGCCGACGAACGGGCCGCGGATCTCCTTGGACGCGTTGGTGGCCCAGCGCTGGAAGTAGCCCTCGGCGAACGCCTCACGGGCCTTGCGCTTCTCGTCCTCGTCGTCGCGCCCTGTGGTGCTCGCCTGTGCGCGCAGCTCCTCTACGGCGCTCATCAGCGCCTCGTGCCGCGCCGTCTCCCACGAGTCGGCCGGCAGAAGCCCGTGCTCGCGCCCGATGTAGCTCAGAATGGCGTTTGACTGGGAGATGACGCCCTTGCCGGGGATCTCCAACGTCGGCAGTCCACCGAACGGCGTCGTAGGCTTTTTGCTCGGCCAATCACCGGCAAAGCGGTCGTCGGTCCAGTCGGCGCGGGCGATATGAAAAGCGAGGCGTGCGGCCTCACCGCGACCGCCGGGGAAATTGAAGTAGGTCAGGACGGGTGTGCTCATCCCATCCTTATAGCAGTGATGCTCAGGTGAAGATGACCTGGGCGCCGTCCGACATGTCGTAGAAGTCGCCGGCCGTGATGACGTCCCTGACCTGCGGGATCAGGTCGTCCCGGTCGATCTTCATCATGTCCATCGCCAGCTCGCACGCGTACAGCTCAGCGCCGGAGTCGTGCAAAATCTCCAGCATCTCGCGCACGGTCGGCAGCTCCATCTCGTCCATGCGCGTCTTCATCATCTTTGCCGCGAAGCGCTCCATGCCGGGCAGCCCGGCCACGACGGTCGGCATGGGGCTCGAGGGGTTGCCGACCATGTTGACGTGCAGCGTGTCGACCTTCCGTTCGGTGATCACGTCCAGGCCGTAGAACGTGAAGAAGATGAACGCCTCGATACCGGCCATCCGCGCGGCGTTGGCTAGAATCAGCGCCGGGTACGCCTCGTCCAGACCGCCTTTCGAGCAGATGATCGCGACACGGCGCTCGGCCGCCGGCGCTGGGGTAGTGTTTTGGGGCATGGTGTTCACAGACAACCTCCTGGTTTCGGGATTCCGGCAATCTTGGCGATAGTCCTTCCGGGGGCCTTGGGAAAGAGTCGATAGACCTCCTTGGTGCCGACATCAGCGCCCCGGGCGATGCGCCGCACGTTGGGAGACGCGTCGGTGGCCTCGAAGTCCGCCCGCGCGAAGTCGACCAGCGCCCAGTGCGCCTGGGTCATGGGGCTGATGCCGGCCGCCTGGGCCGTGGCCTGCCCGATCTCCCGCGTCCATTGAGCGGGATCGACCACCACGCACTCCTGGCCTGTCGCGATGCCGGAGCTCTTACGGGCCGGCACCACGGATTCGCGACGACGCCTCGGCGCCAACATCGCGGACAATGGCCTGGGTTGGCGAACGACCAGCGCGGTCCCTCGGCCACGGCGCCTCACCTGCTTGCCCATGCCGCGCAGCAAGGCCAGCATCACGCCGACACCCGTGCGCACGTCCTCCTCTCGCATGGCGCGAACCACCCCATAC
>CAZJHX010000040.1:61210-70418 GCA_964545715.1 uncultured Myxococcales bacterium
GCCGGCTCTGCGGACCGCACCGTCTCCAAGACGGCTGCAACGTTGTCACTCAGGGCGCGCAGGTCGTCGGGCTCCAGGCTGGTGACGACACGGTCCACAGCCGCCATCGCCTCCGCCCCAAAGCGGAAGTAGCCTCTCTCCTCCAGCGAGAGCAGCTTCTGGGTCGCGACCCCCATCGCGTCGTGCACAATGGGCATCATCTCGTCGATCAGCTCCTGCTGCCGCTCCTGACGTGCCAGCAGCAGGTCGAGCTTGGCGTTCAGAGACTCCAGCGTGTGTTGCTCTACTCGTCCCTCTTTGTCGATAGCTGTGTTCATGCTCCACTCCATTTCCCGGCCATGAGCATCCGGTGGTCGATGGGCAGCTCTTTTCCGCGCACGAGCAGGTTCCAATACATCCAGCGAAAGCCCAGCTTGCCCCAGTGGTTGACGTGGCTCTCCTCCAAGAGCGTGAACGGGCCGATGCCCGGCAGCGGAAAGCGTCCGGGCAGTGGCTCGGTGTCGTAGTTGAAGTCGATGAGGATCGCCTTGCCGTAGCCGGACTCGATGAAGCAGTTGGCGTGACCGTCAAACGCCCCGATCGGCTCCTTGCCGGCGATGTGTCGCAAGATGTTCTCGTGCAGCACTTCGGCTTGGAAATGGGCAACGGAGCCGGCCTTCGACGCGGGCAGATCGGTCGCGTCACCCAAAACAAACACGTCTCGATGGTTCTTGGCCTGCAACGTGTGCTTGTCGGTGGGCACAAAGCCCGACTCATCGCCCATCTGTGAGGTCGTGATGGCCTCCGCGCCGAAGTGCAGGGGCACGGTCACCAGCAGGTCGTAGTCGAGCGCTCGCCCGTCGTACGAGGTCAGCTGCCGGCGTTGACCGTCAACCGCTTCGACCACGAACTCCGTCTCCACGGCGATGCCGCGGTCTGCGAGCATGGTCCCGAAGGCGCGCGAGGCCACGGGTTTGGTAAACGCGCCGTCCAGGGGCGTGGCGTACACGATCTCCACCCGGTCGCGCAGCCCGCGCTCGGTCAGGAAGGCCTCCGCCAAAAAGAGAAACCCCAGCGGCGCGACCGGGCATTTGATCGGCATGTCGGCCACGTTCAGCACCAGACGGCCGCCCTTCCAGCCGTCCAGCTTCTCGGCCAGCGCGGTCGCACCCTCCAGCGTGTAGAAGTCGAAAGCGCTGTCCCGCCAGCCCTCGCCAGTCAGGCCGTCAGTGGCTTCGGGGGCCACGCGCGTGCCGGTTGCGATGATGAGCACGTCGTACGCCAGGCTCTCGCCGTCGGTAAAGTGCACGCGCTTGCCGTCCGGATCGATGCGATCGATCTCCGAGGTGTAGACGTGCACGCCTGAGTCGAAGAGCGTGCGCCTGGAGCGCTGAATCTCACCCGGCTGGGAGGCGCCGAACGGCACGAACAAGAGCCCCGGCTGGTAGAGATGGCGGTCGTCCCGGTCCACCACCGTCACGCGCCACTGGTCCGCCGGCAGCGCCCGCACCAGCTTATTAGCCATCATGGTCCCCGCGGTTCCGGCTCCGAGAATCACGAGCTGCTTCATGGTCGTACCTCCGATGCAACCCCGTGTCTGGGGTCTCACACAGGTAGAGCCGAGAGCCTCATGAAAGGGTGCACCAAAAGGTGCGGTCGTCAGTACGCAGTCTGTCCCAGATCAGAGTCGGCGGACTCAAGCCGGCGGAGCACCCGGCCAACGCGGATGCTGCGGCGCTCCGCCCCCGATTTCGTAGTAGTCGCCCTTGTCCGCCACAAAGATGTGAATGGCGACCGCCGTATCCGTCGGCTGCTCAAACGCGCCCATGGCGACGCCGATCTTGTCGTGGTGCGGCGCGTCCCAGAACAGCGAGCTGCCGCAGGTGGCGCAAAAGCCGCGCCGGACGCGCTCCGATGACTGAAACCACGTGACCTGGTCCTCCCCGTGCAGGGTGAACCTGGTGCGCGGAACGTCCGTCGACACGAAGTAGTGTCCAGAGTGCTTGCGGCACTGGGTGCAATGGCACGCGTCAGGTGGCGGCAGCGCCCCGTCGACCTGGAACGTGACGGCGCCGCAAAGACAGGATCCACTCGGCATGATGCCCCCCCGTTTGGTCGGGCCATAATAGCGACTGTGGCGTTCGATTGGGACCTACAGCGGCGACGCCTGCCAGTAGGCATAGAAGCCCTCGTCCGCACTCTTCCACGCCAATGCGGGCATGTGCTCCTGAAGCCAGCGGTAGAAATGGGGCCGCGAGCCGTCTGCGTCGACGACCCCATATTCCTCGGCCAGATCCCACGACGCGAAGACGCGTCCGTTCTTGGCTGAGAGGTTCGTTTCGGCGGCAAGGGCGGCGACACATCGTCCGACAAACAGGGGCGTCTCCGACGCGGCAAACTCCTCGACCTTCTCCACCGCGTCGCGCCAATTGGCCTCGGTCACGCCCAGGTGATCCAACATCCACTCCGACCGAAGAAAGCCGGGTGTGACCGCCACGGCCGAGATATCGCGCTCTTTCAGCTCTTGCGACAGCGCGAACGCCATGCGGATGACCGTCGTCTTGACCATGTCGTAGAAGAAGTGGCCGCGATAGTAGTACCCGTCGCCGTCCGTGATCTCGAAGACGACCCCGCCCTCGCGCAACCGGCGGAGGCCGTAGTGGCTGGTGATGACGTGGGTCTTGATCGCGCGGTCGATCAAGGTGAGCCCGTTCTCGAGCTTTACCTCCCAGACCTTCTTTCCCCACTCGGTGAGATCGTCGCCGCCCCAGATGTCGTTGACCAGGATGTCGAACTCGCCGACCTGCTCGAAGAGCGCTTCAACCTGCTCCGGCACGGTGTGGTCGACCCGTACGGCGATGCCCCGTCCGCCACGCGCGGTCACGATCTCTGCCGTCTCGTGGATCGTCTCCGGACGATTCGCCATGCCGGGGCTCCCCGCGACGCTGCGGCCGGTGCAATACACGGTGGCTCCAGCTTCTCCGAGCGCGGTCGCTATCCCGCGCCCGGCCCCGCGCGTGGCGCCCGCAACAACAGCAATCTTTCCGGTCAGTGGCATGCTCATGGGACTTCCGGTACCACGAGGTAGCCCGGCTTTGCGAGCGCAACCGGGCTTTGCAGTCAGGACGCCGCGGGTTAACCTGCAGCGTGTTCGTAGGCACGAAAAGGAGTCGGTTCCCGGTCGTCCTGACGCGCCCGCCGATTCGACGCCCCAGCGCGGCCGTGCCTCCTCATTACGCGTGTCCCGCGTGCGACATGATCCTCGACGACGGCGTCCAGTATCAGCAGTGCCCCGCCTGCGACCTGCCTGTCGATTGGGTGGACCTGACCGAACCGCTGTGGTGCTGCCCCACCTGCGACGCCCTGGTCAACGAGCGGCGCAGCGAGGCGCCCGAGTGCAGCCGATGCAAGCGCCCGCTTGTGCTCGTGAAGCCGCTCGTGATGCGGCGCGCGACCAGCGAGGAGGACGGGAAACGCTCCCGGCCCTCGGTTGTCCTTCGTACGCTCGTCAGGTTGCTCGGCTATGTGGCCGTCTTCCTCGCG
Source organism: uncultured Myxococcales bacterium (assembly GCA_964545715.1). Lineage (GTDB taxonomy): Bacteria > Myxococcota_A > UBA9042 > CAZJHX01. Next base: position 64,733 of record CAZJHX010000040.1, read on the forward strand.
ATACTGGCGCCGATGTCGCTGGCGTTGAAGGCCGAGTGGCGCTGGTTTGTCCTGGCCTTCTTCGGCCCGTTCTACCTGCTTCCCGTCCTGATGGGCGGCTTCGTTGTCTTCAACATCTTCTCATCGATAGGCGAGCTGCAGGACCTGATCCGAGACCGGCGAACCCGCGTGATACACGGCATCGAACACGGGGCGGCAGCAGTCCTGGAACAAGCCGGCTTCGATGTCTCCAGCGGCGAGACTCGCTCAGGCTTCTTCCGCCTGCGGTTCAACACCTACGCGCCAAACCCGTGCGACGACCCCAGTAAGATCCACAAGGCCGTGGCGGACGCCGTCGCGCGCATACGCTCCAGCGAGCCGCACCTGGCGTACCACCCCAGGTGCGGTACCAGCGCGCTGGTGACTGCCATGCTGCTGAGTATCCTGTCTCTGGCCGTGGCTGCTGTCGGCCTGTTCCTCACCATCACCGCGTTAACCTGGCTCGTGCTGTCCGCCGTCCTGGCGGCTGCGTTCATCATATTTCCGCGCCCGCTGGGCCTGCTGGCGCAGCGTTATCTGACGGTATCCACAGACTTCATGTCAGCCCACGTTCTGCGCCTGGTGAGACACCGAAGCGACAGGCAGATCGTGTACGACGTGTTGATGACCGTGCGGCTGAATGAGGACAAACGAGGTCCTGCAACGTGATCCCCGTCACCGTAGTCACCGGGTTCCTCGGCGCCGGAAAGTCCACGCTCGTTCAAAAGTGGCTCAGCGAGCTGCCGCGAGAAGAGACGGCCGTGATCGTCAACGAGCGCGGGCAGGTCGGCATTGACGGCGAGCTGCTGTCCGCGCATGTGGCGCGGCTCAGGGAGATCACCGGCGGCTGCGTGTGCTGCAGCAGCCAGGCCGAGCTCGTGAGCGCGCTGGAGGAGCTGAGCAAGAGCTCGCCCCGCCCGAAGCGGCTGCTGATCGAGACGTCCGGCGCCGCCTCCCCGGCGGGCGTGATCCGCGCCATCGGGAGAGGCGACGGCGATCTGCGTCTCGACGGGGTCGTGACCGTGCTCGATGTGACGCGGGCACGTGAGGCGCTGGCATTTGATCTCACCGTGGAGCAGCTCGGCTTCGCGGACATCGTGGTCATGTCGCACGTGGACAAGGCCATCTCCGTAGACGTAGAGGACGTGGAGGCGACCGCGCGGCACCACGCGCCGGCGGCGGTCGTCGCGAGAGCACGCAACGGCGAGTTGGACGCCGGCCTGATCGAGCTGTTGGCGCAACGCGTGGAGGCGCTGCATCTGCCCGCCGAAGCCGCCGCCCACCAGGACATTCAAGCCGTCTCCCTGATGGTGAACGCAGATCTGGACGACGAACGCTTCGCCGATTGGATGGAGCGAGAGCTCGCCACGGTGGAAGCGCGCATTCTCAGAATCAAGGGCATCCTGGCGATGAAGGGCGTGGACTGCCGGGTCATCGTCCAAGGCGTCGGTCACGCCGTCGAGGTGCAGCTCGGAGCGCCGTGGTGTGACGCCGCCCGCACCAGCCGGATGGTGATCTTGGGTCTGGCGCTGGACGCGGACAGGCTGGAGGCCGGGTTCCGCCGATGTTCGGATGTACCGCAGGCGGCCACCGTTGGCGTCGCTGAGCACGGAAACTCAGCGGTGCTCGTCACCGTTGCGCCCGGCGGCGTACTGGTCGACCGCCGCCGAATCGACCTGACCGAGGATCTGCCCACGCACCCGTATCACCACGAAGGCGCCTGGGCGGTTGGTCGCTACCTCAACAGCAAGTGGGCGCGGCCTATCTCCCTACCCGAGGCTGTGGACCTTATCGAGCGCGTGCACAAAGCCGCAGCTAGTGGGGCGCGCGAGGCTCTCCAAGCGCTTGCCCGGGCGGTGTCGGTGCCGATTGGAAGCATCTCGCTTCGCGTCTGCCCCGATCTGCCGCCATCCATCGAGGAGCGGGTCGCCGACAATCGCGCACAGTCGGTCGCCGACTCGGTGATGTATCGGCAAGCGCTCGCGACCGCGGCCAAAGCGCGCGGCTGGTCCGTGCATTGGTACGATCGCAAGGCTGTGTTCGACGAGGCGTCGGCGGCGCTGGAACGAGACGACATCAAGGACTTCGTAAACGCCATGGGCCGACCGATTGGGCCACCGTGGCAGGCCCGCCACAAGCTTGCGGCCGCTGCGGCGATTGCGGTCGCCGGGCTGGGTCCCGATACCAGCGCCGCGTCGTGAAAGACGTCACGTCGCCCCCTGCCTCGAAACCCGGATCTTCAACGAGGTTGGGCGCCGGCGGCAGGGGATCGTCGACATCGACGGACATGATGTCGTCCACGTCCTGCACCACCACCTCGCCCGCGTCCTCGCCATCTCGCGAGTCGTCGGCGCCGCACGCCATAACCACCAAACACGCCAACGCGACGAATCGTATCCGCATCAGGCGCAGCCTAGCCTGAGACGGGAACCGAACCGGGTCCGATGGCGGGCCTTGCGGACAAATCATAGATGTCGCCTGAGTACACGGTGCCTTTGCTGCGGATGGTCGGGATCATGGACCACCCGATGCATGTGCTCGTTGCGTCGGTTGCGTAACTGTACGGAAGCGGACCGAGTTCCGCCAAACAGAGCTCGCCCTTATAGACACCGTCATCGGTGCGGTTGAGCGAAAACTGGTGGTTGAGCACTGTGTGCCGGTGGCTGCTGGTCGACTTGCCGGACCCGCCGGTGGGGCGAACGATCCGATGTCGCTCGAACACCAACAAAGCACATGCTGCGGCTTCGATGGTCGCACCTTCCTTGACCCACAAGGTGCACTCCAGTCTTGGATCGTGCTCCGTTCCGGTCTGGTTGACAGCGAGCTGCGGAGCCCCGACTGCGCTCACTTTCATCCACCGCATCAGCACATAGAAAAGTGCCACGGTCCCCAGAGTGATTCCCGCCAGCAAGATCGCCGTCGTGTCAGTGATTGCCCCGACGCCTCCCAGAGCGGTCCCAACAACGAGAACAGTCAACCCACCGGCGCTGAACGGCGTGCCAGCCCTCTCGCTTGGGTCGCCCGGACTGTCCTGTGTGATCCTCCACCCGGCGTCATGCGCGAGCTCGACCCGAACGGGAATGGAGACTTCCACGTTGAGTGCCATCGGAATGTCTGCGACAACCGTGAGTGTCCACTGGAATTGGACCATCTGTCCGATGTGATTCGGCGGCCAATCCGGCGCTGGACGCTCAAAGGGGTACTGGTACCGTCCAGCATTCCAATCGTGTGTGGACACCAGCGAATGCCTATGAACGCGATGCGATCGCGACGCGCCATGCTCGCTGGATTGATTCATCACGAACGCCAGGTCCAAGTCGTTGCAGTTCGTCGGCTCGGCGACCGTGACAATGACCACCCCGCGCACGGGTTCGCCTGGTGCGTATGCCCGTTCAGCGTTCTCCAACTGTAGCTCGAGGGTCACGTTGGGCACATCGCCATGTTCACAGCCAGCATCGCCAAGATCAACCTGAGCACCCGACGCGGCACGGCACCGCTGACCGAAGCGCCGTGCGAACTGCCAGAGCGGTTGGTGTCCCGGAGGTGCAGTGGAAAACCGGTCCTGGCGGATTCACCCCCGGGAAAACACAGGTAAAGTAGCGGGATGGTCGCTGAGAAACCCAGGGCGTTCGCGATGGCCTTCGCCAAGGTCTATCCACTCTACGTTCAGAAGGCGGAGAGGAAGGGGCGCAAAAAGGAAGAGGTCGACGAAATCATCGAGTGGCTGACCGGGTACTCCGCTGAAGACCTTCACCTGGTCATCAACACTGAAGCTGACTTCGAGACATTCTTCGCCCGGGCGCCTCGGTTAAACCCCAACGTCGGCCTCATCAAGGGCGTGGTCTGTGGTGTTCGAGTGGAGGAAATCGCCGACCCCCTGATGCAGAAGATCCGCTACCTCGACAAGCTCATCGACGAGCTCGCCAAGGGCAAGAGGATGGCCAGCATCCTTCGCGAATAACCCTACGATTCAGAGATCGCGTCCCAGCCGGCGGAGGCCGCCTGAATCACCCGCTCAGCCGAATCGATGACGGTCTGTACCCGAGGCGGCACCAGGTCGCGGTGGGGCCGAATCGCCCAGATGGGCATGACGTGGGCAACGCGCCAGCTGGGCAGGATCCGGACGATGCGGCGATCCTTCAGGAGGTCCTCGCAAGCGAAGGGTGGAAGAGCTGTCACCCCAATCCCGCGGCGGACCATCTGGCGCATCAACGAGACGTTGGCGACCGTGACCACGGCCCCCATGTCGACGGTCTCGCGCTCGTCGCCGCGTTCGAAGCTCCACTGGTTGGCGAAGGCGACGCCCGAGTACAACACCCAATGTGGCGCCAAGTCGCTCGGGCGCTGCACTTCCGGATGCCGTTCCACCCATTCGGGGCTGGCCACCAGCACGTAGCGCCACATGCCCAGTTTTCGTGCGGTCATGCTCGAGTCGGGCAGGTGACCCGAAGTGATGGCCAAGTCTGCTCCCTGATCCACAAGGCTCGTCAGCTTCTCAGAGGTGGTCAGCGCCAGGCCAAGACGGGGATGGCGCTCGACCAGGTCCTCGACGATGGCGCCCCAGACGGTGGCATAGGTCTCGTGGGTGTTCACCCGCACGGTGCCCCGAATCTCTGCTGGACTGGCGCTGTGCGCGAGCCCGAGCATCACCTGCGACAGGGGCTCCGCAACCCGGTCAAGCAGGTCCTGGCCGGCTTGAGTGATCTTCACCGAGCGTGTGGTTCGGTTGAAGAGCCGCAACCCCAGTTCTTGCTCCAATCGTCGGACACGCCGGCTCAAGACCGCCTTGTCCAGCCCGCTGAGTTTGGCCGCGCGGGTGAAGCTTCCCACCTGGGCCACCGTCACAAAACCAGCGAGGGCAGCCAATGACATTGATGACTTATTTGCAACAATAGCGGTGTCTTCTAGCTCCATAGCAAATGATTCTACAACGGTATAGGTTGGTTTTGCACACAAGGAGAAACGACCATGAAGATCACGACAATCATCGACATCGACGTCCCCGCCGCACGAGCTTGGAAGGTAGCCGGTGAACAGTTTGGACAGGTGTCTGAGTGGGCTGGTCCCGTCCTGTCCTCGCACCTGGATTCGCCCCTGGCCGAAGGAGCCGTCCGAACCTGTGAGATCAGAGCCGTCGGCCCGTTCCCCCCGGGCGAAATCACGGAGACCCTCATCGAGTTCAATCGGCAGCAGCGTTCCCTCGCCTACACGGTAGGCACCGGCAAGCCGCCGATCCTGAAACACTTGTCGAACCGCTGGACCATCGAGGAGACCGGAACCACAAAGTGCCGCCTTACCAGCACCGCGACCGTGACGATGGCCTGGTGGGCGCTGCCCCTGCTTCCCTTCGTCCGACACGGCCTGGCAAAGAACATCCGCGCCATTCTCGGACAGTACAAAGACTACGTGACCGCACAACTTCCGACCCAGCAGAAGGCCAGCCCTCGGCCGGTGGCCGCGGCGGTCTAGAGATGGCCGGGGGCTGAGAGCGGGTACTCTCAGCCCCCAACTTGGCTCGGCATTCGATCTGGATGACCAACCGGATCGCGCTGGCGACCGTGCTCTTCAAAGCGTCTCGGACTTCGAAGGCGAGTGGGCGAGGGTCGTCGAGGCCGACGGGCGCCACGAGAAGTGAAGTCGCACGCCGGACCCGGACCACCAGAAGGGG
>CAZJHX010000041.1:0-8100 GCA_964545715.1 uncultured Myxococcales bacterium
GTCGGTGTCGGTGTCGGTGTCGGTGTCGCCGGTCGTACCGGTGCCGGTATCGGTGGTCGGCGGCGCTACAGGATCGTCGTCGCCGCAGCCCAGCGCCCACATCATGGATGTCGCCGCCAAAATCACCCAATAAGCTCTCATGTCCGCCTCCCGCCCTGCCGTTGTCACGTCCCGAGGACCCATTGTTGGATTCCATGGATACCGTGTCAACTCGCCGACCTCTTATAGATGGTGCTCAAAACGTGTGCGTTGTTTGCTTAGCGTCAGAGCGTTCTGCTAGGGTTCCCCGGTGGGTTAGCGGGCTGTTCTGCTGGTTGGTTTCAAACAATTCTGGGTGAAATGCCAGGGGCGCTACTGAGGGGAGGTGCTCGTGGGTGATCTCACGACTGCTTTTTCAGTTGCACGTGCCGTACGTGCGCTTTTTGTTTCGTTTGTTGTTGGTTTCGCGTTCTTCGCCCTGAGCGGGTGTGGTGACGACGAGCCGCCGCCGATTGTGCCGGTGCCCGACGAGGGCACGACGGACACCGGAGACGATGACGCCGATACCGGGGTAACCGGCGACGCCGACGTGGACGACGACACCACTGATACCGGGCCGGACACCACCGACACCGGGCCGGACACCACCGACACCGGGCCGGATACCACCGACACCGGACCGGACACCACCGACACAGACACCGGCACCGATACCGGGACGACGGGCACCGACACCGGCCCGGATACCGGCGATGGCCCGTGCCAGGAAGACGAAGACTGCTTTGAAGGCGATCCATGCACGATCGACAAGTGCTTCAACGAGCAGTGCTTCCACAGCCCCGTTCCGGGTTGCGAGTCCTGCACGCTGGACGCCGAGGCCGACGTCACCCAATCCGAATGCGGCGGCGCCAACTCCTGCAACATCGCCAGCTGCGCCGAGACCACGCCCGGCCCGGGCGCCGAAGAAGAGAAAGGCCAGTGCGAGTACACCGCCAAGACCTGCTTCGACGGCAACCCGTGCACTGCGGACGACTGCGCCGACGACACCGGCTGCGTCTTCACCTGGCTCGACCCGCTCCAGTGCTCCCTGTGCGGTCAGAAATACGGCCCGACCGCCGCGGATCCCGAAGCCCCGACCGCGCCCCAGACGCCCGGCGAGGCCGACACCCACTGCGACAGCCTCTTTAACTGCAACACCGGCGCCTGCGACTATCTGAACAACAAGTGCATCTTCACGCCCGGCGACTTCGACGACCAGGACGACTGCACCGTCGACTTCTGCGACGAGACCGACGGCGTCCAGCACGTGCTGCTCAACGACGGCCTGGACTGCGGTCCCTGCTTCGACAACGACGATCCCGAGGCTGTCTGTGCCAAGGACAACACCGTGTCCTGCGTCTTTACGTCCTGCAACAACGTCTCGGGTAAGTGCGAGAAGGACCTGAAGCAGCTTTGCGACGACGAGAACTCGTGCACACTGGACTACTGTGACACGGACACCGGCGAGTGCATCCACCAGACCAACTACGACCTGGTGGGTTGCGACGAAGAGCCGCCGCCCAAGAAGTGCAACCCCAACCTGGGCGACTGCGAGGACGACAACCTCTGCACCATCGACTTCTGCGACACGTCCGTGCTGCCTCCGCCCGATCCCGACGGCACCGAGTGGGCCGGCATCTGCGTCAACCAGCTGCTCGACTGCGGCGGCGGCGCCAATCAGTGCGAGGAGGGCTCCTGCGACGCTGATCCGACCTCCATCTCCTACGGTAAGTGCATTTACGCGGCTAAGAACTGCGACGACGAGGACCCCTGCACGGACGACAGCTGCAACAAGTTTGCCGGCTGCGAGCACTCGGACAAAAACTGCGACGACAAGAACGACTCCACGTTTGACTACTGCGACCAGGATCCGGACTCGCCGTCCTACGGCCAGTGCGTGATCGTGCCGCTGGACTGCGACGACAAGGATGAGTGCACCAAAGACGTGTTGGTGATCCCCGACGAGGGCGACCCCTACTGCGTCAGCACGCAGATCGACTGCGCCGACGGCAACCCCTGCACCGAGGACGATTGCACCGCACTGGACGGCTGCACCTACAAGTTCCAGGTCTGCAACGACGGCGACCAGTGCACCACCGACCAGTGTGATCCGCAGAAGGGCTGCGTCTTCCAGGCCACGGACTGCGACGACGGTACCGAGTGCACCATCGACAAATGTGACTCCTCCGATGGGTCATGCTCCTACAAGGCGCTGAACTGCGGCGACGGCGACCAGTGCACCACTGACTCCTGCAGCAGCGAGGACGGCTGCGACCACGTGCTGGTCGAGTGCGACGTCTGCGCCAGCGGCGTCACCGACGTCTGGTGCGGCGACGTGGCGGACATCCCCGAGGGCAAGTTCCCGCCCAACTGCTTCCAGGCCAGCTGCAGCGGCTCCGCTGGTTGCTCGTTCATCAACACCTGCTTCGTCTGCACCGGCGACGGCGAGTGCGACGACAGCAACATCTGTACGATCGACTTCTGCGCCATCCCCGAGGGCAAAACCAAAGGCGTGTGCCAGGCCAACCCCAAGAACTGCGACGACGAAGACGTCTGCACCGACAACGAGTGCAACCCCAACACCGGCGACTGCGCCAACCCGCCCAAAGACTGCGCCGACGAGGACCCGTGCTCCATCGACAGCTGCCTGTCCAACGTGGCCGGCGGCTGCGTCCACACGACCAACCTCTGCAGCGACGACGACGAGTGCACCGACGACAAGTGCAACCCGGAGACGGGCAACTGCCAGCACTTCAACTCGCAGTGCGACGACACAAACCCGTGCACCATCGACACCTGTACGGCGGGCGGTGGCTGCGTCTTCAAGCCGCTGCAGTGCGACGACGGCAACACCTGCACCGACTCGTCCTGCGACCCGGCCCTGGGCGGCTGCGTCCACAAGCCGATCGACTGCTCCGACGGCAACCCGTGCTCGCTCGACGCGTGCGACACCCTGGGCGGCTGCTTCAACCCCGCCAAGGACTGCGACGACTTCAACCCGTGCACGATCGACAAATGCAACCCGATCTCCGGCGCCTGCATCAACACCCCGATCTTCTGTGACGACAACAACCTCTGCACGACGGATGTGTGCACGGACGGCGCCTGCGTCTTCGGTCCCAAGGACTGCAACGACGCCAACGCCTGCACCGAGGACAGCTGCAACGGCGTCAACGGCGCGTGCATCAACAACAAGATCACGTGCACCGACGGCGACACCTGCACCATCGATGGCTGCAACAAGGACTTCCCCGGCGACAACGGCTGCTTCTTCAACCAGGTCGACTGTGCCGACGGCGACGTCTGCACCGAGGATCTCTGCGTCCAGGGCAGCGGCTGCACCAACAAGTTCAAGAAGGACAACCACCCCAGCTGCTCGGGCTGCTGCGACGACGTCAACGATCCGTCCTGTTACTTCCTGACCCTGTGCGAAGACAACAACGCCTGCTCCGAGCTCGGCTGCGACTTCGACACCGGCGAGTGCCAGTACGTCTTTAAAGAGTGCTCCGACGACGACGTCTGCACGGACGACATCTGCAACCCCAACACGGGCGACTGCGGCTTTACACCCAAGAACTGCAACGACGGCAACGCCTGCACGGTGGACTCGTGCGACGTGGACGGCGCCTGCCAGTACGCACCGAAGGACTGCTCCGACGGCGACGCCTGCACCGACGACTCCTGCAACGAGGAGACCGGCTCCTGCTCCAGCGTTCCGACGGACTGCGAAGACGGTGACAAGTGCACCGACGACAAATGCTCGCCCGGCACCGGCTGTGTCTCGACCGTCAAGACCTGCAACGACAACAGCGCCTGCACCGTGGGTACCTGCAACCAGGGCACCGGCCTCTGCGGCCAGGAGCCGATCGAGTGCGAGGACGATAAGCCCTGCACCGCCAACCTGTGCAACCCGCAGGCCGGCTGCTACTTCCCGCCGGACAGCTGCAACGACAACGACGGCTGCACCATCGACAGCTGCGACCCGGTCGAGGGCTGCCAGTACCAGCTGAAGCCGTGCGAGGACAACAACGCCTGCTCGGTCAACGCCTGTGACTCCGCCACCGGCAACTGCCAGTTCCCGCCCAAGGACTGCGATGACGGCAACGCCTGCACCGACGACACCTGCATCAACCCGGACGGCGCCGGCGACTGTGTCAACGCGACCGTCGATTGCGACGACGGCGACATCTGCACCGACGACACCTGCAACGAGGGCTCGGGCTGTGTCTTCAACCAGGCCGACTGCGACGACGGCATCGCCGGGACCCTGGACTTCTGCCAGGCGGGCGTCGGCTGCGTGAACCAACCGCAGGCGGGCATTTGCCTGAACGACGACGTGTGCAACGACAGCAACCTGTGCACTACCGACGTCTGCAACCTGGCGACCAATAAGTGCGAGTACACGTCCACCCAATGCGACGACGGCAAGCCGTGCACGGTGGACTTCTGCAACCTCTTGACCGGCGCGTGCGACACCAAGGCCAAGGACTGCAGCGACGGCAGCCTGTGCACCACCGACGCCTGCGACGCCGCGACCGGCGACTGCAAAAACATCAGCCTCTTGTGCGACGACGGCGTGCCGTGCACCGACAACATCTGCGACCCGGCTCTGGGCTCATGCTCCTTCCCGGCCAAGGCCTGTGCGGATGAGGGCGGCGATGACCTCTGCACCCAGAACCTCTGCGCCCAGGGCACAGGCGAGTGCAGCAACCCGCCCGTCGCATGCGACGACCAGAACCCGTGCACCGACGACTCCTGCGACCCGGTCACCGGCCTGTGTCAGTTTACGCCGAAAGACTGCAACGACGACGACGCGTGCACCATCGACGCGTGCGAGCCTGGCAGCGGCGACTGCAACTACGCCCCCAACCCGTGCGAGGACTTTGACCTCTGTACGCTGGACAGCTGCGATAAGGAGACCGGCTGCGACAACCCGGTCATCACCTGCGACGACGGGCTGAAGTGCACCAACGATATCTGCAACCCGGCCAACGGCAACTGCGCCAACAACGAGATCCAGTGCCCCTCGGACGGCGACTCCTGCACCAAGGACGCCTGCGACGAGGACACCGGCCAGTGCACGTCGACCAACGCCTGCGACGACTCAGACCCGTGCTCGACCGACACCTGCAACAGCGCCGACGGCGAGTGCAGCTACGCGCCCAAGTGCGATGACGACAACGTGTGCACCATCGACACCTGCGGCACCGCGGGCAACTGCGACTACGTCAACACCTGCAACGACAACAACCCGTGTACCAACGACACGTGCGGCGCCAACGGTTGTGAGAACCCGTGGGACACCTCGATCCCCGGTTGCGACCTGACCACCGTGCCGTGCAAGCAGGACGGTACGTGCACCGCGCTCGTCACCGCCGAGAACGGCCAGATCGACTACTGCGCGGGCGTTTTTTTTATTATTACTACGGAGTTCTGCGAGATCAACACGCCCGATTGCGACGACGACAACAAGTGCACGTTCGACAAGTGCATCAATCTGGCCGTCAGCTTTAATTGCACGCACGACACCAAGGACTGCAGCGACGGTGACCTGTGCACCGACGACGTGTGCGATCTGGGCACCGGCGATTGCTCCAACGGCGCCAAAATCTGCGATGACAACACGCTGTGCACCGCCGACAGCTGCGACCCGACCACGGGTGTGTGCGAGTTTGCGCCCAAGAGCTGTGACGACGGCGACCCCTGTACGCTCAACATCTGCGCCATCACCACCGGCGAGTGCGACAACAAGCCCAAGAACTGCGACGACGAGGACGTCTGTACCACCGACACGTGTGACGCGGTCACCGGCGACTGCGTCAACGCTCCGACCTGCAACGACGGCAACAACTGCACCGACGATATCTGCGACGCGCTGGGCGGCTGCACGTTCCAGGACAAAGACTGCGCCGACGCGGACACGTGCACCAACGACTCCTGCGACGCGGTCACGGGCGAGTGCGTCAACGAGGTCGAGACCTGCGACGACGGCGACCCCTGCACGCTCGGCCTGTGCAACCCGGCCAACGGCGCCTGCAGCTACACCAACAACCCCTGCGATGACGACGACAAATGCACCGCGGACGGCTGCACCCAGGCCGACGGCTGCACGAACGTGGCCGTGCTCTGCGACGACGGCAACCAGTGCACCTCGGGCGAGTGCAACGCGGCGGACGGCCAATGCATCTTTACCAAGATCGGCTGCGACGACGGCGAGCCGTGCACCCAGGACCTGTGCACCCCCGGCGTCGGCTGCGAGAGCACCCCGCTGGACTGCGAGGACGGCAACCCGTGCACCATCAACAAGTGCGACGCTGAAATCGGCGGCTGCGTCGACACGCTCAAGGCCTGCGACGACTCCATCGCCTGCACCGATGACAGCTGTGACTCACTGACCGGCGACTGCATCAACGTGGCCAAGGACTGCAACGACAACGACGCGTGCACCGACAACCAATGTGACATCGGCACCGGCGACTGCGAGTTCCCCGACAAGGTCTGCGACGACGCCAACCAGTGCACCAACGACTCCTGCAACCCGGTGACGGGCTGCCTGTTCGAGTTGATCGTGTGCGAGGACGGCGAGGCCTGCACCGTCGACACCTGCGACACATCGACCGGCTGCAAGTTTACGACCCTGGACTGCAACGACTCCAACGCGTGCACCACCGACAAGTGCACCGCCGAGGGCGAGTGCGAGTACACCGACGTCACCTGCTTCGACGACAACATCTGCACCAACGACAGCTGCCACATCACGCTGGGCTGCGTCTTTGAGCCCAAGTGCGACGATAAGAACGTCTGCACCGTGGACTCCTGCGCCGGGGACGGCTCCTGCAGCTACACCGACCTGGTCTGCAAGGACGGCAACAACTGCACGATCGACCTGTGCGACGCCACCGACGGGTGCAACTATCCGGCGCTGTGCAACGACGGCACACCGTGCACCCAGGACTTCTGCAACCCGAACACCGACCCGGGCACCTGCTCCTTCTTCGAGAAGAACTGCGACGACGGCAGCCCGTGCACCATCGACAGCTGTGACTTCGAGGACGGCACCTGCCTGCACAGCCTGTTTGACTGCGATGACGGCGACACGTGTACGGACGGCGTGTGCGTTGACGGCGGCGGCGGCACCTGCGACTTCCTGAACGCCTGCGACGACAGCAACCCGTGCACGACGGACACCTGTGACCCGGTGACCAAAGAGTGCTCCAACGCGCTGATCAGCTGCGACGACGGCAACGCGTGCAGCGAGGATCTCTGCAACGCTCTCACCGGCGCCTGCTTCTTCATCCCGGTCGACTGCAACGACGACAACAAGTGCACGACCGACGGCTGCGACACCGACACCGGCTGTCTCAACGTCAGTACCGCCGCCGAGTGCAGCGACGACAACTTCTGCACGGTCGACTTCTGCGACCCGGTCAAGGGCTGCATCTTCACGCCCATCGCCAGCTGCGAGGTCGAGTGTCCCGCCGCCGGTGACGACGCCTTCTGCAACGACGGCAACGCCTGTACGGTCGGCAAGTGCCTGGCCAGCGCCGGCTCCACGACGGGCTTCGCCTGTACCTTCAACCCGCTGGATTGCGACGACGGTGACAAGTGCACCCAGAACGACTGCAAGTCCACCATCGGCTGCGTCTTCCCGGCGGTCGACTGCGAGGACGGCAACCAGTGCACGCTGGACAACTGCAACGGCGCGACCGGCGGCTGCGCCAGCGTGGCCAACCCGTGCGACGATCAGAACGCGTGTACGACCGACCAATGCGACAGCCAGACCGGCTGCTCTCACATCTACGCCTGCAACGACGCCAACGCCTGCACCATCGACACCTGTGACACGGTGGTCGGCTGCGCCAACACGCCCAAGGACTGCTCGGACGGCGAGAACTGCACGCTGGACGAGTGCGACAAGGGCAACGGCGTGTGCTCCAACCCGCCCGACCCGTGCGTCGACGGCAACGACTGCACCGAGGACGGCTTCTCCGAGGAGGAGGCCGGCTGCATCTTCCTGCCGCTGTAGACCGCCCAGTTCGTCTGCGCCGACGCCGCCCCCTGCCCCATCGCCCGCTGCGACGC